>JAAWRC010000044.1 GCA_022800815.1 Lachnospiraceae bacterium | reverse complement strand
TTTATAGAAAGCGTTGAAATTTATCCGGAAAAGTTGGATAATGGACGCATGCTGAAGCAGATAAACTTTAACTTTCCAGTGTATTATGATGGTGAGGTTAGCAGGGAGATAAATCTCCCGGAAATTAGGTTGCTCAATGAAAATACAGTCGAGACTGTTGTGCTGCTTTCCCGCAGAAAATCCGTTATCGGGGAAACGTATTGACTTTTTTCGGAAAGGGGATATAATGATATCGAAAAATGAAATTGAAAAAGGAGTGACAGGATGGCGGGGAAGAGTTTTAAGACGGCCCTGTGTGCGGCATTCGCCGTTACGTTGATGGTTCTGGCCTCATGCGGGGGCAAGGAAGGCGAGGACAGCGCCGTGAAACCGCCCAGCGCAGCGCAGACAAAGGAAACGGACCTGGAGACTACGGCGGAAGATCGCGGAACGCATGCAGAGCAGACGGCGAATGCGGACGTGGAGACGACGGCGGAAGAGACGAAGGGCGCCCAGATGTCCGACACATCCGGCAAAAAGTTCGCCACGGTTGCGGATTTTGCCAATTCCGAGGAGGTTCAGACCCAGCTTGAGCTCCAGAAGAAGAGCCTGGACGGTTCCAGCATGGACATTGCGATCACGGGCGAGGGCAACCGACTGATCTACACCTTGACTTATCTGGAATTGGAGAACGGGGATGGCATGGCGGAGGAGCTACAGCAGGGGCTGGAAGCAGAGCGGGAAACCTTTGTCAGCGTGGCCAAGTCCATCAAGCTGGCGGTGGACGTGGAAGACCCGATCGTGGTGGTTCAGTACCTGGATTCCGGTGGGAATGAAATCTATTCTGCGGAATTCACTGCGGATTAGGAAAAGGATAGACGATAGTTGAACTGAACAGACAGACGATTAAGAATAAATGGGAGAACGTTGGGGAACGCAGAAAAAAGAACAGGCGGAACCGGTCTGAGAGGTCGGATTCAGCCTGTTCTTTTTTCTGCGTTCGTTTGAGACACGGCTGCGGAACCGCATTTATTTGATCGGATCGTAGTACTGGGATTCGTAATATTTGTAGAGCGCCTTGTACTCCTCCGTCGCCCCCCGGTGCATGACTTTCTGGAACTCGTGGGAATCGAAGTTCTTGGTGTTGCTCAGCTTTTCAATGATATGTAGGGCTACGTTGGAGCAGTGGTCGGAGATCCGTTCGGCGCTGGTCAAAAATTCCGTCAGGGAAATCCCGGCCTGGACGCTGCAATTACCCTTGCTGAGTCGTTCGATGTGGTGGGTTTTGATGGTTTCTCTGAGGACGTCGATGACCTCCTCCAGAGGCTCCACCCGGTAGGCACCGGTCAGATCGTCCTTCTCGTAGGCATCCAGGGTGATATTCAGCACGTGTTTGACGGCCTCGATGACCATCCGAATCTCCTTCAATCCCTTCTTGGAGAAAGAGATGCCTTGCTCCTTGTTGAACTGGCCCACCTCGGCGATGTTCACACAGTGGTCGCCGATTCGCTCGAAATCACTGACGCAGTGGAGAAGCATGGCGGTTTCACGCTGGTCCGTCCGCCGGATGTGCTGGGCGGAGATGCGGACCACGTACTCGCCCACAGAGGTCTCGCACTTGTCCAGGAAATTTTCGTTTTCATTGAGTTTTTCAAAGGTCTTTTCGTCGAAATTTTCCAGGAGGGATACGGCCATGTCAAAATTTTCCATAATGGTCTCACCCATCTGGAGGGTCACCTTGCGGCACTGGTCCAGGGCCAGGGTCGGGCGGTCCAGAAAGATGTCGTCCAGAAGCGCCAGACAGGAGTCCGCACGGGAGGGGGCGTCGTCGTGGAGGAGCCTTTTGGAGATGGCCACCAGCACGTTGCAAAAGGGCAGCAGGACCAGGCTGGTCGCAATGTTGAACAAAGTATGGAAGTCGGCGATGTTACCCCTGGTCATGGCGCTGTCCCAGAAGGAGAATCCGACCAGAGCCTGAAAACCGTAGATGCCAATCAGGAACATGATGGCGCCGATGATGTTGATCATCAGATGGCAGGCCACCACCCGCTTGGCGTTTTTGTTGGTACCGATACTGGCGATGAGCACGGTAACGCACTTGCCGATGTTCTGGCCGATGATGATGGGGGCGGCCATGGAGAAAGTCACCGTTCCCGTGGAGGCGATGGCCTGCAAAATACCGACGGAGGCCGAGGAACTCTGCAGGACGGCGGTCACCACGGCGCCTAAGAGGACGCCCAGGATCGGGTTGCTAAACATAAAGAAGATTTCTTGGAAGGCAGGGGAATCCTTGAGTGGCGAAAGGGCCGACTCCATGGTGGTCATGCCGAAAAAGAGGATACCGAAGCCGATCAGCAGATGGGCGATGTTCCTGGTCTTTCTGCGCTTGCTGACCAGGATCATGAAGGAACCGATGGCGATCACGATCGGGGCAAAGGAGGTGGGCTTAATCAGTTCAAAAAAGAGCTGAGAGCCGGACAAGTCACCGAGACGAAGGATCTGGCCGGTGACCGTGGTACCGATGTTGGCGCCCATGATGACCGGGATGGTCTGGGCGAATTTCATAATGCCGGCGTTTACGAAGCCGACCAGCATGACCGTGGTGGCGGCCGAGCTTTGAATAATACCCGTGACCACGGTGCCCAGGGCAAGGCCCTTTAAACGGTTGTTGGTCAGTTTTTCCAGGGTTTTCTCAAGACCGGCACCTGCGATTTTCTCCAAAGAAGTGCCGAGAAGGCTCATGCCGTACAGGAACAGGCCGATGCCGCCGAGCAATGTAAGAACTGAAAATATATCCACGTATTTTCCCCCGTTTCTTTCGTTTTATAACTTTATACTATTATAAATATGGAAAAGCGTCAACACAATTTTTTGAACCGCGACTTGTTTCCTTTCCCTCAAGATGGTATACTAAACTACGTATGTCTGTCCGGAGGGGAGAAAAGATGCGCAGGGGCAGAAATAATCGGAGGGAAGAGACGTGGCACAGGCTAAAAAGAAGACGCAGACGCAAAAAAGAAAAACCACGGCGGGGAGAAAAACGACGGCGAAGAATACAAGGAGGAGCGCTTCCGCAAAAAGGACCGGGGAAGAGGGCATGGAGCCGGCTCTGAAAAAGGAGCTGGTGTTTTTTGCGGGATTGGCCGTCATGGTCCTGCTCTTTTGCAGCAACATGCACTGGTGCGGGACGCTCGGCGAGATGCTTTATCGGCTCCTGCGGGGAATCTTTGGGGTCGTGGGGTACATCATTCCTTTTTATCTGTTTCTGGTGATCTGTTTTCTATTGTCCAATGAAGGGAGCAGAAGGGCGGTGGTCCGGGTGCTGGTGTCGGTGCTGGTGGTGGCTGCGTTCTGCGGAATCGCCACTTTTCTGGCGGTCAGCGAGTACGACGGCGCCCTGACGTTGAAGGACTATTATATGCGGGCGCCGGAAGTCCCGGACGGCGGGCTTCTCGGAGGAATCTGCCTGAAGCTTTTGTATCCGTCCCTGGGAATGGTGGGAGCCTACGTGGTGCTGATTCTTTTGGCCATGGCGGGAATTGTGATAACGACGCAGAAATCACTTCTGAACCCGATCAAAAAGGGCGGGAAAAAGGTGTATGACACGGCCAGGGAGGATCTGGTCAGACGTCACGAGATCCGTGCGGAGGAAAAGCGGAAGTCCAGGCTTGACAAAAAGGTGCGGGGGGTGTCTCTGAACACGGAGATTGCGGAGGAGGAAGACGCCATGCCGCAGGAGACGGAAAAGCCGGGGAAAGATAAGAAAAGACGCACGGGAAAGGAAGCGGCCGGGAGAGCGGCGGACGTCTTTACGGGAGAGATCCATGGGATGCGGGAAGGCTATTTATCCGAGGGGGAAGAGACGGCCCTGGAGGAGGCTTCTTCTTATGAAAAAGAGAGTCCCTATGAAGAAGAGGTTCCCCGTGAGGAAGCGATATATATGGAAGAAACAGGTCCGCTTAGGGCGGAGCGGGTGAGGAGCACTCTGTCGGAGCTGGACCACATGGCGGAAGGAGGACGAAACGCTGATGAAGAGCAGCCGGGCATTCCGCTGTACAGGATCCCTCCCGTGGAGGAGGGGGAACTTCCCTGGGAGGAGAGTGCGGCACCGGAGACGCTTCGGGAAGCGGAAGAAATTTTGGAATCGGAGGAGGCCAGAAAGATGGAGGCGGCCTGGGGGTCGGAGATGGCTTCGGAATCGGAGGAGGCTGGCCGGGTAGAAGCGGTCCGGGGGCCGGAAACGGCTTCGGAATCGGAGAGAACAGGCCGAGAAGTGTCTTTCCGGGGGGCGGAGGAAGTCTCTTCCGGCGAGGTACGGCAGATCGTGACGGCCGGTGGAAAGGTCATCGAGGTGGAGGAGGATCCCACGGAGCCGGATCCCATTGCGGCGAAGCGGGCGAAGGCCGCAGAGAAAATTGCTCCCGTCCGGGGCGGCTCCCCGCAGGAGGGGTCCATTTTCCGGTCGGAGAATAGCGGCCGGGGAACCTCGGGGAGCGCCCGCTTTACGGATATGTCCTCCCAAAATGGAGCGGCGTCTGGTCATCCGGAGACTGTGAAGTCTGCGGAGGTCCCGCTCCGTCCGCAGGAGCCGAAACGGCCGCCGAAGCCCTACGTGAGACCGTCCTTCTCCCTTCTCAGGCAGGGGGAACGGAGGGTGAAGAACCGGGATGCGGAGCTTCGGGAGACGGCCGTCAAGCTGCAGCAGACCCTGCGGAACTTCGGCGTGGGCGTGACGGTGACCAACATCAGCTGCGGGCCCTCCGTGACCAGGTATGAGCTGACCCCGGAGCAGGGAGTCAAGGTGAGCCGGATCGTGTCGCTGACCGACGACATCAAGTTAAACCTGGCGGCGGCGGACATCCGCATCGAGGCGCCCATCCCCGGCAAGTCGGCAGTGGGGATCGAGGTGCCCAACAAAGAGAACATGACGGTGGCCTTCCGGGACGTGATCGAGTCGGAGGAATTCCGGACTTTTCCGTCGAAGCTGGCCTTTGCCGTGGGGCGGGACATCGCCGGGCAGACGGTGGTGACGGACATGGCCAGGATGCCCCATCTTCTGATCGCCGGGGCCACCGGTTCCGGAAAATCCGTCTGTATCAACACGCTGATCATGAGCATCCTCTACAAGGCGGAGCCCTCGGAGGTGAAGCTGATCATGATCGATCCCAAGGTGGTGGAGCTCAGTATTTACAATGGGATCCCCCACCTGATGATCCCGGTGGTGACGGACCCCAAAAAGGCGGCCGGGGCCCTAAACTGGGCGGTGGCCGAGATGACGGACCGCTACAAAAAATTTGCGGGCTTCAATGTGAGAGATCTGAAGGGCTACAACGAAAAACTGAAGAGCGAGGCGGAGGACGGGGAGGAGGTGACTCCCCTGCCCCACGTGGTCATCATTGTGGATGAGCTTTCCGACCTGATGATGGTCTCGCCGGGGGAGGTGGAGGACGCCATCTGCCGGCTGGCCCAGATGGCCAGGGCGGCCGGGATCCATCTGGTGCTGGCGACCCAGCGGCCCTCCGTCAACGTAATCACGGGCCTCATCAAGGCCAACGTGCCCTCCAGAATCGCTTTTTCCGTGTCGTCGGGGGTGGATTCCAGGACCATCATCGATATGAACGGGGCGGAAAAGCTCCTGGGAAAGGGCGACATGCTCTTTTATCCCTCCGGCTACCAGAAGCCGGTTCGGGTGCAGGGTGCCTTTGTCTCGGATGACGAGGTGTCAAAGGTGGTGGAGTTCCTCTCCGAGAATACCGACACGGACTACAGCACGGACGTGGAAAACCGGGTGAACGCCTCCCCGGGCTTCGAGGGGGTCGGCGGCGGGGAGCGGGACGCCTATTTCGCAGATGCGGGCCGGTTCCTGATCGAGAAGGAGAAGGGCTCCATCGGTATGCTACAGAGGGCCTTCAAGGTCGGTTTCAACCGGGCGGCCCGGATCATGGACCAGCTTGCCGAGGCCGGCGTGGTGGGAGAGGAAGAGGGGACGAAGCCGAGGAAGGTCCTCATGACCCTGGAGGAGTTCGAAGAGCTTTTGTCATAACGGACACTTTCGGGCTCTCCGCATAAAATATAGGAAGGAAAATTTTATGCGGAGAAATTCATGGTATTGAGCAGTCTGCTGTCCCATGTGGGATATATCAGGCTCCGGGGAAGCGCCGGAACGAACGTGACAGGGATCACCTGTGATTCCAGGGAGGTGAAGGCGGGCGACATGTTCGTCTGCTTGGAGGGGTTCAGGCAGGACGGCCACCTGTTTGCGGGGGAAGCCCTGGAAAAGGGGGCCTCCGTGGTGGTCATGGAGGAGGGGAACCGGGAGGCAGGGCGGCTGGAAAAGCAGTTTTCGGGCTCCGGGAGAAGGCAGACGGAGGCGGCCCTCCTGTTGGTAGCCTCCACGAGGCGGGCATTCTCCCCGCTGGCAGCGGCTTTTTACGGATATCCCCTGCGGTCCATGACGTCGGTGGCGGTGACGGGGACCAAGGGAAAGACCACGACGGCCTACATGCTCCGGGGGATCTTGGAGGCGGCGGGCCATAAAACGGGGCTCATCGGCACCAACGGGGCCTTTCTGGGGAAGGAGAAGCTTTCCCTCTCCCACACTACGCCGGAGGCCCACGAGCTGCAGCGGATCCTGCGGGAGATGAAGGATTCCGGCTGTACCCACGTGGTCATGGAGGTGTCCTCCCAGGGGATCAAAACGGAGCGGGTGGCGGATCTGCATTTTCAGTGCGGCATTTTCACCAATCTTTCTCCGGACCACATCGGGCCGGGAGAGCATGAGAGCTTTGAGGACTATCTGTACCAGAAGAGCCGCCTGTTCTTAAACTGTGACACGGGGATCGTCAACCGGGACGACAGATGGGCCGGGGAGGTGACGGCCAGGGCTTCCTGCCGGCTGCTCACCTACGGGCTCTCGGAGGGGGATTTCCGGGCGGAGGACATGGCCCGGTATAAGGACAGCCGGATGCTGGGCTGCGAATACCGGCTGCGCAGGGCGGTTCCGGGGTCCGGGGGAGACGGGGAGACTGTCTTCCTGCCCCTCCCCGGAGAGTATAACGTCCGAAACAGCCTGGCGGCCATTGCGGCGGCGGAGCGGCTCGGCGTGCCGGTGCGGACGGCGGCAGAGGCCCTCAGGGGCGTCCGGGTGCCCGGCCGTATGGAGGTGGTCTCCGGGAACAACCACCTGTGGGTGATCGTGGACTACGCCCACAACGAGGACAGCATGGAGAATCTGCTGAAGACTCTGAAAGCCTATGAGCCCCGCCGTCTGATCTGCGTCTTTGGCTGCGGGGGGAACCGCTCCCGGCTGAGAAGGACCGGCATGGGGCGGGCCGCAGGGGCCTGGGCGGATATTTCCGTGGTGACGGAGGATAATTCCAGATATGAGCCCCTGGGGGAGATCCTTTCCTTCATCGAGGAGGGTATCCGGGAAACGGGAGGCGAGTACGTGGTCGTCCCGGACAGGAGGGAGGCCATCGGCTACGCCGTCCGCCACGGAAAGGTGGGCGATATCATTGCCATCATCGGAAAGGGCCACGAGGAATATCAGGAGACGAAGGGACTCCGGACGCCATTTTCCGACAGAGAGGAGGCGCTCAGGGCCTTATCTACCTATAAATGAGAGGAAAAATGTATGGAACGGACGACGGTAAAAGACATTGTGCGGGCGACAGGGGGGAGACTCCTTGCGGGGGACGAAAACCTTCCTTTAAAAAACGTGAGCATTGATTCCCGGGCCATGAGGGGGCAGGACCTGTTCGTGCCCCTGATCGGGGCCAGGTCCGACGCCCACGACTATCTGGCCCAGGCCATCGGGAACGGGGCGGCGGCGGTACTCTGTTCCCGGGACATGGAGCCCCTGGCAGGAGCCGCCTGGATCCGGGTGGAGGACACCCTGAAGGCCCTGCAGGCAGTGGGAAGAGATTACCGGGAGCGGATAGGAATTCCAGTCATCGGCATTACCGGAAGCGTGGGCAAGACCACCACCAGGGAGATGACGGCCACGGCCCTGGGCGCAGGCTTTCAGGTCTTTAAGACCGCAAAAAATTTCAACAGCGACATTGGGCTCCCGGTCACCCTGACGGAGATGGGGGAGGAGGATGAACTGGCGGTGCTGGAGATGGGCATGAGCGATTTCGGGGAGATGGAGGTCCTCTCCTCCCTGGCCAGGCCCCAGGCGGCGGTGATCACCAACATCGGCGTGGCCCACATCGAGCAGCTTGGGACCAGGGAGAATATTTTTAAGGAGAAGCTTAAGATCGCCTCGTCCATGGAGCCGGGGAGCGCACTGATCCTGAACGGGGACGACGAGTATCTGAGGACTGTCCCGGCAGACCGGGGCTTCAGGCGGATCTTTTACGGATTTGGCGAAAACTGCGCCTTCCGGGCGGAGCAGGTCCGGCTCACGGAGAGCGGCACGGAGTTCACGGCCCTGTGCGGGGAGGAGCGGGTGCCGGTGCGGCTCCCGGTCCTCGGTCGGCATCTGGTCCTGGACGCCCTGGCGGCCCTGGCGGCGGCCTCTCTCTGGGGAATTCCCCCAGAGCGGGCGGCGAAGGCCCTGGAGGGTTTTTCCGGCTTTCAAAACCGGCAGCAGATATTCAGGCTTGCGGATTTTACCCTCATCGACGACACCTACAATGCGAGCCCCGATTCCATGCGGGCGGCCCTGGAGGTCCTTGACGGCATGGAGGCGGCCGGGAAAAAGGTGGCGGTTCTGGCGGACATGATGGAGCTGGGGGAGGAGACCGGACGCTTTCACCGGGAGGTGGGGCGGTTTGCGGCCGGCTGTTCGGTGGACTGCCTGGTCTGCGTCGGAAAGCTGGCAGAGGAGATCGGGGCGGGCTTTCTTGGGGGGCGGGCGGCGGCGGGCAGGCCGGCAGAGGATGCGGTGCGGTTTTTCGCCTCCGGCGAGGAGGCGCTGCCTTTCTTGAAGACCCAGGCAGGAGACGGAAATCTGTTGCTGCTCAAGGGCTCCAATGCGATGAAGCTTTCCCAAGCGGCGGCGGCCCTCAGAGAATAGCGGCAATTCTTTTACAGAAAGAGACGTAAAACACATGTTGAGACCATATGCTGATGTCATTGTCGACATTACCCATACGGCGGTGGATCGGGTGTTCCAGTATGAGATCCCGGAGGAGCTCTCGGAACAGGTCCGACTGGGAGCGAGAGTTCGGGCGCCTTTCGGCCAGGGAAACCGGATCCGGGACGGTTATATCATCGGTTTTTCGGAAAAAACGGATTATGACCCTCTTAAGATCAAAAAGCTGGAGGCCGTCTGCGAGGACGGGATGCCCATCGAGGGGCAGCTGATCCGCCTGGCGGCCTGGATGAAGGAGCGGTACGGCGGCACCATGATCCAGGCGTTAAAGACGGTGCTTCCCGTGAAGCGTAAGCTTAAGGCCGTGGAGAAAAAATATCTGGTGCGGAAGGTGAGCCGGGAGGAATGTGAGGCGCTCTTGGCCCTTTACCGGAAAAAGAACCAGAAGGCCAGGGTGCGGCTTCTGGAGGCTTTTCTGGAGGACGAGACGCTGCCCTACGAGATGGTGGTGCAGAAGCTTCGGGTGTCGGCGGCCTCCGTGCGGCCCTTCCTGGAACAGGGAATCTGCGCCCTGGAGACAAGGAGCAGCTTCCGAAGCCCCGTGGGGGAGGGGGCGGCCCCGGGGGAGCGGGTCCGGCTCAATGAGGAGCAGCTTGCGGCCGTATCGGGGATCCTCTCCGCCTTTCGGGGGGACAGACGGCCCTGTTATCTCCACGGGATCACCGGCAGCGGGAAGACGGAGGTCTATATGGAGGTGATCCGCCAGGTGGCGGCGGAGGGGAAGCAGGCCATCGTGCTGATCCCGGAGATCGCCCTGACCTGGCAGACGGTCATGCGGTTTTATCGGCAGTTCGGGGACCGGGTGTCCATCGTCCACTCCAGGCTTTCGGCCGGGGAGAAGTCGGACCAGATGGAGCGGGCGAGGCGGGGCGGCCTGGATATCATGATCGGCCCCCGCTCCGCCCTCTTTACCCCTTTTCCGAACCTGGGGCTGATCATCATCGACGAGGAGCACGAGGCGGCCTACAAGAGCGAGACGGTCCCCAGATACCATGCCGTCGACACGGCCATAAAACGGTGCGAGCTGGCGGGGGCCATGACGATCTTGGGCTCGGCCACTCCCTCGGCCTCCTCCTATTACCGGGCCCAGAACGGGGAGTACCATTTTTTCCAGATGAAGACCAGGGCCAAGGAGGAGAGCACCCTGCCCTCGGTGGAGATCGTTGACCTGAGGGAGGAACTCAAGGCGGGAAACCGGGGGATCTTCAGTCGGAGGCTCAAGGAGCTGATGGGGGAGACCTTAAAGCGGGGGGAGCAGATCCTGCTCTTTTTGAACCGGAGGGGCTATGCGGGCTTCGTCTCCTGCCGTTCCTGCGGGAAGGCGGTCAAATGTCCCCACTGTGACGTGAGCTTAAAGGTCCACCGGGACGGAACCTTGAAATGCCATTACTGCGGGTACGAGACGGCCATTCCGAAGGCCTGTCCCTCCTGCGGTTCCGGATACATTGCCGGGTTCGGGACGGGAACCCAGAAGGTGGAAGCCTTGGTGAAGGCCATGTTCCCGGAGGCGGGCGTCCTGCGGATGGACATGGACACTACCTCGAAGAAGGGCAGCCACGACGCCATCCTGTCTGCCTTTGCCGACGGGAAGGCGGACATCCTCGTGGGCACCCAGATGATCGTCAAGGGCCATGATTTCCCAAGGGTGACGCTGGTGGGGATCCTGGCGGCGGACTTATCCCTCTATTCTGGCGGCTACGAGGCGGGGGAGCGGACCTTCTCGCTGCTCACCCAGGCGGCGGGGCGGGCGGGGCGGGACAGCCTTCCCGGCCACGTGGTGATCCAGAGCTATTCGCCGGACAATTACAGCGTGGAGGCGGCGGCGAGCCAGGACTACGAGGGCTTTTACTGGCACGAGATCCTCTACCGGAAGCTTCTCCGGTATCCGCCGGTTTATCGGATGCTGGCCCTGCTCATCACCTCGAGGGAGGAGGAGGCGGCAGAGGCCATGGCTGAGACCGTGAGGCGGAAGGCCGAGGAGACGGATGTATCGGGGGTTCTGGAGCTTCTGGGGCCGGCGAAGGCCTCCGTGGCAAAGATCAACGATGTTTACCGGTATCTGTTTTATGCGAAGTGCGAGGAGGAGGAGCCCCTTCTGGAGCTGAAGCGGAGGCTGGAGGCCCTCGACTGGGGAAAGCAGGTACAATATCAGTTTGATATGGAATAAAAGCGGCAGTTTGGAACAGAAACTATCTAAGGAACAGGAAAGGATGCGTATTATGGCACTGAGATTGATTCGGGAGATCGGGGACGAGGTACTGACCAAGAGGGCGAAGGAAGTAAAGGCGATGACGCCGCGGACGGAAAAGCTGATCGCGGACATGCTGGAGACCATGTATGACTCGGAGGGAGTCGGCCTTGCGGCTCCCCAGGTGGGGATCTTGAAGCGGATCGTGGTGATCGACATCGGGGACGGGCCGCTGGTGTTAGTCAATCCGGTGATCTTAAAGACGGAGGGAGAACAGACCGGGCCGGAAGCCTGTTTAAGCGTGCCCGGCAAGCAGGGAACGGTCACGAGGCCGAACTACGTGGTGGTCCGTGCCATGGACGAGCACATGGTGGAGCGAGAGGTCGAGGCGGAGGAGCTTTTGGCCCGTGCGATCTGTCATGAGTGCGACCATCTGGAGGGGAAGCTCTATGTGGAGTTCGTCGAGGGAGAACTGGAGGACGTGACCGACGAGGAGTAGGAGGCGCCCCGGCCTGTGTGGAAATAAGGAGTAATTTAAATTTTTCTTAAAAAAGTGTGAAAAGTGCAGTTTTTGCGGAAAAACAGAGTATACTGGAAGATGGAGGAAAGGCTTATGAAGCTTGTATTTATGGGAACGCCGGAGTTTTCCGTCCCGTCCCTCGAGGCCCTGGTCGGCGGCGGCCACGAGGTGGCGGCGGTGGTGACCCAGCCGGATAAGCGAAGGGGGCGGGGGAAGGAGATGCAGATGCCGCCGGTGAAGGAGGCGGCCCTGGCCCATGGGATCCCGGTTTTCCAGCCGGAGAGGATCCGGGGCAACGCAGAGTTCTTGGAAACCCTCAGGGAGATCCGGCCGGCCGCCATCGTGGTGGCGGCTTTCGGACAGCTTCTCCCGAAGGAGGTCCTCACACTTCCGGAATACGGATGCATCAATATCCATGCGTCGCTGCTTCCGAAGTACCGGGGTGCGGCCCCCATCCAGTGGGCGATCATTGACGGGGAGAGGGAGACCGGGATCACCACCATGTATATGGAGGAGGGGCTGGACACGGGAGACATGCTCCTGAAGACCGTCATTCCCATCGAGACGGACGAGACCGGCGGAAGCCTCCACGACAAGCTGGCGGCGGCCGGCGGGCCCCTGATCCTTAAGACGCTGGCGGGGCTTTCGGAGGGGACGGTCCGGCGGGTGCCCCAGACGGGGGAGACCTGCTATGCGAGAATGCTCACCAAGGCCATGGGCAGGGTGGACTGGTCCATGAGTGCGGCGGCCATCGAACGGCTGGTCCGGGGGCTTTCGCCCTGGCCGGGGACTTACAGCCGTCTGGGAGGCCGGACGGTGAAATTCTGGCGGACGGAGGTTTGTAAAGAAAAGTTTTTTTTCGGAGGGGAGAGGCCGGCGCCCGGCACGGTGGCGACTGTGACGAGGGATGCCGTCATCGTTCAGACCGGGGACGGGCTTTTGGCGGTGAAGGAGCTGCAGCCCGAGGGGAAGAAGCGGATGGATGCGGGAGCCTTCCTGCGTGGCTATCCACTTCATACCGGAGACAAAATGGAGGGATAAGAGATGCCTTATTATTATGGATACCGTTATTACTTTGATCCGACGTGGATTTTGATCCTGGTGGGGATGGTGATCTGCCTGATCGCCCAGGCGAGGGTGAAGGGGTCGTTTTCCAAATATTCAAAGGTCATGAGCCGCACCGGCATGACCGGGGCGGAGGCGGCCAGGCGGCTCCTCGACAGCCAGGGGATCTACGGCGTGCAGGTCCTGCGGGTGGCGGGAAACCTGACGGACCACTACGACCCCAGGAACAAGACCCTGAAGCTTTCGGACTCGGTCTATGACAGCCGTTCGGTGGCGGCCATCGGCGTGGCGGCCCACGAGTGCGGCCACGCCATCCAGGACGAGGTGGGGTATTCGCCCCTGAGGCTCAGGACGGCCTTCGTGCCGGTGGCCAATTTCGGTTCCAGCATCAGTATGATCCTGATCGTGGCGGGGCTGATCTTCGGTGCGGGAAGGGGGAGTTTTTCGATCCTGGTCAACCTGGGGATCTTCTGCTTTTCCCTGGCGGTCCTCTTCCAGCTCATCACTCTCCCGGTGGAGTTCAACGCCTCCAGCCGGGCACTGACGCTCCTTAGGGACACGGGCGTCCTCTACGGGGACGAGGTGGGACAGACGAGGAAGGTGCTTTCTGCGGCGGCCCTGACTTATGTGGCGGGAGCCCTCTCGTCCATGCTCCAGCTGCTGCGGCTGATCATTCTCTTCGGGGGAAGAAGACGTGATTGATGTGAGGGAGGCAGGCCTTTCCTGCCTTTTTGAGATTCTGGAGAAGGGAAGGCACGGTCATGTGGTGTTGAAGGAGACTCTTGAGCGCTGCGGAGAGCTTCCCAAAAGGGAGCGGGCGTTCCTCACCTGCCTGGTGGAGGGAACCGTGGAGCGTCTCTATGAGCTGGATCATATCATCGACAGTTTTTCAAAAGTGAGGACGGCAAAGCTAAAGCCGGTGATACGGAACCTTCTGCGGATGAGCGTCTATCAGATCAAATACATGGACTCGGTGCCGGAGCGGGCTGCGGTGAGCGAGGCGGTGCGCCTTGCCGGGAAGCGGGGTTTCGGCTCCCTGAAGGGTTTTGTGAACGGCGTGCTCCGAACGACGGCCAGGGAGCTTGACTCGGTCGTTTATCCGAAACGGGAGGACGGATTTTCGGAGTGGGCCAGGGTACGGTATTCCATGCCGGCCTGGATCACGGAAGAGCTGCTCTCCGAGTACGGGGAGGAGCGGACGGAGCGGATGCTGGCCCGGGGGCTTTCCAGGCGGCCTCTCACGGTGAGGTGCAACCGGAGCAGGGCTTCGGAGGAGGAGATCCTGGAAAGCCTTGCCGCCCAGGGGATCGGTGTAGCGCAGGTGCCGGATGTACCGGGGGTCCTTACCCTGACCGGTTTTGACCGGCCGGGGGAGATCTGGGCCTTTCGAGAGGGGCTTTTGCAGGTGCAGGACGTAAGTTCCGTGCTGGCGGGTCTTGCGGCGGACATAAAGCCGGGAGATTTCGTGCTGGATCTCTGTGCGGCGCCCGGCGGGAAGAGCCTCCATGCGGCGGATCTGGTGGGAGAGAACGGCCATGTGGAGGCCAGGGACCTGACGGAGGCGAAGACGGCGCTGATCGAAGACAATGTGAGAAGGAGCCGCTTTGGAAACATTTCCGTCCGGGTGTGGGACGCCCGCATGCCGGATCCGGAGATGTTCGGCCGGGCCGACGTGGTCCTTGCGGACCTTCCCTGTTCGGGGCTGGGGATCATTGGCCGGAAGAGCGATATCAAGTACAACGTGACGAGGCAGGCGGCAGCGGAGCTTGCGGCCCTCCAGAGGGAGATTTTAGGTGTTTCCTGGCAGTACGTGAAGCCGGGGGGACGGCTGGTGTTTTCCACCTGTACGGTACTTCCCTCGGAAAACCGGGAGAATGCGGACTGGTTCGGAGAGCATTATCCCTTCACGGAGGCGGATCTGGGGAAGGAGCTCCCCGGGCGTTTTTTTGCGGGGGAGGAAAAGACGGGCCGACTCCAGCTTTTGCCGGGGGAGAAGGGCACGGACGGATTCTTCATTGCGGCATTTCAGAGGGACCGTTAGCGGAAGCGTGCGGATAAAGGGCGCATGGGGAAGACGGAAGCGTGCGGGAAGGGCATGTGAGAAACGACGGTGTAAGAAATGAAAGCGTGTGGAACGAAGAGAGGAAGGAACGATGGAAGAAATGTGCGGAAGGGAAGTACGTAAGGCGGATATAAGGTCCCTGAGCTTTGAGGAACTTTCCGAGGAGCTTGCCCTTATGGGGGAGAAGCCCTTCCGGGTGGGCCAGGTCTTCTCCTGGCTCCATGAAAAGCAGGCGGCGGATTTTTCGGAGATGACGGATCTCTCCAAAAGCCTGCGTGAGGCGCTCGCCCGCCGGTTTGAACTGACGGTGCTGAAGCCGGTGGACGTGCTGGTCTCGGAGCTTGACGGCACCAGGAAATACCTGTTTGGGCTTCCGGACGGGAATGTGATCGAGAGTGTCTGGATGGAATACCACCACGGGAACAGCGTGTGCATTTCCACCCAGGTGGGCTGTCGGATGGGCTGCCGGTTCTGTGCCTCCACCCTGGGAGGGCTGGTGCGGAACCTCTCGCCGGGGGAGATGCTGGAGCAGGTCTACCGGATGGGACGACTTACGGGAAAGCGGGTCTCCAACGTAGTCCTGATGGGCTCCGGGGAGCCCCTCGACAATTATGAAAACGTGGTGCGGTTCATCCGTCTCGCCGCCGACGTGCGGGGCCTGAATTTAAGCGCCAGGAACATTACACTCTCCACCTGCGGCCTGCCGGAGGAGATCCGGCGTCTTGCCGGGGAGGGACTTCCGGTGACACTGGCACTCTCCCTTCACGCACCCAACGATGAAAAGAGGCGGGAACTCATGCCCGTCGCCAGAAGATACAGCTTAAGGGAGGTGCTTCCCGCCTGTGATTTTTACTTTGAACGGACGGGACGGCGCGTGAGTTTCGAGTACAGCCTGGTGGGCGGCGTCAACGATGCCAGGGAGGAGGCGGAGGAGCTGGCGGCCCTCCTTTCCGGGAGGAACTGCCATGTGAACCTGATCCCGGTCAACCCGGTCAAAGAGCGGAAATATGTCCGTTCCGGGCGCCGAGCCATCCTGGATTTCAAAAATGTACTTGAAAAAAATGAGATTAATGCTACTATAAGAAGAGAAATGGGGCGCGACATAGACGGAGCCTGCGGACAACTCAGGAGGAGCTATCAGAAAGCGCACTCGTAGACATCTGTTCAGACAGGAGGTGGATGGACCATGAAGGCCTATGCAAGGACCGACCGGGGGAGAAAACGGCAGATCAACCAGGATGCGGTGTATTGTTCGACTCATCCGGTCGGAAATATCCCGAATTTGTTTTTGGTGGCGGATGGGATGGGTGGACACAGGGCCGGTGATTTTGCGTCAAGGTATGCCATAGACAATCTGGTGAGACAGGTGGAGGAAGCGGAAGGGAACAACCCGATCACGATTCTGAACGAGGGTATCCGACAGGCGAACGGCCTGGTACTGAAGAAGGCGTCTGAGGATGCGGCGCTTGCGGGCATGGGCACCACCCTGGTGGCGGCCTGTACCATGGGCAGGGTCCTCTGTGCGGCAAACGTGGGGGACAGCCGCCTGTACGTGATCAACAAGGGGGAGATCCGCCAGATCACGAGAGACCATTCCCTGGTGGAGGAACTGATCCAGAGGGGAGAGATGGAGCGGGGGAGCGAAGCCTACAATGAGCACAAGAACATCATTACGAGGGCCATCGGAGCCAGAAAGGACGTGTTCGCCGATTTTTTCGAGGTGAATCTGGAGGAGGAGGATACGGTGCTCATGTGCTCGGACGGCCTCAGCAACATGGTTTCCGACGAGACGATCCGGGAGCTTGTGGCGGGCAGGGAGGATCTTGAGGCGGTCTGCTCAGATCTGATCGAAGAGGCAAATAGAAACGGCGGCAGGGACAACATTGCGGTAGTACTGTTCCGGCTGACCGGCGACGAGGTGAGAGAATGGTAAGATTAGGTATGTTTCTGGGAGATCGGTATGAGATCCTGGAGAAGATCGGTTCCGGCGGCATGTCGGAAGTATACCGGGCCAGGGATCACAGGCTGAACCGGGACGTGGCAGTCAAGGTCTTAAAGCAGGAGTTCAATTCGGACCGGTCCTTTATCGGAAAATTCAGGACGGAGGCACATGCGGCCGCCTGTCTGTCCCACCCCAATATCGTCCACGTGTTTGACGTGGGAGACGAAGAGGACATCCACTACATTGTGATGGAGCTGGTGGAAGGCATTACCTTAAAAACGTACATCTCCAGAAAGGGGAAGCTGGAGATCCGGGAGACCATCGGCATCGCCATGCAGGTGGCCCAGGGGATCGAGGCGGCCCACGAGCAGCACATCGTTCACCGGGACATCAAACCCCAGAATATCATCATTTCCAGGGACGGAAAGGTGAAGGTCACGGACTTCGGCATCGCCAAGGCGGCGACCAACGAGACGATCACCTCCAGCACCATGGGTTCCGTCCATTACATTTCGCCGGAACAGGCCAGGGGCGGCTATTGTGACGAGAGGAGCGACATCTATTCCCTCGGTATCACCATGTATGAGATGCTGACGGGGCGGGTGCCCTTCGAGGGGGATTCCGCCGTTTCGGTGGCCCTTCTGCACATCCAGGGGGAGATGGTCTCGCCCAGGCAGTACGAGCCGATGATCCCGGTGAGTCTGGAGAAGATCGTGCTCAAGTGTACCCAGAAAAAGCCGGAGATGCGCTATCGGACGGTGACGGAGCTGATCGAGAACCTGAAACGGGCCCTGATGACGCCCGACGAGGATTTCGTCCGCATGAACGGCGTGAACAGCAACGGCCCCACCAGGGTCATGAGCCAGGACGAGGTCAACCAGATCCGGAGCGGTGCGGCCATGGGCGGCAGGGTAAACGGGACGGAATACCGGGACGACGCTTACGATGAGTACGTGGACGACCGGGAGGAGGAAGAGAAATATCTGCAGGATTATGAAGAGGAGGAAGGCATGTTCTTTGATGACGAGGAAGATGACGAGGAGGAGGAAGGTCGGAAATCGGATCGGATTTACGCCATTGTCGGCATTGCGGTAGCCGTGGTCATCGTGCTTCTCGCCCTGTTCATCATGGGAAAAACCTTTGGCTGGTTTGATTTTTCCAGTAAAAAGGGGACGGATGAGACCAGTCCGTCGGAGACAGAGTCCGTGGGAACGGAGGTGCTCATGCCGGACCTTCTCGGGAAGACTTTGGATGCGGCGGAAAAGGAGCTGGAACCGCTGGATCTGGAACTCAAGCTTTCCTACAGCGAATCGGGCGATTACGAGGACGGCCAGATCATGGAACAGGAATTTCCGGAGGGGACTCCGGTGAAACGCCACACGGTGGTCAAGGTCACGGTCAGCAAGGGGTCCAAGGAGACGAAGGTGCCGGACGACCTGATCGGCATGACCAGGGAACAGGCCTTAAAGGCGCTCCGGGATGCCGGACTGGAGCCGGAGTTTGACGAGATCTACAGCGACACCGTGGAGGAGGGAAAGGTTGCGAAAGTGAGTCCCGGACTGGGCACGGCGGCCACCATCGGAGACAAGGTGACGGTCTACCTGTCCAAGGGGGAGGAGACGAAGACGGCGACGGTTCCCAAGCTCCTCGGCAAGACGGAGGCCAGGGCGAAGCAGGAACTCACGGATGCGAAGCTGGACGTCGGAAGCGTCACGAAGGATTACAGCAACGACTATGAAGAGGGCGAGGTCATGAGCCAGTCCATCCAGGGCGGAAGCACCGTGGAGGAGGGCACGAAGGTCAGCTTCGTGGTCAGCCGCGGGAAGAAGGACACGACGGTCCGATTGCCGGACGTGCTCGGATACAGCGAGGCGGATGCCATTGCGACAATTCGGGGTGCGGGACTGGAGCCCGTGGTCGGGTCTTCGGTTTATAGCGACAGCGTGCCGGTCGGCTTAGTTGTGGAGATGGAGCATGATCCGGGAACAAAGCTGGAAGCGGGAACCACGGTGGAAATTTACGTGAGCAAGGGGCCGAGACCGACGGAACCGACGGAACCGGAGCCGACGAATCCCACGCCGGAAAATCCGGAACCGGAAAACCCGGAGCCGACGAATCCTGCGCCGGCGGATCCCAATGGCGGGCAGTCGCCGGATGCCCCGCTTCCCGATCAGAATATGTAGCGGTAGCCTGCCGTTATGAAAAAAGGGAAGATCATC
This sequence comes from Lachnospiraceae bacterium, assembly GCA_022800815.1. Lineage (GTDB taxonomy): Bacteria > Bacillota > Clostridia > Lachnospirales > Lachnospiraceae > Lientehia. The sequence continues at coordinate 9,555 of JAAWRC010000044.1, read as the reverse complement.
AAAGGAATCGCAGGCTTCTACTATGTCCACGACGGGCGGGGAAAGGTCTATGAGTGCAAGGCGAAGGGCGTTTTCCGGAACCGGAGGGTGAAGCCCCTGGTGGGGGATGATGCGGCCTTCGAGGTCTTGAGCGAGGCGGAGGGCTTGGGGAATATCGCAGAGATACTCCCCAGGAGAAACGCCCTGGTCCGACCGGCAGCGGCCAACGTGGACCAGGCCCTCGTGATTTTTGCGGTAAAGGAACCGGATCCCAACTTAAATCTGCTGGACCGGTTTCTTGTCGTGATGGAGACGGAGGAGATTCCCTGCCATGTCTGCTTCAACAAGGCGGACCTGGACCGGGAGTGTGGGGAGAGGTTGTTTGAGATTTATGAAAAGGCCGGCTATCCGTCCCATCTGTTCAGCACTTACACCTATACGGAGGAGGGGCTTTTGGAGTTACGGCGCCTTCTCCGTGGGAAGACCACGGTCATGGCGGGGCCCTCCGGCGTGGGAAAGTCCTCCCTGATGAACCTGCTGCACCCGGAGGCGGAGATGGAGACGGGGGCCGTCAGCGAGAAGATCCGGCGGGGACGCCACACCACCAGACATACGGAGCTTTTCTTTCTGGAGGAGGGCACCTTCCTTCTGGATACGCCGGGGTTTGGCTCCCTGGAGCTTTTTGGGATCCCTCCGGAAGAGCTGCGGTTTTATTATCCGGAGCTTGTGAGACTGGAGGGGAAATGCCGGTTTCAGGGCTGCGTCCATGGAAAGGAGCCGGACTGCGCCGTGAAGAAGGCCCTGGAGGAGGGGGCCGTCGGCAGGGAACGGTATGAGAATTATCTGCTTTTACACGAAGAACTGAAGTCAAAGAAACGTTATGGAAGATAAGAAGGAGAACGATATGCTGATTTTATCCCCTTCCATCCTGGCCGCCGATTTTACAAGGCTGGGGGAACAGATTGAGGAGACGGTGCGGGCGGGTGCCGAATACATTCATTTCGACGTGATGGACGGCGTGTTCGTGCCGCAGATCTCTTTTGGCATGCCGGTGCTTAAGACGATCCGGGGCTGTACGGACAAGGTGTTTGACGTGCATCTGATGATCGAGGATCCGGGCCGCTACATCGAGGCCTTTGCGGAGGCCGGGGCGGACCTGATCACGGTGCATGCGGAGGCCTGTACCCACCTGGACCGGGTGATCGGGCAGATCAGGGCTGCGGGAAAAAAGGCGGGCGTGGCCTTAAATCCGGCGACCCCGCTGACTGTGCTTGATTATGTGCTGGATGAGCTGGACATGGTGTTAATCATGACGGTCAATCCGGGCTTTGGCGGACAGAAGCTGATCCCTTACTGCCTGCAGAAGGCGAGAAAGCTGCGCAACATCTGCGAGCAGAGAGGCCTCGAGACGGACATTCAGGCGGACGGCGGCATCAAGGCGTCCAATGCGAGGGAAGTGATCGAGGCGGGTGTCAACGTGCTGGTGGGCGGCTCGGCCGTGTTCTCCGGCGACGTGACGGCCAACACGAAGGCCTTTATGGGTGTTTTTGCGGAAATGGAAAAGCCATGAAAATCGTAATTGTGGCCGGCGGTGACGTGGATCCCTCGTCTGCCGCCGGATTTTTGGGGGATTACGGGGCGGACTGCGTGATCGCCGTGGACGGCGGCCTGGAGCGGACAGAACGTCTCGGCCTCACGCCGGACTGCATTGTCGGGGATTTTGACACGGTATCCCGACCGGTCCTTGACCGTTACCGGAAGATGGGCATCCCTTTCGAGGCCCATAAGCCGGAAAAGGACTATACGGACACGGAGTTGGCCCTTACCTACGGCCTTTCTCTGCCCGGCGTGTCGGAGATTGCGATCCTGGGCGGCCTGGGGCGGCGCTTTGACCATGCCCTGGCCAATGTGCAGATTCTTCTGCATGCTTTAAAAAAAAGGATTCCCTGCAGCATCGTGGATGCCTGCAACCGGATTTCGCTTCTGGACGGCCCGGTGGACCTGGAACGGTCCCGGATATGGGGCCGCTATATTTCCCTGATCCCTTTTACAGAGCGGGTCACGGGGATTACGCTCACGGGATTCAAATATCCCCTGAAGGAGGCCGTTTTTACGCAGGGGGGAAGTCTGGGTGTCAGCAACGAGCTGATTGCAGAGCGGGGAAGGATTTCGTTTCGGGAGGGCATCCTGATCTACGTCGAATCAAGGGACTGAGCCGGGAGCGGTTTGGGGAGAAAGCGGGAGACAGACATGACACACAACAATCAGAAAAAGATCGCCGTGATCAACGATATTTCCGGTTTCGGCCGCTGTTCCATCACGGTGGCCATGCCCGTCATTTCGGCCATGCGGATCCAGTGCTGCCTGGTGCCCACGTCGATCTTTTCCAACCATACCGGATATCCGGATTATTTTTTTGACGACTACACGGCGAAGATGCCGGAATATATTGATAAATGGAAAAAGCTGGGTCTGGAGTTCGAGGGGATCTATTCGGGTTTTTTGGGTTCCGTGGAGCAAATCGACATTGTCCGGGCCTTTGTCCGGGATTTTAAGACGGAGCGGACCTTGGTCATCGTGGACCCGGTCATGGGAGACCACGGAAAGGCCTACGCCACCTATACGGAGGAAATGTGCCGGGAGATGAAGCGGCTGGCGGAATGCGCCGACATTTTAACCCCCAATCTGACGGAAGCATGCATGCTGACGGACACGCCCTACTCGGATAAACACTGGACCCTGCGGGAACTGACCGCCATGGCCGAAGCGATCCGGAGGGCGGGACCGGAAAAAATCGTGATCACCGGGATCCGCCAGGGCGAGTTCGTGGCAAACCTGGTCTATGAGGCGGGGGAAGAGCCCAGGATCCTCAGAAGCCACCGGGTGGGAAGCGAGAGGGCCGGGACGGGGGACGTGTTTTCTTCCATTATCGCCGCTGATGCGGTCAATCAGGTTCCCTTTGCCCGGTCGGTGAAAAAGGCGGGGGATTTTGTCAAGAAATGTATTCTCCGCTCGGAGGAGCTTCACATTCCCCGTCCCGACGGGGTATGCTTCGAGGAATACCTGACGACGCTGCGGTGAAGCGCAGAGATCGACAGGCAATTGCGAAACATGAAATTATGAGAATATTCTACAAGTATTTGAGTTTCGCAATTACCTGTGATCCATAGATGGAGAAAGGACGGAAAGATGGCGAAATTGATATTGGCTTCGGCTTCGCCGAGAAGAAGGGAGATTCTGGCACTTGCGGGGCTGCCCTTCGAGGTGCGGGCCGGGAGCGGCGAGGAACAGGCCCATGGGACGGATCCGGAGGAGATCGTGAAAGAGCTTTCCGCAGGAAAGGCGGCCGAGGCCCTCGAGGGGGCGGAGGACGGAGACATCGTGGTCGGGGCGGACACGGTGGTGGCGCTCTTTGGCACCGTGTTCGGGAAACCGAAGGACGAGGCGGAAGCCTGCTCCATGTTGAGGAGCCTTCAGGGAAGGGCTCATCAGGTTTACACGGGCGTGTCCGTCTGGAAGAAGGGGAGTGGCCGGATCTGTACCTTTGCCGAGGCGACGAAGGTTCACGTGCTGCCCATGAGCGACCGGGAAATCCGGGAGTATGTAAAGACGGGAGAACCCATGGACAAGGCCGGTGCTTACGGAATTCAGGGACGCTTTGCCGTATACGTGCGGGGGATCGAGGGGGACTACCAGAACGTGGTGGGGCTTCCTCTGGCGAGACTGTACGGATACCTGAAAGAATACAGGGAGGAATTGCAATGATCAGGCTGATTGTGACGGACATCGACGGAACGCTGGTAAAGGACGGGTCCCGAGCTCTTCCGGGGGAGCTCGCAGAGACCATCGGGGAGCTTTTGGACCGGGGAATTTCCTTCGTGGCGGCAAGCGGCCGTTCCAAGGTCAGTACGGAGCGGCTGTTCGGACCGTTGAAGGAGCGGATCCATTATGCGACCTGCAACGGAACCTTGATGGGAAGCTACCGGGAGCAGCTTTTTGCGGAGAGCCTGGAGCGGACGCTTTTGAACGAGATTCTGGCGGATGTGCGTTCGGTGAAGGACACGGTTCCCTTTCTCACCGGAGCGGGCGTCATGTACGCCGATTCGGATGAGGAGGAGGTGATTCGCTGGCTGCGGGAGGGTTATCAGGAGGACATCACCCAGGTGGCGGACATGAGTGTCATGCCGGATGAATTCGTGAAGCTGAGCGTGTATGACAAAAAGCACCGGTCCGGGGAAACCTTCTGCTCTTTCTGTGAAAAATGGAAGGGTGCGGTGTCCTTGAGTACCGCCGGGGCCATGTGGCTGGATGTCTACAAGCTGGGCGTCAACAAGGGTACGGCGACCAGGTGGTATCAGAATTATTTCGGGGTGACGCCCGAGGAGACGCTGGCCCTGGGTGACCAGCAAAACGACGTGGAAATGCTTCGGGCGGCCCGACACAGCTATGCGGTGGGCAATGCCATTCCGGAGGCGAAGCGGGCGGCCCGGTACGTGACGGAGACCTGCGAGAACGGAGGGGCCCTTAAAGTGTTCCGTTCGGTTCTGGACGAGAACAGGTAGCGCAGCCCGGGGTTTTGTGTTATGATAGGGAAAACCTGAATGGGATTCAGGGAAAACAGGATGAAGAGAACGGGGAAAAGCGATGAGAAAGACCGGAATGAGGAAATCGGCATGGAGACTTCTGGCGGCACTGACATTTCTGGCGGCACTCCTTGCGGGCTGCGGAAAAAAGGAGGAGGCGCTTTCTGGGACGAAGCTTAAGGACGGGGAGCTGTTCCGGCTGGACGGGGCGGTCTGTACCAGGCCGGAGGCCATGGTCTTTGTCCTGAGCCAGAAGATGCGCTACGAGGCCGGATGCGGTGCCGGGATCTGGGACGTGAAGGTGGGGGATCAGACCTTCGAGGGGTATATGAAGGAAAATCTGCTGGATTTTCTGGTAAAGATGAAATGTATGGTGTCCATGGCCGGACAGTACGAGGTAGAGCCTGGCGACGAGGATGACAAGCGGATTGCCCAGGCGGCCGCCGCTTATCTGGAGGGCCTGCCCGAACAGGTGAAGAAGGATGCGGGGATTGATAAAAAGACGGCGGAGACCGTGTTTCGGGAGTATTATACGGCAAGCCTTCTGATGGAGAGGCTGACGGTGGATGTCTCTGCGGAGGTCAGCGAGGACGAGGCGAGGGTGATCCGGGTGCAGCAGATCTGCCTGGGCACGGCGGGGCTTTCCGGAGAGGAGAAGGAGCAGAAACGTTTGAAGGCTCAGGAGCTTTTGGAGAAGGTGCGGGCGGGGGAGGATTTTGCGGCCCTTGCGAAGGAGAGCAGCGAATCCGAGACCCTTGAGCGGGAGCTTGCGAGAGGGGAATCGGAGCAGGCCTTTGAGACTGCAGCCTTCGCCCTGGGCATGGAAGAGGTGAGCCCGGTGGTGGAAACCTCAGATGGATTTTATCTGATTCGCTGCGTCGACAATTATGACGAGACGAAGACGGCTCAGAATAAGGAGACGCTGGCCAGGAAGCATAAGGCGGACCGGTTTTATGAATATTATGACGTCTTTGTGGAGCAGGTGACGGCTGTCTGCAATGAGAGCGCCTGGGAGACCATTGATTACCGAGGGGGCGGCGAGATGCCGGAGAACGATTTTTACACCATTTACAATCAGTACTTTCCTTCCTGAGATCAAAAAGACCAGGCCGCCGCGCTTTACAGCGCGGCGGCCTGTTTCAGTGTGCGTGACCGCACGGGACGATGGTCTTCTCAGCAGCTGCCGCAGAGGCAGGAGAGGAGCAGGATCCAGATCAGGCATCCGCATCCGTCGCCGTTCCCGAAGCCGCCAAGGCCGCATCCGCATCCGTCACCGCCGCCGAAGCCATTTCCGCAGACGCAGAGAATCAGTAACAGGAATAAGATGTTGTTTCCGCCGAAGCCGTTTCCGCAGCCAGTCGAACATCCACAGTTTGTTGCAGCCAAATCACTCATGGGGTAATCCTCCAAAGTTTGTTTACATTATAAGATATGTGGAGGGGCTTGCCCTTGTTTCCTGATTCTGCAAAAAATCCTCCAGTTTAATTTTGTTAAGTGTACTGAGAGAAATACTTGAAAAAAATAAGCGTGAGACGTATAATAAGGGAGAATCAAACAGGGGGTATTAAAAAAGTGATGGATCGCATTGACAGACAGATCGTCAGCATTCTGCAGAAAAACGCCAGAACGCCCTTGAAGGTCATTGCGGAGAAGGCGTATCTCTCCTCGCCGGCGGTGTCGGCCAGGATTGAGCGGCTGGAGAAGGCGGGGATCATCAAAGGCTACAGCGCCCAGGTGAACGTGGAGCGGCTTGGCTATCATATTATGGCATTTATCAATCTGGAGGTACAGCCGAAGCAGAAAAATCAGTTTTATCCGTTTATCGAATCCTGCCCCAACGTGCTGGAGTGCAACTGCGTGACCGGACAGTTTTCCATGCTGATCAAGGTGGCCTTTCAGAGTACCGTGGAGCTGGATCAGTTCATCGGCAGACTCCAGGATTACGGAAGGACCAGCACGCAGATCGTGTTTTCCACTCCCGTGGGGCCGAGGGGAATTCAGGTCCTGGAGGACGGCGGGGAGCAGGGGGGAAGGGAAGAGCGAAACGGGAAGGAGACCCATGGAGGGAAAGTAGGATGAAAGCCTGGGAACATTTGAAGACAATCAATCACCACAAAGAGGAGGTCATGAAGAACTGTTTTCGGGTGGGGATGTATAAGCAGGGGCTTCTCCATGACCTGTCCAAGTATAACCCGAAGGAGTTTTTCGTGGGCTGTAAATATTATCAGGGGAACCGAAGCCCCAATGCGGCGGAGCGGGAGGAGCGGGGATACTCCTCCGCCTGGCTTCACCACAAGGGCCGAAACAAGCATCATTTTGAATACTGGATTGATGTGGATATGGACCGGGGTTTTGAGGTGGCCGGGATGCGGATGCCGGTGAAGTACGTCCTGGAGATGTTTATGGATCGGATTGCGGCCTCCAAGACCTATCAGAAGGAGAAATACACGGACGCCAGTCCGCTGGAGTATTACAATAAGACGAGGGAGGTCATGGTCATCCATCCGAAGACCCGAAGGCAGCTTGAGATCCTTCTGGGGATGCTGGCCAGGGACGGCGAGGAGGAGACCTTCCGGTATATCAGGGAGCACATCATAAGAAAAAGGGGCTTCGGGGGCGGCAAATAAGCGCCTCCGAAATCCATTTACGACAGTTTTCCGGCCTTTTGCAGCATTTCCGCCATTTTCCATTGAAAAGAAACGGATTTTCTGTAAAATAAAAGGATACGGGGGAATCTGCCATGATAAAGATAGCGATCTGCGACGATGAGACGGTCATGTGTGAGAAACTGAAGCTGACCGTCTCTTCTATATTGGAAAAATGGAACGAGGAATGTCGGATTGTCTGTTTCACCTCCGCCGCCGGTTTATTGTGGGGGTCTCTGGACTATGATCTTTTGTTTTTGGATATCCGGATGCCGGGGATTGACGGAATGAAGGCAGCGGAAGGGCTCAGGGAGCGGGGATTTTCCGGGGAGCTGATTTTCGTGACGGCTTTTTCGGAATACATGCCGGAGGCCTTTGAGGTGGAGGCTGCGGATTATCTCGAAAAGCCTGTGGACAGGGAGCGTTTGGAGCGGACCTTAAAGAGGGTCCTTCGGAGGCTTTGCAGAGGCAGAGAGGAGAGCCTTTGTATCCGCACGGCAAGCTGGTGCCGGACGATCCCCTTTGGGGAGATCTATTACTGCGAGGTTATCAACCGAAAGATTTTCGTCCACACGAAGCAGGGAGTGGTCGATTACTATGGAAAAATGAAGGAGGTGGAAGCACAGGCCTTTCCCTGGCTGGTCCGATGCCATCGGAGCTATCTGGTGAATCCTCGCTTCCTGCGGGAATACGTGGGAGGAGAGATCCGGATGGAAAACGGGGAGCGGGTTCCCGTGTCGAAAAATTACCGGCAGGCCTTTCTGGAGCGGATGCTTGCCTGGATGGAGGGGGAGGTATAGAGATGGATTGGAGATATTTTGACGTTTCCGACATCAGTTATTATTTTCAGTGGAACATTGCCGTGCCGAATCTGCTTTACCTGTTTTTCCTTCCTTATGTCTTGTGGTATTTTTTCTGCCGCTTCTGCGGTCTGCCGCACCGGCTGCGGCATGGGCTGGGATATGCGGTATTGGCGGCGGGGCTTGGGGTTTTTGAGGCATGGGCCGGGCTTTTCGGGGGCGTGGCCCTCATACTGGAGACGGCGCTCCTGGCGGTCTATGGGACTGCGGTTTTAAAAAGGAGTTGTCGGGAGTCCTGGATGACGGCGCTCCTCCTGCGGTCCGTGTTCGGTGTTGCGGACGGCGTCGTCTGCTGGATGGATTATCAGGTCTTCCTTCCTCTGATGGTCCGTTTGGATGCCCTTGTCCTCTTTGCCGACGCCCTGCGGGAGTTGGGGAAGGTTCTGTTGGTCATTGGATTCCTGACGCTGATCCTCCGGCATTTTTACCGGAACGGGGAAGGATTGTTGCGGGAACAGCTCCTGATCCTCACGGTACCGCTCTTTCTTATTGCGTTTGTGGAGCGGGTTCTGCAGGACGCATTTTACAACGGGGCCATTCTGGTGGACACGGCCGCCGGAACGGTGTCCACGGAGATGAGGATCAGCCACGGAGAAAATTTGGCCTTGCAGCTTTTGGCCGGCGCCTGTCTGCCGGCAGTCCTTCTGATCTGGCAGAGGCTGGTCCGCATGCAGTGCGCCGAGAGGAGGCTGCTTTACCTTTCCAGCCAGGAGACGGAGCAGAGACGGTATATGGAGGAGGCCGCCCTGCGGGAAAAACAGACCGCCGCTTTTCGTCACGACCTTGAGAACCATTTGTCGGTGTTAAAGGAGCTTTTGCGGACGGGGCAGGAGGAGAGGGCCCGCAGATACTTGGACCAGATGGGGGAGGCGGCCGAGGAACTTTCCTGCGGCTTCCGGACGGGAAATGCGGCGGTGGACGTGCTGCTGGGCAGCAAATGCGCCGTTGCAAAGCAGAAGGGGATTCGGGTTTCCTGCGACCTCTCCATCCCGGAGGAGGGGGCTCTCAGGGAGATCGACTGGTGCATCCTCATTTCCAACGTCCTTGACAATGCCATCCGGGGCTGCGAGGCAGTTCCGGAGGAAAAGAGGTATCTGTCACTTTCCGGGAGGAGGAAGGGGAATCTCTACCTGCTTTTGGCGGAAAACAGCTGTGACGAGGGGTTAAAGACCATGCCGCCGGAGGGGATCGGCCTTTCCAACATCCGGGCCGTGCTGGAAACCGTGTCGGGGACCGTGGAGAAGACGGTCTCGGAGGGGGTCTACAAATTGAAGCTGCTGTTTTTGCTCCGGTAAAAATGTAGTTCGTTCGCAACAGGAAGGGGACCCTTCACGTCAAATGGCTCAAGGGGAGGGAAATCCGGACGACAGATAGAGTGTATCAAGTAAATAGGCAATTGCGAAACATAAATTTACGAGAATATTCTGCCAATATGTCCGTTCAAAGCCTACTGCGCCAAGCGTTCCAGCAAGCCCAGAACCGCAGAAG
>JAAWRC010000008.1 GCA_022800815.1 Lachnospiraceae bacterium | reverse complement strand
TTTTGCCTTGTACTTTCCGTACTGCTCCAGATACTTCTCGTCGATGCCGGCTTTTGCGGCGATCTCCGTGATCGGAGCCATGGTGCACTCCTGCGCAATCTCGATGTCAGATTTGAATCCCATAATAACATCTCTCCTTTCTCGCCGGGCCTTTCGCCCGCCTGTACATATGTTAGTTTGTCTCTGGCAGAGGCTCTGCCATTATATAACCCTGACGGACGTAGTCCGCCTGTCCCGCGGGGAGCTGCACTCACACATCCCCTTGGGTGTACAGTAGCGAACGCGGCATTGTAACGCAGATGCTCTCCCCCTCTCTCTCCCGGTTCACACCTTTCGTTCACCCTCAACATTCCATCCGGTGACACTTGACGCACAATACCTACTCTACTTTATACCAGTATCAAATAGCCTTATTTCACAACTCTCTGGCTAAAGCTTTCAGCGTGCCGATGGAGATGTCCCCCACGGCCGCCATGTCCTCCCCGTGAAAGGCGGAGGAAAAATTATCGGAGAATAAAATCTGGGCGGAGGGCGGAAACTCCTCGTCTCCCTCCCAGATCATAAATCGAAGTTTCAAATCGTCCAGGAACGCAAACTCGTAGCCTGCATCTCCCACGGAAAGTTTTGTGCCCTTAAGCTTCTCCATAACCTGGCAGAACTGATCCAGGTTAGACCCGAAGCCGAAGGCCAGACGCTTCACGCATCTTCCCTGGAACACCTGATTGTAATGGTTCCCCCATGGCATGTCCGCATAGGCGTAGAAATTCCCCTGGGAGGCAGCCCGCTTCCCCTCAAGAAGATAGCGGACGAGCAGAATCTTCGTTTCCAGGTTGTCAAGAAGCGGCGCATAGGAGCCGTCCCCGTCCAGACAGACCGTCTCAAAGTCCGGGTGGCTGATGGTGTACCGCTTGTTCATGAGAGTCACCGAAAAAAGCCGTTTTTCCCCGTCATAGGGGACGCCGGAAACCTCGGACAGAAGCTCCGGGTCCGCCTCCCGGTAACGGGCTTTGTAGGTCTCGAAGGGAACTCTCTCTTTTTGATTCTTTTCATAAGGAATATTCATAAAAAAGCAGTTCCTTAACTTATTTTCCTGTCGCTCTGGGCCGTACATCTGAATCGGAGCCCTAATCCACGGCCTCCTGGCTCACAGACGGAAACAGGCTGCTGTTGGTATGAGGAATAAAGCAAGCCGCCACAAATTCATCCATATAGCCGGGCGTGGTGGAGAGCTCCAGATATGTCATGTTCTGGGCCAGTTCATAGACCTTCCGCTCCGCTTCCCCGGAGAGCAGCATGGCGTAAGCGCCGGACAGGGAGGAATTCCCAATGTAGTGGAACTTCTCCAGGGGAATGTCGGGAAGCATGCCGATGCCCACCGCATTCTTCATGTTGATGCCGCTGCCGATACCGCCGGCCACGTACACGTCATCCACCATGGACACGTCGAAGTCCAGGGACGTGAGAAGCGTCTGGATGGCCGAGAAGATGGCTCCCTTGGCACGGATGAAATTGTCGATGTCCACCTCGGTGATCTCCACGTCCTTCACGGAGCCTGCCTGCTCCTTAAAGGCCAGCACATAACTCCCCATGCCGTACTTGTCGTGGCGGACCCGCTCCCCTTCCCGAACAAACTTGCCCTTGGGGCTGATGATGCCACAGCGGAACAGCTCGCTGATCACGTCGATAATGCCGGAGCCGCAGAGTCCCACCGGCTTCTCCCCCTCGTCCCCGATCACGGAGAAGGTTGGCTCCATGGTCTTCGCATCGATGGAACAGGCTTCGATGGCGCCGTCGGTGGCCCGCATGCCGCAGCTGATATCGCCGCCCTCGAAGGCCGGACCGGCCGAGCAGGCGCAGCTCATCAGGAAATCGGAGTTGCCGAAGACGATCTCGCCGTTGGTGCCCAGGTCAATAAACACCGAGTATTCCGGACGGTTCCAGATCATGCTCACCAGAGTCCCCGCCGTGATGTCGCCGCCCACGTAGCTTCCGATGTTGGGCGCAATGATAATATGGGCATCCTGGTTGATGTCGATCCCCAGATCGTTGGCGAAAACCGCATTGGTCTTAAAGAAGGCCGGAATATAAGGCTCCGTCCGCAGAGGCTCCGCATTGACGCCCACCAGAAGGTGATTCATGGTCGTGTTGGCTCCCACGCACATCCGGTAGATCCAGGCCGGCTTCATACCGGAGGTCCTGCACATAGTATGGATCAGGGGATTGATGGTCTCCTTAATGACCGCATCCTGGAGCTTCTTCTGGCCGCCCGCCTTCCTGGACTCAATGATCCGGTTGATGACGTCGGCCCCAAAGCGGATCTGCCCGTTTCCGGTGGTAGCCTTGGCCAGGATGTCGCCGTTCAGCATGTCGATGATCAGGGCGGAAACCGTGGTCGTGCCGATGTCCACCACCAGCCCGCCGGCCCGCACTTTGACATCCATGGGGAACAGGTCATAGACGAAAATGTTCTTCGCCGTCCGCCGGATGATGCATTGGACTTTAAAATCCGCCTCCCGGAGTTTGTCCGGAAGGGATTTTAACACGCTGTAGGGGATCCGCACCCGGGAGACGCCCGTGGCCGCCGCCACGGCCCGCTCGATGCGCTCCACATCCGGCATGGTGTCGTCCAGAGTGGGCGCTTCCATGGAAACCTGAATCAGCTCCAGGCTGTTCTTTAAAGAGATTCCCGCCGCCTCAAGCTGTTCCTTCGCTTCCGTGAAGATCTTCACCTCCGCCGGAGAGCTTAAGTCCGCCGCCTTCATCCGCCCCTTGTATGCAGAAGCGATATCGGGGACCATGACCTCCACGTCGGCCTCCACCTTGCTCACACAGGCAAGCCGCCATCCGGCCGCATATTCCTCGTCGCTGATATGACGTGTCTTCTGGGAGTTTAACTCCCCGGAGAGAAGCTTCACCCGGCACTTGCCGCAGGCGGCGTTGCCGGAACAGGGGGCATCGATGGCTACGTTCGTTTTTCTCGCCACTTCAAGAAGGTTTTCACCGGAAGCAGCGAAGGCTGTTACGCCCTCGCCGCTTTCAAACTTAAATTTAACCTCAAACATGACTCTGCGTCTCCCTTCTTGAAATTAAACTTCAAGATAGGAATCTGCATACAGGGTTGCGTTTCGGATAATGTCACAGGACTTGATGGTCTCCATCAGTCTCAGGTCATTGGGGTTCACAATGGCGGAGGTAAAGCCCTTCATCATGGCCATGGCAACCATGGCAGAGTCCATGATGGGACGGATATGCTTGGGCATACCGTTGGAGTTGTTGGAAAGTCCGCCGGTGGTCTTGAGACCCATGTCGGTCAGGTCGCCGATGAAGTTCAGCACGTCCATCTGCTTATCCTGCATGCCCTTGATGACGACGAAGAGCGGATCGAACCACATATCCTCCTCCGCCATGCCAAGGCCTAAGCCCCTCTCTAAGAGCTGGGTGCAGTACGCCATGCGCTCGTCGTTGTCGGCAGCGATCCCCTCGCCGTTGCACAGAGCGATGACAATGGCGTCGTTGGCAGCCGCCAGGTCCACAAACTCGATCCTTCCGGCCGCATCGGCGGAGTTCACGATAGGTTTGCCCTTGGAACGATTGTAGACAGAGATGCCAGCCTCGATAGCCGCCTTGTTGGAGGTGTCGAGAGCCAGCGGAACATTGTCAAAGTTCTCCTGAAGGAGGGTGACCGCCCACTTCATCAGATCCTCGCCGTAGCCCTCCGCAGGTCCGATGTTCACATCCAGATAAACGGCACCGGCATCAAGCTGAGCCTTTGCCCTCTTCAAGATCGGCTCCGGATCTCTTGCCAGGAAAGCTTTGTTTACAGTGGGGGCCGTGGTGGAAAGTCTCTCGCCGATGGTAATGAATTTTTCCATTCTCTTGTTCTCCTTTTTCTTAAATACCACTCACGAGCGAAAGGGGAACTCCCTTTTGCCCGTGAGCAAACCTATGATCTTATGCCTGCCCGCCGGCCTGCATGTCTTTCAGGAATTTCACAAGCTGAACAGCCTCAGTCGGACCTACCACGATCTTCCATCCGGGGAGCTTCGCTTCCAGATCGCCCTTTAAGACCGCAACCTTTCCGGGAAGTACCAGCGTGCGGTTCTTGATCTTGCTCTCGATCTCGAATTCCTGGATGTATTTGGCGATGGAACCGGAGGAGAATTTTCCTGCGGCCCAGGAGGTCAGCACGGAAAGTCCGCCCGCATCGCTGATGAGCAGGTTGCAAGGAACGCCGGAACGCTCCAGCTCGCCGGATACCAGGAAGTAAGTAAGGGCAAAATCTACCGTAGTCAGGCAGATGGAATTTTCGTCTCCGCCGTTGATCGGATAGATGCCGGGATCAATTCTGGGAGCCTTCTGAGGGTCAGTAAACAGATTCTGTCTCAGGCCGTAAAGGGGAAGAGCCTGTGCATAGCTCATCTCTTCCACGACGACGACGGAACCGTATTTCATGGTGAACAGGGCCGCCAGAGCCGCCTGCATATGGGAATCCCCCTTGGCCAGCTTGGCGACGTTTACGATGCTGGGATAACCGAAGGTCCTGTCGGTGTCCTTCAAGGCCGCACGGCGGACAAAAACAGCCGCAGCAAAGGTATCCTTGAGGGTCTCCATGTTGATGTCCAGAATTAAGTTCTTATTTCCGAGCTTTTCGATGGCGGCAACGGTGTCATAGAGCTCCTCCACGGAAGCGCCGGACACGCCGAGGACGACCCCTGCGTCCGTGGCCAGCTTGCTCATGGCCTCATAATTGGAAGCGTCTGCGGCGTTAAGAATCGGTTTCTTGTCCTTGCACACGTCGAGGGCGGCCTTTGCGCAGGCCTCATCCTTCACGTTGAGAATCAGGGCTCTTCCGGCGGCATCCGCCTTCTTCACCAGCTCCGCATATTTCTCGGGGGAAGCGTCCTCGCAGCAGTTCACGGTCACGAACTCCACATACATTCTGTCACCGATGCGGTCGTAATCGATCGCAGCCACACCCTTTAACCGTGCGTCAACCTTCTCGTCCTCCATGCAGGTGCATACGCAGACGGAATATCTGGTCTTGTTCACGAAGGTCTTCTCATGACGGAACAGAACCGTCTCGCCGCCGAGGGCAAATTCCTTCTCACTGTCGTTCTTATTGTCGGCAAAGGCCTTGAAGCCTGCCTTGATGGTCTTCATGGGCGGTGCGGACGCCTCGGAAAGAGTCGCCACCGCTTCCTCGCTCATATGAGGACACTGATCGATCGTCATTGCACCCTGAGCCACCTTCATGGAGAATGCCATACAGGTGGGGCAGCCGCATTCCTTGCAGTTTTTCTTAGGTGTCAGTTTAAAAATCTGAATACCAGTTAATGCCATTGTTTTCTCCTCCTGTCCGTATTAGCTTAAGGCGTTGATCATCTTGGAAACGGTTGCGATCGAAGTGGGGTGCTTTAAGATTACGGCATCCGTGCCGCATGCCAAACATGCGACGGCAGTCTCGATCTCCATATCGATCGCACGCTCCACCACGGAACCCCATTCGGGCATGTCCTCTTCCGTAGCCGTGGATTCCTTCACGGACCAGGTCTCGGACGCCACGGGAGTGATGATGGGCATCAGCAGAGAATCATCGTTCTGTCCAAGGGCAGCAGCCTTTACACGATCCAGAGTGGAGATCAGATAATCAAAGCCATAACCTGCGGCAGAGGAACCGACGTTCATGACCACCTTGCCGGAATCCACGCCAAGCTGCTTTAAGAGCACGTTAAGCTGCTTCGCCAGGTTGATGTCCACGGCAGATTCTGCGCCAACCAACTGGTTGTAAGCAAGACCTGCGGCAGCGCCGATGTTCTTGTAGTTTTCTTCCTTTGCGGACATTAAGAGTACATTCTTTCCCTGAAGGGCCTCAGCGACCTTGGAGAGCAGCTCCGCATCCTTTTCCACGTTCTTGCAGCCTTCCACTACAATCGGGAAATCAACGGCATCTGCCACTTCCTTCGCAACGGCGACCAACTCTTCCACCGGCCGGTTCTCACCGTTGGGATCTCCGCCTTCCAACTTCAGGCACAGGAAATCAACGCCTTCAATCGTAATGGCTTTCTTCGCCATATCTGCTACGGTCTCACAGCCTGCATAGACTTCCTTGATGCAGTCGGGCTCATGGGCAAGTCCCAGGTCGGAGATTTCGATACCGATTTTCGCCGTGTTGGCTGTCGGAGCGTCAAAGCTGTAGAAAGGAAGGGTGTTTCCTCCTCCCAGTTTCGTAGTCTTGTCGCCGGTTCCGACTTCCACGGTGCGAATGGTTGCGTTGAATTTCTGTAATTTCTTTGTAAACGGCATTTCCTACTCGCCTCCTTAAAAATTTTCTGGTAAAGTAACGTCTCAGGTCTCGGGAAACAAGAAAAGGTTCCCCGTGGATTCCCGGCCGCCCTCCCTATCAGGGCGGCCGGGAATGGAAAATTATGTAAATGGGTGATGAAAAAAATATAAATACCTGGCCCGGCGGTGCCCGGCAAATGTCTGCTCACGCAGCCGCTTGCCGGTCTACCTTTGGGAGTGAGATACTCGGAACATGCGCCTTTAGCACCTGCTTACGCAGGTGAGGCCGCTTATGCGTCCTGCGCATGTCCCTCGTTAAGCTCCCGCAGGAATCAAATGTCCGCTTAGGCGGCCGCTTGATTCCCGCTTGCGGGAGCTTACATCATCGGCTCAAGGTTGAGGGCGGGATGGCCTTTCTCAGTGAGGAAGTTGAGTAAGGTCTCGGGATCCTCGGCGATGGTCTCGTCGCCTACCATGTCGGTGAAGTTGTCGATTCCGTAGAGCTCTTTCGCCGTTGCGTTGAGTCTCTCGGCAACCTGCTCTTTCAGATCCTTGGGCATCCACACGATTCTCTCGATGCCGCCCTCGGCCTTCATAAACTTCTTGGAAGCGATGAAGTGCTTGCCGTGGCCCATGAAGCCAGGGGTCTGCACGCCGCCGCCGGTCATGGAAGCCAGCTCAGGGAAGGTCATACCCAGAGGGGTCATGCCCGCATACTCACGGTTGGCGATGATCACGCCGTTGGACATGGGCTCAATGCCGCAGATGCACTCGAAGCATCCGCAGGAGGTCATGGGCTTCTCCATGATGGAGTAAAGGGATACGTCTTCCAGAGCGCCGTTGGAGAATTTCTTCACGGCCTCGTTGACATCCTCGTACTCTCCGATTCTCTCGTCAATGGGTTTCTCCTTGGTGATCACCTGGCAGGGGCCGGTGGGCTCCAGCTCGTTGGTCGCCTTGGCATCCAACCAGGAAACGGCACCGCAAAGGCCGAGACGCTCCGGCGTGACCACGCATACGTGGCTGGGGGAGAATGCCTGGCACATAATGCAGCTGTAGTAAACGTCCACGGACTCGTCCGTCAGGGATTTGAGTCTGTCGTCACGCTTGTCGAAAGCAGGGATCGCAATCTCATGGCGAAGCTTTCCAACCATCTCCGCATCGGTGATGATCTTCACCTGGCAGCGGTCCACGACGGCGTCATAATCGTTCTTTACTTTTGCGTAAAGCACTTCGCCGATGTGTTTCGCACGGAAGCCGGCCTCGTAAGCCGCATCGCTGATACGGACACGGATCATGTCACGCTGTCCCGTATGCATCACGCCCTCAATGCAGTTCAAGTAGCTGTGGAACTTTCTCTCGAACACGGACTCGAAGTCGGTCTGCATGTTCTTTCCGGCCACCTCCACGATGTAGGCGATGCTGTGCTTGCTGCCCTTCTCGAAGGTATCGAAGTCCGGTCCGATCAGCTCAATCTTGTGATCCTCGACCTCGGTCATCTCCTTGGACTGTACCAGCTCGAAGCAGTCCACTCTGGAACCGTCGAACTCTACCTGCATCTGTTTCTTGCGGACGATCTCGCCCTCGAATGCGGAGGCGAATGCCACGGGGATGTCGATGTTGGTAATCTTGATCTTGATGTCACGTGCCTCCAGGGAAGTGGCGTTGAACTTGTCAACGTCAGGCTGCACGATCAGGCTCTTCGGAACCTTGATGTTGACGGCCTTGGAGGTCTCCACGTCGTTGGTGACGACCGGGAAGCCAAGGGCGATGGCGCCGGCACCGCAGGCGACCACGACCGGATTCAGAGCGCCGAGGGCGTTGACAAAGGCCGGTACACGCTCAAAAGTGTACTTCATGAGACCTGCGGCGTCGCCGGGCTCCACGTTACCAAAGATCAGAGCGGCTCTGACGGCTACGGAAACCACATGGAGCACGGAGGTCACGTCCTTGCCCAGCGGAATCACACGCACGTTTGCGCCCATGTTTACATTTTTCTCCACGCACTGGTCGATCACGTCACCGACCAGGGTCACCAGGATGCCCTGTGCCTGATAGCTCTTCACCAGAGCGGCGGCCTCGTCGGCCGTGGGGGCCTTTCCGAGAATAACGGCCACGCCGGGGATATCGCCGGTTACCAGCGGCACGCCCAGCTCACGGATGATGGCGTCGGAGAGGTGGCCGGAGCAGCCGGTCCCCTCATAGGGGTCTGCGCCGTCCAGATACTTAAGGGCCTCGATGAACTCTGCACAGAGGGCCGTGCCCACGCCGTTCATGAATACGTCGTTTAACTTCACGTTCTTGGTCTCAAGACCCTTCACGACGCCGAGGGCTTCCTTCAATTCGCCAAGGTTGGTCACCTTGGTTCCGGTTACTGCATAGTAGCAGGGCAGGCAGTAGGCGGTTCCGGGGAAAGAAACTGCTTTGTCTGCGCCGTGCTTCTCAATTGCGGCGTTGATGGCGCCTTCCGCTAAACCATATACTGTATCCGCACCACTAAATACTACATCAAATAGTGTCACTGTTCTACCTCCTAACAATTTGACTGTGCATCAATTTTCTCTTTTATTTTCTGGATCTCCGCTTTTGCGGACGGACTGAAATCGAAGGGGGACTTCCCCTGTCTGTCCGCATCGATGACCTCAGAGTTATAGTGAACGAAGCCCAGAAGGTCACAGGCCGGAATCTTGCTCCTTATAAACTCCTCATCCTTCTCGTCCCGGACCTTGTTGGCCACGACCCGCACCTGGGAAACGCCCAGATCCTCCGCCAGACGCTTCACGTTCCGGTAGGTCTGCACGCTCCTGGCTCCCGGCTCGATCACCACGATGAACTGATCCATGCCCTCGGTGGTGCCCCTCCCAAGATGCTCAAGGCCCGCCTCCATGTCCAGAATCACCACGTCGCCACTCCGAAGGACCAGGTGGTTGATGATTCGTTTTAACATCACGTGCTCCGGGCACACGCAGCCGCTTCCGCCGGTCTCCACCGTTCCCAGTGTGAGGAGCTTCACGCCGCAGTGGCTCTTCGCATACAGGTCCGGAATGTCGTCCACCTTGGGGTTCATGCGGAAAAACCGGTTGGTCTCGTCGGCCTCGGTCCGCTCCTGGATGAGTTTCCTCATCTTGGTGATGGGAACGATCGTATCCAGCTCCTCCTCGGAAAATCCGAGGGCCAGGCCCAGATTGGCATCCGGGTCCACGTCGGCCGCCAGCACGCTTTTTCCCTCTTCCGCATAAAGTCTCGCCAGGGTGGCCGCAAAGGTGGTCTTGCCCACGCCGCCCTTTCCTGTCACTGCAATTTTCATATCCTGTTCACCTCTGGTTCCCCGGTGGAATGGGGGAGGCCCCGCATTTCACCGGATACTTCACGGGCAGGTCCATCTTAAATACCGATGGCCGCTCTCTTCTCTTCGATTCTGTCGATCATGGCATCGACCAGCTTGTCGATATCTTTCTCCACGGTGTAAGCCGCACCGGTCCACTCACGAACGCCGCCGGTCAGAAGCTCTGCCACTTCCGTGGAACCGGACACGTAAGGATCAACGCCAAGGAAGGTATCAATACCAGTACCCACTACGTAGTTGCCGATGGACACGGCCTTCTCGGACATCCACTCGGGAGCGCAGCCCACGACGGGAAGCTGGGAAATCTTAAGCCCGGAATCCTTCGCAAGCTCTGCCACCAGGTTCATCATACGGGAGATGTCCACGCAGGAACCCATGTGGAGCACGGGAGGAATGTCCGCAAGCTCACATACTCTCTTTAAGCCGGCGCCGCACAGATCCTTCGCCCTCTTGTCCATCAGGCCGGCCTTTGCCGCCGCCTGGGCGGAACATCCGGAAGCCACGATGATGATGTCGTTGGCAATCAGCTTCTTCATCAGCTCGATGTGGGCAAGGTCGGGACGGATCTTCGGGTTGTTGCAGCCTACCATGGCGACTGCGCCACGGAGAACGCCGGAGGTCACGCACTCAAGAAGAGGCTTCGTGGTCCCGGTCACGTCGACCTGGCTGTTGGTCACGCCGTCAAGGACCTTCACGATGGCTTCCAGAGAGTAACCGACCGTCGCCTTCTGCTTCATATCGGGAATATGTACCAGCTCGGGCTTTCTGTTCTTGAAGTTCTCGATGGCAGTCTTTACGATCTGTTTTGCATTCTCGCCCGCATTGGCGGAGCTGAAGCGGATGTAATCGGACATCGGCATCCTCGCAATGGGGGAGGTGGTGATGAACTTGGTGTGGAAGCACTTGCTGAGCGGCCCAAGTGCAGGGAAGATACACTGCACGTCAACCACGATTGCCTCGCAGGCACCGGTCAGGATGACATTCTCCTGCTGTAAGAAGTTTCCGGCCATGGGGATGCCCCGGCGCATCGCCACTTCGTTGGAGGTACAGCAGACGCCGGACACGGTGATGCCCTTTGCGCCCATCTCCTTCGCATAAGCGATCATCTCCGGATCGTCCGCATACTCGCAGATCATCTCGGAAAGGCTCGGGTCATGGCCATGGACCACGATGTTTACGTTGTCGGCGTTCATGACGCCCAGGTTTGCCTCCGTGTCAATGGGCTTGGGAGTTCCGAACAGGACGTCGGAGAACTCGGTTCCCATCATGGAGCCGCCCCAGCCGTCGCCGAGACCGCAGCGGATGGACTGTTTCACCAGCGCCTCGGGAAGGGAGGAACATCCCATATGGGCCATGTGCATGGAAGAAGCGACCTCTCTGTCGATGGCACGGGGAGCAAGCTCGTTCTCCACCAGAAGATCCTTCTGGGAAGCGGGCATACGATCCAGGAATTTCTGGAAGCCGAAGGGCTTGCCGTATTCCATCAGACCTACCTCCGCAACCTCGTGGGCCACGTCATAGATATCTCTTCCTTCGGTCTCAACGCCGAATTCCTTCGCCAGCTTCATGAGCTTGGCTTCGTCTTTCACCTTGTAGTTTCCGTCTGCTGCGGACAAATACAGGGTATGGCAGATCTCACGTCCATGATCGGAGTGGGTGGCAGCGCCGCCTGCGGTGAATTTCAGATAGTTCCGTCCGACGATGCCGTGCACGTCGCAGCCGCAGATTCCTCTGGGGGCCTTCGGCGTGATGCGGCAGGGGCCCATGGCACAGATACGGCAGCATACGCCCTGCTCGCCGAACTTACAATGAGGTGTCTGGTTTTTCACCCTGATCTGCCAGGCGTCTGCGCCTACCTTTGCGCCTGTCTCCAGGAGTCTGGCTGTTGCGGCTTCAAACTCCTCTACCGTTGTTAACTTAAAGTCTCCCATTCATAAACCTCCTTAAAATTTAACCCGCCCCGAAAGACGGGCGTTTGTTCCCTAAGAGTGTAACAATTTTTCTACTGCCTGAACCAGTGCCGTCCGTACCGGAGAGTCCTCCGGCAGGTTGACCGACGTGGGCTTTCCCTCGCAGTCCAGCTCGTACACGTCCTCGCTGTGGGGGACGACGCCGATCAGGTCAAGGCCCTGATTCCCAATCTCCTCCCGGATGCCGTCGTTGAGTTCCCCCTTCGGCGCCCGGTTCACGATCAGCCCCATGACCTTTGGATTCAACTTGCATTCTTTCACCAGTTCGGCGATCCTGCCGACGGCCTGGATGCCTCTCCTGGAGCAGTCGCTCACCAGAATGACCGCATCCACGTGGGGAAGAATCCCCCGGCTGATGTGCTCCATCCCGGCCTCGTTGTCCACGACAATGTACTGGTACTGGCCGGAAAGCCTGGCGACCTGGGCCGTCAGAAGCCCATTCACATAACAATAGCAGCCGGAGCCCTGGGTCCGTCCCATCACGAGCATGTCATAATCGTCCTCTTCCACCAATGCGGAATTAAAGCGGAACGCCGCATAGTCCTGTTTGGACATGCCGGCCGGAATGGGACTGGGATCTGTCATCTCCGCCCGGGCGATCTCCTCCCGGATGTCACCGAGGGTCGCTTCCACTTCCACGCCCAGCACTTCATTGAGGTTGGAATTGGCATCTGCGTCCACGGCCAGGATCGGCCCCTTCTCCTTCTCGCAAAGGTACTGAATCAAAAGACCGGTGAGGGTCGTCTTCCCGACGCCGCCCTTGCCTGCAACTGCAATCGTATAGGCCACTTGAAAGCCCTCCTTTATGTCACAAAAATTTTGATGGATGATCCGTGCGGTTTTCCTGGTCCGTCACGCATCTTCACCATCGGCTGGACCTGTCTCCTCGCCATACCCCCCACCTCCTCTCCCCCCATATTTCATGGTCAGACTAAGCGGCGAATCGGTCTGCCGCCCGGCCCGACAGGTGACACGATCAATCCGTGCAGCGGATCTTGACTACGCTGCCGGCTAAATCCACTTCGGTCAGGACCCCCTGCACCTTCATTTCTTTTCCGATGATGTCAAACAAAGTAATCTCATCACCGTCAATGAGGATCCTGCTCACATTTTTAAGAAGAAGTGTTTCATCCTCCTCCTGTTTCTTTCCGTAAACTGCCGCAAGACACACGGTTTTCCACCTCCCTGCCGTCTCTCACTCATCCGACCCGGGCCGTTTTTACCCGGTCACTGTTTCAATAAAGAAAGGGCAACGCTTAAGCGTACATTTCCGCTCTCAAACTCGGAAACCGCCTTGTCAAGCTGCTCTGCCGCCTCTGCCTTTCCCTGTGCCTTAAGCTTCTTCGCAAGGTCCGCAAGCTCCAGGGCGTGATGCTTGTTATGGTCTGCCATGTAGGTGACCAAAGCAATGGTCTCCGCCTCTGCGTCTGCGCAGCCGCCGCAGCCTTCACAGCCCTCGCTGTGGCAATGGTCATGTCCATGGGTATGCCCATGACCCTCCCCGTGCTCATGCTGATGATTCTCCTCCTCCCCCTCCTTATGGACATGCTCATGGGAATGTTCAATCGTGTGGGTGTGGGGATGGGTATGATGGCTGTGGATCACATTCCCATGTTCATCCGTAACGACGTGCATTTTGCAGCCTCCTTTCTATTTGTCCGGTATTGGTCATAATTATGTTAAATTTTTAATTATATCCATCTTATTATACATGCTCTGGTAATATTAATCAAGGGTATTTCCCTTTTTTTAGGGGATTTTTGACAATGTTTACAAAAAAGTACAAGATCATTCCCCCTCAACATCTGGTGGTTGTCTCTATTTTCCACAGCAGTGCTTGTATTTCTTCCCGCTGCCGCAGGGACAGGGATCGTTGCGCCCGATCTTCTTTCCCTTCACGATGGTCGTGGAAGATTTCTGCTCCTTATAAAGCTCCTTCTGCCGCTCCTCGCTGAAGATATCATTCCACTGGGGCAGGCCGTAAAGCCAGTCCGCTTTGGCGGCCACCATATTTTTATAAAGAAGCTCTTTGTCGAAGCCCAGATTGACAGGGGTGTCCTCCTCCATGGTGTCAATGGGATTTTGTTCCTTCAAGCTGTCATTGATGCCGTCCAGGAAACCCGTCATGATCGAAAGCTCCACGCCATATTTCTCCGCAAGCTCTTTCACGGTCCCCGTGACCACCTCGTCGGGCGCCGCCAGAAGCTTCTCGTAAATCCCTTTTTCCTGGTCAAAATACCTTCCCCAGAAATAATCGCTCTGCTGTTTGCTCATCTGTGTCTCGTAAGCCATCTTTCTCCACTGTTCCAAAAGTGCCATGGTGTTCCCTTCCTTTTATCATATAAAATTTTACGCCTGAAAAGACCAACTTGTCTACTGATTATTATATCCGAATATACCGGTTTCTGGCAATAAAAATTTTCCGTAAATTTATGAATTTTTCGAAAATTTTTGGGCTGTGCGGTGGAAGGTTTTCCATGTCTTCGTCAGGGAGCAGCCACTTTCGCAGACACGTTGATTTTTTGATTTTGCTGCGCCGCCTATTGCCATCGAACAGGCTTCCATCAAAGCGGGTCAGCCGGTTCGATGACGCTATGCTCGCAAAATCTGCAAAATCTGCCTATCGTCTGCTTCAAGTGGCTGCTCCCTGACGAAGACAGAATCCACGCTTTCAACCGCACAGGCAGAAAAATTGGCTCCTGTGCGGTCCGGAGACAGAACAACGAGTGCCGGGCCGCAGAATAACATCTGCGGCCCGGTACACTTCACTTATCGTTTTGCTGCCATATTCACTTCACTGCTTAGATCCCGGCTGCCTTTAAGAGCTCCGGTACCTTGGATTCCCATCCGAGGGCCATGATATGTACGCCCTGACAGTAAGGCTTGCATTCCTTGATGATGCGGGCGGCGATCTCCACGCCGGTGATGCCGGCCTTGGTCTTCTCCTTGTCCGCCTTAAGCTCCTCGATCATCTCGTCGGGAACATGGATGCCGGCCACGTTGTTGTTCATGAACTTGGCCATCCCCGCGGATTTGGGAATGATGATGCCCACCTGGACCGGTTTGCCGAACTGTTTCGCCTTCTCCATGAACTGGATGAATTTCTCCGGCTCGAACACGGCCTGGGTCTGGAAATAATCACAGCCCGCCGCAACCTTCCGCTCCATCTTCGCAAGCTGCGCATCCACGGAATCGCTGCAGGGGGATACCACCGCACCCTTGGCAAACTTGGGCGGCTCGCCCACCAGCTCGTTTCCGCCAAGGTCCACACCGGACTCAAGCTGCTTCACCGTATGGATCAAAGATACGGAATCCAGATCAAAAACCGGTTTTGCGCCCTTGTGGTCGCCCAGCTTCGTGTGGTCGCCGGTGAGGAGCAGCAAATTCTCGATGCCAAACATTGCAGCGCTTAAGAGGTCGGACTGTAAGGCAATGCGGTTCCTGTCACGGCAGGTGAGCTGGAAGATGGGGGTCAGTCCCGTATCCTTAAGAGCCTTGCAAGTCGCCAGAGAGCCAAGACGCATCACAGAAGACTGGTTATCCGTCACATTCACCGCCGTAATGCCGCTAAGATAGGTCTTGGCCTCTTCCAGCACATGCTCGATATGAAATCCTTTCGGCGGTCCCACTTCCGCAGTAACTACAAATTCACCACGTTCAAATGCTTCAGTAATTTTCATGAGCCATTACTCCTAATCATTATTTTTATATGAAATACTATTTGGATACTTCGTCATCAGTTGCAAAGTTGCGCACCTGGGTCGGACATTTGAGGGCGTCCAGACGTCCCACCTGGGCAAGCCTTCTGTAGATGCGCTCCCAGCCGCATTCCATGTCACTGTCCACTTCGCATCTGCCGTTTTTGGCACCGCCGCACTGTCCGTTGACCAGGCTCTTGGAGCAGGCCGTGATGGGACAGATGCCTCCGGTCAGGTTGAGATAACACTCTCCGCACTGATCGCAGTTGTATTCCAGAGGCGTCACGCCCTGGAAACCAGGAAGGGGATAGGTATCACAGGCCGCATAGACCTTCTTATCCTCCAGATACCCGGCGATGGTCTGTACGCCCACGCCGCAGGAGAGCACCAGCACGGCTTCCGCCGCCTCAATCTCGCCCTTATGTGCTTCCAGCCTAAGCTTCATATTATCCGGATTACAGATATAATCCGTGGTAATGATCCCGGTCACATTCCCGGCCTCGGAAAGCTCTTTTTCCAGTTCCTTTGCCTCTGCCTCCGGAAAATGCACCTCCTTGCATCCCTGACAGTTGATGATAAAAACCCTTTTTCCGGCTGCCAGTGATACGATTGTTTCCTTTTCTTTTAACTGGGTAATTAACATATCACTTCATCCCCCTTACTGCATTTTTTCCGGCTTTTATCTTGCTTACCAGCGGGATCTTGGAGGAACAGATGTATTCACAGCATCTGCACTCGATACAATCCATCACGCTCTTATCCTTCATGCCCTGCCAGTTCTCCTCATCCGCATATTTTGCGAAATACAGGGGAGAAAGCTCCATGGGACAGACATCCATGCAGCGTCCGCACTTGATGCAGGGCTGCTCTTTCGTATGGTCGGTGTCAACGGCAATGATACCGTTGGAGCCCTTCATGATCGGCACGTCCACGTCGGAGAGGACAAATCCCATCATGGGTCCGCCGGCCTTGATGGTCACTTCGCCTTCCTCCACGCCGCCGCAGTAATCGAGAAGCTCCTTGGTGCTGGTGCCGATCTTCACGATGTAGTTGCCGGGCTTCTTTAGTTTCTCGCCCGTCACGGTGGTCACGCGCTCCACCAGGGGCATGCCCTTCTGGATCGCATCGGAGATGGCCTTGGTGGTGCTGATGTTGCTCACGACGCAGCCCACGTCTGCGGGAAGGCCGCCGCTTGGCACCTGTCTCTTCATGACCCGCTTAATGAGCATCTTCTCAGCGCCCTGGGGGTACTTGGTCCTCGCCACGACCACTTCGATGTTGTCAATGCCTTCCGTCTTCTTCTGCATCAGCTCGATGGCATCCGGCTTGTTGTCCTCGATGACAATGATGCCCTTCTCGGCGCCCACGGTCTTGATGATGGCCTTAAGGCCAAACACCACGTCGTCCGCAAATTCCAGGAGGACTCTGTGGTCCGCCGTCAGGAGCGGTTCGCACTCGCAGCCGTTTAAGAGGATCGTATCCACGGGCTTGGGAGGTTTTAACTTCACGGACGTGGGGAATCCGGCGCCGCCCATGCCCACGATGCCGGCATTCTTGACGATCTCCACGATCTCGTCCGGAGTCAGGCTGTCCAGATCTTTATTCGGTTTCACAGATTCGTGCAGAGTATTTTTTCCATCGGATTTGATCACCACAGAGAGACATTTGCCTCTGGTGGCATGTCCGTGCTCCTCGATGGCGGTGACCGTGCCGCTGACACTGGAGTGGACCGGAGCGCTGATAAAGCCGGCCGCCTCGCCGATCACCTGGCCAACCTTCACCGTATCGCCCACCTGCACCACGGGATTGGCCGGAGCGCCCGCATGCATGGAAAGGGGAATGACCACCGTCTCCGGATCCGGGAATTTTTGGAGCGGAAGATTCTCCGTGAATTCCTTGCGCTCGGAAGGATGGATGCCGCCGTAATAACCGTCCAGCCTGTTCTCCCGGATGGATTTCACATAATCGTTCACGAACTTGAAGTCCACCTTGGAGTAGTCTCTGAGCTGTACGGGCTGCTCCAAAAACTCCGAGAGACGACCCTGCTTTTCCAGTCTCTTGTAGATCTTCTCCCAGGCACAATCCTTGTTCGGATCTACCTCACATTTTCCGTCCTTGGCGCCGCCGCACTGTCCGTTGACCAGGCTCTTGGAACAGTCCACGATGGGACAGATGCCTCCGGTCACGTTCAGGTAACACTGGGCGCAGGCGTCGCAGCGCCTCTCGGTGAGGGCCATGCCGTGGCGTCCCCTGTAATTGAGGGAATCGCAGGCCGCATAGACGGGCTTTCCTATCATGTCCGCAACCGTCTGGATGCCAAGACCGCAGGAGATCACGAAGACGTGCTCCGCCCCTTCCGGGATCATGTCCTTAAGTTTCCTCTCCGTCTGTGTCTTGTTGCACAAAAAGTCAATCTTTGCGCTGCCGACGACGGTCTTTCCCTCTCCCGCCGCAAGCTTCTCAAACTCGCCCAGATCCGGCTCATCGACCGTCTCAAACTCCTTAAAGCATTTGTTACAGGCAACGAGGAACAGATTGTCCTTATCGGCCAATAAGGACACCAGCTCATCGTTCCCTTTTAGCTTATACTTGGTATAATTTTCCAATTGCCCACCTTCCTTTTCAGATTGATTCGCAAACCTCACGCTCCTGCGCCTTTGTCATTTTTCCTCCTCTGCACTTTGAAGAAAAACAAGCATCGGCAAATGGCTTCGCTTTGCAATTATTACGAGTTCAAGTATAGCACATATCATCTACTTTATCCAGTTTAAACGAAGAATTTTACGGATAAATATATATATTGCATAAAAATAAATACAATGCGGCAAAAAGAACCCGGTCTCCCGGGCTCTCCCTGCTTTGATGTAGTATATTTTAAGGTTTATTTGAATGGGCCTTTTCGCCATGTCACAAGCCTATCAGATTTTTTCTGCCCCCGCAAGCCTCCCGGGGGGTTGTTTTTCAAATAAATTTCTGCCTGTGTAACGCCAGCCGGTCTTTTTCCTCCCAGTATCTCCCGATATCCTCCGCCGCATAGAATAGCCTGGCCGTAAAATCCGCCTGCGGCTCCTTATAGATCTGCTCCGTCCACCCGGACTCCACCTCTTTTCCGCCATCCATGACGAGCAGCCTGCCGCACATCCTTCTCGCAAAGGCCACGTCATGGGTGACAAGAAGAAGGGAGGCGCCAAGTCTCTCGCAGGAGTTTAACAGAAGCTCCGCAATCTCCCCCTTCACGCCGTAATCCAGCATGGAGGCCGGCTCGTCCAAAACAAGGATTTCCGGCGAGGCGATGACGGCTCTGGCGATGCTCACCCGCTGCCGCTCCCCACCGCTTAACTGGTGCGGGTATCTGCGCCTGTATTTCTCGTAGTCTAAACGCATCTGCCCCATGGCCTCCCGCACCCGCTCCCTGCGCTCCCGGCGGCCGATTCCCATCCGGCCGTATAAAAGCGGCTCCTCGATGATCTGCTCCACGGTCAGCCTGGGACTGATGGAAGAATAGGGATCCTGGGCGACAAAGCCCGCTCTCCTGGCAAATGCGATCTCTCCGCCGTCGGGACGCTCCAGACCGAGAATGCATTTTAAAAGGGTGCTTTTCCCGCAGCCGCTGGGTCCTAAAACCCCCAGGCGGTCCCCCTTCTCCATGGAAAAGCTTAAGCCGTTTAGCGCCTCCGTCCGCAGCCGCTTTCCTCTTTTCCGGGTAATGTAAGTTTTTTTCACGTCCCTGCATACCAGTATCTGCTCCACCGTTTCCTCCGTCAAAGCTCCAGCCTCCTGTCACAGAACGCCCTGGCGATCCGGTCGTCATGGCTCACGAACAGCATGGACATGCCCTTCTCCCTCCTGAGCCGCCGGAGGAGCCAGAGGATGTCCGCCTCCACGATCACGTCAAGCCCCGTGGTCGCCTCGTCCAGAATCAGCAGGCCCGGATCAAGGGCCAGCGCCAGCGCAATGGCCGCCCGCTGCTTCATCCCGCCGGAGAGCTCGGAGGGATAGCTTCCAAGGACCTCTTCCCCAAGCTGCACCATCTCCAGAAGCTCCAGACACCGCTCCCTGGCCCCCGCCTTCCCCAAGGTCTGGTCATGCTGGAAAAGCACCTCGGAAATGGTCTGGCGCACCGTGTACATGGGATTGAAGCTGTTCATGGACGACTGGGGCACCAGGGCGATCTCCTTCCAACGCAGGCACCGCACCCCTTCCGCATCTCCGTGAAGGATCTCCACGGGGCCATTTTCCCCATGATACAGTACCTTCCCGTCCGCATAGCCCCCCAGCTCTCCGATCACGCCCATGACGGCCCAGATCACCGTGCTCTTGCCGCAGCCGGACGCCCCGTGGAGACAGAGGCATTCTTCTTTTTCCAGAATGAAATCCAGCCCGGAAATGACGGCCGCTTCCGTCCCGTACCCGGCCGTAAGCCCCAAAACCTCCAGACAATGTTTGGAATCCGCCATGATTACGCCCCCCTTCTCCCCGACAGGGTATTCATGCGGGGCGCCGCCTTTTCCTCCATGGAATAACTCACCAGAAACAGGGAGAACACCAAAATCAGGATCGAGACGCCCGGCGGTATCACCCACCACGCCCAGGAATTCGTCAGGAACGCATTCTTATTCTGTGCATAAAACAGAATCGCCCCCCAGCTTTTGGCCGTCGCCGAGCCAAGGCCGAGAAAGCTCAGGGAAGACTCCGCAATGATCGCAGAACGAAACCGGAGGATCAGCCGGTAGAGCACGAACAGAGACAGCTCCGGCAGGATGTGCCGGACCATGATATACAGGCTTCCGGCCCCCATGGCCCGGATACTTGTAATGTATTCGTTCTGCCTGATCTTCCTGGTCTGCGCCCGGATCACCCTCGCCATCTCCGGCCAGGAGGTTGTCCCCAGGATCATGGCCATGGTGAGAAGCCCGCCCTTGGTCAGCGCCGCCAGCAAAATGACCAGCGGATAATAGGGAACCGTGATCACAAAGGTGGTAAGGTTCATGAGAAGCCGGTCCAGGACTCCCCCGAACCACCCGGCCGTGACGCCCACGATCAATGCGATCCCGCCCGAGATCAGAGCCGTCAGGAATCCGATCAGAAGGGAATAGCGGGTTCCGTAGATCAGCTCGCTAAAAATATCCTGCCCGATGTCGTTGGTCCCCAGGATATGCTCCGCCGAGGGACGGCAATAAGACGCATCCACCATCTCGTTGGGATCGCAGGGTGCGAGAAGCGGCGCAAAAACTGCGATCAGGACGAACAGGAGGATGCACACACTCCCCACGGTAAACGTGGCTTTGTTTTTCATTGGCCCCCCTCCATTCCCGGATCGATCCTCGCCGAAAGAAAATCAGAAAGCGCGCCGGCTGCGATCACGATGGCCGACGACGCCAGAAAGCCATACTGCATCAGAGGATAATCCCTGGCCTTCACCGCCTCAAAAAGCAGGAAGCCGATCCCCGGATAGGAAAACACCGTCTCAATGATCACCGAGCCGCTTAAGAGAAATCCCAGCTCCGTCATAAAGACCGTGAACACGGGAAGTATGGCGTTTCGCATCACATAGCGGATGCGGATCCGCCTCTTTGGTATCCCCCGAAGCTCCGCCATGCTCACATAATCGGAGAACATGGTATTCATGACGCTGTAGCGGGAGGTGGTAAAAAAGTGCATCAGCGACGCCAAGAGCATGGTGACCACCGGAAGCACCAGGTGGGCCGCCACATCCAGTATCCGCCGCCAGCCCGTATATTTTTTCCACATAGAGTAGGCCCCGTACATGGGAAGCCAGCCAAGCTTTGCCCCAAACACGGTGAGCAGGATCATGCCGATCCAGAAGGAGGGCACGGAGCTCACAAGGGTTGTCCCCATAATGATCGGAACATCCGCCCTTTTCCGCCTTTTATAGGCCGACACCGTTCCGAGAAGCGTTCCGAATACCGTGGACAGGACGAGGTCCGTCCCCGCCAGGAGTAACGTCCAGGGGATCGCTTTCGCCAGGAGGGCGGCGACCGGCTGCCTGCGGGAATAAGACATCCCGAAGTCAAAGGTCACCAGACTTTTCAGATAGAAAAGAAACTGCTGCCCCAGAGGCAGGTCCAGCCGGTAGGCGGAGAGGATCCTTGCCTTCTCCTCGCCGTCAAGCCTCCCCGCCTCCTCCCCCATGATCTGTCCGATGGGTGAGCCGGGCAGCATCCTCGGAAGGAAAAAATTCAGCACGATGACCGCAATCAATAAAATGATGTAGTAATACCATCTGTGTTTCATAGCTTCCTCCCGGCAAATGTTTTGTTTTTACCGCCGCAGGCGAAAGGCCCTTCACTGCTGCGGCAGGAATGAAAATACATTGAAAGCGCAGGTTCCGGCCGCCGTCACCCATCCGTCGTAAGCGGAGGCATTCACTGCGCTGATGTTGTCTGAGAACAGCAGGGTGATAAAAGGCGTGTCCGCCGCCGCCATCCGCTGGAGTTTCTCATTGGTCTCCCTGCGGAATTCTGTGTCTGCGGAGGCCAGGTACTCCGCCGCCAGCGCATCAAAGTCCGGATTCACGTAACCGCCCAGATTGTCCCCGCCGAGGGTGGGATCGCTGTCGCACATGGTGATGATGACGCCGGATTTCTGGACCACCGGCGCAGACCAGCCCCACATGGACAGGTCAAAATCCCTGCCGGAGGCCACGTCGAAGCCGGGCCACACCATGGCGTCCACCGTGTCCGCATCAAGGGAGGTCACCGTGGCACGCACGCCGATCTTTTCAAACTGCATGGAGATGATCTCCGCCATCCGGATCCGGAGGGTGCTGCCGGAATAGACCAGAAACTCCAGATCCATCTCCGCTCCGTCAAGGGCCAGCCGCATGCCGTCCCCGTCCCGCTCCGTATAACCAAGCTCGTCCAGGAGCGCATTCGCCCCGTCCACGTCATAGACATAGTCCAGCCCGGCGACATACTCCGCCAGCCCTTCCTTCACATGCCCCGCCGTTCCCTTTTCGGCCATGCCAAGATAAACCTGTTCAACGATCTCGTCCAGGTTGATGGCCTGAGAAAGGGCGGTCCTGAATTTCGCATTGTCAAAGGGAGTCCGCTCACAGTTGAACAGAAGTAAGGTCGAGGCAAAACCCTCCGACTGAAGAAGTTCCACGTCCTCTGCCGCCTCGAAGGTATCGGCCACCTCCGGGGTGATCGTTCCCGTAAAGGCCGCAATCTCACCGGACAGAAGCATCTGCTGGGTAACGGAGCCGTCGGTCACGATGGGCATCCGGATAGTCTTCACCGTCGGAGTTCCCCGGAAATAATCATCCACCGCCTCCAGCGTATAATATTCTCCGGTCACGTATTCCGCCAGGCGGTAAGGGCCGCTCCCCATGTTGTCCACGGTGGTCCCGTCCTCCACGCCGTCGTACTTATGCTTGGCAATGATCCGCATGTCCGCCAGGCCGTCCCGGATGAAAGAAGGGTTCGGCTCCGCCAATGTAAAAGTGATCTCGTTTCCGGACACGGCGATCTCCTTCACCGCCGAGGCGATCGTGATCCAGCGGCCCGTGCTCTGGGTCTGCACATACTCAAAAGTGAATTTCACGTCCTCCGCCGTCACCGGCTCCCCGTCGTGCCACTTCTGCCCGTCTTTCAAGGTCACGGTAAACTCCGTGAAATCTTCGTTCACCGTGTATTCATCCTCCACCATCCAGGGCACCGCCTCGTTATTGGCGTCGATGGTAAAGAGGCTGTCGTACAGGAACCGCATCACGTCAAAACCCGGAGTTCCCGTCACATAGGTAAAGGGCGTCAAAGTATTCTCATCCTTCGTCATGGCCACGACCAGCTCGTCGGAACTCCCCTCCCCTGCCCCTTTCGTTTCTTCCGCTGCCGCCGAAACCTTCTGAGAAGGCTCCTGTGACAATTTCTCCACAGCCGTCCCCGAAACGCCGTCCGTGGTTCCTGATTTTCCATCCCCGCCGCAGGCGGCAAGCCCCAGCGCGAGGGCCAGTGACAGTATGAACGCCAAAGTTCTTTCCTTTTTCATAAAATACCTTCCTTTTTCGTTTCTTCTGCATAAAATGGAATATCTCACGGCCCGTTTTCCATATCTTATATCCTAACAGATGAATTTTACGCCCACAAGCCTCCCTGGGGGTTATTTTTCCACAAAAATATAATGCCCGGAAAAAGGTGGTTTTCCACACATTTTCCGGGCAATCATTTGATATCAGGGCAACGCTTTCCGGGAGGCTAAAACCCGGCAGCGCTTTTTATAAAACGCAATGCCGTACTTAAGAATCACGTCCATCCCGTCGTCGTAGAGCTGTTCCTCATAATGCCTTTCCTCAATCTGCAATCCCAATGGGAATCTTCTTTTCTCTGCTCTGTCCCATGTTCCGACCTCCTCCAATTCTCCGTTTTCGTTCACAGCCGTCCTTACTCCAGGTTCAGCTTCCGTTTCATAAGAAGCAGTGCTCCCGCAAGGCTCCCGGCCGTCACAAGGCCCCGGAACAAAATGGTAGCGATGCTGGTCACGCTGTAATAGAGAACCGTCCCCTCCTGCCCCTCCAGAAGCCGCATGAAGATCACGCTTCCCAGGGTGGTGACCATGCCGACCACCAGGTAAATGGCCAGGAAGATTCCGATGGCTCCCAGCACCCGGTGCTTTGCGGCAAGCTGGCCGACGCAGACGGACACGTAGATCACCGCCACCACTTCCAGCACCGTCATAAAGCCCTCCAGCAGATACAGGATCACGACCAACGGATGGTCCATGCGGAGCGCATGGATGACGCTCCGGAAGAAGGACAGGGTAAAGCCATCCCAGATCTCCAGTCCCGCCGTTGCAACAGAAGCCGAGACAAAGATCATAAACGAACTCAGAAGAAGGAAGAGCACGCCGCTTAGCATCTTGGAGGCCAGGTGCGCACCCTCCGATACCGGAAGCGTGAAGGAAAGATAGCCCTCCGGCCCCATCAGATTTTTGTAAAACCGCATGGCGACAAGGAGGAGCGTGAGAACCATCACGGCTCCGCATGCCAAAAGATACAAAACGGCGGAACCGGCCACAGTCATCAGTGTCAATGTGTATTCATTGACAAACCCGAAATACCTGGTGTCGGCCATGGCGATGGAAAGCCTCGCCACCACCGCAATCCCTATCAGCACGCCGTACATCAGGAGAAAATAAAAGAGATTGGCCTTAAAATCATATTTCAACAGTTTTCTCAACATCGGAACACCTCCCGGAACGCCTCGTCAACGGAACATCCCCGCTCCTTCCGAAGCCTTTCTGCCGGTTCTGCCAGCAGGATGCTTCCCTCTCTGATAAAGATCACGTCGTCCAAAATCTGCTCCACGTCCGCAATCAGATGGGTGGAGAGAAGAATGGTCGACTCCGGATTGTAGCTGGACACGATGGTGTCCAGGATATAATCCCTGGCCGCCGGGTCCACGCCCCCGATGGGCTCGTCCAGCACGTAAAGATCCGCATTCCTGCTCATGACCATGATGAGCTGCACCTTCTCCTTCGTGCCCTTGGACATGGTCTTTAAGCTGTCGCCCGGGTTGATGTTCAGACGGTTTAACATCTCGTAGGCACGGCCCGCATCAAAATCCCGGTAAAAATCCCCAAAATAAGAAATGATCTGGTGGACCTTCATGGACTTTGCCAGGTACGTCACCTCCGGCAGGTAGGAGATCATCCGCTTCGTCTCCACACCCACCGGATAGCCGCCAATGTAAAGCTCCCCGCCGTCCGGCGTGAGAAGGCCGTTGATCAGCTTGATGAAGGTGGTCTTCCCGCTTCCGTTGGGCCC
Source organism: Lachnospiraceae bacterium (assembly GCA_022800815.1). Classification (GTDB taxonomy): domain Bacteria; phylum Bacillota; class Clostridia; order Lachnospirales; family Lachnospiraceae; genus Lientehia. The sequence goes on along the minus strand of JAAWRC010000008.1, from coordinate 74,331 downwards.
CAAAAGGCCGATGATCCGCCCCTTTCCCAGGGACAGACTGATTCCCCTCAAGGCTTTCGTCCGTCCCCCGTCGTAGGATTTCTCCAGGTTTCTACATTCCAGAATGGAATTCATGAACTTCGCTTCCTTTCTCTATTTCGCCACATAGGGCCGGCCGGTCGGTCCGGGCGCAGGTCCGCCCTTTTCCACCAGGCGGATCTCAATGCCCTCCAGCCGCTTCGCATAGCCGGCCGTCCCCGCATTTGCTCCGTTCTTCGCCCAGTCCAGCCACCCATAACTCTGGGCATGGACCCGGTAATAGACATCATACCGCCGTCCAAGCTCCCCTGTCAACTGAATCTGAATGGCCTCCAAGCGCTTCGCCTGGCCGCTGGTCCCGCTCATCTCCCCGTTCTGCTTCCAGTCCTTCTCCCATCCATAACTCTGGATGTGGGTCTTGTACTGGACGCCGCCGGAAATGCCCAGATTGTCAACCTTGATCTCAATGCCTTCCAGTCTCTTCGCCTGGCCGCTGGTCCCGCTCATCTCCCCGTTGGCCATCCAATCCTGCCAGCCGTAGCTCTGCACGTGGGTCCGGTAATTGATCCCGGCATCCGCTCCCGCCTGCCGGAAAGAACCGATGCTGCTGCCGGGAGCGGGGGCTCCCTTTTTCACCAGACGAATCTCGATGCCCTCCAGCCGCTTGGCGTAACCGGCGGTTCCGGCGCTGGCCCCGTTCTTCGCCCAGCCAAGCCAACCGTAGCTCTGGGCGTGGACCCGGTAATAGACGTCGTAACACTCCGCCATCTTTCCAGTCAACTGGATTTGAATGGCCTCCAACCGTTTCGCCTCACCGCTGGTGCCGCTCATCTGCCCGTTCTGCTTCCAGCCGGCTTCCCAGCCGTAACTCTGGATGTGGGTCCGGTACTGAATCTTTCCCTCCATCGGCGGATTCACAAGCTCGATATAAATCGCCTCCAGCCGCTTCGACTCCCCGCTGGTTCCGCTCATCTGCCCGTCCTGTCTCCAGCTCTGGTCGCCGTAGGACTGGACGTGGGTCCGGTAGCGGACGCTGGCGTCGGGAACCGTGGGCGTCACGGGATTCGTTGGCTGCGCCGGGTCAGTCGGCTTTGCGGGATTGGTCGGCGGTTCCTTGACAGTATAAGCGAACGAAGCGCTCACTCCCTTATAAGTGACAGTCGCCGTTCTGCTTCCGACCGTCTTTGTGTCGAAACCCTCCACCCGATACTCATTTCCATTCAAAACCTGTACTTTCGTCCCACTTGCATACACCGCATTGACAACCAAACCAGAAAGACTGACTGTTTCTCCTACTTTATACACCGTCTTAGAGGGAGGAACAATCATCAGGGCATTCGGCACATCTGCCGCCGTCCCGGCTTTCACCGTCAGTTGTCCGTTTTTATAAGAAACAGACACGGAAGTCCCGTTCCAAGTTTCTTTTTTAGACAGCTGATACGCAATCAGATTACAAAGCACATTTTTATAATGAGGATTCCACCCATAGCTTTCAGAAGGCATATTTTCATTTGTGACCGAAATTTGGAACTCTCCCTCTCCCGCCTGTAGCTTCTGGCTGACGATTCTGGTAAAGGGATCCGACCATTTTTTGATGTCTCCTGATTGAATATAATAGTTGTTTTCCAAAGAATTTGACTCATATCCCGCCACACCACGATGGTCCGTGTGAACAAGGCCCATCACATAGTCCGTCAAACCAAAATACATGCGTTCATCGTAAACGCCTTCTTTTTGCCCACCTTTATCATCCCATGTAGTATCCACCTGATACCATGCGCCATCCATTTTCACCGCCGTCCAAACGTGACCATTTCCAGTGATCCTTCCCGTTTCCAGTTTTGCCTCCTTCAAAAGCATCACGTACCCTCTGTGATATGCCTCGCAGGTTCCCAACCCTCTTGCGAGAGCACCTTCTGCGGAGCAATAGGTTAAAGAATCATCATATTCCATATTATGGATGATCCAATCATGGAGCCACAACGCTTTTTCATAATCAGTCGTACAGGTTCTCTCACACTCGGCCACCACCTTTTTTGCAATCTCTTCAACCGAAGGAGCACTGGGATCTTTTATTTCCAGTTTATACCCGTAAAATCCGGTATCGGCAAATCCTGCGGGAGTCGTACCTTTGTCCATTGCATTGAACCGGATATAATATGTTCCAGAAGCGTGAAAAGTAAACGTAAAAGTATTTTTCGTGCTATAGGCACTGTTATTTCCCTTGCTAATATCATATACGTTTACCCATTCCGAGCCGTCATGTATCATAAGACTATAAATCCGGTACTGATAATTTCCCGTTCCCCCAGATGCCTCCAAAGTAAAAGTGGTTTCCTGCTTGCATTTAATGTCAGCTGGGTAAGTGACCTTAAGGGTCAACGCACTCTTTTGAGTAGTGGAAGAACCCGCATCGTAAAGCGGAAGCTCTTCTGTAACCATCTCCACAGCCTCCGACGGTTGGAAACCCTCTGTCCCCGCCAGAGTATTTTCCTTGCTTTCCGTCTCCGAAATTCCCAGTTCCATATTCTGTCCCAATTCGGAACTCTCTTCCGAATCAGAAGGCATTTCCGTCCCCGTCGCCGTCTCCAGGCCGGACTCCTCCACATTTGCCGCCTCCGATTCCCCGTAAACGGGAAGCGCTCCCGCGAACAGGCCGGAAGCCCCGATCACAAAGGCCAGCGTCAGGCACATCATAGATTTCCAAAATTTTTTCCTTTTCATTCTTGTCTCCTGGTCGATTTGTGTTGTTTACGAGTTCTTTGACTTTGCGATTTCATAGGGACAACGCCCCCTCCGCCCTCCTTAAAAGCTCCAGATCAATCTTTTCCCGGAGTACCCGGTATGGTTCCGATTCCAGATTTGGATCCTCGGAGAGGACCCGTTCCGCCGACTCCGAAGCTTCTTTTAAAATGTCCGCATCCGTAAAGACGTCCCCGATGGAAAACTCCATCAATCCGCTCTGGCGAATGCCGAACATGTCGCCCGGCCCCCTGAGCTTTAAGTCCTCCGAAGCGATATAAAAGCCGTCGTTCGATTTATTCAGGATTTCCAGGCGCTTGTTCTTCTCCTCGTCCCCGGAGGTGTTGACGAAAATGCAGTAGGACTGGTGTGCGCCCCTCCCGACCCGGCCCCTGAGCTGGTGAAGGCCGGCGAGACCGAACCGCTCTGCGTTCTCGATCAGGATCACCGTGGCGTTCGGCACGTCCACGCCCACCTCGATCACCGTAGTCGAAACTAACACATGGATCTCGTTGGCCGCAAAGGCCGCCATCCGCCGGTCCTTCTCCGCCGCGCTCATCCTGCCGTGAAGGTATTCCACCCGGACGGAAGGCGGGAGCGCTTCCCTGAGAAGCCTTGCGTAATCGACCACGTTCTCCCCCTCCGCTCGCTCGCTCTCCTCCACCAGGGGACAGATCACGTAGGCCTGCCTTCCCGCCGCCACCTCCCGCCCGATGAACTTCCAGGCATTGGGGCGGTAGGAGGTGTCGACCACGCAGTTTTTGATGGGGAGCCTTCTCGCCGGAAGCTCATCCATGACGGAAATGTCCAGATCCCCGTAGAGGATGATGGCCAGGGTCCGGGGAATGGGCGTCGCACTCATGACCAGCACGTGGGGATCACCGCCCTTTTTGGAGAACAGCTCCCGCTGGCGGACGCCGAACCGGTGCTGTTCGTCGGTGACCACCAGCCCCAGGCAGTCGTAGACCACGCTCTTTTGGATCAGCGCATGGGTGCCGATGATGAGGTCCGCCTCGTGGGTGGCGATCTGCTCCCGGACCAGCCGCTTTTCCCTCGCCGTCATGGAGCCGACCAGCAGAACGACCCGGCACTTTACGTTATGCTCCGAAAACAGTTTGGTTACCGACTCGAAATGCTGTCTCGCCAGCACCTCCGTGGGCGCCATCATGGCCCCCTGATAACCGCACTCCACGGCGGAGAGGAGGGCCAGGACGGCGACAATGGTCTTCCCGGAGCCCACGTCCCCCTGGACCAGGCGGCTCATCAGGTGCTCCCCGCCCATGTCCTTTAAAATGTCCCCGAGGGTTTCCCGCTGCGCCCCGGTAAGCTCGTAGGGAAGTTCTGCGAGAAGCCGCCTGGCCTCCCCGCCCTCCCCCACGGGAAACCCGTTCTCCTTCCTCTCTGCCGCCCCCCGAAGAAGCCTTAAAGAAAGGATGAACAGGAAAAAGTCGTCGAACACCAGCCGCTTCCTGGCGAAGAGAAGCTCCCTTTCATCTGCCGGAAAATGGATGGCCCGGAGGGCGAAATTATATTCCGCCAGCTCCTCCTTCTCCCGCACCCAGTCCGGAAGGTAGTCCTTCTGGGAAGGGAACGTCTCCAGCGCCTTCGCCACCGCCTTGCCGACGGCCTTGTTGCCCAGCCCCGCCGTCAGGTTGTAGACGGGCTGCCTGGTGTGGAGCAGCTTCCGATACTCTTCGAATCCGAGGACCGCCGGCTGTTCCATGACAAAGCCGTAGGCATTCTTCACCACCCGCCCCCGGAAGATGTAGCGTCCTCCCGGCTTTAAAGAATTGGCCAGATAAGGCATGTTGAACCAGGTGGCCTTTAAGGAGCCGGCATCGTCCACCAGGAGGGCCGTCACCACCTTGAACCTCGCCGTGAGCTTCACCTCCGGCCGTTTCCTTATGGTGGCCGCCACCGCATAGACTCCCGGTCTCCCGATCTCCACCGTCTTCACCGGCTCCTCATAGCAGTCGTAATCCCTGGGATAGGCGTGCAGCAGATCCTCCACCGTCCGGATATTCAGTTTTTCAAACAGCGCCGCCGTCTTATCCCCGACGCCCTTGAGGGCAGTGACCGGGTCGGAAAGTCTCATTTCACAATCACCTTTTATATGTAATAATCATACGGAATAATAAGGCCAAAAAGAGGGCTGTGAGTTTCGCAGTCCTCTTTCCAACCGGTCCCCATGCCGTCCAAACTTCTTTTATTCCACCGAAACGATATAATAATAAATGGGCTGTCCGCCGAAGTGGAGTTCGATGTCCACGTCGGGATGGGCCTCCTGGGCCTTTTCAAAGAAGGCCTGGGCCGTCGCCTCGTCCACCTCGCTTCCGTAATAAATGCTGACAAGCTCCGAATCCTCGTCCACCATGGCCGCCAGGAGCTGGAGGGAGGTGGACTCCACTTCCTTTCCTTCCGCCAGAATAGACTTGTCTCCGATGCCCATGATGTCGCCCTGCTTGATCTCGAAGCCGTCCAGAGAGGTGTCGCGGACCGCATAGGTCACCTGCCCGGTCTTGACCTTCGCCATCTCCTCCGTCATGGCCGCCTTGTTTTCCTCCGCCGAAAGCTCCGGGATGAAATTGATGATGGCGGTAATGCCCTGGGGCACCGTCTTGGAGGGAATCACCACAATCTCCTTATCCTCGGTCAGGTGCATGGCCTGCTCCGCCGCCAGGATGATGTTCTTGTTGTTCGGGAAAATGTAGATCGTGTCCGCATTTACCTGGTCGATGGCCGTCAGCATGTCCTCGGTGCTGGGATTCATGGTCTGGCCGCCCTCGATGAGGTAATCCACGTTCAGGCCCTTGAAAATCTCATTAAGGCCCTCGCCGATGGAAACGGCGATGAAGCCCACCTCTTTCCTGGGCACCTCGGCCGCCGCCCTCTTTCTGGCTTCGTCCTCCGCCTTCTGCGCCGCCGCCAGCTTTTCTGCGTCCTTGATCAACTTCTCCTGGTGCTCTTCTCTCATGTTGTCGATCTTCATCTTGGAAAGGGAGCCATACGTCAGAGCCCGCTGGATGGCCAGACCGGGATCATTGGTATGTACGTGTACCTTTACCAGATCGTCGTCGGAAACCAGGACAATGGAATCGCCGATGGACTCTAAGAAGGCCTTGAAATCCATCTCCGTCTCTTCATTATATTCCTTTTCCAGATTGATAATAAATTCCGTACAATAACCGAATGTGATCTCAAAATCATCCGTCTGGGCCGCCGCACTGCCCACAGATACGGAAGGCGCTCCTGCCTCCAGTGAGATTTCCTTTCCCAGATACCCGTCAAGGGCGCCCTTAAGCACCTGCATGAGCCCCTGGCCTCCGGAGTCCACGACACCCGCCTGCTTGAGTACCGGCAAAAGCTCCGGCGTCTGCAAAAGGACCTGATCTCCGTGCTCAATGACCGCCTGCAGGAAGGCTTCCATATCCTCCGTCTCCTCCGCAAGCTCCTCCGCCTTGTCGGCCATCCCCTTCGCCACCGTGAGAATGGTGCCCTCCTTGGGCTTCATGACCGCCTTGTAAGCCGTCTCCGTCGCCCGCCTGAAAGCTCTGGCCAGCACCTTCGTGTCGATGACTTCCACCGTCTTGATTTCTTTGGTCAGCCCCCGAAAAAGCTGGGACAGGATCACACCGGAATTTCCCCTGGCGCCCCGGAGGGAACCGCCGGAGATCGCTTTCGCCAGGGACTCCATGGTCGGGTCCGCAAGGGCCTGCACCTCCCTGGCCGCAGACATGATCGTCAGTGTCATATTGGTGCCCGTGTCCCCGTCCGGCACGGGAAACACATTCAGTTCATTGATCCATTCCTTCTTGCTCTCCAGCCCCTGCGCCCCTGCCAGGAACATGGTCTTTAAAAGAGCCGCATCAATTACATTTACTGCCACGACAGCGTTCCTCCTTGATCAACAGTCTATCACCCGGACACCCTCGACGAAGATATTCACCTTCTCCACCTCGATACCCGTGAATTTTTCAACCTTGTATTTCACATTCTCTATGAGATTGTCCGCCACGGCCGAAATCGACACGCCGTAGGATACAATCACATGAAAATTTAAATGGAGCCGGTTCTCCTGCGTTTCCACATGGATGCCATGGGTCAGACTGTCTCTCCGAAGGAGCTTCACCAGGCCGTCCTTCATGCTGACCGCCGCCATGCCGACGATGCCGAAGCATTCCACCGCCACGGTGCCCGCATATTTTGCAATGACGTCCGTATCAATCAAGATTTCGCCCATCATGTTATTAATCCGACATTTCATAAGCTGACCTCCCTTTCCCGAGCGCAGCATACGCACTGCGCCTATCTTAAAGTATTATACCCTGTTTCCGGCAAAAAAGGAACCGAAATTTTTTGAAATTTCCGCCGAAATTTGCTTGCATTTTCTGCCAATATCTGATATTATGTTTAATGTTATGGGTCTGGCGGGGACGTTAGCCAGCCAAATCTGTATAAGGAGGTGCTAACATGGCCAAATGTGCAATCTGTGAGAGAGGCGCTCACTTCGGAAAGAAAGTCAGCCATTCCAATAGAAAATCCAACAAGATGTGGAGTTCCAACGTGAAGTCCGTCAGAGTCAAAGTGAACGGCGGCACGAAGAAGATGTACGTGTGTACGTCCTGCCTGAAGTCCGGTTTGGTAGAGCGGGCTTAAAGGATGAGGTGGAATTGCGAAGCATAAAAAGACAATCCGCGGAGGGTTGTCTTTTTTTATGCACACGGACCCCAAAGGAAAAGTGTCAGCAAAGCTGACGGGGTCCGGTGCGGCGAGTAGGGGGAAAAGCGCTCCCCTACTCGATTGTACAAGCCCGTACAGAGGAAATATGTCGCAGATGTGACGCACGGGCGGCGCAGCAATAGGGAAAACTCCCCCGCCGGATTCTTGACAAATCCGTCTACATAGTGTAGTCTATTTATGAGACTACACCATGTAGACAGGAGGCCGTACTTGTGGCAGAAATTCAATTGGGGGCCGTGGAGGCCCGTTTTGCGGACATCATCTGGGAGAGAGAGCCGGTAACATCCGCCGAACTTACAAAACTGGCCGCAGCAAAACTCACCTGGAAGCGGACGACGACACACACGGTATTGCGTCGCCTCTGCGATAAGGGTCTCTTTCAAAACAACAGCGGCGTGGTGACTTCTCTCGTGTCCCGGCAAGAGTTCTACGCCCGCCATAGCAAGAAATACGTGGATGAAACCTTTGCGGGTTCGCTCCCCGCTTTCCTTGCCGCATTTACCCGTGAAAAGAAGTTGACAGCCGAGGAAATTACCGAGATTCGGGAACTGATTGACAAGGCAGGTGAATGATATGACCGATGTATTTCTGAAAACTCTGAACATGAGCATTGCCGCAAGCTGGCTGATCTTGGTGGTGGCGCTGCTTCGGGTTCTGCTTAAAAAGGCACCGAAGTGGATTGCCGTTCTTTTGTGGGGCATTGTCGCTCTGCGGTTGGTGCTTCCCTTCTCTTTCGAGAGCGCATTGAGCCTGATCCCCAGTGCCAGGACCTTTGACATGCATAACATCCAATACGGGACGCCCGCCATCCGCAGCGGTATCCCCGCCGTCAACCATGCAGTCAATCCCATACTGGGTGAGACCTTTGCGCCGAGTCCTGCCGCCAGTGTCAATCCGCTTTATGTCTGGACGTTCGTGGCGTCGATGATCTGGCTCGCCGGTATCGCCGCCATGTTGTCATACGCCGTGATCAGTTACGTGCGGGTACGCCGGAGCGTTGCGGAAAGAGTGCCCTGTGGAGGAAACCTGTTCCTGTGCGACCAAGTGAAGTCCCCGTTTATCCTGGGCCTGGCCAGGCCCAAAATCCATCTGCCCTCCGACATGGACGCCAGGGCCATGGGACCGGTCATCGCTCACGAAAAGGCACATCTGGCACGGCGTGATCACTGGTGGAAACCTCTGGGCTTTCTGATCCTGGCCGTCCACTGGTTCAATCCCCTGTGCTGGGTCGCCTATCTGTTGCTTTGCCGTGATATTGAGCTGGCCTGCGACGAGAAGGTGATCCGGCGGATGGACATGGACGGGAGGAAGCAGTATTCCGCCGCCCTGCTGGAGTGCAGCGCCAGACGGCGGCTGATCATGATCTGTCCGCTGGCCTTTGGGGAAATCAGCGTGAAGAAACGGGTGAAGAACGTGCTGAATTACAAGAGACCGGCCTTTTGGATCATGGCCGTGGCCGTCATCGCCTGTGCGGTGGTGACGGTGTGCTTTGCAACGGATCCGAAACAGGACCCTCCCCGGGAGCTTCCGCCGGAAATAGAGGAACTTCGGGCAAAATACCCAGAATACTTTGAACTCGGAACCTTCAAGGGGCTGGAGGTCTATGTCTGGCAAATGGCCGAGAATAACTACCGTTTTGGACTGATGCAGGGAACCAACCGTGAGAAGACCCTGGAGGAGCTGATGGCGTTGAAAGGCACCACGGCGGAGGAAATGACGCTGATCCTGTCTACCTTCGATATCAAGGACGAATACATCTTTGTGATACCATGGCAGCATCCCATGTCCAGTTACATGGTCACGGAGAACATGGCGAGAAATCCGGAATACATCGACAACATTCGCACCATGCTGGGGCTGGATGGTGTTTCGACGAGTTCCTCTTCTCCATAACTTTTTTCTGGAAGAATATCCATTCTGTTCTTCACGTCGTTTCAAATGCCGTCTTTATACAATCTTAACTTCTTCTCCCTCTGCTTTATGCGCTCTTTAACCTATTTTATCTATAATGAAAGAAAAGAGTGAAAAGGAGTCCTCCTATGGCCGGTCATTTACATAGAAAAAGGCATTTCACCTCGTTCCAGATCATCATCTTCGGATTCTCTGCCGTGATCCTGATGGGAAGCCTTCTCCTGATGCTTCCGATCTCGTCCCGGACAGGGCAGGTCACGCCTTTTGGCGACGCCCTGTTCACCTCCGCCTCGGCGGTCTGCGTCACCGGACTGGTGGTGCGGGACACGGCCACCTACTGGTCCCTGTTCGGCCAGGCGGTGATCCTCCTGCTGATCCAGGTCGGCGGGCTCGGCGTCGTCACGGTGATCGCCTCATTCTCCCTCCTTTCCGGAAGGAAGATCTCTTTCCTGCAGCGGAATACCATGCGGGAAGCCATCTGTGCTCCGGAGGTGGGCGGTATCGTCCGTCTCACCGGCTTTATCCTCAAAGGCACCTTCGCCGTCGAACTTGCCGGTGCCCTCATCATGATGCCGGTGTTCTGCCGAGATTTCGGCCCCAGGGGGATCTGGATGGCCTGCTTCCATTCCGTGTCCGCTTTCTGCAATGCGGGCTTTGACGTCCTGGGCACGGCGGATGCGCCCTACGCCTCCCTCACGGCTTACGCAAAAAGCCCCGTCGTCAACCTGACCATCATGCTTCTGATCATCGTCGGCGGCATCGGATTTTTGACCTGGGACGACATCCGGACCCACAGGCTCCGCCTGAGGAAATACAAGATGCAGAGCAAGGTCATCCTTGCGACCACGGCGTTTCTGATCCTGCTCCCCGCCCTGTTCTTCTATTTTTCCGAATTTTCGGAGCTTCCCTTCCGGGAACGTCTCTTTGGCTCGCTGTTTCAGTCGGTGACGCCCCGGACGGCCGGGTTCAATACCCTCGACCTTGGCCAGATGAGCAGCGCCGGGCAGGCCGTCATGATCGCCCTGATGCTCGTCGGAGGCTCTCCCGGCTCCACGGCGGGGGGCATGAAGACCACCACCCTGGCCGTGCTCCTGGCCAACGCCCTGGCCGTATTCTGCCGGAAGGAGGACGCACAGTTTTTCGGCCGCAGGATCGAGGGAAACGTCATCCGGAACGCCTCCACGATCTTGATGATGTACATCACCCTGTTTTTCACCGGAGCCCTGATCATCAATGCCGCAGAGGGCCTGCCCTTAAATGTCTGCCTGTTTGAAACGGCGTCCGCGGCAGGCACCGTCGGGCTGACCCTGGGCATCACGCCGGGTCTCGGCCTCTTATCCAGATGCGTGCTGATCCTTCTGATGTTTTTCGGACGAGTCGGCGGCCTGACCCTGATCTTTGCGGCCCTCTCCAGAACCAGCAAAAATCTCTCAAGACTCCCCCAGGGACGGATCACCGTGGGATAAACCCGGAGATCCCGGGGGACACTCTCAAATATGAGCAGATAAAGAAAAGGAGATGAAGATGATGAAAGAAAGCCTGTTTCTTCTCTGTGTATTTGGAACATTTACTTTTGGCTATTTCCTCATGGGCCGGCTGGATCTGTTTCTTTCCAAAAACCGGAGGGAACCGGAACAGTTAAGGAACTGAGCCAATATAGGACTAGCGCAGCGCTGTATTAGGGAAACGCTGATCAAAAGCGTTTCCTTAGCCATGGATTCTTTCCTCCTTCTGTGCTATAGTAGGAGAAAAGCCAATGACCGGAGAAGCGCAGAATGAACGAAAAAGAATCGAGCTACAAGGAAAAAAGAAAAGAATTTATGCGCCCGCTCCTGCCCTCTGTCTGGGATCTGGTCAAGACCTTCCTGATCCTTTCGGGCGCCACCGGGATCGGTCTCGCATTCCGGGAATTCCGTTTTACGGAGGCCAACATCATCACCATCTATCTGCTGGGCGTGCTCTTAACCTCCATCATCACGAAAAATTATGGGTGCAGCGTGATCAGTTCCCTGGTCAGCGTCCTGGTATTCAATTTTTTCTTCACGGAGCCAAGGCTGACCTTCCACGCCTATGAGGCTGGCTACCCGGTCACCTTCGCCATCATGCTGACCGCCTCCCTGATCACCGGCTCCCTGGCCAACAAATTAAAGAAGCACGCCAAGCAGTCGGCCCAGGCCGCCTTCCGGACCAGAATCCTGTTCGATACCAACCGGCTTTTGCAAAAAGCCACCGACGACGAGGACATCATACGGATCACGGCAGGCCAGCTGATGAAACTTTTGGACCGGGACGTCATCGCCTATTCGGAGAGGGACGGAGTCCTCTCCGAGGGAATCCTGTTCCCCGTAAACGAGGAGACGGACCGGGAGCTTTTTTGGGTGGAGGAGGAGACTGCCGCCGCCAGATGGGTGTTTGAGAACCGGAAGCGGGCAGGCGCCGGTTCCGGCTCCTTCGGTCATGCCAGGTGTCTCTATCTCGCCGTCCACACCAACGACAAGGTTTACGGAGTGGTCGGGATCCGCCTGGACGGGCGGCCCCTGGATTCCTTCGAAAACAGTGTGCTCCTCTCCATCCTCGGGGAATGTGCCCTGGCCATCGAGAACAGCCGGAATGCCAGAGAAAAAGAGGAGGCGGCCGTCTTTGCCAGAAACGAACAGCTCCGGGCAAATCTGCTGCGGACGATCTCCCATGACCTGCGCACTCCCCTCACTTCCATCTCGGGCAATGCGGACAACCTGCTCTCCAACTACGAGATGCTGGACGAAGGCATGAGGACGCAGATCTTCACGGACATTTATGAGGATTCCCAGTGGCTCATCAGCCTCGTGGAAAATCTCCTCTCCGTGACCCGCATCGAGGAGGGACGGATGAATTTCAATATGTCCCTGGAGCTGGTGTCGGACGTCGTCGAAGAGGCCCTGCGCCACACCAGGAGGAAGGCCTCCCGTCATGTTTTGTCGGCGGAGGTGAAGGACGACCTGATGCTGGCACAGATGGACGCAAAGCTGATCGTCCAGGTCATCATCAACCTGGTGGACAATGCGGTCAAATACACGCCTCCCGGCTCCTTGATCCGGATCACGGCAGAAAAAAAGGAGGATCTGGCCTCCATAAGCGTCACGGACGACGGCCCCGGCATCCCCGACGACCAGAAGCCCCATATATTTGAAATGTTTTTTACCGGAAACAACACGATCGCAGACAGCCGGAGAAGTCTCGGCCTCGGCCTTCCTCTCTGCCGGTCCATCATCCGGGCCCACGGTGGAGAACTGACCCTGGCGGACCGGCTCCCCCACGGCTGCCGCTTTACCTTTACACTGCCCTCAGGAGAGGTGGATATTCATGAATAAGACTCTGATCCTTGTGGTGGAGGACGACGTCCCCATCCGTAATCTCATCACCACGACTTTAAAGACCCACGATTACAGATACCTTGTCGCCCCAAACGGAGCCTGCGCCGTCATGGAAGCGTCCTCCCACAACCCGGACATCGTCCTCCTGGACCTGGGCCTCCCGGACATCGACGGCGTGGAGGTGATCCGGCAGATCCGCACCTGGTCCAACATGCCCATCATCGTGATCAGCGCCAGAAGCGAGGACGGCGACAAGATCGAAGCCCTGGACTGCGGCGCCGACGATTACCTGACCAAGCCCTTTTCCGTGGAAGAACTCCTGGCACGGCTTCGGGCGACGAAACGCCGACTGGCCGTCATGGAATCCACCGCCGCAAGGAACGATTCCGTCTTCACGAACGGCCGGCTGAAGGTGGATTTCGCCGCAGGCTGCGCTTACCTGGGAGAAAACGAGCTGCATCTGACGCCTATCGAGTACCGGCTTCTCTGCCTGATGGCCAGGAATGTGGGAAAGGTTCTGACCCACACCTACATCACCCAGAACATATGGGGAAGCAGCTGGAAGGGCGACGTGGCCTCCCTCCGGGTATTCATGGCGACCCTGCGGAAAAAACTGGAGGCGGAACCGGATTCTCCCCAGTACATCCAGACCCATATCGGTGTCGGTTACCGGATGCTGAGGGTAGAATAGGGGCTCCGCCTCAATTGTGGATTTATGAATATTTCCACTTATAATAGCATCTCAATATTTGTTATATACTCTTTTCCGGACTCATCCAAATTTTCGTATTCAGCAAGAAGAGCCTTAAATTCCGGCAAAGCTTCTGACGTAACATCCACACAGGTACTTTCGATCCGCCGGTCTAAATCTTCGTATGTCAAAATATCATACCGCTCATTGGCCGCCTCCAGCACATCCTTGTTTTTTACACTTTCTCTGTCTTTTTCGCTGAGAGAATCATATTCATTGTTCACTTCCTGGAGTAAAGAATACGAATCTAATGTAATTTCTCCCAACGCATCAATATCTTCTATGACCTTTTTTGCTTCCTTACTGGTACATCCTGTTAACGAAAAAATCAAAACCATCGCAAAGAAAAATATACAAGCTTTTCTTTTTGTCCGCTGAAATCATAGACTTCAATCCCCCTTCTTCTTTTGCTCTCTCCCGCTAGCAGCCGCAAAACAGGTAATAGCCTCCTACAATGGAGGCCGCCATCAGGCAGATTGTGAAAAAATTGTTCGGCAGTATCAAATACAACGCCATGCCGATTCCCATCCAGAACAGGCAGAGTCCGATGAGCCGCTTCATCGCTACCTCCCGCAACAAACTTCTATACCATAGTCTATGCGGGATCTGTGATGGGGATTCCACAAGCAGCTATTTCACGGAGTCAAAGACGTCCTCCGGGATCTCCACGTCCTTCTCTTTTCCCTTTTTATCCGATTTGGAAAACTTGCTGATGATGTCGGGAACCATGTCCAGGATCTTGGAAATGCTGTCCTGGCCTTTGACGGTCACCAGCTTGGAATGGCCGTCCTGGATCACCAAAACGGCGCTGGGCGTGATCTTTCCGGTCATGCCGCCGCCGCTGTTGCTCTTATTATCGCTCGAGAAAGCGCCCGCCCCCACACCGAAGGAGACGTCCACCAGCGGAAGGATGATGGTCCCGTCCAGGTGGATGGCGTCTCCCACCACGGTCTTGGTCGTGATAAAACCGTCCATGCCCTTAAAGAGATTCTCCACCGTGTTTTCAAATGTGTTCTTTCCGTTTCCTTTTACATCCGATGCCATATGTTCTCCTCCTTCTCAAAGAACCGGGATCATGCCCGGCCAAGCTGTTCTTTTAATCCGCGTCCCCGCTTTAAGAGCCCGCGGAACTTTTTGTTGAACCACACTCTTATCCCTATTATGAGCAGAGAGAAGGCTCTTATTCTGCCCTTGAAAAAAAGGCTTCCCTCCACATAAAATTTATTTTCAAAGACAGGCGTCACCGAGAGCCGGCTCCCAAGGAGCGGATAGGCGATTCCCAGGGCCATGAGCACCTTTCCCGTGGCCGCCGGATCCTCCAGCCCGAAGCGGACCGCTCCGGAGAGCTTCCTCGGAAGGACATGCTTAAAAAGCCTGCCCGCCTCCCCCTTCACATACCGGAAGGCCTCCTGGTTTTCCTCGGCCTCCAGAAACTCCCGGATCTCCTCCAGCATGCCGAAGATCCTTCTTATTTTCCCGCAGAGCTTTTCAACGGCAGTTCGAAAATTCTGATAAAATCCTGAGAGAAAATCCCGAATCTTTCGAAAAATCCCCAAAAACTTTTGCAGAGGACCCTTCTTTTCTGCTTCCTTTTCCCCTTCTTTTTCTTCTTCCAAAGCTTTCGGCTCCGCCTCGGCCGTCCCCAGAAACGCATCCTGCGGGAGCTCTTCCCGGCCGGAACTTTCCGCCTGCCCCCGCCGTTCCCCCATTCTTTCTTCTGCTTGTTCTCTCTGTTCTTCCACCGGTTTTTCCGGTTTTTCTGCCTGTCCTGTCTGTGTTCTCTTCTCCCGCCGTTTTTCTTTTCTCCGGCTCTTTTCTGTCGTTTTCCCCTCCTGCCGCCCCTTCCTGCCGCCGAGGGGGATCCCGAAGAGCCGCACCTTTACCTGCGTCCCCTCACTGCCTGCCAGGATGCGGACACTCACAAGCCTGAGCAGCCAGGAGACCCTGGCCTTCACCAGATATTCCGGCGCTTCCTCCGCCTCCTTGTCGTATTTCCCGGAAGCTGAAAACTCATAGCGCAGGGGGACGAAGAGAACCGCAAGAAGGACCGCAAGGATCAACGCCAGGATAATGAGAACCACGATCCCGATCACCTTCAAAACGCCCCATATGATAGAAAGCATCACATCACGTCCTCACTTTTTCCGTCCTCTGCCGCCTTCCGTTCCCATTCTCGGTAAAGCACCTCCCCCGGAAACTCCGGGTGCTCCAGGAAATCGTCGCCCAGATAGGAACCCACATCGATCGCCCCGGTGGCCCGGTACGCTTCCATAATGATCGTCCCGGCAAGCTCCATGGCCTCCGTCTTCGTCCAGGCTGCTCCCACCGCATAGAGCGGGATCCCTTTATAGTGGGCCTGGGAGAGGACCGGCTGAGGCAGGATGTCCAGTACGTTGCTCCGGTTGGAGGGCAGGACCAGCAGATAGAGCTTCGGATGGAGTCCTCCCTCCAGCTTTTTTAATATGTTTTTTTTACTTCGGGCTTCCTCGCCCAGGTACAGACTCCTGTACCAACGGATATTTTCATTCATGTTTATCCTGCTCTAAAATGCAACGGCGCAGAAGGTCGAGCGCCTGCACCACCGCCTGCTCCCGGATCTTTCTCCGGTTTCCCGTAAAATGGAACTCCCTCACGGAAACCCTCCCCTTCAGATAACATGAGATATAGGTCAGTCCCCTCGGTTCCTCCTGGGAATCCTCCGGCCCGGCAAAGCCCGTCACCGCCACGCAGGCATCGGTTCCTGCCGCCAGGGCGCCGCCCTCCGCCATCTCCCTCGCCGTCTCCTCGCTGACCGCCCCGTGGGCTTTCAGGGTCTCCTTCTTCACTCCGAGGGCCTTGCGCTTCGCCTTGTTGGAATAGGTGACAAAGCCCTCTTTAAAATACTCCGACGCCCCGGCCACGTTGACCAACCGCCCGGCCACGAGCCCGCCGGTCATGGATTCCGCCGTGGCCGCCGTGAGGCCCCGTTTCCTCATGAGCTTGATCACCACGTCCTCCAGCTCCTCCGCCTCTTTCGTGGAGTAGACATGGATGCCGAACCGCTTCCTGAGTTCCTTCACCACCGGCTTTACCAGACTCTTTCCCTCCTCCTCGTCGGCCGCCCTGGCCGTGATGCGCAGATGCACCTCCCCGGTCTTTGCGTAGGTAGCGATGGTGGGATTGGTCTGGGAATCAATGAGGTCCAAAATCATGGTCTCCGCCCGGCTCTCCCCGATGCCGCAGACCTTCACCATCTTCGAATAGAGGGTATCGGGCTGAAGCGTTCTGAGATAAGGCTCCGCTTTCTGGGAAAACAAAGGGATCAGCTCGTTCGGCGGCCCCGGGAGCAGAATGGCCGTCTTCCCGTTTTTTTCAAGGATCAGCCCCGGCGCAGTACCGTTGTCATTGTCAAGGACCTGCGCCCCCACCGGCACGACCGCCTGCTTCCAATTGTTTTCGGTGACGTTCTTTCTCCTCACGGATTTAAAATAACCGGAGATCCGTTTTCTGGTGCGGGTATCCTCCTCCAGGGAAAAGCCCATGACCTTCGCACAGACCTCCTTGGTCATATCGTCCTCCGTGGGCCCCAGGCCTCCGGTTAGGATCACCACGTCCGAACGGTCAAGGGCCTGGCGGATCGACTCCGTCATCCTCCCCTCATTGTCGCCCACCACCGTGTGACGGTATACGGAAAATCCCAGGGCCGCACACCGCCTCGACAGGTACTGGGCATTGGTATTGGCGATGTTGCCGAGCAAAAGCTCCGTTCCCACCGCCAAAATCTCTACGACCATCTCATACCTTCCCTTCCTTCAACACGTGGACGTTCTGACGGATATATTCCTCCAGGGAAATCACCGTCAGCGCCAGCGCCAGATAGATAAAGATCTCCGTCAAAAGCCAGAGCTCCCCGATGTCCAGAATGACCAGGATGGTCATGATCATCTGGGAGACCGTCTTGAATTTCCCCCACATGTTGGCGGCGATGACCACTCCATTGTCGGAGGCCACCAGGCGGAAACCACTGATGATGAAGTCCCTCGCCATGATGATGATGACGATCCAGGCCGGAAGCTCCCCAAGCTCCACGAAGCAGATCAGGGCCGAACAGACCAGGAGCTTGTCCGCCAGGGGATCCATGAATTTGCCGAAATTGGTCACCAGGCCGCGCTTCCTCGCAATGTGGCCGTCCAGATAATCGGTAAAGCTGGCGACGCAGAAAAGCGCCAGGGCAATCAGCCTCCCCGTATAACCCCACCAGTCCGTCAACATGAAAAATACAAAAAACGGGATCAGAAGCACCCGCAATATGGTCAGTTTATTGGGCAGGTTCATCTTCATCGCACAATTCTCCTATCAGATCATATTCCAGGGCGCCGGTCACCCGGGCCCGGACGAACATCCCGCTCATGAGCTCCACCCCCGTGTTTACAAACAGATAGCCGTCCACGCCGGGCGCATCCATGTAGGTCCGCCCCACGTAAGCTTCCTCGTCGGCCACTTTTCCCTCGATAAAGACCTCCAGTTCCCGGCCGATCATGGACTCCCCGTGGGCGAGGGAAATCTCCTGCTGGAGTTCCATGACGGCGTCCCGCCTGGCAAGCTTCTCCTCCTCCGGGATCTGCCCCTCCATGGCTGCCGCCGGCGTGCCCTCCTCCTGGGAATAGGGAAAGACACCCAGCCGCTCAAACTCCATCTCATCCACGAAATCCAGAAGCGCCTCCACGTCCGCCTCCGTCTCCCCGGGGAATCCGGTGATCATGGTGGTGCGGACGGCCATGTCCGTGATCTCCTCCCGGAGCTTCCCGATGCGGGCCGTGATCTCCTCCCGGTTCGTCCTCCGGCCCATCCGTTTTAAAATCCGGTCGCTGGCATGCTGGATGGGAACGTCCATGTAATGACAGACCTTCGTTTCGGTTTTGATGGTCTCGATCAGCTCGTCGGTGATCTCCTCCGGATAGCAGTAGAGAAGCCGGATCCAATGGATGCCGGGAATCTTCGCCAGCCCCTTTAGCAGGGATGGAAGCCGCTTCTCCCCGTAGAGATCCACGCCGTAGAGGGTGGTCTCCTGGGCCACAAGGATCAGCTCCCGGACTCCTTTTTCCGCCAGCTCTTCTGCCTCTGTTAGGAGCGCTTCCATGGGGACGCTCCGGTAAGCGCCCCGGACACTCGGGATCACGCAGTAGGTACAGTGCTTGTCGCAGCCCTCTGCGATCTTCAGATAGGCGTAATGGCCCCCGGTGGTGACGATGCGGCCTCCAGCTGTCTTCCTGGAACGGCTGACGTCCTCGAAGACGGCCTCCCGCCTCCCGTCCAGGGCTTCCTCCACCACGGAAACGATCCGGTCACAGGAGGTCGTCCCCAGGATGCCGTCCACCTCCGGTATCTCCTTTAAAACCTCGTCCCGGTATCTCTGGGCCAGGCAGCCGGCGGCGATCAGGACCTTGCAGCGTCCCGTCTCCTTCTGCCCCGCCATCTCCAGAAGGGTGCCTATGCTCTCCTCCTTGGCATCTCCGATAAAGCAGCAGGTGTTGACGACGATCACCTCCGCCTCCGTCTCGTCGTCGGTGAAGGTAAACCCGGCCTCGGAGAGAAGCCCCAGCATCTCCTCGGAATCCACCAGGTTTTTATCACAGCCCAAAGATACAAACAAAAGCTTCATCCTGTCCTCTTTTCTTTATTCCTCGATTTCGTCCTCCGGAATGTCGTCCTCCCCGACCACCCGGACCAGAGTCTCATGGATCTCCTCCACGGCGGTGGAGAGGGGCTTGTTGGAAGGGGCGTCCACGAAGGCCCTGTCCCCGGCGATGAGCTGCCTCGCCCGTTTGGCCGTGGCGATCACGATGGAATAACGGCTCTGGACGATGGGCTCCTCCCCCGGCGCCACCTCGCTGTTTACGGCGTTGATAAGATCAGTATATGACGGATGCAGCATTTTTTATTGTTCTCCTTCCACAAAACGTTTTAAGTCAAGTTTGATATCTTCCATCAGCTCCCGGTTCCTGTTCGTCCTCCGGTGCTCGCACTGCATGAGCCGGTGAAGCTCCTCCACACAGGTCTCCAGCTCGTCGTTGACCAGCAGATACTCGTAGACCTCCATGGCCTCCGCTTCCTCCACCGCCCGCAGGAGCCGTTTCTCCACCTGCTCGATGCTCTCCGTGCCGCGGCCGAGCAGCCGCTCCTTCAGGACGGCCGCACCGGGAGGGGCCACGAAGACCAGAACGGCCTCCGGGTACTTCTCCTTCACCTGCAGGGCGCCCTGGACCTCGATCTCCAGGATCATGTCCTTCCCCTCATCCAGGCGCCGGAACACGTAATCCCTGGGCGTGCCGTAATGGCGGCCCACGTAGCCGGCCCACTCCATGAGCCTTCCCTCCTTTTCCATGGCGGAAAATTCCTCTTCCGAAATAAAAAAGTAATCTTTTCCGTGGACCTCCCCCTCCCTGGGGGGCCTGGTGGTCACGGAAACCGACAGGGCGTAATTTTCATATTTTTCCATCAGACGCCGGACGATGGTTCCCTTCCCCACGCCGGAAAAACCGGAAATCACAAGAATAAGTCCCCTCTTATTCATCGTCCCCCTCCTTCTCCAAACCTCTGTCGAGACTTCCGGCCTCGTTGAACCTCCCGGCAATGGTGTCCGGCAGAAGGGCCGAGAGCACCACGTAACCGCCCTCCATGACCACGATTCCCTTGGTCTTCCTTCCCTGGGTGGCGTCAATGCTCCGCCCCTCGTCCTTTGCGGCCTGGACCATCCGCTTTCCCGGTGCGGAATCGGGACTCACCACCGCCAGCACCTTGTCCGTATGGATCACGTTGCCGTATCCGATATTGATTAGTCTTCCCACTTTTGTCACCGTTTTCTGTCAATCTGAACCTGCGGCTTCCCGCCTGAACTTCTCACTCGATATTTTGAATCTGTTCCCTCACCTTTTCGATGGCCGTTTTGAGCTCGATGGCCGTGCCGGAGATCTCCAGATCGTTGGCCTTGGAGAGAATCGTGTTGGCCTCCCGGTTCATCTCCTGGGCGATGAAGTCCAGCTTCCTCCCCACGGCGCCGCCCCGCTCCAGGGTCGCCCGCATGGTCTTGATGTGGCTTCTCAGACGCACCGTCTCCTCGTCCACGCAGATCTTGTCGGCAAAAAGCGTCACCTCGGCGGCAATCCGGTTCTCGTCGATGCCGCTTCCCTCCAGGAGCTCCCGCACCTTTTCCTCCAGCTTCGCCCGGTACTCCTTAAGAATCTGGGGGGAGCGCTCCTCGATCTCACTGATCCAGCCCTCCATGTCCGAGAGCTTCCCCAAAAGGTCGGAGAGAAGATGCTCCCCCTCCCGCCTGCGCTGGTCCACGAACTTCTCCAGGGCGCCCGAAAGGGCCCTCTCCAAAAGTCTCCAGAGGGCTTCCTCGTCCTCCTCGGACTGTCCCGTGGCGATCACCTCCGGATAACGGGACAGGGCGGAGACCGTCACGTCGTTCTCAATGGAAAACTGTTCGCTCATCTGCCCGAAAATATCCATGTACTCCCTCGCCAGGGCCTCGTTGTAGATCAGGCTCACGGCTTTCTCGGAAAAAGTCTCGCAGGTGATGTAAACGTCCACCTTTCCTCTCTCGATGTCCTTCTTCAGAATCTTCCGGATCTCCGCCTCAAAAGGGTTGAACTTTTTCGGCATTTTGATCCCCAGGTCCAGATACCGGTGGTTCACCGACTTCATCTCGACCTGGATTCTGTAGTCCTCGTCTGCGGCCTCGCCTCTTCCGAAGCCTGTCATGCTTTTCACCATTTTCCAGTTTCCTTCCACGCAGTCCGGGGGAGAGACCTTTGCGGCGCATGTTCCCGAACGCTTCGTAATCTAATCTATTATAATTCATTCACTTGTACAAGTCAATGACTGCTGCGCCGTTTTTTCCGCAGGGCCGACCGAAGCTGCCCGACAAGCGCCTCCGCCGCACGGATTTCCCCGGGCTGCGGCCCCCTCCTCCCGTATACCAGCCTCTCCATCCGCTCCACCGTACGCCTGTAGAGGGCAAGGTCAAAGGGAAGCGCCTCCCCGCCCTCCAGCTCCAGCGGATGATCCGGACAGAATTCTGGCTCCAGCTTCCCCACCATGGCCGTGACCTGGCCATATAAAAATAGAAGCTTCTCCTCCCTCTGGATTCCGGCCGTCCCCTCCCCGGCGCCCTCCAGCTCCTCGTTGGGCACCGCGACGATGACGTCCGCCTCGTAAAACTCCTCATAGAACCCCGGCGTGACCTCCACCGCCCGGAAGCCCAGACCGTCCACGTAGACCTCCGCCCAGGCATGGGCGTTTTTTGTTGACAGGAGGACCCGGTTCCCGTCCGTTTCCTCCGCCTGCTTTTCCGTCAGCACGTAGCGGGCCGGAATCCCGGCCGCCTGGTAGGCGAGCACCGCCGCCGTTGCGTAGTAAGCCGCATTGCCCTCCCGGCCCTCTTTCAAGAACCATTCCAGAAACTCCCGGCCCGCCGGAATCTTTGCCGGACTCTCCCGGTACGTTGCCAAAAACCGGAGTACCGCCCGGATCCTGTAGGTCGCCGTGTAGACCCCCGCCGGCTCGTCCCCCTGGAAAAACACCTGCTCGAGTAGCGCCCTCTGCTCCTCGGAGATCTCCAGGTAATGGTCGTAGACGAAGGAGCGGTACAAAAGCTCCCCTTCCCCGTCCCACGCCCTCCATTTCTTCATGAACTCCCGGCGGTATTCGCCGGTGGTGAGCTCCTCAAGAACCGCAATGTCCGCCTGAATCCGCTCCCGCCCGATTCCCCATACCCGCTCAGGTACAAAAGCCGCTTATCCCTCTTCCCCAGGATCATGTAGACCATGTCCCCGGCCTGTGATATCTCTTGAAAAAACATCCGCTCATACCGGAACCGCCGCCGACTCTCCTCCTCCCTCCTCCTGAGGGAAAAGCCTCTGGACCGCCGCTGCGAGCGCCAGCCACAAGAGAAGAGACGCAGCAGCCGCAATATAAAGCCACTGACCGAGTGTCAGCCCCATCGTCCCCATACACGCCGCTCCTTTAACACACACTTCCCCCACCGACTGAAATCCGCAGGAGAAAGGGCCTGCGTTCAGGCGGCATTTTTTTCATTATAACCTGACAGGGAGGAAAATGGAAGCAAAAAACGTCCCCAAGAATCGATTCTTTGGCAAAACTCAGCCGCCAACCTTCCTCCGCACAGAAAAAAGCAGCCGTTCCCGACTGCTTTTTTGTGACTTCATCGCCGATGTCTCACAGGGCCCGGCGGACTGTTCACGCCGTGGCAGAAAAAACGCCCTCCGGCCGCCCTGCGGGAACGGTTTCGCCCGCCGCCGTGTAGACGGAACTTCCCGGTTCCGGAAAAGCCGTTCCACCGGCAGCAGGGACTGCCTCCGGCGAAACCGCCCCGGCGGACTCCAGAGGAACCCTTTCCCCGTTCGGGGGAACCGCCCCCGGAAAAGCACCGCCCTCCGACAGCCGTCTCCCCTCCTCGCTGAGCGAAAGGGAATCCACCGGCTCTGCCGCCGCAAGTTCCCCTGAATCAGCCGCACAGATCCGCTCTTCCAGCGCTTTCTTCTCTTCCGCCCGCTTTTCGGCAAGCTCCTCCTGCCGCTTCTCCTCGGCCTTCTTCGCTTCCTCCGCCTCTTTCTCCATGCCCTTGGCGGCTTTCTTCTGATAGTCCTCCGCCTGGTCGGCGACCGCCCCGGCATAACCGAGGGCCCGCTCCATGGCAGCCGTGTCGCCCCTCCGCTCGGCCGCCCCGGCCGCCCGCATGGGGGTGTCCACGAGCTTTGCGTTCACGCCGGCGCCCATGAGCCCTTCCATGGTCAGTACATGCATCCTGCATCCTCCTTTCTCTCTCCTGCCTGATCAGGTGATTGCGAAACATGAAAATATTGCAAGGATTCTGCCGATTGCTTCCAGGAAAAGCCCTCTGCGCCATGGAAATGAGACCATGGAAAACAGAAGGGCCCCTGCCCGACTGTTTTCTGCGCTTATGGGTTCATTGGAATGGTTGGCGCTGCAAGCTTTGGATGGACGCAATCGGCAGAATCCGTTCTACACATTTCGAGTTTCACAATTGCCTGTTCTGTCTGATGGAAAACGGAACCTGCCGCTCCCACATATGTATTTTCGGCAGCGCCGGCCTCTTCCGTAAACCTTCTGTCTCAACTGCCCCGTTCCGTGTCATGTCCGGGAGTCTTCCCCTCCAGGATCTCCCTCCCGGATCCCTTTCGCCGGCAGCAGGACCAGGCTGGTAAAGATTCCGTCCGCCTCCTCCGTCTCCATGGTCCCGTGATACCGTTTCACCACGTCCCGCACGTTCTGGAGGCCGAGGCCCTTCCGCTCCCCGCTTCGCCCCCCAGCCCCTGTCCCAGATGTTCCTTCCTTCCGTCCGGCGCTGTTTTTCACCTCCAGAAGGAAGCACCTTTTCACCGTCCGGGCCCGGATGCGGAGAAACCGGTCTTCCCCCTCCGGAATCCGCCCGCAGGCCGCAATGGCATTGTCCAGCAGATTCCCGAAAAGGACGCAGAGGTCAAATTCCCAGAATCCAAAACCATCGGGAGGGTCGACGCTGCATTCCCAACGGATCCTCTGATTCTCCGCCTCCCTCCGCTTCCGGCCGAGAAGGGCACCGAGGGCCGGACTTCCCGCAAGCTCCCGGCCGTCTCCCAGGCCGCCGCTCTCCTCCATGGCCTCCAGATAATCCTCCATGGCCTCCCAGTCCCTCTCCTCCACGAGCCCCTGCAGGGCAATGACGTGATTCTTTAGGTCGTGGCGAAGCCTCTCCGCCTGCCGGTGCTGCTCCGTGAGCATCCGGTAGGCCGTGACCTGGCATTGGTAGCGGCTGCTCTTTTGCCGCTCCTCATAGACCCGATTCATGCCGAAAAGATGACAGGCCGCCGCAGACAGGCAGAGCGCCGCCAGCACGCAGATCTCCCCGTGGCTGAGAAGCTGCGCATAGTACAGATTTCCCTCTGTTTTTAACAGGATCCCGTGGCTGGCGCACCAGTCTGCGACATCGGTCACGGCGGTGAGCAAAAAAAGCGGCACCGCCGCCGTCAGATACCATTTTCTTTCTTTCCCGCATAAAACGACTCCAGCCCGACCGGCCAGCAGACAGACCGCAACGGCCACGGCCAGAATGCTCAGAAAAACGATCAGACTGCCCATCCAATCCGCCAGGAACGGCTCCGGAATCCCCACCGCCAGGTGGAGAAAGACCAGGAAGGCCACGGATAAAAGGGAGCAACAGAAATCTCCAAAAATCGTGAAGACAGCAATCAGAACGGAGGAGGCCAGCAGCTTTTCCTCCCAGGGCGCAGAAGACAGCACCATCACAAGCCCCGCCAGAAGCCCATGGTTCATAAAAGCCAGAATAATATAGGGAAGCGGAAATCTCTGGCCGAGCAATGAGAGGCCCAGGCTTCCCGCCACAAAAAGGGGGAAAACGAGCCATTCCCTCCTCCAGACATGTCTCATATGAGCCCTCCCTCCTCTCTCATAAACCGCAGCACTTCCTTTTTGAAGGCCTCGCCCCTTCTCTTGGCGATCACGACTTGCTCCCCGTTGTCCAGAAGGACCTCCTGCCCGTCGTAACCGTCCACGTGCCTCAGATTGACCAGGTAGCTTTTGTGACAACGGAAAAAGCCCTTCCCCTCCAGACTCTCCTCCAAAATCCCGATCCGTCCGTAGTAAGAAAAGGTTTCCGCCCTACCATGGGCCTCGATCATCCTCCCCCGGATCTCAAAATAGAGGACGTCGTCCAGAAACACCTTCCGCTTCTGCCTGTCCTGGCTGACCACGAGAAATTCCCGGGGCCGCTCCCTTAATTTTGCAAGGGCACGGAGAAGCACCTGTCTCAATCTCTCCGTCCCCACCGGTTTCAGGAGATATTGGAACGCCTCCACATCGTAGGCCTCAAACACATAGTCTCTGCTGGAGGAAACGAAGACCAGGAGGCTTCCGGATTTCTTTTCCCGAAGCCCCCTGGCCGTTTCCATTCCGTCGGGTCCGTCCATCAGGATGTCCAGAAAAATCAGGTCGAACCTTTCCGCAGACGCCAAAAGCTCCCTCCCGCTCCCGAACTGACTCAGGATACAGGGAACCTCATGTTCCTCCAAAAGCTCCCGGATCCTCCCGGCAAGCTTACAGCATTCCAAAATTTCATCGTCACACACCGCTATGGACAGCATGCCTCTCACCTGCCTTCTCTGCTTCCATTATCGGCAGAAATCCGGAAAAGCTTTGCTTTTGTCGCAAACGGGCCGTTTTATGTAGTGAACGGGCCGCTCCCTCGGCAGTCCGTCTCACCGGTCCCGTTTCTTTTCGGCCGCCTCCTCCCTCTGGCGGCAGATTTCCGCCCAGCTCGGCATCTCGGCGATGGCCCCGGCGAATTCTTTCATGGCCCCGGGAACGTCTATCTTCTGAGGGCAGACCTTCGTGCATTTCCCGCAGCCAACGCAGGCCTCCGGCCGCTTCTCCTCTGGAAGTGCATCCAGCCGCATGCCCACGTTGACCGTCGGCGCAAAGCGCAGGTCGTTGTAGAGGGCCAGCAGCGCAGGGATGTCCAACCCCTTCGGACACCCTTCCACACAGTAGCGGCAGGCCGTGCAGGGGATGGAATTTTTCATGTCCTCTGCCGCCTCGAAAAGCAGGCTGCGCTCCCCGCCCGAAAGGGGGCTCCGCTCCTCGAAGGTGCGGACGTTCTCCTCCATCTGCGTGAGGCTCGACATTCCGCTTAAGATCATCTTCACATTGGAAAGGCCCTGGAGGAACCGGAAGGCCCAGGCGGGACTCCCCTCCCCTGGCCTCATGTTCCCAAGCTTCTCCGCATACGCTTTCGGAAGCTTCGCCAACTTTCCGCCGCGGACGGGCTCCATGACCCACACCGGGATCCCCCGCTCCGTGAGAAGCTCATACTTTTCCTTCGCACCCTGCAAGGTCCAGTCCAGATAGTTGAGCTGGATCTGGCAGAACTCCATCACGTCCCCATAAACGTCCAGAAATTCTTTCAGGTTGTCGAGATTCCCGTGGGAGGAAAAACCCAGATGGCGGATCCTCCCCAGCCTCTTCTGTTCCACAAAGTAATCGACAATCCCCCATTTCGGATCCATGTAGGTACGGATCGAATTTTCATGGACGTTGTGGAGCAGATAAAAGTCAAAATATTCCACCTGGCACTTTTCCAGCTGCTCCTCAAAAATGACGGACGGCTCATAGCTTTTGCTGATCTGGTGCCCCGGATATTTGGTAGCCAGATAAAACTCCTCCCTCGGATACGGCTTTAACGCCCGGCCGATGATGCGCTCCGATTCCCCGCCGTGGTAAGGGTAGGCCGTGTCAAAATAATTGACGCCGTGTTCCATGGCGTACTTTACCATCTCCTCCACCTGAGCCTCGTCCACCGGACCGTCCGGCTTCCCGGATAAAAGCGGCAGCCGCATGGTGCCAAAGCCCAGCAGGGAAAGTTTCATTCCCTGAAAACCTGAATAGATCATATGTGATACCTCCTTCTCTGCCACCATCATATCCCGAAAAGGCCCCTCTGTTCAAGCGAAAGTTTCTAAAAAACCGTTTTCAGGCATTCCCTTTCAAGCGGCCCGCAAAATATTCCTTGTCCTTCTTTCCTTCTTGATGTAAAATCATAAAAGAAAACAGGAGGGACAAGACATGGCACTTGACGGAATCATGATCGCCTGCATGGCGAAAGAGCTGAACGAACGCATCGCAGGGGGCCGGATTGCGAAGATCGCCCAGCCGGAGGCCGACGCCCTGATGCTCACCATAAAGAATCAGAAGAACACCTTTAAGCTGTTCCTCTCGGCGGGGGCCAGCCTTCCCCTGGTCTACTTCACGGAAGAGGCAAAGCCGAACCCCATGACGGCCCCGGGCTTCTGCATGCTGCTCAGGAAGCACATCGGCGGCGGCCGCATCCTGTCCGTGTCCCAGCCGGGGCTGGAGCGGATCCTCGTCCTGGAGATCGAGCACCTGAACGAGATGGGCGATGTCTGCCGGAAAAAGCTGATCGGGGAGTTCATGGGCAAGCACAGCAACCTGATCTTCTGCGACGAGAAGGACACCATCATCGACAGCATCAAGCACATCCCCCTGTCCATAAGCTCCGTCCGGGAGGTCCTTCCGGGACGGCCCTACTTCATCCCGGACACCATGCGGAAAAAGGATCCTCTCACCGTGACAGAGGAGGGATTTTTTGCCGTCCTCTCGGAAAAACCCATGGCCCTCTCCAAGGCCCTCTACACCGGCTTCACGGGCTTAAGCCCGGTCATGGCGGAGGAGATCTGCCATCTCGCCTCCTTAGACGGAAAGAGGGACGCAGGAAGTCTTTCCGAACCGGAAAGGACGCACCTGTTCGGCGTCTTTTCCCGGATGATGGACGACGTGAAAAGCGGCAGCTTCGCCCCCTGCATCTTCTATGACCGGCAGGTCCCCGTCGAATTTTCCGCCCTGCCCCTCTCCCACCTGAGCGCTTATGAACGGCGGGATTTTTCTTCCGTCAGCGAGATCCTGGAGACCTACTATGCCGCCAGGGAGGCCGTGGTCCGCATCCGCCAGAAGTCGGCGGAGCTGCGCCACACGGTCCAGACGGCCCTGGAGCGGAACCGAAAAAAATACGACCTGCAGGAAAAACAGCTTAAGGATACTCATAAGCGGGATAAGTACCGGGTATACGGAGAGCTGATCAACACCTACGGCTATGAGCTTGCGCCGGGGGCCAAAACCCTCACCGCTCTCAATTACTATACCAATGAGACCGTGACCATTCCCCTGGACGGCACCCTGACACCCCAGGAAAACGCAAAGAAATATTTTGACCGGTACGGGAAATTAAAACGGACCTTCGAGGCCCTCACAGAATTGATCCGGGAGACAAAGGACGAGATCGACTACCTGGAATCCGTCTCCTCCGCCCTCGACATTGCGGCCGGGGAGGCGGATCTCCTTCAGATCAAGGAAGAACTCAGGGAAGCCGGCCTCGTCAAAAAACGGGGACCGAAGGACAAAAAGGCGAAGATCACCAGCGTCCCCCTGCACTTTTTATCCTCCGACGGCTACCACCTCTATGTGGGGAAAAACAACCTGCAGAATGAAGAACTCACCTTCCATCTGGCTTCCGGAAGCGACCTGTGGTTCCACGCCAAGGGCATTCCCGGCTCCCACGTCATCGCCAAAACAGGCGGAAAGCCCAAGGAGGAGCTTCCCGACCGGCTCTTCGAGGAAGCCGCCGGGCTGGCCGCCTTCTATTCCAAGGGAAAAGACGGCGACAAGGTGGAGATTGACTATGTGGAGCGAAAGCAGGTAAAGAAAGTGAACGGCGCCAAGCCCGGCTTCGTCATCTACCACACCAACTATTCCATGGTGGTATCGCCCTCCCTCGGGGGGCTTACCAGGCTGGAGGAGTGAGCCGGGAAAGCGGAAACCGGCACGGTCCCTTCGCCCGCCGGGGATGCCGAACTTCATGTTATCCTTGCGCCCCCGGCCAAAGGATGCTATAATCTCTTTGGTTTTTACACAGAAATCTTTCCGGAGGGCAGACCCATGGAACAAAATGCGAAAAAAAACATCCTGACTGTTCTGATCGACCACGTTTCAAGCTGCATGGCCCCGATCATCCCCATCGTCATCGCCGGAGGCCTGGTCAAGCTTCTCGTGATCATCGTTACCATGACCGGGCTCTTGGCAGAAGGGACTCCCACGGAGGCCGTGCTCTCCTTCATCGGGGACGCCCCCCTCTATTTCCTGCCCTTTTTCCTGGCTTATACGGCCTCGGTCCATTTTAAGGTCAACACGGTGCTGGCCATCGGGGCCGTGGGCGCCCTCATGAGCCCCAGCTTCGTGGAACTGGCGGAAGGCTCGCAGGCGCTCTCCTTCCTGGGGATCCCCCTTGTGAAGGCTTCTTACGGCTACAGCACCATCCCCGTGATCCTTCTGGTAGCCGCCATGGTCTGGATCGAAAAACTGGTACATAAGCTGATGCCGAAGGTGGTGGACGACATCCTCTCCCCCCTGGTCATCCTGCTCCTCTCCTCCCTGGTCGGCCTGCTGGCCATCGGCCCCCTGGGGACCCTCATCGGGAACGGCCTGTCCGGCGCCATTTTCTGGCTCCAGGACCACGTATCCTGGCTTGCCTGGACCCTGTTTGCCGCCGTGTCGCCCCTCTTAGTCATCACCGGGACCCACTGGGTCTTCGTGGCGACCGCCATCACCCAGCTCGGAAGCGCCGGCTTGGATCCCGGTATCCTGCCCGGATTTTTCATCATGGCCCTCGCCCTTTTCGGCACCGCCATGGCCGTCTTCCTGAAAGCCAAAACTCCCGCCTTAAAAAAGACCTCTTTCAGCTGCGGCTTCACGGTCCTTCTGGCAGGAGTTTCGGAGCCGAGTCTCTACGGGCTCTGCCTTCCTTATAAGAAGCCCCTGATCACCACCGTCCTGGGCTGCGCCGCCGCCGGGCTCTATCAGGGCATCGTCGGCATCCACTGCTACGTGTACGCCTTTCCGGCCATCCCCTCCTGCCTGATGTTCGCAAGCGCAGACGAGCCGGGCAATTTCGCAAAGGCCATGATCGCCGCCGTCATCGCCTTCGCCGCCTCCTTCCTGCTCACCCTGCTCTTCGGAGGGCGGCTGGACGCCGACGAAGCCCAGGCGGCAGACCATACAAAGATTTAATATCCAAGTTCCTCCCCCACCAGGATCACCTTGATCCGCCCGGCGGGCCGGCAGTTCCTGGTAGTAAGGAGCTGGTTGCAGATGCACTCCGGCGACTTGCAGTCGCCGCAGACGCCGGTGACGGTGCAGGGCGTGTTCTTTAAAAACCGCTGCTGGTTCAGAGGCGCCGCCACGGTCCTGGCCCGCACCATGGCATCCTCCGCCGTCCGCACCACCTTGTTCATCCCGGCCACCACGATCACGTATTTTGGCCCGAACACGATGGCCGCCACCCGGTTTCCGTTCCCGTCCACGTTGACAAGCTGTCCGTCCTCGCTGACGCCGTTGGCGCTGGTCAGGAAATAATCCGCCGAAAGCGCATCCATGGCCGCCTTCTGTTTCTCTTCCGGAGTCCCGGCCTTATCCCGGTCGATCGCCTGATAGTTCCCCTTATTTACCGCCTCCGTAAGCCCGATGTCCCGGATGGTCATGGAGCCGCCCCAGGCGACCGAAGAGCCCTCTTTGATCCATTCCAGGGCCTTCTCCCTGGCCTCCTCCCCGCTTTTGCAGTAGCAGGCGTCAAAGCCCCTCCCCTGCAGATTTTTGACCACGGTGTTTCCTCTCTTCTCATTGAATGATTCCCTCGGTGTCATGTTTTTTCCTCCTCATATAATAAGTTTCCCCTGATAAATGCCCCTCTCCTCCATGTCCCGGTGGAGCCGGTTGTACACCCGCTTCTTGTCTCCGCTCCAGAGGGGGGCGAGAAGCAGCCGCTTCGGCCCGTCCCCGGTGAGCCGGTGCACCACCGTCTCCGGCCGGAGTCTCATGAGGGCCGCAAACAAAAGCTCTTCGTATTCCTCAAAGGAGAGGGCCCGTACCTTCCCCTCCCGGTAAAGCCCTGCCAGGTCGGTTCCCTCCAAAATGTGCAGAAGCTGCAGCTTGATGCCCTCGACCTTCTGTTCATTGAGGTAGTCGACGGTCTGTAAGACCTCTTCCCTCCCCTCCCCCGGAAGCCCAAGGATCACGTGGGCGATGACCGGAATGCCGGCCAGAAGGAGTCTTCTCCTTGTCTCCGTGAAGCAGGAAAGCGGGTATCCCCGGCGGATGAAGGCCGCCGTCTCCGGGATGGCCGTCTGCAGTCCCAGCTCGATCCACACCGGTTTCCTGCGGCTTAGCCTGGACAAGAGAGAGACCGTCTCCTCCGGCAGGCAGTCCGGCCTGGTGGCGATGGAGAGCGCCTCCACCTCCCTATCCTCCATAGCCTCCAAAAACATGGCCTCCAGTTTCGACACCGGCCCGTAGGTTCCCGTGTAGGCCTGAAAATAGGCCACGTAGCCGTAGGGCGTCCGCTTCGGGAGCTTTCCGGCCACCAGGGCCTTCGCCTCCGCAAGCTGCTCCGTGACGGAACGCCCCCTTCCCGCCGCAAAGTCCCCGGAGCCGCCCTCGCTGCAGAAAATACAGCCGCCCCCTCCGAAGCCCCCCTCCCTGTTGGGGCATCCGAGCCCGCCATTCAGAGACAACCGGTACAGCTTCTTCCCGAACTGCCGTTTCATCTCCCCGTCGAAATCCCGGTAGGGCTTCATAGGGCAAGCAGGAGCTCCTTTAGCTCCGCAACCGTGGAGACCAGCCGGTCCGCCCCGGCGGCAGAGAGCTCCTCACGGCCGCCGTATCCGTAGAGGACGCCGACGCAGGGGATTCCCGCCTCCCTGGCCCCGATCACGTCATGCTTCCGGTCGCCCACCATCCAGACGGTCTCCGTTCTGCCCGCACCGTTCCCCTCTTTCACGCCGAACCGGCGCAGGGCTTCCCTGATCACGTCCCCCTTCCTCACCCGCTCCCCGGAGAGCTCGCTTCCCACGATCTGCTCAAAATAGGAATCAATGTGGAAATGCTCGAGGATCGGCACGGCAAAGACCTCCGGCTTGGAGGTGGCCACCCCCAGCCGCCTTCCGGAATCCCGAAGCGCTTTTAATAGGTCCTCGATCCCCTCGTAGATCTCATTTTCATACATGCCCTTCTCGCCAAACCGCTCCCGGTACTTCTCAACGGCGAGCTCCGCCCGCTCCTTCGTAAAACCGTACTCGCCCATGAACATGTCCATGAGGGGCGGCCCGATGAAGGGCGTCAGCTTCCTTCTATCCGGCTCGTGATACCCTGCGGCCTCCATCCCGTACTGGACGCAGCGGGTGATCCCCTCCCAGGGATCGGTCAAGGTTCCGTCCAGGTCAAAGAGAACGATATCAGCCATCTTTTCTGCTCCTCCATTCCATTACATCTTTTATTACAATTTTTTCCTGAATTTTTACATAGGCTTCCATTATTTCAAAATCAATCTCCCCATCTGCATTTACCGGAAGAAATACCTCGTTATTCTGTATTTTCTTTTTCGAAATAGAATCTCCCCATGTATAGAGCGGCTTTAAACTTTTATATAGCGCAGCAACCATAAAAAGTTGCGCCTTTTCCGTGCGGCCTTTACAATCTTTTATGTACAAAGCCAAATTATGACTATCATTAGAATAATAATCTCTTGGCTGGTACGTTATTACCAAAGTCTTTCCGCCAATCATAATGGAATTGCCTTCTTCTATTAACTGATTTTTAAAGGTTGTATAACCCAAAATAGAATTATTTCCTTCTCCTGCGGTAACATAGGGAATGTCTCCGCTGTTCAATACAATATCCTTTTTCACAATGCTGTTGGTGTTTTTTACCTCAAATATATCTGTGATTTTAAAGCATGAATATTTTAGGTTTCCACTTTCAAATCTATAAAAAATATCTTTTTCACTTTGTGACAAGTCACATTTATCCAAACCACACCTTTTCAAGTCAGAAAACAAATGGTTCATGAGATTATTTTCTGCACTATTAACATAACTCTCCATGTATTCGTAATCTATTGTTCCATCATTTTTCACGGGCAGTTCAATATAAGTGTTTTTCAAAGCTATTTTTGTCGCTTTATCATTATAAGCAAATTTTTTTGTAATTACCTTTTTTATACATGCAATCATATATAATGCATTCTTTTCGTTAAGCATGTCAGATTGAAGAACACTCGTTGCGCCATGTCCATCTTTTAAATAAAAAGGTGTCTCCAGATAGACAATATTTTGATTATTAGAATGTATCAATATAGTCGGGTTTCCAGCTTTGTTATTTAACACGTCTGGTTTTAAAGTGAGAAATGAAATAATACCGTTGTTGACAGTAGATTGTCCATAAAATGGATATTTGTAACATCCTTCCACTGTAAGCAAATTGATTTTTAAAGGATCAATTTCTTTTTGAGATTGCCAATTAAAAACTTCTGAAAGTTTAAATTTTTCAGTCCTCATGTTTGGAATCACCTCTAATTATCATCGACAGTTTCCAACTTAAATATTGCTTTATTACATTTTGAAAATCTTCATTCGTTGGAATCATATCTATCTTCTGGTGTTGCTTAAAAGTCCAATCATTCCCCTCTAAAGTTATTACATCTTCAAAATAATCATCTTCGGAAAAGTAATGCAAATATGATTTCCCATAAAGTATCAGATTTACTACTTCGTCATACCTTTCTAACGCATGATCTGTGTTTTTCAAATTCGTTTCCTGGCTTGATTTTTTTCTGTTTTGTCGTGTATATCCATCATGAGAGAAATCCACAAATTTTACAAGCTGCTTTCTGTCATGCGGAATACCAACATCAAAAACGTAGATAGCGGTTTGTACTCCTGCTTTACCACAAAATATGTCCGACATATGAATGCTCGCCACTAAAGTATTATTTTTTAAGATATTCTTTGTATATGGTAAACCGCTGCCACTGCCAGCATTCTCTTGAATAAGTATCACTGCTCTGCCGCTTTTCATCCTCGAAAGAGCCTTTTCTACAAAAACAAAACCCTTGCCGTCTGCGGAATAAGGAGGATTAAGTAAAAATACATTCGCAGGAAAATCCTCATCTTTCTTTTCCCCTTGCTCATATTTACCTGAGTATTCTTTTAAACTGTCCTTATGTAAAATATTTGAAGAACCATCCCCCATAAGAATCATGTTGAGAACGGCGAGCATGTAAATATCCGAAAGTTTTTCGATTCCAAGCAACTGTTCTAATTTTATCTTCGTCTCTTTAACACTCAAATCCGAAGGGCTTTTTATTCTTTTCTTTGCGTCGTTCAACATCAGTTTCATTGCAGAAACCAAAAATCCCGCCGAACCTGCCGCGTAATCCCAAACATAAGAATCCATATTTACTTTCGCAAGCCTTGCCATTAAATCCGTTACATAGCGTGGCGTAAAAACCACGTCATTCTTATCACCATCCGGAACACTAATCCAATCGTTAAGTACATTAAATAATTTCCCAGAAAAGTCCAAATGATAGGAAGTTCTGAATATGGGTAAGATTTCTTTGTAAATAAGTGCATAAATACTTTTTAGTTTGCTTTCTCCATTGACAGGTCTCCAAAGAGTATCATACACAAATACCGATTTCAGAGTAGACACAATCATTTCCTTTTTGTCGTCTGGTAAATTCTTTTTATCTAAGAATGATTCTATTTTATTAACGATTCGATATCCATCATGGTCTTTCTTTCCAAGACTCCCTTTTAATTCATGAGGGTCTAACGGCTCCATCTCGTCTTCAACTCCAAGGCCAGCCATAATCATGCCTGACACAAGATTTACCCTATAATTCACATTGATTTGAAGAGTATCCTGCATCACCTGATTGACATATTTGAGCTTCGTATCTAACTCCGTTTCTATTTCTTTCGTTTTCTTTTCAATTTCTTCAGGTGTTAAATCCAATGCATCTAATTTTTCTATAAAACCATCCATGTGTTTCTTTTCCAAAAAAGACAAATCCGTATAATCAGAAACCTTTTTAGGAAAAAGAAAATTATCTTTTGAAATATAATACACGCCGATTTCCGTTTCTATCGTACCGTCAGCCTTTTCATACCCATTGATTCCAATAGCAATACATTCATCATAAGCAGCGCTATGATGTAAAATGGCATTCGCATAATGAACGGCGCCATTAACCGCATATTTCTCTATCGCAGAATAATTTTTATCCCCTTTTTTATGTGTTTTGGTATCATTTGTAAACTCAGTAACTAATTCGATATTTCCTTCTTTGTCAAACTTAATGAAATGTCCATTCGTTCCTTTGGTTTCAATCATAACAGGGATTCTTCTCATTGTTTTTGTTTCAATCAGAACCTTAATATCCGGATAATTATTTCCACTTCCTCCTGATTTAGAGGGAGCATTTCTTAGCGCTTCGTCAATATCCGTATTAATAGTCTCTGTCTTTGTGTAGTATTTCACTTGATAAGAATCTAATTGTTTCTTAAAAAGATCTTCTATTTTTTCTTCTATGCTTTTGTTCTTTGCCATTGATATAATCCTCCATATATATCATCAGAACATTTTATGACTTCAAAGCTCCTCCGCCACCAGCTTTTTCGTCTTCCACTTCCCGCTTGCGTAGCGGGTTCCCGAGACCAGGATCCCGGCGCCCCAGCCGATGGGGATGGACCACCAGATCCCGGCGGGCCCCATGGCCGTCGCAGAGAGGACGTGGGCAAAGATCAGCCGCAGGCCGAAATTGGTGAAGGTGGCCGCCATGAAGACCTTCATGTCCCCCGCCCCCCGGAGCACTCCGTTGAACACGTTCATGGTGCCCATCAGCACGTAGAAGGCGGACACCACGTAGATATAATCGATCCCGTAGCGGATCGCCTCCACGCTCTCCTTGCTGTCCATGAAGGCGTTCAGGAAATTCTCCCCGAAGAAAAACAGCACGGCCGTCAAGGAGAGGGAGATCCCAGCCGAGATGAGCAGGCCGGAAATGAGCCCGGACTTCACCCGCTCCGTCTTCCTGGCCCCCATGTTCTGGGCCGTGAAGGTGGAGACCGAATTTCCCACCTGGACCATGGGGCCGATGGCGATGGTGTCGATCTTCGTCGCCGCCGTGTACCCGGCGATCACCACGGAGCCGTAGCTGTTGACCAGGCCCTGGACGAAGACCAACCCCAGGGAGACGATGGACTGCTGGATGGTGGTGGGGACGGCCAGCCGGAACATCCGGGCAAGGAGCCGCCCGTCAAAAAGCTTCGGCCTCTCCGCAGTCTCGATGCGCCTGAAATGCCGCATCAGCACGAAGAAGGACAGGACGGCGGAGATCCCCTGGGCGATGAGGGTGGCCCAGGCCACGCCCGGCACTCCCATATGTAAGCGGATCACGAAATACAGGTCCAGCGCCACGTTGAGCAGGGAGGACAGGGTCAGGAACACCAGGGGGAACCGGGACTCCCCCAGGGCGTTGAACACCGAGTTCAGGATATTGTACATGAACAGGAAAATAAGCCCCATGCAGTAGATCTGCAGATAGGCGGCCGCATCCTCGAAAATGTTTTCCGGCACGGAAAGCCAGGTGAGGATCAGCCTGTGGGCCACCAGGCCGAAGAGGGACAGTCCGGCTCCCAGGACGAACATGGCGATCAGCGACGTGGAGATGGCCGACTTCATGGTTTCCGTGTGCTTTGCCCCGAAAAGCTGGGAGATCACCACGGAACATCCGATCCCCATGCCCACGGCCACGGCGATAAAAAGAAAGGTGATCGAGGTGGTGGTCCCCACGGCGGCCAGGGCGTCCTCGCCCACGAAATTCCCCACCACCATGGAATCCACCACGTTGTAAAGCTGTTGGAACAGATTGCCCATCACCATGGGCATCGCAAATTTAAAAAGCGTGGGAAAAGGCTTTCCCACCGTCATGTCCCTTGCCATGGCAATTCCCCCTTTCCTTTAAAAATAGCATATTTTCCGCTCTTTCACAAGAAGAATTGCATAAGAAGAGGTTGCGGCAAAATTTATATTGTGTTATGCTTGTCATTGTCGCCAAAAACAGGAACCTTTGACCAAAGAAATGGAGTGATTCGTATGACAGAAGAAAAAATGACAGCCCAGAAGGAAAACAAAATGGGAATCATGCCCATTAACAAACTGTTAGTCAGCATGTCCCTTCCCATCATGATTTCCATGCTGGTCCAGGCCATGTACAACGTGGTGGACAGCGTGTTCGTCGGACGGGTTTCCGAGCATGCCCTCACGGCCGTTTCCATGGCCTTTCCCGTCCAGAGCCTGATGATCGCCCTGGGAAGCGGCACCGCCGTCGGCATCAACGCCTACCTTTCCAGGAGTCTGGGAGAAAAAAATTTCGAGCAGGCCAACGCCGCCGCCTTGAACGGCATCTTCCTGGCCTTCCTCTCCTACGTGGCCTTCGCCCTCTTCGGCCTCTTCGGAAGCCATTTATATTTCGCCAGCCAGATCGACATCCCGGAGATCGTGGACTACGGCACGGATTATCTGAGCATCTGTACCATCACCTCCATCGGGATCTTCATGCAGCTGATCCTGGAGCGGATCCTCCAGTCCACCGGGAAGACCCTGTACACCATGATCACTCAGGGGACCGGAGCCATCATCAACATCATCTTCGACCCGATCCTGATCTTCGGCTATTTCGGCTTCCCCCGCATGGAGGTGGCAGGGGCCGCCATCGCCACCGTGGCCGGGCAGTGCGTCGCCGCCGTCATGGCCCTGATCTTTAATTTAAAGAAAAACAAGGAGCTGCAGTTTCGTTTCCGGGGATTCCGTCCCAGCCTCTACGTGATCGGCCAGATCTACAAGGTGGGCATCCCTTCCATTATCATGCAGTCCATCGTGTCGGTCATGACCTTCCTGCTCAACAAGATCCTGCTGATGTTTTCCTCCACGGCCGTCTCCGTGCTGGGCGTGTACTTCAAGCTCCAGAGCTTCATCTTCATGCCGGTCTTCGGCCTGAACAACGGCATGATCCCCATCGTCGCCTACAACTACGGCGCA
This sequence comes from Lachnospiraceae bacterium, assembly GCA_022800815.1. Taxonomy (GTDB): domain Bacteria; phylum Bacillota; class Clostridia; order Lachnospirales; family Lachnospiraceae; genus Lientehia. The sequence continues at coordinate 36,288 of JAAWRC010000008.1, read as the reverse complement.
AAGAAGCGGAAACGGATCATCGCCACCATCAAGCTGAGCGTGGCCATCGCCGTGGGCATCATGCTGGTGGGCCTTGCGATTTTCCAAATCATGCCGGCCACCCTGATCCGCATGTTCAACGACTCGCCGGACATGATCGCCATCGGCGTCCCGGCCCTCAGGATCATCAGCATCAGTTTCATCTTCGCCGGAGCCGGCATCATCAGCTCCTCCGTGTTCCAGGCCCTCGGAAACGGCCTCTACAGCCTGATCATGTCGGTGGTCCGCCAGATCGTGTTCATCGTCCCCGTGGCCTACCTGTTTGCCGTCACCCTGGGGCTCGACGCCGTCTGGTTCTCCTTCCCCATCGCAGAGATCTCCTCCATCCTGCTGGCGGTGTTCTTCTTGAAGAAGACCTACGACAGGCAGCTTAAGAGCCTGCCGGAGTAAGGGAAACCATTCCCTGCCGTACATGGAAAAAGACGCCGGTACTAAAAATTCAGAATGCATGAGAGCAAACTATTTTAGTACCGGCATCCTTCTATGGTTCCGTTTCCATCCCCTTTTTCTTTGATTCGCCATATAGTTCATCTAACACCGCAGTTATGATTTTCTCGGAATTTCCTGGTTCAATGCGAATAATGATATTGAAGATCTGCTCAAGCCATCGCTTCTCATGCAGACTTATATTGTCAAGTAAATTAAGTGCCTTGTATGACGTTGCGCCTTTGACCTGCCCAATTAATATGTCCAAACCTTCAAATGCAATCCCCTGATAATATGCATCGCTCTCACCATTAACCGGAACTTGTCCGACGGCGTTTTGTGCCTTCGTCAGTTTGTTTTTTAACGCACTCTTTTGAGAAAGGGATACCCCTTCACTCATCACGGCCGCAGCCGCTTCGCTAACTCTTGCGGTCGCCTCCAGGGCAGCTGACAATTCTGCATTTCTTTTGAGAGAAACATTTCTAATCTCTCTCGTCACGCCGCCTGCAAGAGTCGTTAACTTTTCAATAAAGGTAAAGTAGGTGGGATTTTTCTCAAAATTGTCCCGGCGGGCATTCGGCACGAGTTTGGGGTGCATGGCAAAAATTTCGCCGATTGACCAACCGTTAAATCTGGCATCTTTGAATGCAACGTTCAGCGTCTGGCCATCGCCAATTAAAATGTTTCCCTTGCGCACCCTGATTCCCTTAATTGTGCGGTCATAAATGCTGCCCAGAAAACTTGTTTTGGCAACCCAGCCCGCAGCCAGCAATTCCTTATCCGAATTCACAAAACTGATAATTTGGACATCCGAGATTCTATCCGTTGTTTTTTTTCCTTTGTCCATCAAAAATGAATCGCCATAGGGTTTGTATACAGGCTCACGTTTATTTTGACAGGTGACAAAGACTTTGTAGGATTCAATAACGCATCCTTTTTGCGCCAGCCTGTTCGTGATTTCACGGCCCCAGGTGAATTTCTCAGGGTGATACGGTACGGGTACATTTTGCGACAGATACGCAATTACTTCATCATAATCCGTTAACTTGACAGATTCGTCAACACCGTCCATTGTGACAGAAAAATAATGTACATTTTCCCTTTCCGGATAAGTCTCTATGGAATATACTTCGCTTAATACGTCGAGAATCGTTTCCGTATCGTTTTGGACATTGGCAAGTATTTCAGAAAGCTTGTTAGCATCTATCGTTATGCGGGTACCTGCGGTGTCGCCCCTGGCACTCGTCTCAAAAGTCAGTGTTGAGCAATAACTCAATCCAGATAATCTGCCAATTCCGCGAAAGCCCCTTGTCGCAGTTGATTTTTTCTTTGAATTGCCGATGCTGAGCAAATGCGAAACGGCCTCGTCGGAATACACGCCAAGCCCATTGTCTTTGATTATGATTCTCTTTTCCGCAGAATGTATTATGACATCGACGCACTCCTCGCCTCTGCATAAAACACCCGATTCAAAAGCCGCATCAATAGAATCGGCGGCGTTTTGAATATATTCGCGATAGATTACAAACGGGTCGGCATACATGCCCGTGGTAAGGGACTCAAGAGTATGTTTTCCTATAATGATCTCCTGCATGTTAATCCCTCAAAATCTGCGACAATTTCATCTGAATGTTGTTCGTGACAGCCCTGGTCGCATCTTTAATAATCATCTGTCCGAGCTCACGGTTCGCTGCAGCAAGTATTTGCGTTTCAAACTTAAAAAATTGCTTGTTCAATATACGGGCAAGCTCCGACATATTTGTAGTTTCAATGGCATATCGCGCAAATTGATGATCTTCGTCGGATAACGCTTTTACATCGACAAAGCGTCGATAGACACGGATCAACTCGAAATCCACATAGTCAATGTCATTCCTTTTACTCACTTCATTCCATTTTTTCAAAAGACGGTCTGCCGAATAATCTTCTTTTGATAAAAATCCAAGGAGGTCTGCGACGCCCGCTTTGCCGAAAAACTCTGCAAAGCTTTTGAATACGTATAAAGGTTGAGATTCATTACCAGTTACAAATTCCAAAATATCAAAATAAAGCTCCTTATACTCTTCCTTTATATAATGGTACAGCATGGAGTGGGTTGGAGAGTTGTGATTGACCATCCCCAACAGTGCAACCAAACGAGGCATTGTTAAATAGGATAAATAGAGCTTTTTTTGCGTGTCAGAAGAAATTCCAAAAACTTTTTCGGGAAGAAACTCGTTGTCGCCAATAAGCGCAATAAAGGATGGGACGTCATCCAATTGGTCATAAAGGCGATTCCATTCTTTGATTTTCCTTTGGTTTTTGTTCCAGACGGCCTTTCTGTTTCTTAATTCTTCAGGGGTCTCCTTCGTTCTGCCTCGGCCGCCTTCTTTAAAGTGCCCGCGAGCCGCAATCAGTTTATCCGGCATACATAAAAAACGAACGAATTCCTTTGAACTCTTTCCAAAGTCGGCTTCAAAAAAATCTTTATTTCCAACCCCTTTTCCCTGTGTGGGAATCAGCATGCATTGAACGGCCCTTAAAAACTTGGCATTCCACATAGACCCTACATATCCGCGCTCATGAGCGTTGAGAGGTATGTATCGCATCGGAAACGAGAATGCTGCAACATGCCGTTCTTCTGGCAAAGTACGATTGATTTCATCTTTCAGGTCAAGAGTGATTCTCATTCGATCGTACAAATCTTCGGGTGTATCTGCCCGATACTTCTTCCCTTTTCCTCCAAAATCCTCACTATTGTACAGCACATAGTTGGAAAGCTCCGTAATCCCGTTTTTAGCGCAAAGGCGAAGGGCCTTTTCATATGTCTCTTTATCTTCTATATGGTCGAAAGCAACACGGGCGGGACGCAAGGCAATTTCGCCCAGGCGTTTGGCTTTCGGCTCCGTTAAAAGATTTCCATCAAGACCCTGGTTGAAATCAACATAACGACGTACCGTTTTTTTTGTCTTGGGGTTCATGTAAGTCGCACCTTTGGCGAATCCCGCTTCGATGACGTCGTCGATGATTCGGTCAAACTGATTGGATCTCAAAACATTATTGTCCATCAAAAGCAAATCTTTTTTGGGACCGAACTTTTCATCTATGGCGGCAATTTTTTCTTTAATATCCATATAAGGGATGTACGTGGGCTCCAGCGTTTGAACCGCACAGAAACCGCATTTCATACCACACCCTTTCGTCGCACTGAGAAAATAGGCATCATGGAATGGATATTTATAATCAATATCATTCAGGATATCGTAATCGGGAATGATCTGGTCTATACATTCATCTCCGGGCAATCCCAATTTTCCAGGCTCGTTTAACAAACCGCAAACAGGGTGGATGCCAGTTTCCTCATATATTTGATCCGGCAAAAGGGTTGCGGCAATCCCACCGACCGTTATTTTGGAAACGTCATCGGCCAACGTTTTCGCATAGTTAACGGCTTCTATTGTTTTTGCCCATTCAAATGTAAAAAGAGAGGTCACGTAAATGCGATCCCATTTCGTGTCATTTAAAGCATTCGGCAGCCTCCCCTTCGTGAAGCGGACATAGTCGTGCAAAACGTACTTGTGAAAATAAGATATCTTCATAAGGCCAAGTGGTGGATATTTGTTTTTATAATCCGGCTCAATTAACAATATGTTGCTCATAATGATTTCCTCTCAAGGATTAAGACATCTTCTTTAGAATATCATCAATCGCCTTTTTACTTTTTTTAAGTTCAAACTGAATCGACGCATTGGATGTCGCTTCAGACAGCAAAGGCCCTTGCGAAAACTCCCCATGGACATCTCCCGCCATGTTAACCATGTAATCGACCTTTTTGGATGCCCGCCATCTGGCAGACACTCTAATTATACCATATCCCCACCACATTTCACCTAAATCTTTTTCATAAACATCCCCAAAATTGTAACCGATCCCTCGCATTTCTATCATGCCGTTCAGTCTCCGAAGCATCGTTTTCGTCATGCCCCTGCAAAAAAGGAAGCACCATGATCCCCCATGGCACTTCCTTCCCATTTTTTTCCTACTCTTCCCAGGGAATGTTCGGGTGCTCGATCCCCTTGTCCCGGAGCATCAGGTTCTCCACGGCCTCGGATGCCTTCATCCCCTCGAAGAGCACCTTGTTGATCTCCTTGGTGATGGGCATCTCCACCCCGTACTTGTCGGCCAGGGCGGCGGCAGCCTTGGCGGAGTACACGCCCTCCACCACCATCCGGACCTCCTTCATGGCTTCCTCCATGGTCTTTCCCTGGCCCATGAGGATCCCGGCCCGGCGGTTGCGGCTGTGCATGCTGGCGCAGGTCACGATCAGATCCCCGACACCGCTAAGGCCGTACATGGTCTCCATGCGGGCGCCCATCTTGAGGGCCAGCCTGGTGATCTCCGCCATGCCCCTGGTGATGAGGGCCGCCTTGGTGTTGTCCCCGTAGCCCAGCCCGTCGGCCACGCCGGCCGCCAGGGCGATCACGTTCTTTAGGGAGCCGCCCAGCTCGATGCCCATGATGTCGGGGCTTGTGTAGACCCGGAACACGCTGCACATAAAAATATTCTGGATATATTCCGCAGTTTTTCTGTCCCTCGCTCCCACGACGCAGGTGGTCGGGATTCCCCGGCCCACCTCCTCCGCATGGCTGGGACCGGAGAGCACCGCCACGTTGGCCTGGGGGATCTCCTCCTCGATCTGCTCCGAGAGGGTCATCAGGGTTTCCTCCTCGATGCCCTTGGCCACGTTGACGATGATCTGCCCCTCTGCCACGAAGGGCTTCATCCGCCTCGCCGTCTGTCTGGTAAACACCGAGGGCACCGAGAGGACCATGAGCTCCGCACCTTTTACGCAGACCTCCAGATCCCCGGTGATCTCCATGTCCGCCGGAATGGGAACCCCCGGCAGGTTCTTATGCTCCCGCTCCTTCCGGAGCATCTCCACCTCGTCGTGAATGGCGGACCAGACCTTCACGGTATGTCCTTTTTTGTAAAGCAGCAGAGAGAGGGCCATGCCCCAGGTCCCGGAACCGATAATACTGATATTTGCCATGATATCCTCCTTATTTCTTTGAACCGAATTTATTCTCCGTGCCGTTTATAAGCCTCCCTATGTTGGCCCTGTGCTTCCAGTAGGCCAGGGCCGCAAACACGAATATCACCACGTAGGATTCCGTCAGATAATCCCCGGAAAGGGGCAGAAGGCCCGCAAGACCTAAGCCCAGCCACATTCCCAGGAAAATGGTCACCACCAGAAGGGAGCCGATGGAGACGATCCTGGTGGCCGCCACGCTGATGATGAAGGCCGCCAGGCAGACCAGGGTAATCCGCCAGTCCATGGTGATGATCACGCCGGAGGTGGCCGCAATGCCCTTGCCGCCCTTAAACTTCAGGTAAAAAGGGTAATTGTGCCCCAGAACCACGCCGAAGCCCCCGTAGAGCACCAGGAGCGGCGCCATCTCCGGCATGGTCCTGCCGTAGAGATAACGGACCAGGAGGCAGAGGATCACCGCTTTCAGGAAATCCCCCAAAAACACGATGGCCCCGGCCTTCTTTCCCAGCACCCTGAGGGCGTTGGTGGTTCCCGAGTTGCCGCTCCCGTACTGCCTGATGTCCTTGTGAATGACCTTTCCGTACAGATAACCGGTCTGAATGAGCCCAAAGGCATAGCCGGCCGCAAGACAGATGATTCGTTCCATGATATTACTCTTTCTCCTTCCTCTCCCTGGTGATGAACCGGAGAGACGTGCCGCCGAAGCCGAAAGCGTCACGGATCCTGTTTTCCAGATACCTGGTGTAAGAAAAATGCATCAGCTCCTTGTCGTTGACAAAGAGGACAAAGGTGGGCGGCTTCACCGCCACCTGGGTCATGTAAAAGATCTTTAGGCGGCGGCCCCGGTCCGAGGGCGGCTGCTGCAGGGCCACGGCCTCCATCAGGATCTCATTTAACACCCCCGTGGCGATCCGCAGGTTCTGGTTCTCAATGACCACGTCGATATGGTCAAAGAGCTTGGGAAGCCGCTGTCCCGAGAGGGCGGAAATATAGAGAATGTCCGCATAGGGCATAAAGGACAGGATCTCCCGGATCTTCGCCGAAAACTTATTGACCGTGGAATTGTCCTTCTCGACGGCGTCCCACTTGTTGACGGCGATGATCATGCCCTTTCCCCGCTCGTGGGCGATGCCGGCGATCTTGGCGTCCTGCTCCGTGACCCCTTCCGTGGCATCGATGACCAGCACCACCACGTCGGCCCGCTCCACGGCCGTCACCGTGCGGATGATGCTGTAACGCTCCAGCTCCTCCTTGACCTTGCTCTTTCTCCTGAGCCCCGCCGTGTCGATGAATACGTACTCCCTTCCGTTCCGTTTGATCACCGTGTCAATAGCGTCCCTGGTGGTCCCGGCGATGTCCGACACGATCACCCGGTTCTCCCCCAGGAGCCTGTTGACGATGGAGGACTTCCCCACGTTGGGCTTGCCCACGATGGCGACCCTGGGCCTCTCGTCTTCCTCCTCCGCCCCCGTCCCTGCGGGAAAATGGCGGACCACCTCGTCCAGAAGCTCCCCGATCCCCAGCCTTCCGGCGGCCGAGACCGGGACCGGATCCCCGATCCCCAGGTTATAAAACTCATAGACGTCCGCCTGAAACTTTTCAAAACTGTCCACCTTGTTGACGGCGAGCACCACCGGCTTGGCCGAACGCCTGAGCATGTCCGCCACCTTGGCATCCGCATCCTGGAGTCCCTGCCTCACGTCCGTGATGAACACGATCACGTCCGCCGTGTCGATGGCGATCTGGGCCTGCTCCCGCATCTGGGACAGGATAATGTCTTTGGTGTCCGGCTCGATCCCGCCCGTATCGATCAGGGTAAAATTGTAATTCAGCCAGGTACAGTCCGCATAGATCCGGTCCCTGGTCACGCCCGGCGTATCCTTCACAATGGAGATCTTCCCCCCCGCCAGCGCATTGAAAAGCGTCGATTTTCCTACATTTGGGCGGCCCACAATGGCCACGATCGGTTTACTCATCCATTCACTCCTTCATAGGGCCGGCATCTGCTTCTGCTGTCTCTTTCTTTTCCGCTCCCCGGCCCGCCGGACTCTCCAGTTCCCCTCAAGGAATCCACAAAGTCCCATCCGCTTGATTTTACAACATCTATCTTCGTTTGTAAAATAGTTTCTGCTTCTTTTAAAGAAATATCGTCCAAAAAGACCGATTCCCCGCTCTTAAACATGTTGACGGGAAGGAGCAGCCGCTCCCCCAGGTCCTTCCCCTTAAGCTCCCCGATCAAGTCCTGCCCCGTGATCAGGCCGGACACGGTGATCCGCTCCCCGAAAAACCGGTTCTTCACGGCGTAGACCGACACCGAAAGGCCGGGAGTCCGCACACACACTTTCTCTGCCAGCCCCCGGATAAAAGGCGCCGCCAGCTCCCCCGTTGCAATGGAAACTCTCCTGGGAGGAACCTTCTCCAGCCCTTCCTCCGAAAGGATCTCATTGGAAAGCGTTCTATTGGAGAATTCCTCGCCCGAGAGCGCCTCAAGGACCTCCGTCTCCAGAAGTCTCAGCATCCCCACGCCGTTTTCCAGCTGGAGATAGCCGTCATACCGCTCCTCCTCCGGCAGGGGCCGCCCCGCCATCAGATAAAACTCGTCGCTGGCATGGACAAAATGGCAGCCGGACTCCTTCCAAAACCGCCTCTGCCACCGCTCGATGCGGTCGATGGCATCCTCCATGTCCGCCTTTGACAAAGGTTCCAGAGGGAAAAGCCCCTCCCGGTACTTGGTAAGTCCCACCGGTACCACGGAGACGCTCCGCATGTGGGGCAGGAACCGCCCCAGGGCCCCGATGGTTCGCTCCAGCTCATCTCCGTCGTTGATTCCCTTGCAGAGCACGATCTGTCCGTTCATCTCCACCCCTGCCCCGTAAAGCCGGTCCAGCTTCCCAAGGGCTTCCCCGGCAAACCGGTTGTGGAGCATCCTGCACCTGAGAGCCGGATCCATGGTGTGGACCGACACGTTGATGGGTGCCAGATGGTAGGCGATGATCCGGTCGATGTCGTGGTCACTCATATTGGTCAGGGTAATATAATTGCCCTGCAGAAAAGAGAGACGGCTGTCATCATCCTTAAAATACAGGGTCTTTCGCATGCCGGGCGGCATCTGGTCAATGAAGCAGAACACGCACTTGTTCCGGCAGGAACGGTACTCGTCCATGAGGCCGTTCTCAAAGGTGACGCCAAGGTCCTCGTCCTCCTCCTTCTCCACCTCCAAAAGCCATTCCTCCCCGTCCGCCTTCCGCACCAGAAGCTCCACGTAGGTTTCTTCCATATAATATTGGTAATCAAAAATGTCCTCGATCCTGTGCCCGTCAATCTCCAGGAGCACGTCCCCGGCAGAAAGCTCCAGCTCCTCCGCCAGAGACCCGGCCGGCACACAGGTGATCACGTGTCCCTCTTTTTTCATGACTTTCTTCATAAAAACCCCGTTTCCCGCCGGAAGCTCCCGGCGCGTCTCCTATCATACCAGCATTTCCATTCTTTGTAAAGATTCGTAGCCTCCTATGTCTGGCTGCCCCTGTCGACGACGATCCCGGCTGTGTCCGGGACCCGGGGCGGTATCCGTTTTTAGGGGGCTGCGGACGGTCATCTCAGCCGCTGCCACTTTGATACCATTACATCGTCCAGCATATAGACCGTTCCATTTTCCGCCTCCAGCAGGTAGGTCTCTTCTTTGTAGGCCGAAGTACGCTGTGCGTTATAAAAGATCAACAGAGGACTCCCTTCATAATCGTGGACCCGGAAATCCATATCCGCAAAATATCTTTCATTTCCCATGGCCCTGTAGGAAAAATCCGCCAAGCTCCCATCCCACTCGTATTCTTTTCCCCACCTTTCTTCCATGTGCCTGATCCTTTCTTCGTCCAGTACCGACGCGATCAATTTGACATGGCTTTCACGGATATGATGGTCATAGTTCCAATCAACCCAGCCTCCCCCGTCCTCCACCCTCGTCTCCTTGTCCAGCGCCATGTAAGTCCGCTCCAGATCCGGTTCCAGCGTCATGATCGTTTTTTTTCTGAAACTGATCTTCCGTTCCATGGCCCCGTCATCAAAGTCCGGCGTATACCACGTATTCGGCCGGATGTACTCCACAAACTGGTAATCCCCGTACCAGTCGCTCTCCTCCTCCCATATTTCCGTGAATTCAGAGACCGTCGGCTCCATGGCCTTCGACTCATACCGTGTATCCGGGTCAGCCGGCTCTTCTGGCTTTTCCGGTTTGGAAAAAGCCGTCTCCTCCGTCTGTCCCGAGGATTCTTCCTCTTCGGCAGAAACTGCGGTATCTTCCAGGACAGAGCCCTCCGCCGTTGTGTTGTGGGCACGACTTCCACAGGCGGAAACCAAGAGGACCAAAAGCACGCATATGATTCCTCTCCCCAGATCGTTCCTGTTCTCTTCCTTTCGTTTTCTTCTCATAATTCCCTCCATTTCGCCGCCACTCTTTCATCACCGCCAGGTCGGTGACGAAGAGAGCCGGTAAACATCCATTTCCCGGCGTTTTGCCACTTAATGAGTCAATCTGCCCCTGTGTCTCTTTTTGTACTTGCGAAATACCGCAGGAAATGTTATAAATTGTATATAAAGTACCTTCAATTGACAAGAGCACATTCGGAGGCTTCTCATGTCCAACAATTACGCATTCAACAACACCATTCCCGTGGCGCCCTTAAAGATCTGCGCCCTGGAAAGCTGCAGGGATTTTGCCAAAAAAGTCAACAAGCACATTGTCCGCTTCCGGAAAAACGACACGGAAGAGCTTCTCCGCCGCCAGGCCAGCCTGGAATACCGGGGTTACGACTGCGATTCCTATCTTCTGAGCGCATCCTGCCCCCGCTTCGGCACCGGGGAAGGCAAGGGCGTCATCCACGAGTCCGTCCGGGGCACCGACCTCTTTCTCATGGTCGACGTGGTCAATTACAGCCTGACCTACACCGTCTGCGGACACCAGAATTTCATGTCTCCCGACGATCATTACCAGGACTTGAAGCGGATCATCGGCGCATCCGTGGCCAACGCCCACCGGGTCAACGTGATCATGCCATTTCTTTACGAAGGCCGCCAGCACAAGCGCAGCAAACGGGAATCCCTGGACTGTGCCTATGCGCTGGAGGAACTCTCCAACATGGGGGTCGCCAACATCATCACCTTCGACGCCCACGACCCCAGAGTCCAGAACGCCATCCCCCTCCACGGTTTCGACAACTTCATGCCTCCCTACCAGTTCATCAAGGCGATCTTTAAAAAGGACCACGATCTCGTCATCGACAAGGACCACCTGATGATCATCAGCCCCGACGAGGGCGCCATGGGACGGGCCGTCTATTTTGCCAACAACCTGGGGGTGAACATGGGCATGTTCTACAAGCGCCGCGACTATTCCACCGTCGTAAACGGGCGCAACCCCATCGTGGCCCATGAATTTTTAGGGGCGGACGTGGACGGAAAGACCGTGATCATCATCGACGACATGATCTCCTCCGGCGAGAGCATGCTGGACACGGCAAGGGAACTCAAGGACCGCCGGGCGGACAAGGTCATCATCTGCTGTACCTTCGGCCTCTTCACCGACGGCTTCGAAAAATTCGACGAATTCCACAAACAGGGCTATTTTGACTACGTGGTGACCACCAATTTAAACTACCGCCCCGCAGAACTCCTGACCCGCGAGTGGTATCTGGAGGCCGACATGTCCAAATTCACGGCGGCCATCATCAACACCATCAACCACGATCACTCCTTAAACACCATCATTGACCCCACGGAGAAGATCCAGAAGCTTGTGGCCAAGTACAACAGGAACCGGAAGAACGAGTTCAGGCAGCTGGAGCTTGATTTTAATTAGCGCACGCCGCAGGAAACAGGGCGGTTGCAGACGACCGCCCTGTTCTATGCCCAGGGATGCATATGGAAATTTGCCGTTTTTCAGCATGTGTCTTCGCTCTGCTTCGGTCGGTTCTAAACGTGTGCCGGCGACACACAGCCCCCCGTACGAGGGGGAGGGGACAGAACGCTCTCCTACTTGATATCCCAAGACTCACCCCTTCTTAAAATCCGCTGCACCCTCCCCCGATAAGGCTCCGACACCGGATCGGCCAGGAGCCTGTCAATCACGGAAAAATCGCCCCAGAAATGCATGGGAAAGGCCCGGCCCGTGTCGGACACCCTCATAAAGTAGTCAAATCCCCAGAAATACCGCTCCTCCTGCCTGGGATCCAGGGGCACAAAGGCCACGTCGAAATAACGCCCCCGAAGCTTCTCCATTTCCGCCTGAAATCGCCTTGTCATGTCTTCGTATTCGTCCCCGGTCTCCCCGGTCCAGGTCCACCAGTTTAAATCCCCCGCATGGTACAGGCCCTTTCCATCATATGTGAGCACGAAAGCCACCCCCTCGTCGGTGGAAGTGAGTGTCTCAATCTTTAATGGTTCTTCGCCCACCGAAAGTTCCATGGACTGATTCTTTCCCACATATGTGATGCACTCCGCCGCCCGGTCGGAAATCCCCATCCGCTTCCGATAATTCTCACTCATGCGGATGTCTTTCGAGAGGATAAAGCTCACGGAGGGATGAGTTTCTGTCAGTCGAAAGACGGAGCGGTCAAAATGGTCGTGATGCTTGTGGCTGGCAAAGACAACCAGCTCTTTCTCTTTTGGAAAACTTGGAAGCTCCCCCTCGAAATAATCAAACAGAAATACGGCTTTGTCGAATTCCACGGAAAAGCCGCTGTGGTGGATATATGTAATCTTCATTTGATCTCCTTTCCATTCCGGGCAAATCTTCTCAGTTGCCGTCAAACTGCACAATGAGTCATGACACCGCAACTTGACGGGAACCTTAAATTGTGCAATTTGACGACGGCAAACTTTGAATGCGGCTTTTGACACCCGCATCCTGTTGGACAAATCATATCATTTATTTATGCTTCTTCCTCAGATACTCAATATAGTACTCTGCATTTAACCCCTCCCCGGTTATTTCCAGAAGCAGCTCTTCCATGCCCTTTGACGCCCCGAACCGATGGACGCGCTCCCTCAGATATCCGGAAATCCGATCCAAGTCTCCCTTCCTGAGCAGCTCCTCCACGTTCATCTCCCGGTCCATGTGGGCGTAGAGCTGGGCCGCCATGGCGTTTCCCAGGGCATAGGAGGGAAAATACCCGAACTCTCCCATGGCCCAGTGGATGTCCTGGAGAACACCCTCCCCCGCCGTCTTCGGGGTAACTCCCAGATATTCCCCATAGAGGCGGTTCCACTCCCCCTCCAGGTCCCGGACGGAAAGCTCCCCGTCCATCAGCCCTTTCTCCAGCTCGTAGCGGACAATGATATGCAGACAGTAGGTCAGCTCATCCGCCTCGGTGCGGACAGGCCCCGGCTCCGACCGGTTGATGGCCCGAATGAAGGCGTCCAGGGAAATCCTTCCCATCTGTTCCGAAAAGGTTCTCTGAAGCCTCCCGTAAATGGGTTCCCAGAATGCCTTGCTCCGTCCCAGCATGTTTTCGTAAAACCGGGACTGGGACTCGTGGACGCCGCAGGTTCCTCCTCCAAGAAGCGTTCCCGTCAACTCCTCGGCATTGCCCTGCTCGAAGATTCCGTGTCCCGTCTCGTGGATGGTGGAGAAGATGGCGCTCTCCAGATTGTTTTGATAGTAATGGGTGGTGATCCGCACGTCGTCCCTGTGGAGGCTGGTGGTAAACGGATGCTCGCTTTCCGAAAAAACCCCTCTGGAAAACTGAAAACCCAAGTAGGCGGCCAGCCACTTGTTCCAATGCCTCTGCTTCTCAACGTCATAGTTTTGGAACAGGAAGTCACAGGAGACCGACCGCTCCTTGTTTCTCCGGACCACCTCCGCCACCAGCGGAAGGATCCCCTTTTTCAGCTCCTCAAAAAAAGAATCCAGCTTTTCCTGCGTGAAGCCCTCCTCGTAATCCGACAGAAACACGTCGTAGGGCGTCCGCCCCGCCTCCGCCCGGTAAGAGGCGAACCGTTTCTGCATATCCAAAATCTCCTCCAGCACCGGGGCAAAAGAGGCAAAATCATTCTGCTTTTTGGCCAGGCTCCATTTCTGCACAGAACCGGCTGTAAGCTCGGAAAAGCGGCGATACTCTTCCTTCGGGATGGCCAGCAGCTTTTTCCGCTCCCTTTCCGCCCTGCGTGCGAGCGCCCGCTCCAGGGAAGAAACGTCCCTCCCGTCTTTCACCTTCGCAAAGATCTCCTCCAGACCGTCCTGCGCAAAAAGCTCCCGATAGGCGGCCGAGAGAACCCCGTAGGCCTTGGCGGTCCGTTCCCCGGCCGCCTCCGGCGCAAGAGTCTCATTGTCCCAGTCAAACAGGGTAAGTGCCGTCCTCAGAGCATTCTCCCTCTCTAAAAAATCAAAAAAAACCTTTTCAAAATCGCACTTCTCCATGGCTCCCTCCGCATCTCATGCATGTTATACGCCATACCTCTCTCGCAACGAAGACTCTTCGGGTATGAATAAAGAGGACACTTTCGCATCCTCTCTCCTATTGTATCCTGTTTTTCGTCAAACATTCCTGCCGGTCCAGAGACTTCTTTTTTTTAAGTCCAGATATTCATGATACGCTTTTTCCATGATCTGCTTTTCATTTTGAAACTTCAACAGATGGTAGGCCTCGTAAAATTTGTAATATCCGGAATCCAGAAAATACTCTTCCCGCTGTGGTTTGCTGTAGTAGCTGTCGGCCATCATCAGATACCAGTGTACGTCCTTCTCCACCGTGTCCCGCGGAACATGAAAGGAATACTGGCTTTTCCCGATGTACTTGACGATGGACGCCCGTACGCCGGTCTCCTCCCTCACCTCCCTGAGCGCCGTCTCCTCCTTGGACTCGTCGTTCTCCACGGTCCCCTTGGGCAGCACCCAGCCCTCGTACTTGTTTTTATAGTTCTTGTAGAGGACGAGGATCTTCCCCCGGAATATGACCACACCGCCGCAGCTTGTTGCCTCAATCATCGCAATTCCTCCTGGTCCTGGTGTGCAAGTCTATTGTTCCTAGTATACCCCATTTCCGGAAAGGAAGCAATCACCTCGAAAAATATCCTTCAAAAATTTTTTTCGCCCCCTTGGTCGCCACGGAGCCCCCCGTGCCGCCGTTCTCATAAATAATGCTGACCACGACCTTGGGATCCTCCGCCGGAGCGAAGCCCACGAACCAGGCGTGGCTGTCCTCCTTGTTGGAATTAAACTCTGCGGAGCCGGTCTTTCCGGCCACCTGGTAGGAATCCGACCGCAGGGAAGGGCTGGTGCCCTCGTTGACCACGGCCACCATGAAATTCGTCAGGGTTTCCGATTCCTGGACGGACAGCAGCCTTCCCGCCGATTCCGGCATGAACTGCCTTACCACCTTCCCGTCGGCGCTCTCCACCCGCTCCACCAGGTAGGGTGACATCAGGATCCCCCCGTTGGCGATGGCGGCCGTGATCATGGCGTTGTGCATGGGGGAAATCATGGTCTTCCCCTGTCCGATGGAGGTCTGTACCCGTTCCGCAAGCCCCGATGTACCGTCCAGGACAAAGGAGCTCTGCCTGTATTCCATTCCGGCCGGAAGGGGAAGCTCTCCGTTGAAGAGGAAACTCTCACAGAGAGCATGGAAGCTGTCCAGATCGAGGGTCTGTCCGATGGTGGCGAAGGAGGTGTTGCAGGAATTCGCCAAGGAAAGCCTGAGATCCAGCCCTCCATGAACGTGTCCCTCGTAGCAGCTCATCACCGCATCCCCGTATTCCATCGTTCCCTCGCACTCATAACGGTAATCCTGCCAGTTCGTCGGATTTTCCCGGATATATTCCAGGGTCGTCAAAAGCTTGAAGGTGGAGCCCGGCGGATAGAGTCCCTGGGTCGCCCGGTTCAAAAGATTCGCCCCTGCGTTATCCTCGGAAATCAGGCTCTCCCAGTCCTCGGAGATCGTATTGGGATTGTAATCCGGTTTCGAAACCATGGCCAAAATCTTTCCCGTGTCCGGCTCCAGGATCACGCAGGCGCCGTTGTATTCCCCCAGTGCGTCATAGGCCAGCTGCTGCAGCGCCGGGTCCAGGGTCGTCACCACGCTGTCCCCCGGATTTTTGACCTCCGCCGCCTCGTTGCCGACCTGGTCGAGCAGGCTCAGATGGGTCGCCAGAAGATAGGAGTTGGCCGAGGCCTCCAGGCCCGTTGTCCCGGCGTCCGAATAGCCGACCACGTGGGCAAACAGGTTGCTGTAGGGATATTCCCGCATCTCCCCGCCCTCGGCATCCTCCACGGTCCTCGCCAGAACCTCCCCGTTTTTCCCCCGGATCTCTCCCCGGACGACTTTCTCGGAAAAGGTGTCCAGCCTGGCATTGTAGGAACTGTCCACCGTCTTCTCGCTCTTTGCGCTAAGATACCAACAGAAATACCCGATGGTTGCGAGAAACATGAGCGTGAAAAACACCGTGGCCAGACGAATTTCCCGGTTAACGGTTCTGGTTCGCTCTTCGACCTGAAGGATTTCTTCCTGTTCTTTTGCCTGGGTTTTGAGAGCCCGGCGCACCCGCTTCATATCTTTTTGCGTATAGGGCCTGTCTCCTTCGTTCCAGCTTTTCTTCCTGCTCAATTCGATCAACCTCGTCCTGTTTTAAAATGTAAAGTCCCTGTATGATTCCAAACATGATGAAGGTGCTCATGATGGAGCTACCTCCATGACTGACAAAGGGCAGCGTGATTCCCGTGGAGGGAATGAATTTGATGACGCCGCCGACGTTCAGGAACACCTGGGCGCCGTAGACGGCCGCCAGTCCAAAAGCGATGATTTTATAAAACATTCCGTCCATCCAGGTGGAGATCCACAAAAATTGCAAAAGGCAGCTCAGGCAGATGAGAAGCAGCGCAATGGCGAAAATCCCGCCGAATTCCTCGGAAATCGCCGCAAAGATAAAATCCGACCGGACCACCGGAATGGTCTCCGGCATGCCCTGGTAAAGCCCGCTTCCAAGAAAGCCGCCGCTCCCGATGGCAAAGAGGGACTGCAGAATCTGCCAGCCGTCCCCGGTGGCGTCCATCCAGGGATCCCGCCACACCTGCACCCGCACCCGGACATGGGCAAATACCCGGTACGCCAGCACGGAAGCCAGGCTTCCCGCCGCCGCCCCGCCGATCAGGTAAAAATAACTTCTGGTTGCCACGAAGAGCATCAGCAGATAGGCGACAAAATAGATTAACGCCGCTCCCAGGTCCCTGGATGCCACCAGAACCAGCACGTGGAGGGCCGCCACCGCCGTGGTCACGAAGACCCGCTTGAAGCTCAGACTGGTCTGGAACATGGAGGCCACGAAAAACACGAAGGTGATCTTCACGAACTCCGAAGGCTGCAGGGAAAACAGATTTCCGATGTCAAAGGACAGATGAGCGCCGCCGCTCACCGTGCTGAATACGAGGATCACCCCGAGGGCCGCAAGTCCGATCCCCCCATAGAGCCAGCCAAACCGCCACAGATACCGCATCCTTCTCACGACCACCGGCACCGCCATGGCGACTGCTGCGGCGACCACCGTGATGATGAAATGGCGGACCGCCCTCGCCGCCCCCAGTCTGGTCAGCATGATGAAGCTGATGGCGAGAAGCACGCAGGTGTTGTTTAAAAGCAGCCTGGACGCCTTTTTATAAAAGACCCGAAACAGCACCAGATACAGGACGAAAAACACCACCTGCGCCCCATAAAAATAGATCATGGACTTCTCGCCGGTGTAGAGAATGATGGCCAGATAGCCGGTCAGATGCAGGGCGAACATGCAGAAAAGCTGCATCCCGCAGGCCTGATTTCTTCTCCTGTGTGTCTTCATCCTTAAATAATGGTAGGTCGACGCAGTATACAGAAGGATCAACACCAGCATGATATACTTCGCCGCCTGAATTCCAATGTTCGTCACGTTCTCCTCACCACCTTGCTCTACTTTAAGGAATTGCCCATCACTCCACTCCCCGGCGAAAATGCCCCCTGGTCCGAAGTTTCGGCGGACCGCCATCGCCATCTCCCTCCAGGGCCGCCCCGAAGGCCCGGATCACTTTGGAAACCTCCTCCTCCCCCTCCGTGGTAAACTCAAGACGCACCATGCTGGTTCCCATGGCCGCAAGGGCCGGAAGCTCCTCCGCCAGCCAGAGGGGGACATTGTTATAGATCACGTTATAACAGAAGCGGCAGTACTGCCTGACCGGAAAGGGCGCCCGCCTCCCGTCTCTTAAAAACAGCGTTCCGGTCCGGCTTTTTCCGGCGCCCTCCGGGGCTCCGTCCTTCTTCAGGCAGGCCTTCAGAGTCTTTTGGACACACTGGGCAGACACCATCATGGGCAGCCGGCCATACACGACCATCTCGCTGCCGGCCATTCCCCGCTCCAAAAGCTCCCTCCCGTTGAGCTCCAGGGGCGCCGTATCCATGGAAAAGCCCCGCCTGGCGAGAACCTCCCTGGCTTCCCGGTTAAAAGTATAGAGCGAGGCGTCTGCCACGAATTCATACCTTTCGTGTTTCCCGGCCTCAGGTTTCCATCCCTCCTCCCGAAGGGGAGAAGCATCCAGAAAAGGGACCTCGTCCAGGACCCGGACGAGAAAGCCGTCCACCTCCGCCTGTTTAAGCTCCTCCCAATCCAGGTTCCCTCCGTCCCGCCAGATCCTGGGAAGTGCGAGGAAGCACTCCTTCCCCGCCTCCCGGCAGACTTTCGCAAGCTCGGGAAGCCTCCTTGCATCGATGGAATCCAGGGAGAGATACACCCTGCTTACGGCCGGCTCCCTTACGGCGGCAAAAAACTGCCCTTCCTCCTCCACCAGGGCGGAAAGACGCAGACGTTCTCCGGGGGCGGCCAGCCCGCCTTCCCCACGCTCCCCCGACTCCTCCGCCAGGGTCGGCAGCGTTCTCCGGAAGGGTCTGAGGATTTCCTCCTTTAAAGCGGAAACGGCGTGTCTGCGAAGCTCGTTGAGCCTGCCGACCGGTACAAAACAGTCTGCGGAAAGGAAAACCTCCAGTCGTTCCAGAGCAAACGGCGTATCTCCCAGCTTTTCCATCTGCCGTCTCACGTCCGCCTCCTGGAGCGGCCTGCTCTTTGCCGGAAGTGCGGCCGCACCTTCTGCGGACACAGACGCCCCGCCCATCTCAAGAGACAGTTTAACAGGCAAATCTTGAGCAATCCTTATGTTTCCCTTTATTTTTTCTTTTTTTTCCGATTTTACGTATTTCCGTTCCAGCTCCTCAAACAGTGCGGCATCCGTCTGCCGGAAGGGTTTCTCCGAGAGGGCCAGCATGCCCTTCCCGTTATGGAGGTGGAAATACCCGTCCGAAAAGCCGCCCCGATCAAAAAGCTCCCGCAGGAATTCTTTATCCTCGGATGCCGCTTTCCAGCCTCTGCCCCCCACTTTCTTGTATAAATCCACGTATTTTCGGTATACGCTCACCACTCCGGCCACATATCTCGGGCTTTTCATGCGTCCTTCTATTTTCAGGGAACACACGCCGGCATCCAGAAGCTCTCCCAGACTGTCCAGCCCGCACAGATCCTTTAAATTTAACAGGTAGGATTCCTCCGCACCGGAGAGCCGTCCGCCCCCCTCCCACGCCTCGTAGGACAGGCGGCAGGGTCCCGCACAGCGGCCCCGGTTTCCGCTTCTTCCCCCCGCCAGGCTGCTGAACAGACACTGGCCGGAATAAGAATAGCAGAGCGCCCCGTGGACGAAGGCTTCGACCTCGATCTCCACCTGCTCGCAGATCTTCCGAATCTCCACCAAGGAAAGCTCCCTGGCCGTCACGACCCTGGCCGCCCCCAGCCGCTTCGCCTCCCTGGCTCCACGTACCCCGGTGATGGTCATCTGCGTGCTGGCGTGGAGCGGCAGATCAGGAAACCACCGGCGCACCGTCTGCCAGACGCCGAGATCCTGCACGATCAGCGCGTCCACCCCCGCCTCGTAGACGGGTGCCAGGAAACGAACCAGCTCCCCGGAAAGCTCCCGTTCCTTGAGAAGCGTATTGACCGTCAGATACAGCTTCTTTCCGTGAAGGTGGACATAGTCGACCGCCTCCAGCAGACGGTCCGTATCCGGATTCTCCGCATAGGCCCTGGCTCCAAACTTCGTGCCTCCCATGTAAACTGCGTCGGCTCCCGCATTCACCGCCGCCTTCATGCTCTCGAAGGAACCGGCCGGGGCCAGCACTTCGATGTTCTGTTCTCTCTCCATACGCTCCTCTCTGCTCCCGCCGCACGGCAATTTTCTTTCAGTACCCCCGCACATGGAAAGGGGGCCCGCCCAAAACGCCGCCCCCCGACCTTTATCTTTTCTGTTCTCTCTCTTCCAGCTCCCGCTTCATCTCCTCCAGCCTGAGCTGAACCGTCACCAGCTGGTGCTTCAGGCTGTAGATCTCATTGGCCTGCGTTTCCGTCTGCGCCTCCAGCTCGGAAAGCCTCCCCATGGCCTTGAAATAATCGTCCGCCACGTTAAGCTGAAGCATCACGTTCTGATAATCCTGGGGTTGACGCAGAAAACCGTCGATTCGCCGAAGCTCCGCATTCTTTCCATTCAGGTAACCGGCCACCTTCTGCAGATATTCTTCACTCTCGTAACCGCCCAACGTATATACTTTTCCGGCAATGATCACATCTGTATAATTCCTGGAACTCATTCCGTTTCTCCTTATGTGCCACCGCTCACAGACAGATCCGCAGACGATCACACTTATGTACTTGTTCTGGACATTCCTAGTCCTATTATAAAGGGATTTCCCACAAAAAACAACCAGGAAATATCCAACCGCCGGAGAAAAACACACAAGATATAGTATCAGGCTTCATTTTCACCACCAGATTCGTAAGGAAAGGCGATCCCAAGATGACGATATGCCTGCCTGGTGGCCGTCCGGCCCCTGGGAGTCCGGTTGATAAAGCCGTTTTTTAACAGGTACGGCTCATAAACATCCTCCAAAGTCCCCACGTCCTCCGACAGAGCCGCCGCCAAGGTTTCCAGCCCCACCGGGCCGCCGCCGAATTTTTCCATCATGGTGAGAAGAATCCTCCGGTCCGTGTAGTCTAACCCCAGGCTGTCCACGTCAAGGAGGTCCAGGGCGTCCGAGGCCACCTGCTTCGTGATCACGCCGTCATAGCGAACCTGGGCAAAGTCCCGCACCCGTTTCAAAAAACGATTGGCCAGACGGGGAGTTCCCCGGGAACGGGATGCGATCTGCCTGCCCCCCTCCTCCTCGATCTCCACCTGAAGAACCGAGGCGGAGCGCATGACGATGGCAAGAAGCTCCTCCTCCGTATAAAATTCCAGATGATGGACGACTCCGAACCTGTCCCGCAGGGGCGCCGTCAAAAGTCCCGCCCTGGTGGTGGCGCCCACAAGAGTGAAGTGCGGGAGATCCAGCCGAATTGAACGGGCCGAGGCGCCCTTTCCGATCACAATGTCAATGGCATAGTCCTCCATGGCCGGATAGAGCACCTCTTCCACCTGCCGGTTCAGCCGGTGGATCTCGTCCACGAACAGAATATCCCCGTCATTCAGATTGTTGAGGATCGCCGCCATCTCCCCCGGTTTCTCGATGGCCGGCCCCGCCGTGATCTTGAGCTCCGATCCCATCTCGTGGGCCAAAATTCCGGCAAGGGTCGTCTTTCCAAGCCCGGGCGGTCCGTAAAAAAGCACGTGGTCCAGGGCTTCCCCCCTGGACCTGGCCGCATCGATGTATACCCGCAGCATGTCCTTCGCCTTCTGCTGTCCAATATACTCGTCCAGGGACCGGGGGCGCAGATGATTCTCCACGCCCTGATCCTCCCTGGTAAATTCCGTGTTGATCACCCGCTTTTCCATGGACTTTCGTTTCCTTTCTCAAATAAGAATCCTAGGCAATTGCGAAACGTAGAATTGCTGAGTGGATTCTGACAATTGATCCATCCAAAGCCTGCTGCGCCAACCATTCCAACGAGCCCATAAGCACGGAAAGCGGTCGGGCATGGGCCCTCCTGCTTTCCATGGTCTCGTTTCCATGGCGCAGAGGGCTTTTCCAGGATACAATTGTCAGAATCCTTTCCATGGTTTTGCGGTTTCACAATTGCCTATATAAGAATCCCGCCTTCAAAACCGAGACGGCGTTCGCCTCCCTCAAAACCGGGCCATCCGCTTAAGTGCCGCCTTCAAAAGCTCCTCCACCGTGAGTTCCCCGGCGCCTTCCACGGCATTCACCGCCTTTAAGGCCTCCGAGGCGCCATATCCGAGAGCCGCCAGGGCCTGCACCGCCTCACCCTTTCCGTCCTGGGAAGCCGCCTCCGCCCGGCTCTCGCCGTGTTCCCGCTTTAACTCAAAAGCATCCTCCAGGTTAAACTTGTCCTTAAGCTCCAAAATCAGCTTTTTCGCCGTCTTGAGGCCAATCCCCGGCGCCCTGGCGATACTCTTCGCATCCTCCGCAAGAACCGCAAACCGCAGATCGTCCGGGGAGAGGACCGACAAAATGCCGACGGCGCCCTTGGGGCCGATCCCGCTCACTCCGAGCAAAAGTTTAAACACCTCCAGATCCTCCCTTGCGGCAAACCCATACAGCTTCGGAATCTGGTCCTGTCCCACCGAGAGATAGGTGTAAACCTGGATCTCCCGCCCGACGGAAGCCTCCTGCAGCATGGAGAGAGGCACCTGGATCTGATACCCGATCCCGCCGGTCTCCACGACCAGGGATTCCCCGTAAATTTCGTACAGTCTTCCCTTAATATATGAAATCATCGTTTCTCGTCTCCCCCGTTCTCTTAAAACAGTGTAGCACAATTCTTCCCTCGTGGCAAGTTTTTTTCGCACAGGTGTTCTGTTTTTATCTTGACAGAAACAGAAAATCCTTTTATAATGGGGACATGAAAACCATTACAAAAGCATTCTCCTGCACAATCACATACGACCTGTCCCGCCTTGGCAACCCGGAAGATCTTTTATTTTTTGACATCGAGACCACGGGCCTCTCCCCCCGGAGGGACATGGTCTATCTGATCGGTTGCGTCTATCTGAGAGACGGCGACTGGCACGTGAAGCAGTGGTTCGCCGATTCCGCCGGGGCGGAGGAAGAGCTTCTCATCCACTTCTTCCTGTTCGCCTCCCGCTTCGACCTGCTGGTACATTTCAACGGCAGCACTTTCGACCTGCCCTTTTTGAGGGAACGGGCAGAAAGACATCACACGCCCGTTCCCCGCCGTTTTCCGGAAAGTCTCGACCTTTATCGGGAGATTAGGCCTCTGAAAAAACTGCTCGGCCTTGCAGACTGCCGCCAGAAAACTCTGGAGGCCTTTCTCGGAACTGGCAGAAAGGACCCTTACGACGGCGGGCAGCTGATCCGCTTTTACCGACAGTACCTGCGCACCGGTGAGACCGCTCTTTGCGATGCCCTCCTGCTCCACAACGAGGAGGATGTCAAGGGCCTTCCCTCCCTGCTCTCCCTCCTCTCCTGCCGGGATTTCTTCTGCGGCGGCTTCCTGCCGAAATCGGAGGAACTGTCAGGGGCCCGGGAGCTCCTCGTCACCTGCAGGAGCGACTGCGCCAGCCTGCCCTTCCCCTGCGAGCTCTCCTCCGGGGACTGCCGGATCTCCTGCCGGGAGTCTGCCCTCTTCCTTCGCATTCCCCTTTTTCGGGGAACCCTGAAATATTTTTTCAGCAATTACGCCGATTACTGCTATCTTCCGGAGGAGGATGAGGCCATCCACAAAAGCGTCGCCGCCTTTGTGGACCCCTCCCACCGGAAAAAGGCCACAGCCAGGACCTGCTATCAGAAGCGTGACGGTCTCTTTGTTCCCCTGCCCAAGGGCATTCAGACGGACCTTCCGCTCTTCTATCCGGAATACGGAAAAAATCCCCCTTATGCAGAATACTCGAAAGGGCTCTTTTTGGATTCCGCCTTTTTAAAACAGTTTCTCCTTGCAACTCTCTCCAAATAATGATATGCTTTTATCTGTTCGATGTCGTTTTTTGTCGATCTTAGTACATTGTATCCTCATCATTCAGGAGTATTTTATGCGAGAACCTCGAGACCTTTTAAGAAGGCTTATGATATATTACGCCGGAGACCACGAGCTGCTCTGTCCCTATCAGCTGGGGGATACCATCTATGACGCATACGCTTCCTACGCCCACTATCACTGTTTCGAGCATGCGTTTATTCGCAGCACCCTAACCCTGTCCCAAAATGACCTAGATCATTTTATGGAACAGACCGTCACCCTGATCGAACCTCAGATGGTCCGAAACGGCCGCTCTTCCCCGCCCGTCAGCCATATCTACACCTATATCACGGGTGTCTTCATCAGCGAACAGAAAATCCCGGAACATGTACGCCGGAAGATTCGCCGCTTCCGCTACTACCGCGGTTACGGTTATTATAAAAACGGCTACTGCCAGGCCAGGATCGCCGCCTTTGACATGGAGACTGGTTCCCTGATCATCAACCCGGCCGCAAAGGAACTGCTTCAGGAATACAGAGGGATCCTGAACTAGCTCCTGAACCTCCGTGCATTAGAAAACGCCTTCGGAACCCTCCAAAGGCGTCATCTCTTCTACCTCTTATCTCTTTTATTCCTCCGCATCCCCGGCAGACGTCTCTGGAATTCCTTCTGCAGACACCTCGACCTCCTCCGCAGGCACCTCAAGCGGGGCCTCCAAGGCCTCCAGGGCCTTCATGCTGAGACTGATCTTCTTGTCCTCGCCGTTAAAATCCACGACCTTCGCCTCGATCTCCTGTCCGATGGAGAGCACGTCGGAGGGCTTCTCCACATGTTGTCTGGAAATCTGGGATACATGAAGCAGGGCGTCGATTCCCGGCTCCAACTCCACGAAGGCACCAAAATCCGTCATCCTCGCCACGCGGCCAGATACGACATTGCCCACCGCATAATTGTCAGAAGCCATCACCCAGGGATTCTCATCAGGAAACTTAAGGCTCAGGGCAATCTTATCGCCGTTGATGTCTTTGATAAAGGCCCGGATCTCCTCACCGACCTTGAACACCTTCTTCGGATTTTCCACCCGGCCCCAGGACATCTCGGAAATGTGGAGCAATCCGTCCGCACCGCCCAGATCAATGAAGGCACCGAAATCCGTAATGTTCTTCACGACACCTTCCACGACCTGCCCAATCTCAATCCGTTCGAAAAGCGCCTTCTGCATCTCAGCCTTCCTGGCCAGCAGAAGCTGCTTGCGGTTTCCAATGACCCGTCTCTTCCTGGGATTGAATTCCGTGATAACGAACTCAATCTCCTGATCCGCATATTTCTCCAGATTCTTCTCATAAGAATCCGAAACGAGGCTGGCCGGAATAAACACCCTGGCTCCCTCCACGTTGACGCTTAAGCCCCCGTCCAAAACCTGAACCACCTTCGCCGCCAGGACTTCCTCGTTGTTGAAGGCCTCCTCCAGACGCTTGTTTCCACGGTCAACGGCCAATCTCTTGTAAGACAGAAGAACCTGTCCCTCACCATCATTGACTTTGAGCACTTTGGCTTCCATCTCGTCACCCACCTGGACGACGTTCGTCAGATTCACGGAAGAGTCATTGGTATACTCATTTTTACTGATAATACCGTCGGACTTGTAACCTATATTTAAGATGATCTCGTCATCTTTCACGTCGATGACCGTACCAGTGACTACCTCTCCCGTCCTTATCGTCTTTAACGATTCCTCCAACAGCTGCTCAAAACTTAATTCTGACATTCGTGTGAACCTCCTCTATGATATGATTCGGGGTGGATGCACCCGCTGTAATACCTACGCTTCGTTTTCCCTCCAGCCACCTGGGGTCCAGGTCCCTGACGGTCTGTATATGGTAGGTACTGTTGCATTCTCTTCTGCAGATTTCATATAGCTTCTGAGTATTGGAACTATGCTTTCCGCCGATTACCAACATCACATCAACTTTGGAGGCCAGCTGCCTTGCTTCAGCCTGTCGTTCATGGGTAGCACTGCAGATAGTATTGACAACAATACTATCATAACTCTTTTTTAATATTATTTCAACAAGAAGTTGAAATTTATTGTAATTAAATGTCGTCTGTGACACAATACAAAGCTTTGTGCCCGCTAACAGGGTCAATTCTGACGCTTCTTCAGGCGTTTCCACCACATAAGCCCGTTCAGGACACCAGCCCCGGATCCCTTTCACCTCCGGATGTGCGGCATTTCCTATGATCACGATGGTCCTTCCCTTTGCCGATTCCTCCTGGACGATCCGGTGGATCTTCTTCACGAAGGGGCAGGTGGCGTCCACAATCTGAAAGCCTTGCTCCTCAAGCCGCTCGCAGGTCCGCCGACCGACGCCGTGGGAGCGAATGATCACCGTTCCGCCGCTTGCCGCTTCTATTTCCTCCTCGTCCAGCACGGAAACGCCCCGGCTTTCCAGGTCCCGTACGACCTCCTCGTTGTGGATGATGGGGCCACAGGTATAGATGGGACGAACCACCCGCTTCCTCTCCGTCTGCTCATAGACCGTGTCCACCGCCCGCCTTACTCCGAAACAGAAGCCGGCGGTTTCCGCCACAATTACATTCATCTTAAATCGCTTTCCTTTTTTATAATTTCCTCCAAAGCGCCCTCCAGATTCTGGTCCGGCGTCCGCTCACTCATCAACTTTTCGAACAGCGCACTTATAATGGCGTCCGCCACTTCCCGGATGCTCATCTCGGAGGAATCGAGATAAAGGGCGTCCTCCGCTTTCCTTAAGGGAGAATTCTCCCGGTGCATGTCCTGGTAATCCCGCTGTTCGATATCCCTTGCGATCTCCTCGATTTTGCAGGGAACGTTCTTTCCCGTCAATTCCAGATATCGCCTCTTCGCCCTGGCCTCCACGCTGGCCGTCAGATAGATTTTCAGGTCTGCCTGAGGAAGCACCACCGTTCCGATGTCCCGTCCGTCCATGACCACGCTCTTTGCCGCTGCCAGCTTCCGCTGAAGCTCCACCAGCTTTTCACGCACCCTGGCGTAACCGGATGTTGCGGAAGCCATCTTTCCCGCCTCCTCCGTCCGAAGGCACCCCGTCACGTTTTCCCCGTTTAAGAGCACCTGCTGGGCACCGCCCTCATAGACTATGGAAACGTCCGCCTCCCCGCAAGCCGCACAGATAGCCGCCTCGTCATCAGGCGAAATCCCCTTCCTGTGAAAATAAAGCCCCATGGCCCGGTACATGGCCCCGGTATCCACATAAATAATATGAAGCTTTTCCGCCACCAGCTTCGCAATGGTGCTCTTTCCGGCTCCGGCCGGTCCGTCAATGGCTATGCTGACACTCATGTTTTCGTCCCTCGCTTTTCTTTTTCGTCGTCATCCCTCTGCGGCCGCCCTTCCGGCGGCGTATCCGGTGGACCAGGCGATCTGGAGATTGTAGCCGCCGGTCACTCCGTCCAGATCCAGCACTTCCCCGGCAAAGTAAAGGCCCCTCACCCGTCTGGACTCCATGGTGGCGGGGTCCAACTCCTTCACGGAAACGCCGCCCTGGGTGATGATCGCCTCGCCAAAGCCCCGAAGGCCCGAAAGGGTCAGGGTGAACGCCTTTGTAAGGGAAATCAAGTTCTCACGCTCCTCCCTGGTGATCTCGTTGACCCGTTTCTCCGGCGGGATCTGACTCCGTTCCACCATGACCGGGATCAGCTTTGCGGGATACAGATCGGAGAGTGCGTTTCGAAACTGTCTGTTCTTCCCGCTTTCAAAGTCTTTCAGGATCCGCCTGTCGAGCTGCTCCCTGGCAAGAGCCGGCTTTAAGTCGATGGAGAGCGTCAGATGCTTCTTTCGGATCTTCTTTGCCGCCACGCTGCTCCCGCTCAATATGGCCGGGCCACTGACCCCGAAATGGGTGAAGAGCATCTCGCCAAACTCCTCGTAAAGCTTCTTTTTCCCGTCGTAAATGGCCACGTTCACATTTTTCAGGGCCAGGCCCTGCAGCGCCGGGCACCAGGCGTCCGGCGACACAAAGGGCACCAGCGCCGGAAAACATTCCGTCACCTCGTGTCCCGTCTCCGACGCAAACCGATGCCCGTCCCCAGTGGAGCCGGTAGAAGGATAGGAGCACCCTCCCGTGGCGACGATCACCGCATCCGCCCCGTAAACCACACCGTCCGCCATGCGGACTCCCGCAATATGGGGAAGCCCCTCCCCGTCGGCGAAAGCCGCCGTTTTTCCCTCTTCCTCCTTCGTGACCAGCTTTTCCACGGTTACACCAAGCCGCACCTCCACCCCGCACCGGGAGAGTTCCCTCGCCAGGCAGGCGGTCACGTCGGAAGAATGGTCGCTCACCGGGAACACCCGGTTTCCCCGCTCCGTCTTTAACTTAAGTCCCCGCTCCGTGAGAAAGCCCTTCATATCCTGGCTGGAAAAGCCATGAAAGGCGCTGTAGAGAAATTTCCGGTTGGTCACCACGTGTGCCAGGAGATTCTCCACGTCACAGTCGTTGGTCACGTTGCAGCGGCCCTTCCCCGTGATATACAGCTTCTT
The DNA here is from genome assembly GCA_022800815.1 of Lachnospiraceae bacterium. Lineage (GTDB taxonomy): Bacteria > Bacillota > Clostridia > Lachnospirales > Lachnospiraceae > Lientehia. The sequence goes on along the minus strand of JAAWRC010000008.1, from coordinate 8,338 downwards.
TCCCAGCTTTTCATTTTTTTCCAGAAGAAGCACGGAATTTCCCGGCCCCGCCGCCTGGATCGCAGCCATCATCCCGGCAGCTCCGCCACCCACCACAATGATCCGTCTCACCGAACCTGCACCTCCCATATCTCCGTCTCTTCGCACGCCGCAGGCAACCATAGATAATTATCATATCACAAACTGCAGGTTCTCTTCAAGCGTTTTTCTGGATACAAGTGTTACAAAATGCTTGGCCACTACAGATAAATCTCCTTACTTTAAGCAGAAATACGAACACAGTATGAAATGTCGTGGTAAAAAATGTACCATCATTGATATCGCCCGGATGATCCTTACTGCCATTTATCGGCTATCCTCTACTTTCATTCACAGTAACTCCTTCAATATACAGGATGCCGCCCGGCCTTTCCATCCCGGCAGATATCGTCTGTGGGATGGAAAGGCCGGGCGGCTTCCGTCAAATCATCGGTCATTTATTTACTCATAGATCGGATACTTGTCGGTCAGCTCCTTCACCATGGCCTTTGCCTTCTCCGTGTTGGCCGCATCCTGGGTGATCACCAGCCGGATGGCCTCCGCAATGGTCACCATGTCCGTCTCAACAAGCCCCCTGCTGGTCACGGCCTGGGCGCCCAGGCGGATGCCGCTGGTCACGAAGGGCTTCTCCGGGTCATTGGGGATCGCATTCTTGTTGCAGGTGATGTTGGCTGCGTCGAGAAGCTTCTCCGCCGCCTTTCCGGACACGCCCGCAGGACGCAGGTCCACCAGCATCAGATGGTTGTCGGTGCCGCCGGAGACGATGTCAAAGCCTCTGGTGAGAAGCTCCGCCGCCAGCCTGGCTGCGTTCTTCTTGGTATTCGCCATGTATTCCTTAAAGCCGGGCTCCAGCGCTTCCTTGAAGCAGACGGCCTTGGCTGCAATCACGTGCATGAGGGGGCCGCCCTGGATTCCGGGGAACACGGCCTTGTTGAAATTGAATTTCTCTTCAACCTCGTTGCTGCAGAGGATCATGCCGCCCCTGGGACCTCTCAGGGTCTTGTGGGTGGTGGTCGTGGTCACATGGGCGTAGGGAATGGGGCTCATGTGGAGTCCCGCCGCCACCAGGCCGGCGATATGGGCCATGTCCACCATCAGGTAAGCGCCCACCTCGTCGGCGATCTCCCGGAACCGTTTGAAATCGATCTCCCTCGCATAAGCGCTGGCTCCGGCCACAATAAGCTTCGGCCTGCACTCCTTGGCCAGACGGCGGACCTCGTCATAGTCGATGACGCCCTCGTCCGTCACGCCGTAGGGGACGATCTTAAAATAAGCGCCGGACATGTTGACTGGGCTCCCGTGGGTCAGATGGCCGCCGTGGGCCAGGTTCATGCCCATCACCGTGTCGCCGGGCTTTAAGATGGCGAAAAAGGCCGCCATGTTGGCCTGTGCGCCGGAATGGGGCTGCACGTTTGCGTACTCGCAGCCAAAGAGCTTCTTCGCCCGCTCCCTGGCCAGCTCCTCCACCACGTCCACGTACTCACAGCCGCCGTAGTAGCGCTTTCCCGGATAGCCCTCCGCATACTTGTTGGTCAGCACGCTTCCCATGGCCGACATGACGGCCTTGCTCACCAGGTTTTCGGAGGCAATCAGCTCCAGATGGCTCCTCTGTCTCCCCAGCTCGTCCTCGATGGCCTTTGCCACCTCCGGATCATAGGCAGTTACTTCATCAAATGCATACATGGTTTTTCCTCCTGCTTTTCGCAATGATTTATGATTTTTGTCTCTATCGTTTCCCTCGTGATCTTACGACTCTTTCTCACAGATATCCAGCTTGATGTGCACGTCCCTAAGCTGCTTCGGATCCACCTCGGAGGGCGCTCCCATCATGACGTCCTGGGCGTTCTTGTTCATGGGGAAGGGAATGACCTCCCGGATGCTGTCCTCCCCGGCGAGGAGCATGACCATCCGGTCCACGCCGGGGGCGATGCCCGCATGGGGCGGCGCACCGTAACAGAAGGCATTGTACATGGCCGGGAATTTGGCCTTCACGTCCTCCTCGCCGAGACCCACCAGCCGGAACGCCTCGATCATGATCTCCGGGTCATGGTTCCTCACCGCCCCGGAGGAGAGCTCGATGCCGTTGCAGACCAGGTCGTACTGGTAGGCACAGATCTCCAGGGGATCCTGCTCCTTTAAGGCCTTCCTGCCGCCCTGGGGCATGGAGAAGGGATTGTGGCAGAATTCCAGCTCCCCCGACTCCTCGCCGATCTCATACATGGGGAAATCCACGATCCAGCAGAATTCATAACATTCCTTATCGATATACCGCTCTGCGTAATTGGCCACGATCTTCCTTGCGGCCCCGGCAGTCTTCTGGGCCTCCCCCTTCGTGCCCGCCGCCAGGAGCAAAAGCTCGCCGCCCTTCAAGGAGAGGGCGGCGAACACCTCCTCTTTTCTCTCCGCCAGGAACTTGGAGATGCCTCCCGTCAGGCTCCCGTCGGCCCCCGCCTTGCACCAGTAGAGCTTCCGCCCCGTCTGGACCTCCACGTCGGCGCAGATCTTGTCGATCACCTTGCGGCTCTCCGTGAACTCCGGGCACACCACCGCCCTCACCTCGGCCCCGGCAAAGGGCTCGAAGCCGCAGTCCTTCATCACCGCCGTCCCGTCGGAAAGCTCCAGCTTGATCCGAAGGTCCGGCTTGTCCGTGCCGAACCGCTCCATGGAATCCCGGAAGGAGATCCTGGTGAAGGGAGCCCCGGAAGCCCGGCCATAGGTTCCGTACTTTTCAAACACCGGCGGGAGCACCTGCTCGATGATGGCGAACACGTCCTCCTGGGAGGCGAAGGCCATCTCCATGTCCAGCTGATAGAACTCGCCGGGGGAGCGGTCCGCCCTGGCGTCCTCGTCCCGAAAGCAGGGGGCGATCTGGAAATACCGGTCAAAGCCCGATGCCATCAGAAGCTGCTTGAACTGCTGGGGCGCCTGGGGCAGGGCGTAAAACTTGCCCGGATGGTTCCTGGAGGGCACCAGATAGTCCCTGGCCCCCTCCGGGGAGGAACAGGTTAAAATCGGCGTCGTGATCTCGTAAAAATCCAGATCCATCATCCGTTTCCTGAGTTCCGCCACGATGCGGGAGCGCATGAGGATCTTCTCCCGCACCTCGGGATTGCGAAGATCCAGATACCGGTATTTTAAGCGGGCGTTCTCGTCGGCCTCCCTGGAGCGGGACACCTCGAAGGGCAGGGCGTTGTGATAGCACTTTCCCAGAACCTCCAACGACTCCGGCACCACCTCAACCTCCCCGGTGGGAAGGGCCGCATTCTTGCTGGAGCGCTCCCGCACCGTACCCGTCACGGAGAGGGTCGACTCCCGGTTCAGGGAAGCGACCTGCTCCATCATCTCCTCCGACTCAATGACCACCTGGGTCTCCCCGTAAAAATCCCTGAGAATCAAAAAGCCCAGATTTTTGCTCACCCGGCGCAGGTTCTCATACCACCCGGCCAGCGTTACCTTCTCCCCCACGTGCCCGATCCGAAGCTCGTTGCAGGTGTGCGTTCTTGACTGAAACATGTCCGATCCATCTCCTCTGTCTTTATTTCTCCCGGTAGCATTCCACGAATTCCTCGTAACCCTCTTTTGCGAGCTGCTCCTTCTGGAATTTCTTGTTCTTCTTCATCCCTGCCACCAGCACCTGGACGCCCATTTCCCGTTCCTTCCCGGCCGCCGCCAAGACCTTCACCATGTCCTTCGCCGGCAGGTTCTTCTCCAGCAGGTACGCCCTCTTCTTCCCCGCTTCCGGCACCGCAAAACCCTGCTCCATCAGGATGGTGATGATCCGCTCAAAGCCGATGGAAAATCCGCAGGCGGGCGTATCCATGCCGGTAAACTTGCCGATCATCTCGTCGTAGCGTCCGCCTCCGGCCACGGAACCGCCGAAGCCCTCCATCTTGATCTCGAAAATGGAGCCGGTGTAGTAGGACATGCCCCGCACCAGGGTCGGGTCGAAGACCAGGGAAAACCCGCAGGAGGCCGCCGCCTTCACGCTCTCCATGATGGTCTGCATGGAAGGGATCACCGTACCGTCGATCGATCCGGCAAGCTTCTCTTCCAGACAGGACAGACCGTCCTCCGCCCCGGAGACCGCCGCAAAAAGGCCCAGGTACTTTTCTGCGGACTCCTTCGAAAAGCCGCTCTCCAGAAGCTCCGCCTTTACGCCGTCCATGCCGATCTTGTCCATCTTGTCCAGGATGATGAACACCTGGTCATAATCCGTTTCCGAAAAACCGCTGTAAGCCGCCATGGCCTTTAACACCCGCCGGTCGTTGAAGCAGACCGTAAAACCGCTAAAGCCCAGCTTCCCTAAAAGGGTCGTCGTCGCCGACATGAGCTCGATCTCCGCCAGGCAGGTGGAATCCCCCAGGATGTCGATGTCGCACTGCATGAACTGGCGGAACCTTCCCCTCTGGGGCCTGTCCGCCCGCCACACGTTCCCCATCTGGAGGGCCTTGAAGGGGGACGGAAGCTCCGCCGAATGGTTGGCATAATAGCGGCACAGGGGCACTGTCAGGTCGTAGCGCATGCCGCAGTCCACCACGTCCGCCTCCTCCTTCGCCTCCGGGATATGAAGCTTCTCCCCCCGTTTTAACACTTTAAAGATCAGCTTCTCATTCTCCCCGCCCTGCCTGCTGGAGAGATTCCCGATGTTCTCCATACAGGGCGTCTCGATATGGGAAAAGCCGAAGCTCTTATAGGTCTCCTGGATCACACGGATCACGTAATCCCTCACCTGCATCTCCGCGGGCAGGATGTCCTTCATGCCGGTCACCGGCTTTTTCGTCATTGCCATGTCGTATTTCTCCTCGTCTGTGCCCGTTCTCCGGGCACTCCCCGTCTATCATACACGAAGAGAACACGGTTTTCAACCATATTTTGTATTTGGATTGGATTTAAAGGCGATTTGTGGTACACTTGAAAAAAAGAAAGGATGTGAACGTATGCCACTGCTGAAAGAAGACTACAGAAAACAGGAAAAAATCGACGGCCTCTTTTACGACATGTCAACACCGCATTATCAGCACGGGATTGTCAGCGGAAACATCTGCTGCCTCATAAAAGCCGGATTAAAAAACACATCCTTTCTTACTTTCATGAGAAACCTGGAATTCCGGTACCACCCGAAGGAAAATGACGATTACGTGACCCCGGACGTCATGCTGGTCTGTGACCGGAAGCATTTAAAGGGCGGAAGCTACAGCGGCGTGCCCCGGCTCATCGTCGAGACCTTGAGCCCCTCCACCGCTTTCCGGGACAAGACCACGAAAAAGGACATTTACGAAAAAGCCGGCGTGGAGGAATACTGGATCGTCTCTCCCAAGGGAGAATCTATGGAAATCTATTATCTGCAGGACGATGCCTACGTTCTCACCCACAGCTACATCCTGCAGGACGATCCGGAGGAAAATGATTACAACGCAGACACGGTCATTGCACTCCGCTCCTTTCCGGAGATCCGGATGAAGCTGTACGAATTGTTCGAGGGAGTGAACGTGTGAGGGGCCGGGAGCTCTACGGCCCTGCATGTTTAAAGATGTCCTGATAGGCCCCGGGCGCCAGTCCGATGAACTGTTTAAAATAGTGGGTGAAATGACTCTGGTCGGAAAAGCCGGTCTGCAGCGCCACATGGACGGGAGGGATCCCCTGCTCCAAAAGCTTCTTGGCCTTTCCGATCCGGATGTTCTGCAGATAATTGTAGGGCGTCACGCCCCTCGACTGCATAAAGGCCCGAAGGAGGGTGGATCTGCCAAGTCCCGCATGACGGCAGATCTGATCCAGATAGATCCTCTCCCCATAATTTCGTTTCATAAAGGCGCAGGCCCTGGCGATCTCTTCCCGGCACTCCGGGATGCACTCCTCGAAAGGCTGCCCGTACCGCTGAATGAGCAGCGACAGAAGAAAAAACAGGTCCTCCTCCTTCTCAAATTCAGAGGAACCCTTCATGACCTTCTCGTGGAGCGGTCTCAGATAACAGGTGACTTCTTCGTCACAGATCACATTCCGGGTAAATCCGGGAAGCTCCCGCTTTCCCGTGATCTCTTCCGCCAGATCCAGCATGACTTCCTTTGCGATATTAAATCCCCGGTAATCCAGGGCCCCCTGGCCGCTCTGCACGCAGGCATGGTTGTCGCCAGGGTTGAACAGGAGCACGTCTCCCCTCCGGACCGTGTACTCCCTCTTTTTGCAGGACAGCTCCCGCTCCCCGTCCTCCAGAAAGCCGACCACGTAATACTCGTGAAAATGATTGGGAAAAGGTTGGACGATCCCCTCAAAACGATATGCTTCCAGCCGCAGTTCCTCGTCAAAAACTGCGGTTCTGACCTCCTTTTTCACCGGCGGCCCTCCTTTCCGCTCTCCATCATATAGATGATTGCGAAACTCAAAAATTTGTCGAATATTCTGGCAATTTCAGGTTTCGCAACCACCTATTCCATCATACCGGCTTCCGGCAAAAAAGGATTGTAAAATATCTTCATTATATCGGCTTTACGCTTCTCCCGAGCCTTTGCAGCATGTCCCTGTCGCTCCGGATGGTCGCACAGGCCGTCGTGGTCAGCATGTCGCCGGTGATGGAGGCGGATGCGCCCGACCGGAAGGCGTACTCGCCGTCATTGGTCAGCAGGGCCCGCCCCGCCGCCAGGCGGATGTTGGCCTCCGGATTGATATAGCGGAAGAATGCGATGGTCCGCAGGATATCGTCTTCCTTAAGCGGCTGCAGATGCTCCAGGGGCGTGCCCGGAATCGGCATCAGCACATTGAGGGGAATGGAATCGATCCCCAGTTCCGCCAGGCTGACCGCCATATCCAGCCGGTCCTCCCAGGTCTCGCCCATGCCGATGATGCCGCCGGAGCAGGCGCACATCCCCTCGGCCTTCACCAGCTTTAAGGTCTCCACCTTCTGCTCGTATGTATGGGTGGTGCAGACGTGGGGAAAATAACGGCGTGAAGTCTCGATGTTGTGGTGATAACTGGTCACGCCCGCCTGGTGGAGCCGGTGCAGCTGTTCTGCCGTGAGAAAGCCCATGGAGGCACACAGATCGATCCTGCATGCTCTGTGCATCGTCTCAAATGCGTGGAGCGCTTTCTCGAACTCCTCCCCGGTCAGCGCCCGGCCGGAGGTCACGATCGAAAACCGGTCGACTCCCTCGCTCTCATTGAGCCGGCAGGCATTTACAATGGTCTCCTCCGGGAGAAACTCATATACTTCGCAGCCGGTATGGTGATGCACGGACTGTGCACAATATTTGCAGTCCTCCGGGCAACGGCCGCTGCGGCCGTTGATGATCGAGCAAAGATCCACCCTCTCGCCCACAAAGCGGGAACGGATGCGGTCCGCCCCCTCGCCAAGCTCCTTCAGGCCGCACTCCAGAAACAGCTCCAGATCGTCCCTGCGGCCGATGCGCCGCCCTTCCATGATTTCTTCTGCCAACGTCCTAATGTCCATATGAGATCACTCCTCGCTTTCGCCACTGTGCATTTCTTTTTATGAGCATTATATTTTTGTCACGCTAAAATGTCAAGCGGCATTTGGCTTCTCCCGCCGGAAGGGAAAACGATCCTTATTTGACGCAGGCCTGTTCGTCCGCAGATAAAAACCTGGGCCTGTTGATCATGAATGATATTGTCGGATACGAAGATAATATACGGCCCGGATCAGCAATCCGCCAAACCAGCCGATCGGAGCCGCCAGCCAAATTCCGTTATGACCAAGCTCTGTACCGGACAGGATAACGGCCATAGGCACTTGCAGACAGCATAAAGAGCAGACGGAGGCGATCATGGGTACAAAGGATCTGCCATATCCCAAAAGTAAGCCGTTTAATATGAATACAGATGGGAATATCACGATGACCGCAGAAACACACGCCGATATCGCCATTCCCATGAGCAACGCATATTTTCCCCCCTTCCATACCCTGTCCTGCCTTTTTGCCCCTAAATTCTGAGTGGTAAAATTCGTCATGGCCTGTCCCAAGTTTCAAGCGGGCATTTCCGCAAAAGCATCCGCTTTAGACGCCGCAGTATACGCAGCCATGCAATCCGTACAAAACGTATAGGAAAATACCTTTCCTATACACAAAATTATTTCAAGAAAATTTCCCAGCCGCTTCCAGCTTTTTTCCCATGCTGAAAATCATGCTTTCTTTTTCTGCTTTTCGTTTGTATCTCTGATTGACTTTTCCTCTGCCGCTTGTTAAAATCTTTAATGGATAAAATCATAAATTCATAAACGTACACTCAAACTGCTATGAGCCGGAACAGGGTAGCTATGCCCTGCTCTGGTTGTGGCAGTTTTTTATTT
>JAAWRC010000043.1 GCA_022800815.1 Lachnospiraceae bacterium | reverse complement strand
GATCTCCGCAGGTGCGGGCTTCATCGTGGCTCTGACCGGGGAGATCATGACCATGCCCGGACTTCCCAAGGTGCCGGCGGCCGAGAAGATCGACGTGGACGAGACCGGAAAGATCACCGGACTGTTTTAAGGAAACGCTGATCAAATCATCGTTTCCTTAGCAGCTCTGGCAGAGGCACACGGATTTGCAAGGGAATATGCCGCTTTGCGGCGCAAATCCGGTGCGGGAAGCACTTTGATCAGTGTTTCCCTAAACAGTATAGGAATACTCAGGAGGGACAGTCTTCCGGCTGTCCCTCTTTGTCGAATGTACAGGCCCATGCCGCAGGTGCGGCGCAGGGCCGTGCAACGAGCAGGAGAGAAGCCCTGCTCGATCTGAGAGACTTAATGCGAACGGAGGTAGAAAAAGATGGGTTTTTCAACCGTACAGTGCAATGAATTTGTGGAAGTACTTGCTTCCAAAGCCCCGGTTCCCGGCGGCGGCGGCGCCAGCGCCCTTGTGGGAGCGGTCGGCACGGCCCTCGGAAACATGGTGGGTTCCCTGACCGTGGGCAAGAAGAAATATGCGGACGTGGAAGAGGAGATGTGGGAGCTCAAAGGGAAGGCCGATGCCCTCCAGAAAGAGCTTCTGACCCTCATCGAGCGGGACGCCGAGGTGTTCGAGCCCCTCTCCAAGGCTTACGGCATGCCGAGGGCCACGGAGGAGGAGAAGGCAGAGAAGGCCAGAGTCATGGAGATCGTCTTAAAGGATGCCTGCTCCGTTCCCATGGAGATCATGGAGAAATGCTGCGAGGCCCTGGACCTGATCGTAGAATTTGCCGCCAAGGGTTCCGCCCTGGCTATCAGCGACGCCGGCGTAGGAGCCGCTTTCTGTAAAGCCGCCCTCCAGGGCGCCAGCCTGAACGTCTACATCAACACCAAGTCCATGGCAAACAGAGAGTATGCGGAGGAATTGAACCAGAAGGCCGATGCCATGCTGGAAAAATACACGAAGCTGGCCGACGAGGTGTTTGAGAGCGTGTTGGGAAGATTAAAATAATTTCTACCTGTGCCGATGAGACCTTTGAGCGGGCACCGGCACAGCAACACAGGCAATGGCGAAATTCAAAAATCTATCGAATATTCTGGCAATTTTATGTTTCGCAATTGCCTGGCACATTAATCTTTAGGAGGATAAAAGAATGGCAAAGCAATTGCTTGGCAAAGAAGTTACCGCCGCATTGAATGAGAAGATCATGGGGCAGGTGGCAGAACTGAAAGAGAAAGGGATCGTTCCCAAGCTGGGGATCGTCCGGGTCGGCGAGAATTCCAGCGATATTTCTTACGAGAAGGGCGCCACCAAGAGATGCGAGACCCTGGGCGTCGAAGTGGAAAAGATCCTGCTCCCGGAGGATATCTCCAAGGAAGAGCTTTTGAAGGTTATCGACAAAGTGAATAAGGATGATTCCATCCACGGTGTTCTGATGTTCCGTCCTCTTCCGAAACATTTGAAGGCAGATCAGAGCGAGATCGAGAATGCGCTGGATCCTGCCAAGGACGTGGACTGCATGACCGACGGCTCCATGGCGGGAGTCTTCACCGGAAAGCCCCTGGGCTTCCCTCCCTGCACTCCTCAGGCATGCATGGAGATCCTGGATTATTATGGGATTGACTGCAAGGGTAAAAACGCCGTGGTCATCGGCCGGAGCCTGGTGGTAGGAAAGCCTGCGGCCATGATGCTGATGGCAAAGAACGCAACCGTCACCGTGTGCCATACGAGGACTGTCAATACGGCTGAGATCGCAAAGAGGGCAGACATCCTGGTCTCTGCGGCCGGCGTGTTAAACAGCCTGACCAAGGACTTCGTGAGCCCCGGACAGATCGTCATTGACGTGTCCATCAACTGGGATGCGGAGAAGCCCAACAGCAAGGGCGGCAAGGGCGCCATCGCAGGCGACGCCGTCTACAGCGAGGTAGAGCCCATCGTGGAGGCCATCACACCCGTTCCCGGCGGCGTGGGCGCTGTGACCACCTCCGTCTTGGTGGGACACGTGGTGGAGGCTGCCATGAGGACTGTGAAATAAAAGCTTGTAGAGCCATGTTTTAATCTTACATTGAGAAAAGCCGGCTTTTGGTCTTTCCCTATGGCAGAGATTGGTCTGCCAGTCCCGGAAAGCCTGAGGCCGGCTTCTGTTTTATGGCTTGAGAGAGATGCAGGATGGTGGGGACGAAAAGAAGTGAAAACAGCTAGGCAAGGGATGCGACTCCTCTGTCCGAATTTTTTATTTAAAGATATGATTAATCTGCTTATTAGTGAGTGTACATTTCCTTTAGAACATGATAGATTAAAATACAAACTATCAAGAGAGGAGAATCTTATGTCAAGCCAGGAATTGCTATCGGCTCTATCGGAAATGTTGGATCAAAAACTACAGCCGATCAAGGCCGATATCGCCGAACTGAAAGCGGAGATGCGGGAAGTGAAGACCGACATCGCCGAACTGAAAGCGGAGATGCAGGAGGTGAAGACCGATGTCGCCGAACTGAAAGCGGAGATGTGGGAGGTGAAGACCGATGTCGCCGAACTGAAAGCGGAGATGCGGGAGGTGAAGACCGATATCGCCGAACTGAAAACGGAGATGCAGACAGCAAAAAGGAATATTGCCGAATTGAAGGCGAGTGTGGAGCTTGTGGAGATCAGAGGCAGGGATGCCGTCTGTACATGGAGAACACCATAGAACCTCAACTTAGGCTCTTGGTGGAAAACTACGTGCCGTCCGCAAAAAAGTATGAAAAAGAAGCTGCACAGATTGGGCAGCTGTGGGTTGAGGTCGATATTTTGAAAAAGGTTGTCTCTGAACACAGTCAAAAATTACAGATGTTGGGATAAGGCGCAGCAAAAAGCACACGTCTGAACGGGCAAATCAAGAAGCAATTCTATTACGCATACTAACTGTTCAAAAACAGGTCGGAAAGTAAATTTTATCTGACATTCCATTGCCAGAAACTATTTTTTGCAAATCTTTATAAAAGCTTGGATAGGAGATACGGACACAGTCCCCGCCCCTGATATCCGGCATTTCTCCGCAGAGGAGCCCGGCGATGGTAAAGCTCATGGCGATGCGGTGGTCCAGGCAGCTGTCAATGACGGCGGCTTTTAAGGGGCGTCCGCCCCGAATGATCATGCCGTCCTCCGTTTCGGTGACATCGGCACCCATAGCTGAGAGCCCCTCCGTCATGACTGCAATGCGGTTGGATTCTTTCACCTTGAGCTCGGTGGCATCGGAGATGACCGTTTCCCCTTCCGCAAAACAGGTGGCCACGGCGATGATGGGAAGTTCGTCGATGAGGGCCGGAATGACGGACCCGCCGATGGCGGTGCCGTGAAGGAGGCTTCCCCGGATCAGAAGATCAGCCACAGGTTCACCGGAAACGGTTCGTTCATTCAAAAGGGAGATATCCGCTCCCATGTCCCGGTATACCCGGAGGATGCCGTCACGGGTGGGATTGACGCCCACGTTTCGAATAAGCAGCTCGGAGCCGGGAATAAGGGCCGCCGCCGTGATAAAGTAGGCAGCGGAGGAAATGTCTCCCGGTACGGCGAACTCCTGGGCGAAAAGTTCCTTGGGGGGAGTAAGGGAGGCGGAGGTGCCGTCGCAGGTCATCTTTGCGCCAAAACCCTCCAGCATCCGTTCCGTGTGATTTCTGGAGAGATAGGGCTCCGTGACAGTGGTCGTGCCGTCCGCATAGAGGCCGGCCAGGAGTACCGAGGATTTCACCTGGGCCGAGGCCACGGGGGACTGGTAATGGATCCCGGTGAGGCGCTGTCCCCGGATCCGCAAGGGGGCACAGCCATTTCCGTTTATGCTGGAGATATCGGCTCCCATGGCGGTAAGTGGGGTGATGATCCGTCCCATGGGGCGCTTTCGGATGGAGGCGTCCCCGGTCAGCTCGCTGGCGAAGGGCTGGGCCGCCAGGATGCCGGAGATCAGGCGGGTCGTGGTGCCGCTGTTTCCGCAGTCCAGAACGGATCCCGGAGCCGTAAGACCGTGAAGTCCCCTTCCATGGATCAGCACCTGGTTTTGATCCGCATGGTTTTCAATAGAGATCCCCATGGCCCGAAAGCAGTCGATGGTGGAAAGGCAGTCGGCGCCCTGGAGAAAGTTTTCCACCCTTGTGGTGCCCTTTGCCAGGGCGCCGAGCATGATGCTTCTGTGGGAAATGGATTTGTCGCCGGGGACTGCGAGCTCGCCGTGGAGCGGAGTCTTTTTCATAGTCGTACCTCATATACTTACGGGTCTGTCAACAGGTTTTGGTCTCTCAGTCAGACTAAGGGAACGTTATCTTTGGTAAATGGTATAGCGGCACTGGGCCAAACGCTCTGCCGCCTGCGAGGAGGCATTCTCCTCATAAAATTCAATTTTTAAGACACCCTCTTCAAACTCCCGGTTATGGATGATGCCGATGTTTTTGATGCTGATCTGGTGGGCGGCCAGAATCGTTGCGATGGTGGCAATGGCACCAGATTCGTCCACGATGTCACAGTAGATGGCAAATTCCTTTTTGATGGGACCGGAAGAGCGTTCCGCAATGGAATTCCGGTACTCTCTGGAGACGTCGAAGAGATCATAGATGGCTTCGTCATTGCCCTCCCCTACGGCCGTTTGAATCCGGCCAAGCGCCTCGATGTAATCGCCGAGGATCGAGCCCACCTGTTCCCGGTTGGCAGCGCAGATCTGCTGCCACATGACGGGGGAGGAGGAGGCGATCCTGGTGATATCCTTAAAACCCCCGGCGGCCATGAGCTTCATGGTCTGAGCCGGCGTATCCTTGTCCTTCACCAGCTTTACCAGGCTTGCTGCGATCAGATGAGGAAGGTGGCTGATGCCGGCCACGATATAGTCATGCTCCTTGTAATCTAAAATCAGCGGGAGGGCCGAGAGAGAAAGGGACAGTTCCTTGAGCTCTTCCACCTTCTCTTTGGGAGAGAGGGCTGTGGGGGTAATGACATAGTAGGCGTTTTCCACCAGGTGATCTGTGGAATAGGCATAACCGCTCTTTTCCGAACCGGCCATGGGATGGCCGCCGATGAAATTCGCCTCCATGCCCATTCGCTTCACCGCCTCGTGGATGCTGCCCTTGACGCTCCCCACATCCGTTAAGATGGCATCCTTCCGCAAAAAAGGCCGGATGGCGGCCAGATATTCTTCGTTATAGGAAACAGGCGTGCAGAGGAAGATATAGTCACAGCGAAGGAGTGCTTCGTTCACTCCGTCCAGGGCCTTGTCGATGGCACCGTCCAAAAGGGCTGCTTCCAGCGTTTCCCTGTGACGGGCAAAGGCCATGATGTAATGTTCCTTATTGGCTCTTTTGAGGCCCTTGGCGATGGAGCCGCCGATTAAGCCCAGGCCGATAAAACCAATGGTCAGATTGTTCATGATGGTCCGTTTCCTTTCTGCAGGCCAAACAGTAAAAGGCTTTTTTAGACAGGAATTTTCGCCTGCAACAGCATTATTTTATTGCAGAAAAGGTGCTTTGTCAACACTTTTACACGTTAAAGCATTGCGCCATTCGAGGGCTTATACAGATTTCATGTTTTTGTTGCTATTTTTGATTTTTTTTAGTACAATATATCTAAGTCACGGGATGAAGACATCTTGCCGCTTTTCCTTAGGCGGCGTGCGGGCTAATATGAACTAAGGGAGGAAGTATTTATGAACGTTTTTGAATCGGAAAGAATTCGTAACGTTGTATTATTGGGGCATGGCGGCGCAGGTAAGACCACTCTGGTAGAGGCGATGGCCCATGTAACAGGAGTGACCACACGTCAGGGAAAAATTACCGATGGGAATACTATCAGCGATTTTGATAAAGAGGAGACAAAGCGTCTGTTTTCGATTTCCACAACCGTGGTTCCCATTCTGTGGGAAGGGGTTAAGATCAACTTTTTGGATACTCCCGGCTATTTTGATTTCGTGGGAGAAGTGGAAGAGGCTTTAAGCGTCGCAGATGCGGCGATCATCGTGATAAATGGAAAATCCGGCGTCGAGGTGGGAACCCAGAAGGCGTGGGAGTTTTGCGAGAAGTACAACCTGCCGAGGATGATCTTCGTCACCAACATGGACGACGACAATGCCAGCTACCGTCAGATCATCGAGGATCTGGAGGGCCTTTACGGTAAGAGGATTGCCCCCTTTCACCTGCCGATCCGTGAGAACGAGCGGTTTGTGGGCTTCGTGAACGTGGTGAAGATGAAGGGGAGACGGTTCTTGAGCTTAAGCGATTATGAGGAGTGCGAGATTCCGGATTATTCCATGAAGAATCTGGAGACCTGCAGGGAGGCCCTCATGGAGGCCGTGGCGGAGACCAGCGAGGAATACATGGACCGTTATTTTGCAGGCGAGGAATTCACCTACGACGAGATTTCCATTGCCCTGCGCCAGCATGTCATGGACGGTGCCATCGTTCCCGTGTTGATCGGTGCGGGCGTCAACGGGCAGGGCACCACCATGCTCTTGCAGGCCGTGGAAAAATACTTCGCTTCCCCGGAAAAGCTTGAGATCGCCGGCACCAACACGGCCACGGGCGACGTGTTCGAGGCCAATTACCAGGATGCCAATCCGCTGACTTTGAAGGTCTGGAAGACCCTGGTGGATCCTTTTATCGGAAAGTATTCTTATGTGAAGGTCTGCTCCGGCGTGCTCCGCTCTGACAGCGCCCTTTATAATGTCAATAAAGAGGCGGACGAGAAGTTAAACAAGATCTACGTGATGCGGGGCAAGGAGGCCATCGAGGTGTCGGCTCTTAGGAGCGGCGACATCGGCGCCATCCCGAAGCTTTCCGTGACCGGAACCGGGGATACTCTGGCCACCAAGGCCGTGCCGGTGATGTACGACCGCCCGGAGATCTCCAGGCCTTATACTTATATGAGCTACAAGGCGAAGAACAAGGGAGACGAGGACAAGATTGCAGGCGCCCTCCAGAAGCTGATGGAGGAGGATCTCACCTTAAAGACGGTCAATGATAAGGAGAACCGCCAGACCCTTCTTTACGGCATCGGCGACCAGCAGCTGGAGGTGGTCATCAGCAAGCTTTTGAACCGTTACAAGGTTGAGGCAGAGCTTTCCAGGCCAAAGATTGCCTTTAGGGAGACCATCCGGGGCAAGGTGAAGGTACAGGGCAAGCACAAGAAGCAGTCCGGCGGACACGGACAGTACGGCGATGTCGTCATCGAATTCGAACCCTCTGGAGATCTGGAGAAGCCTTACGTGTTCGAGGAGAAGATTGTGGGCGGCGTGGTTCCCAAGAATTACTTCCCCGCCGTGGAGAAGGGCATCCAGGAATCCGTGCTCAAAGGACCGCTGGCGGGCTATCCCGTCGTGGGCATGAAGGCGACTTTGGTATTCGGTTCCTACCATGCGGTGGACTCTTCGGAGATGGCCTTCAAGATGGCGACGATCCTTGCGGTGAAGAAAGCCTTTTCAGAGCCGGATGCGAAGCCGGTGCTCCTGGAACCCATCGCTTCCCTGAAGGTGAAGGTGCCGGATAAGTTTACCGGTGACATTATGGGTGACCTGAACAAGAGGAGAGGCCGCGTGCTGGGGATGAATCCCGACCACAAGGGCAATCAGATCATTGAGGCAGACATTCCCATGTCGGAGCTGATCGGATATTCCACCGACCTTCGTTCCATGACCGGCGGCATCGGACATTTCGAGTATGAGTTTGCACGCTATGAGCAGGCGCCCAGCGATGTCCAGGCCAAGGAGATTGCGGCAAGGGCAGAGGAATAAAAGAAAAATAAGAGCGGAAAAAGAAATTTCATTTCCATAAAATTTCCATAAACGGACAAAAGCAGGAGCCGGTGACGGCTCCTGTCTTTGTCCGGGATTTTTCATTCAATCGTCGTAATCCGAATCTGCTTTTAAAATATCCCCGGATAAGGCATCAATTTCGTATTCATACTCTATCCTATCTTTCCAGAATTCAATCTCATAGATCAGGCGTCCATCTTCATACTCCTGCTTGGCCTTGGTGAAGACAATCTCGGAAGCGGAAACGCCCGCATGCTCTACGGCAATGGCCTGTGCGGCTTCCAGACCGATGTCAGAGCCATCCTCTGAGGGAGAGGCGGCCACTCCGCCGGGAGCATGGTGCCCGCTTTCTGGGATGTGGTGAACCTCATGCTCCCTATGGCGGATTTCGCCGGATACTGCGTCGATCTCATACCCATAATCGTGGGTTGCCGTATAAAATTCAATCTCATAAACCAGATTTCTATCATCGTAGTCCAGTTCGGCTTTTTTGTAGGTGACATCAGAATCACGGACGCCTGCGTCGAGGAGAGCGGTTTGCTTAGCTGTCTCCAAATCAAGCCGGTCGGAGATTTCGGAGACGGCCGTTGCCGCTGTCTGTTTCTCCACATCGGAGGCAGATGAACTTGCCGGAGGGTCCGGCACAACTGCCTCCGCCTGCGAGACGATAGGGCTTGGTTCTGTTTTGATGGAGGGATCCTTTTTATAAGAGCAGGCCGTCATCAAAACTTCGACTCCGAGAAGGGTAAAAAGGAAAGTGAGGCGGATGATGAAGCGTGCGACTCCGTTTGGCGATGAGGAAAAAATTTTTATTGTTTTCATGGGAGAAGGCTCCTTTCATTTTAGGAATCAAAACATATATGGATTTCCATATAAAATCGAAATGGGTAAGCGGAGATTTTACCGGGCTTCCGTCAGCAGAGGTTTTTATAGGAATCCAGAAATTCCGAGGCGATGGAGCTTAAGGGAACCCGTCTGAGCTTGACCCAGGAAAGCTCCACATCGACCGGGCAGTCGGAAAGCTTCAGGATACAGACTTGTTCGGAAGGCAGGCAGGCGGCCTCCGGGTTGGCGGCGATCAGGCCGATGGAGGCTGTCTCTTGAACAAGCTGAAAGAAGAGCTGACTGCTGTTGACGTGAATATGGCCGTGGACCTTGTTTTCGATGCCCATGGAAAAAGGAAGGCAGTAGGAAGGATCCTCGGAAATATCCCCGTAGGAAACAATGGTATGGGAAAAAAGAGTTTCCATGGGAAGCGGATTCGTCTGTCTAAACAGAGGCGACCGGGGACCGACCACGGCGCAGATGGGAACCTGCTTGATCGAATGATATTCGATATCGTGCTTTCGGAACAGCGCTTTGGCGGAACGGACATAGGGGGAGGCAATGCCCAGAAGGGCAAAATCAAAGCGGCAGGCCGCTACCTGACGGACCAGGGTGTCCAGATCCGTATAATTCGTAAGGACGAAATTGAGGGGACTTCCCTGATAACGTTTGATCACCGGGACCGGGACGGAAGAGATCTGGAGGGTGTTTAGGGAAGCCACCCGGAGCAAGAGTCCCGGAATCTTTTCGTTGCTGCTCCTGATCTTTTGCAGGCAAAGGCATTCCTGCCGGATGATCTGGCAGTGGATCAGAAGCTCCCTTCCCTCCGGAGTCAAAATGGCGCCGGAGCTTTTTCTCTTGAAGATTTCGAATCCCATTGCCTCCTCCAGTTTCTTGATGGAGCTGCTTAAATTTGGCTGAGAAATAAACAGGTTTCTCGCAGCTTGGCTGAAAGAACCCGTCTCGGCAATCTCGATCACATAAGAAATCTGTTCCAGCTTCATGGCGGACCTCTCTTATCTCTGGGGTTGATGTTCCATATAAAAATTTATAAAAATTATATATTTCCATGGTTTTTTTGTCAAGTGCTATAATCAGGGAAAACAGACAGAATTTTGTCTGGGACAGGAGAGGATGGAAATGATGAAGACAGTCGTAGAAACTCTTTTACACTCGGCTCCTATGCAGGAGGCATTTCAGTATTTGGAGACGGATGACAGGCATACGCTGGAGCAGCAGTTGGAACTGGTTCAGATTCCTGCTTACTCCAATCAGGAGGAAGAGCGGGCCAAAAGGTTTCAGAAAATGATTGAGGAGATCGGGTATGAAACAGAAATGGACGAGGTGGGGAATGTCTACACCAGGATACCGGGAAGCGGGGAGGGCCCGACGGTCTATCTTTCCGCCCATATGGACACAGTATTTCCGCCGGAGACACCCCTGGAGCTTACCTGGGACGGCAATAAGATCTGTGTGCCGGGAATTGCCGACGATACCAGGGGAATGGCGGAGGTTCTGACCATGCTACGGACGATGAAAAAGGTGGGGCTTAAGCCTGTGGGCGATCTGATCATTGGCGGGAATGTGGGAGAGGAAGCCCTTGGAAATCTGAGGGGCGTGAAGCATTTCTTCGGGAAGCATGCAGATGAGATCGACGGCTTTGTGAGCCTGGATGCGGTGGGGTGTCTGATCTGTTACGGCGGTACCGGGAGCCACCGCTACAAGGTCACCTTTCGGGGACCGGGCGGACATTCCTACAATGCCTTTGGCGTGGTCAATCCGATCCATGCCATGGGACGGGCCATCAGCTACCTTTCGGAGGTCCGCACGCCGAAGGATCCCAAAACGACCTTTTCCGTGGGCGTGGTGGAGGGTGGAACCTCTGTCAATGCCATTGCCTCCCAGTGTTCGATGCAGGTGGATATGCGGGCCGACGGTGTGGCAGAGCTTGAAGAGCTGGATGCGAAATTCCGGGAATGCTTAAAGCGGGCCGTGGAGGATGAAAATGCCCGCTGGGTGCAGGAGCGGACCTATGAGCAGTCGGGGATCGTCCAGTTCGACCGGGAAGCACGCATCGAGCTGGAGATCACGCCCATTGGGGACAGGCCCGTGGGAAGCCAGCCGGAGGACTGTGAGATTGTGAATATCTGGGCGGGTGCTTACCGCCTGATGGGGGAGGAACCGGTCTATATGTCAAACGGGAGTACGGATGCCAACGTTCCCATCAGTCTGGGGATTCCGGCAGTCTGTATCTGCGGCGGCGGCACGGCGGGGCTGAACCATTCGGTGAAGGAGTGGTTTGACCCGACAGATGCCTATAAGGGCCCTCAGAGGAACCTTCTGGCCCTCTTTGCCATGGTCGGTCTTACAGATGTGTGCGGGCCCTGCCTTGGAAAACGGGATCGCTAAAGAGGGCAGCCGAAAAAAACAAAAGGATAGAAAAAGGAGAAGACAATGACTCAGATGACAATCTGTATGATAATTTTTGTGTTGACTCTGATCGGATTTGCGGTGGGGAGCAAGTACGTCTCCCTGGCGACCATTGCCCTGATCGGAATGCTGGCCATGGTGTTCACCGGATGCCTCGATGCTAAGACGGCCCTCGGCGGCTTTGGAAATTCCAGCGCCATCCTGATGGCGAGCATGTTTATCGTGGCGGCAGGCCTTAACCGGACCCAGATGATCAACCACATTTCCAAGTCGATCTGCCGCATCAGCAAAGGTTCTTTTACAAAGGTGCTGGCCGGATATGCAATCCTGATCGCAATCCTCACCCAGTTCATTCCCAGTGCGATCGTGTGCTTCAGCATCGTGATCCCCATGGCCCTTGCGGTCTGCCGGGAGATGAAGGTCAATCCCTCCAAAATGGTGTTTCCACTGGGGCTTACGGCAGTGGCATCAACCCTCACGTTGCCTCTCAGTGCGGCAATCTCGGAGGTGGCCCGCATCGAAGGATTCTTTGAGGCTTATGATTACATGGATTACACCATTACGGCCATGGACATCACCTGGGCGAAATGGCCTGTTCTGGTGGCTGTGTTACTTTTGACGATTTTCGTGGTGCCCCGGTTTACGCCGGATTATCCCGATGCGGGAGAGGGCGTTTCCGGCGGCAGAAAGGAGCAGGAGCCCCTTGGTCCCGTCCGGGAAGTGATCGGTTACGGAACCTTTGTAGCGGTACTGGTGGGAATGATCTTCTCGTCAACCTTAAACATTCCCACCTGGCAGATCGCCATGGCCGGGGCGCTGACCATCGTGGCCAGCGGCGTGCTGGATAAAAAGGAAGCCATCGAGTCCATGAATCTGAGCATGATCTTTCTGTATGTGGGGGCACTGGGGATCGCCAACGGACTTTCGGCCACCGGTGCGGCGGACAGGATCGGGGAGGTCCTTTCCAATGTAGTCATGGGACTCAATAACAATTACCTGGCCGGTCTGCTGTTATTCCTGGTGCCGTTCATTTTGACCCAGTTTATGCTGAACCTTGGCGTGTACTCGATTTTCGCACCTCTTTACATCATGCTCTGCAAATCCATGGGGGCCAATCCCATCGGGCCGGTGATCCTCTGTATCATTGCGACACAGATCGCATTCTTTACGCCCCTGGCAACGCCGGTGGTGCCGCTTATGATGGGGCTGGGAAGCTATAAAATGAAGGATCTGATCAAAATGGGGATCATTCCGTTCCTCGTGGTGACCGTGGTCTGCGTGGGCTGGATCATGACCGTGTTCCCCATCTTTTAAACAGGATGGCTTCGTCTGGAAAAATCCGCTCTTGAACCCTCTCTCCGGAACAGGTATAATAAGGATATTATGTTTATGGATGGAGACTTTCAGATGAAGACCGGAACGATTTTAAAGAACAAATATTACCTGTATCTGACGGAATTCTTTGCGGGAATGTCCGTGATGGCTGTGGAGCTGGCGGCGAGCCGGCTTCTGGCGCCTTATTTCAGTTCGTCCCAGATCGTCTACACAATTATTATCGGGACGGTAATGATCGCCATGGCCCTGGGGAATATCTGGGGCGGGAGGACGGCGGATAAGAATCCCAATCCTGACAGGCTCTATGCCAGGCTGATGATCTCGGCCGTCTGGATTGCCGCCATTCCCCTGGTGGGAAAATACATTATCATCGGGATCTCTGCCCTTCTGGTATTTGCGGTGAACAGCAACCTGCTGATCTGGGCGGCGTTCTTCACCTGCATGGTGATCTTCGTGTTTCCGCTTTTTTTGCTGGGGACGGTGACACCGTCCCTGGTCAAGTATACGGTGGACAGCCTGGACGACAGCGGGAAGGTGGTGGGCACCCTGGGGGCTTTCAACACCATCGGGAGCATCATCGGCACCTTTCTCCCCACCTTCGTGACCATCCCGGCGGTGGGCACCTCGGTGACTTTTCTGATCTTTTCCGGCATTCTGCTTCTTCTGGGGCTGGTGTATTTCATCAGTGCGAAGACCAGGCTGGTGAAGAGCGTGGTCTGTGTCCTGCTGTTTGCGGGATGCAGCGTGTCGGCCTTTTTTGACAGCTTTGCCTTTTGGGAGAAGGATCTGCTCTACGAGGGGGAATCCATTTACAATTATCTTCAGGTGAAGGAGACGGACGACAGCGTGATCCTTTCCACCAACGTGCTGTTCGGCGTCCAGTCCATCATGAAAAAGGACGAGAGCCTGACGGGAATGTATTACGACTATGCCCTGGCGGCTCCGGTTATGGCGGGGGTTCCGGAAAAGGAGGCTCCAAAGATCCTGATCCTCGGCATGGGGACGGGAACCTTTGCCACCCAATGCGGCCGATATTTTTCTCATGCGGCAGTAGAGGGGGTGGAGATCGACCAGAAGATCACCGATTTGGCGGGAACGTATTTTGCCCTGCCGCAGACGGTTAAAGTGGCCACCTATGACGGGCGGGCCTATCTGAATGTGGACCGGGAGAAATACGATGTCATCATGGTGGACGCCTATCAGGACATCACCATTCCCTTTCAGATGTCCTCCAAGGAGTTTTTTACCATGGTGCGGGATCATCTCACGGAGGACGGTGTCATGGTGGTGAACATGAACATGCATACGGAGAAGGAGGGGAACATCAACCAGTATCTCTCGGATACCATTGCGTCGGTGTTTCCGGAGGTCTGCACGGTGGAGGTGCCCCGCACCACCAACCGGGAGCTGTTTGCTTTTATGAAGGGGGACGGTTCCCTGCGGCTTTCTGACGGAGCCGCAGAGCTTGAGGATGAGGAGTTAAAGCATATGATGGCGGAGGTGGAGGCGGGCCTTGCGGCCTATGAGCGGGGAAATTACCTGCTGACCGACGACAAGGCACCGGTGGAGCTCCTGGGCATGTCCGTGATCGACGAGTTGATCCAGAACGAGGTCGGCTATTACCGGGAGATTTTTGAGGAGGAGGGGCTCTCCGGGCTGCTTGACCGCCTGTGAGCGTTCCGCCAGGCGGAGGGGGTCATAGCATAGGCCTCCCGGAAGGCTTTGGCAAAATAGCTCATCTCCTGGAAGCCGCAGGAGGCGGCGACGGCGGCAATGGGCTCCTGGGAGTTTACGAGCAGTTCGGCGGCTTTTTGCAGGCGGTATTGTTTGACGTAACGGATGGGTGCCATTCCGATGATATTTTTAAAGCAGCGAAGGCATTCGCTCTCACTGACAAGAGCGCTTTCTGCGATCTTAAGGACGGTGAGTTCAAGGGAGCTGTGCTCATGGATATATGTCAGCATGCGTTTCAGCCGTTCCTGTTCCCGGAGCGCCTTGGGAGAGGGGCGGTTTTGGCCGGTCCGGGGCCTGTTGGCATGCAGAAGATACAGCAGTTCGGATAAGGAGCTTCGGACGGAGAATTCAAAGCCCGGTTTTTCTGCGGCGCAGGAGAGCCAGGCTTTTTCTATGGCTTGGAGGGCTTTTTCCTGCCAGTCGATGCCGCGGCTTAAAGGGAAGAAGGAAAAACAGGCATCCGCAAGCAAAGGCTCCAGATATTTCTGCCAGAAAATGCTGTCCATACCGCCGCCCACCAGGCGGCCGTGGAAGACGAGGGAGCGGAGAAGACAGGGGGCGTCTTCTGTTCTAACGGAAAAATTCTTTTCGTGTTATTCTATAAGCATAATACAGAGTGTGGAAACTTGCAACAGGAGGAAATGATTGAGTTTTCGTATCTTTTATTGCAAGAAATACGGAAGAAAAATCGATTCTTTTCACGCCAGAACACGCTTTCGGTCTACGCTCCGCTTCGGTCGGTGCTAAACGAGCGCCACTGGCGCTCAGCACCATGAAAGCTCGTAGCGGATACTAAGTGTTTTCCGGCGCTATCGCTTGGAAACCACTAAGTACCGACGGCTTTCATACGGTTGTGGCTTAGAAAAAATCGTTTTTCTTCCTGATAATTACAAGATACGGAAACTCAAAGGAGGAAATGATGATCGATTTGCATATGCACAGCCGCTACAGCGATGACGGAGAATTTACGCCGGAATGTCTGGTCTTTCGGTGCAAAGAACAGGGAATCCGGATTGTTTCCGTGACGGACCATAACTGTGTCCGGGCAAATCAGGAGGCAAGGAAGGCGGCAGAGTCTCTGGGGCTTAGCTATATTTCCGGCGGAGAATTTGACTGCATGTATCATGGAAGAAATTTTCATATGCTGGGTTATGGAATCGACTGCGAAAACGAGGCCTTTGCCAAGCTGGAGCGGGCAGTTATGGATCAGAGCAGGAGGGCTTCCCTGGAGATGCTTGAAAAGACCAGAAAACTGGGATTTTCGGTGACGGAGGAGGAAATGGACCGGGTTTCGTCGGAGGCTTTCTGGAAAGGAAAGTGGACCGGGGAAATGTTCGGGGAGGTGCTCCTCTCCAAACCGGAGTACGAAGATCATCCATTGCTTAAGCCTTACCGGAAAGGCGGGGAGCGGAGCGACAACCCTTACGTGAATTTTTACTGGGATTTTTATTCCCAGGGAAAGCCCTGCCATGGTTCCATCTCCTATCCCTCTATGGAAGAAGTGGCAGACTGGATCCACGGGGCCGGCGGACTCTCTGTCCTGGCCCACCCGGGAGCCAATCTTAAGGGCAGGGAGAAGGAGTTGGAAGAACTTTTGGCCCTGGAGCTTGACGGCATCGAGGTGTTCAGCAGTTACCACAGCGAGGCCCAGGAGAAATATTTTTTGGAGACGGCCGAAAGACTTGGGAAGCTTGTCACCTGCGGAAGTGATTTCCACGGCAAGACGAAGCCGGCCGTTTTTCTGGGAGAAGCGGCGGCCAACAGTGGCGGGCAGGCCGGAGAGATCACAGTCCATGTATTAAAAGAAGGAGGAATCTTATGAAACGTATCCCTTTATCATTACACAATTCTGATGTGGGCAGGGCCAACCTGCGGACCTTTTTTCAGGCGGCGAAGACGGCGGGCTTCGATTACGCAGAGCCGACCAAGATCCAGCTCCAGTATTTTCTGGACGCCGGTTATTCCGTAAAGGATGTGAACGAGTTGGCCGGGGGGCTTAAGCTCTCTGCCGTGAGCTGGCTGGAGAATTGTGAGCGCCAGGGCTATGAATACGTGGCCATGATGCGGGAGGCAGAGAAGCTTTTTGCCTTGAGCGCCGAGATCGGGGCGGAGGCCATTGAGGTCCTCAGCGGCCCCACGGATTACCGGGCCGTGGAGGCATTCTGGAAGGGGATGCCCTACCATGGTTACATGGGGCTCCAGGGGCTGGCCCTTGAGGAACAGACGGCCCTTACGGTGAAGAATCTTCGGGCTCTCTGCGACCTGGCGGCCCAGTTCGGTCTGATCATCTATTTTGAGCCTCTCTGCTGGACGCCCATCGCCTCACCCCTCCAGAGCGTCCCCATCTGCAGGCAGGTGGAGCGGGAAAACATGAAGATCGTCTTTGATTTCTTCCATTCCTATATCGGAGGGGTCACGACGGATTTCATCCGCACCATCGAACCGGAACTGATCCTGGGCGTACATGTCTGCGATTCCCTGGACGTAAAAGAGGGGGAGGTGCCGGTGGAGCCGGTGCTGCGCAACGTGCGGCTGGGTCGTGGTTCGGTGCCGGTCACGGAGTGGATTCAGGCCATCAAGGAGACAGGCTTTGACGGCTGGTGGGCCTACGAGACCTTCTCCAAGGAGGAGGCGGAAGAGGATCCCATCCTCTTTGCAAAGGAAATCCACGCAACGCTTCGGGAGATTGTCGGCGGAACCCTTGCGGATCCCGGGCAAGATATGGTAAAATCAGAAAGGATTTGAAAATATCAGCCCGAAGCGGCGATGGTTGAGGTGAGAGGATGTTAAAGGAAAATCTGGAGGAAGTCAGGCGGCGGGCCTGGGCGGCCTGTGAGCGGGCCGGAAGGAAACGTGAGGACGTGACATTAATCGCAGTCAGCAAGACGAAGCCGGTCTCTGCCATCCGGGAGATCATGGACTGCGGCGTGGTGGATTTTGGAGAGAACAAGGTGCAGGAGCTTTGTGGAAAGATCGAGGAGATCGAGGAACCGCTCCACTGGCATCTCATCGGCCATCTGCAGAGAAATAAGGTAAAATATATTGTGGATAAGGTGTATCTGATTCATTCGGTGGATTCCCTCCGGCTGGCAAAGGAGATCCAGAAGGAAGCTGAAAAGTGCAATGTGACCTGTCCGGTTCTGATTGAGATCAACATCGGCGGCGAGGAGAGCAAAGACGGGATCCCGAAGGAGGGGGCGATCCCGTTGATCCGGGAGATTGCGGAGCTTTCCCGGGTGCAGGTCAGAGGCCTGATGACCATTGCGCCTCCGGTGGAGGAGCCGGAGGAGGCCAGAGGATATTTTAAGGAGATGCGAACGCTTTTCGAGGCCGTAAAGGCGGAACAGATTCCGGGCGTGGAGATGAAAGAGCTTTCCATGGGAATGACCGGGGATTTCGAGGTGGCCATCGAGGAGGGCGCCACCATGGTGCGGGTGGGAACCGCAATCTTTGGGGAACGGCAGTATGCCCTTTGACGGGACGGATAAATGAACAGCTTTGGGGCATCCCAGAGCTGTTTTTTTCATAGATTATAAGCAAAGAGCAGGAAAAGAGTCTCTCATGCAGGACGAAAAGCTGGAGAATGTGTTGAATTTGGCACTTAATGTGCCCCAGGCGGAGCGGGAAAAATCCCTGGACTTGGATGTGGGGTATAATGAGGAAGCGAAGACATGGGATCTGATTGTGCGGTATACGGGAGACATCAGACGATTGGCTGACGAGAGCGTACAGATCACGGAGCTTCTCGGTGGCTATGCCATCGTGACTCTGCCGGAAAGTGAAGTGCGGAGCTTTTCCTGGCAGCCGGAAATCGAATATGTGGAGAAGCCCAAGGGGCTTACCTTTGCGGTGGCAAACGGGAGAAGTGTTTCCTGCGTGAATCCGTTACAGTCCGGGAGCAATTCTCTTTTTGGGGCAGGAGTCGTGATCGCTGTCATTGACTCCGGTCTGGATTACTGGTTGGAGGATTTTCAGAATGGAATGGGCGAGAGCCGGATTTTGTTTTTGTGGGACCAGACTGCCGTTGGGACGCCACCGGAGGGCTATCACATCGGTGCGGAATTTACGAGGGAACAGATCAATGAGGCCATTGCTACAGGGAACCGTTCTCTGGTGCCGTCCCAGGATTTTCAGAACCACGGAACTCCGGTGACGGGGATTGCCGCAGGCAGGGGAAGTCTGGGCGGAAACCGTTACCGGGGGGTGGCCCCGGAGAGTGAGCTGATTGTGGTGAAGCTGGGGAACACGGGAGGGGGCTTTCCCCGCACGGTGGAGCTTATGGAGGCGGTGGATTATGCGGTCCGGAAAATGCTGGAGCAGGGCTTTCCGATGGTTATCAATTTAAGCTTTGGGAATACTTACGGCTCCCATGAGGGGAATTCTCTTCTGGAATCTTATCTGAACGACATCTCCAACCTGGGAAAGCTGTCTATCTGCGTGGGCAGCGGCAACGAGGGCGGCAGCGGCGGCCACGTTTCCGGCGTCCTCACAAACCTACCAGAGGGGATCGGCACCGGAATGGGGAGCACCCGGGTGCAGCTAACCATAGGAGAATACGAGACTGGCCTTAACCTGCAGATCTGGAAATCCTATGTGGATGAATTTACCATTCAGTTGGTCACTCCCCGGGGCGAGCGGTTCGGTCCCTTCAGCAGTTCCCAGCCGGTGAGCCGGTTTTTTACGGAGGCGGCGGAGATCTTTGTTTACTACGGAGTGCCGATTCCTTACAGCACGGCCCAGGAGATCTATCTGGATTTCATTCCCACAGACACCTATCTGGAGAGCGGAATCTATCTCATTGAACTGACACCGATTCGCATCGTGGAGGGCCGTTTTGATATGTGGCTTCCCAGTGAAGCTGTCCTGAATCGCTCCACCCGCTTCGGAAGTCCGATGCCGGACATTTCCCTGACCATTCCCAGCGCTGCCGCCGACGTGATCACCGTGGGAGCCTACGACAGCTATTACCTGACCTATGCGGACTTTTCCGGCCGGGGCTACACCCGCATTACCAATCAGGTCAAACCGGATCTAGTGGCGCCCGGTGTCGGCATCGAGACCATCCAGGCCGGCGGCGGCTACGGCCCCGTGACCGGGACCTCCTTTGCGACCCCCTTCGTATCCGGTGCCGCCGCCCTTCTCATGGAGTGGGGTATCGTGCGGGGAAACGACCCCTACCTCTACGGGGAAAAGTTGAAGGCATACCTGCGGCGAGGCGCAAAGCCTTTGCCGGGCTTTACGGAGTATCCAAATCCGCAGGTGGGCTATGGGGCGCTGTGTGTGGAGAATAGTCTGCCGAGGTGAGTAAAATATTGATGGCGATATAGCAAAATTTATAGCGTTTTTTGACAAATAGAGTTACAATAAATATAGTGAATAAAAACTAGAAACTTAATTGGAGAGAAAAATGGCTTCTTTAACTCACGTTTGTATGTGGTCGGAACACGGATGGAAAAGGATAACGGCTAATGAAGCGGCAAAGCTTCATTCGGGTGGGATGGTTTCGGCGGCAAGTGGTTTATTTATGTGTGAATTATGTGGCCAGTATGTTATTCTTACAGACGGGGAAAAAAATGTCCGTCATTTCAGACATAAAATATCGGAAAAGAGTAAAGATTGCCCGGAGCGAACTTTTGGCCCCTCTGTCTGTATGACTTATAATGTAAAAGAGTATGAGCTGCCTATAAAAATATGTAATATTACAGACAATCAATTTGATTTGGAACTGGGATTGCTGTATGTTCCACAATCCATTTTACAGGAGCGGAAACTACAGTATGTGGTTATTCAGCCTTTGGAAAGTCAGGATAACCAATATACATACTCTTTCGAGCGTCTGAACCCAGAGACGCTTACCTATGTCTATATTGGAAGTATGCCAGCTCCAAAATATAAATTGGATGTTGGCAGTGATCTGAGAGTTTTTTGGCCTCAGTATATAAAAGGAATTGATCGTTCCGGCAGTGTTTTTTCATGTAAAACAGGAAAGAAGCTGCCGGATGGGGCAGAGGTTCAGGTTGGTAATAGTTACTATCTGCTATGCGCAAAAAGAATTCGTTCAAATTCCCCAAACATAGAACTTAAGAAAGTTTGTGAAAAAAGGAATTCTAAATGTACATGGTACATATACGAGATAAAAGCAACGAAATTTGCAGAAGATGCTGCCCGCTTCTTTTTAGATTTAGCTTGTCGTCTTACAGAATCACCTCTCTCTTTAAATCCGGTTTGGCCAGTGTATAGAAAGACACCTTATGTTATTCAGCATAACAAAGGTCAACTTTTCATGTATATGCATGGTGGGGAGGATATTGTTGAGAAAGCGTTTCCTGCTACAACGATTAAAAGGTTTTCCTGCCCAGAGGAAAATGGGAAAGTAATTAGGGTGGATTGCAATGGTCGCCAACAGCTGATTTCTATTGGACGAACGAATGTATTAGAGTATACTTATTTTTGGAGAGAACAGCTGAGTGATACAATGTCTAAACCGGTTGTTGAAATTTTAGACATTTATGGAAATATACTTGATTCAGGTATTCAATACGAATTGCCGGAACAACAGATATTGTATGTAAGTGCCCACTATGATGGAACTGTAATTGTTTTGGAGGGAGGAACCGTACAGGAAAAGCGTGTTTTGAAAGCAAACAGCAGAATAGAAATTGAAAATATACATTTTGAAACAGAGATTAAAGTTATGCAAGGGCTTGATTTGGTTTGGTCAGTCAAATACGAGAGAAAAATACAGGAAGCTCTTAAATGGGACTTTGATATTGTCAGGAGATTAAACGCTTTTAAGGGCAGATTAATACCAATATCTCATGAATTAGGAGCGGCTGTCGGTCAGTTAGAGAATTATCCGGAAGTGAAAAGATGGCTTTATAAAAAAATCAGAGATGGCTTTATTCCGGAGGAGGCACTTCGCTATTTTAAGCATTTTATAACAGAAGTACAATCCAGAAGATAAGGAGCATAAAGATGAATCATGTTGAAAAACTTACGGATGAAGAGTTGACTTATATTTGTAATCTTATTACAGGAAAAGAAATTAAAAAATATTTTCAGAATAATCCACAAAAATTCTCCAAAATATATCCTGGCTTCCGGCCAAATGGGATTTCTGAAAAAAAGGCAGTAAGATTAATGATTCGTTATAGGAATGAACCATTTATAGTATCATTTGTAAATGATCGAATCGTTCTTTTACTTAAAGAAATCAATACCCAGAAAAATGATTTGATCAAGGAAGGAAAAGATTCGGAATCTGCGTTACTTCTGACGCTTCTCCAAACAGTTTTTTCTGAGCGATTAGATCTTTATTTTAAGATTGTTGAACAATCTTGTTCTGAGGAATATATTCGATTGGCAAAAAGTGCGGTACAATTACTATCAGTGAAACAAGAGAATGCTTTATCCGCTGTTTTGGAAACAGAAAAAGGGGTAGATAGCGTTACATTAAATGAACAGTTATCGAATGCAAAAGCAGAGTGGGAGGCTTCTGAGGATAATTATATACGGAATATTGAGGAATTAGAAGTCAATGTGGAAAAAACCAGACAGAAACTGGCTGATACAGAAATGGAACTTGAGCAAGCTAAAGTAAAAATAGAGGGCTTAGAAGCAGAACTTATCGAAATAAACAAGCTTGAGAAAAAATCTGTTTTTAGTGGAGAAATGGTTTGCGATGCAGAGTATCCATTTACATCGTTGTGTAAGGTGGTACATGATTACGAAAGACGTTTAAGATTAGCCAGACTTTCAGATATTAAGGATGGTGTTATTTTAGGCAGTTATTTGTCTGATGCACCGGCTTACAACAAATTGTATATAAAAGAAAAGCAAACACCTGGCTCAGAGGGATTTGTCGGTGTTTGGGATTGGAGAGTTGTTCCCAATTTAAACGACCCAACGAAAGACTATATTTTGTCTGTATATAAAGAGAAATATGTTCCTGCTGAAATTATTATCGTTCAAGATTGTAGCTCTATGAATGAACTTTTGGAAAAACTGAAATATGGAATTATGGATACCATCGTATCACGTAAGATGCTCTTTGTTTATTGGAATGAAAATGGAATTTACGAGGGGGTATTCTGTACTCCTAAGGATTTGGATATTACAGAAAATAGAGTTAAGCTAAAATCAAATGTCTTTTCACTTCCGGAATTTTTATTAACCAGCGAAGATATGTTTGCTATTGACAGAAGGTATTTTCATCGGAGATTTAATTTAGGCAGGCCAAGCAAGATCATTCGTGTTAAAAATCCCTTGGAAATCGTAAAAGATATTCTGATGCAAAGAACAACATGGATGGCTATGAAACAAAAAGGATTTGCAAAAATCGAGTACCAGAATTTCAATAGTTTCCTTAGAGAATTGCCCACAGACGGATTATATGAGGAAATTGCGGATGCCTGTGAATGCAGTATGACAGAGGCGAAAGGGTTTGTAGAACAATTTATTGAAACAGCAGATCAATATCTTCATAACTCTGATTTGGAGGGGGAGGTATTGTCCTGTTGTGTAAAAAACCATCCGACATTAATGGAGGCTTGTGAAGGTCTTGTAGCGGAGAAATGGAAAGAGAAAAATGCTTTACAAATTGCAGAAGCAAATGAGGCATTTGAACATATACAAGAAAAAACAGTTCGGCAGTCAGAGTTTTTAGAGCAACTGGATAAAGAATATACAGAGACAAAAGAGAAGCTGGACGATGTCTTGAGGGAGCTTGGAAGGCAGGAGCAATTAGCTGCTGATGTAGAGAAAGAGGTTTCTGACCGTATTGAACGGGCCAAGAGTCATGCAGCGGAATTTGTTGCCAATATGGCATTTCAATTTCCGATAGGCGCTGGAATGGTTGCGATGCCACGGGCAGATATTCCGGCTGCAGATTTTTTAAAAGGGGAATATTTGCCGATGGAAGAGCTTGAGTTGAACCATGACTGGACTGAATTGAAAGAGACAATCAGATTTGAGTTTTTTGAAGCTGGTGTTTCTGAAACGTATGCTGAGGCTTTAGGGGCGTATATGTACGCCGCCTATGTAAATCATGTCCCCTTGCTGTTAGCCGGGCCTTGTGCCCGTGATATTGCGGATGCTTTTTCAGCGGCATTGTTTGGCTGTATGGCGGCAACTTTGAGACTGGAGGGAAATTATTCAAATTCAATTATGGAACAATGTTTCAATTCGGAGGAGAAGATTATTGCGATAGAAAATTTGTTTTGCAGTGCGTGGAATCCGTATTTGCCGGAAATTATAGCAGATAAAAATAGATTCTACATAGGGATACATCCTTTTTCGGAAGATTTATTGATTGAACCTAACAGCCTTTTCTATTATATGGTGCCTTTATTAACGGAGCACTTTGTAGACAAGCATTCGACTCGGAAGTTTGTTGGCGGATGTATGACAGAAGGGTTCCAACATTATACCAGTGCTGCGGCGAAACCCTATCATAATAAATTATTTTGTGACATGAAGATGGGGATTCTTGGTCGGAACTTAGTTCAACAGATTTTGACGGACATGCATATTATTTTGGAAGATGACAGTTTTGATTATGATTATATATTTGCGATTCTTCCTTATGCATATGTTTGTGACAGAATAGATGTTCTTCGGAGCCATTTGTTTAAAGGAGCAGCAAAGGAATCATTGGCGTCGTCTGAAGTGCTGTCTTATATTCATACTTATCTTGGAGAAACAGAATGAAGAAATACTGTGGTCTTATTGGCACGATTGCGGATGAATTTCACATTTCTAAAGGAGAATCAGAAGGGGAAGGGTCCTGGAAAGCAAGAGTGGTTTACAGTTTGCTTGGAAGGATGGGGTATGCTTCCCTGTGGGATATCCAGGAGGATCTTCAACCGGCCTCTATTATACATTTTAAGAAAAGGATAGCAAAGCTTACAAAAAGCTATCTGGAAATGTATCCGGAAATTCGTCAATTTTATTCTGATGACACGGAAGGATTGTGTAATGAAGTATATGATATTTTCTTAAGTACCGGCAATGTTTATCATTCACCGGACAGGATTGTACCGGCTGCTGAGTGCGTATCAGAAGCCGGAGGAGTTTATTTTATGCGAGGGGTTTCTCTTGACCGGAAACAGCATGTAAGCGGTATTGGATGTTATTCTTATGATGTGGGAGATACAAGTCCTTTGCAGGTGAAAGAGATGTTCCAATTACAGGAGAGTACACTTACAGAGCAATGGGAATACCTGATATCTCATGTGAAATGGAGGCCGGTAGCTGTCGAAACAAAAGTAGAATATCATCGTACAAAGCCGCCTTTTAATTATGGATATTGGATTGGTATTCCGGATAAAACGGGTGAGATATCTTTGGCACGGACAGGATCTTCTGGAAATTGGAGTTACTATTTATATAAAATAGAAAATGAGCGGTTAATGGGGAGCCAGCTGCCGGAATGGATGGTCAGGGAAGGAAATTACAGAACAGTTTCCAATGGGTATCTGTCTGCGAAAAATGTTTTGCCGGCTACTGCCTATCATATAGATGGAAAGATTGTCCAGGTACATATCAATTATTTGTTTCCGCCTGCGGAGCTTAATTTGGTGAAGCTTTACAGCTGGCCTAAATTTTATGTGGGGCTGCCTCATGATTTTAACAGGGTTTTTGAGGGTTCTGTATTTTGGGCAATAAAAGCTGTTTTGGAATCAATAGGATACCGGTTTAAAGAGGAATGATATTATGACGAATGGAGCGAATTTTGTACATAGACAATTGCGGTCAGAGCTGGAAGAGTATATTAAATCCCAGTATTTTGGAAAATCTCCGCTGCTTTTATCGGCAATTAGCCCGCAGTTGGATGATGAAGGGCTTTTGTATCAAAAACCGTTTATCGAATCATCACCTGCTTATAAGAGCCAATACCATGGTATTCAACAAACGGATTTGCCGGGGTGGATGAAGGAGTATTTTGAGAAGTTGGCGAAGGCTGGGATTGGGGTTCATGAATCGCCTTTTTTGCACCAGATAAGGGCTCTGGAAACGGCGGTGGACGGCAAAGATCTTTTTGTTGCGACAGGCACCAGTTCTGGTAAAACAGAGTGTTTTATGTGGCCGCTTATGGCGAAACTTGCAAATGAGGCCCGCAATTCTAAGGCTTCCTGGAGGATGCGTGGTGTCAGAACGATTATTATGTATCCCATGAATGCTCTGGTATCGGATCAAATTAGCAGGCTGAGACGTCTTATTGGGGATCCTGAAAACAAATTCATCCATATTTTCAGGGAGGTTTGTGGACAGGATATACGCAGGCCACAATTTGGCATGTATACCGGCAGAACGCCTTATCCGGGAGAAATGCCGGAGAAAAAACAGGATAGAGCACTTGAAAAAACTTTGGCTAGAATGGCATTTCCTCAAACAGATGAGGAAAGAGCTTTTTTTGAGAGACTGTTAGATAGCGGAAAGATACCTGCCAAGAATGACATGGAAGGTTTTTTGAGACGGCTTCATGACGGCAGTCATATTCCGGATGATGAAGATGCAGAACTGATCACCAGGTTTGAGATGCAGCAATACAGTCCTGATATTTTGATTACAAACTATTCCATGCTTGAGTATATGCTTCTCAGGCCTCGTGAGAGGAAAATATGGTCTGACACAAAAGAATGGCTGACGGCTGATGAGTCGAACAAGCTATTGTTTGTAATTGATGAGGCTCATATGTACAGAGGCTCTTCTGGCGGGGAAGTGGCCTTGCTTATCCGGCGTTTATTCCATAAGCTTGGGATTACTCGTGATCGTGTGCAATTTATATTGACTACCGCCAGTATGCCGGACAGGAATGATGCTGACCGATGTGCCGTTATGCGGTTTGCAAATGAACTGACGGCGGCTGATGAGGAGCGAACATTCTGTTATCTTACTGGTGAGAAGGAAGAAATTCAGAGTAAGCTTCGGTACGATATTCCTTTTTTGAAGTTTGAAGAAACGCAGGCGGCGGACCTGGAAGGGAAAGAAGAGAAACGTCTGGCAGCTTTGAATGAGTTTTGGAAGGATGTGGAGGGAACAGCAGCACCTTTTGGGGATTTGGAATCGGCATATGCGTGGATGTATGACCACATAATTGCATATCGGCCTTTTTATGAGCTGATTCACCTGTGCCGTGGCAATGCGGTATCTCTGCGGGAGTTGGCAGCTACGATTTTTCCTGGGACTGAAGAGGATAGGGCGCTTTCTGGGGTGAGTATTCTTCTGGCAATCGCACCTCTGGCCAGGAATGAAAAGGGAATTGTCCTGTTTCCTGCCCGTATGCATATGTTGTTTAAGGGAATCCACGGTGTCTATGCATGCGCAAATGAAAATTGTGAGCGGCCTCATTCCGACGGTTCTTTGACTTTGGGTGATATTTTTTTGTCTGATGGTAGACTGGTGGCCCTCATTGCAACAGCGTTGTATATGAGCTTTATAATGACAGACGGTGCGGTGCACTTTTTTATAAGGGCTATATTTTGGAAAATGATTCTTTCCGGGGGAATGTTTATCTTTGGAATTATCCTGGGCAAGTAATAGACCGCCGTATGAAAGAAATTCATTTATTTCTTCCGGGAAAAGATTATAAGCCTCCTTCCGGGCAAGGGCAATATCCTATTTTGCCTTGTTATCTTGATATACGCAGTGGGTATTTAAGTTTCAGAGATGATTCTTTGGAGGGGAAACCGGGAATCAGAAAGCTGTATTACTGTAATCATCCTGTCAAGGGACGTCCTCAGGTCATAACATTTCGGATTTGTCCTCATTGTCAACATCAGTTGTCAAAGGCGCAGCTGACTTCATTTAACACACGGGGAAATCAGTCGTTTTTTAACTTGATCAAAGCGCAGTTTCAGATTCAGCCTGGGATACTTGGCAAGGATCAGAATCCAGAGCGTTTGCCAAATGAGGGAAGAAAAGTGTTGTTATTTTCTGACAGCCGCCAGCGGGCAGCAAAGCTTGCACGGGATATGTCGGAGGCTTCTGACCTCATGGCCGTTCGTCAGTTGTTTGTGCTGGCAATTGACAAAATGGAAAAGTCTGCGGCAGAATGGTCTATGGATATGTTGTATGACTACTTTTGTCTTGCCGCAGGAGAAAGGAATGTTCAACTGTTTCATGATCAGGAAAGAGAAAAATTTGCTGCTCACTGTTCTTCGGCGCTTCGCAGCGATGAGCGCAGCAGAAAACGAAACCGGGAATATGTTCCAAGGTTTTCTATGGAGAATGCCCCGTTAAAAATGCAGGAATATTTGCTGCGGTTATTTTCCGGCAGTTATAATACTCTGTATGATTCTGCGACATGCTGGATAGAGCCTACAGAACAAGCTCTCATGGATGCGGTTGATCGGCTGGAAGATTATAACATCTGTGTCACTGATCAGGACTTTGTGGAAATATTTCATGCCTGGATGATTTTTGTCTGTGATACGGCGACCGCTTTAGGGCACAGGATTACAGACACGGTGCGGGAGAATGTCCGCATCAATTATGGTGGATATGGTCTGAAGAAGGACTGGAATTTCTCAAAGAAAATTCGGGAGACTATGGAATGGCCAGAGAAATCACAAGCTGCCGATGTATGGCGCAGGGTTCTTAGAGAGATGTTTCTGGATACGGCGGCACCGGATAACGGGAAATTTTATGTGGATCTTGCTCGTATAAAGCCTAGATTTGATAAAAATCATTGTTGGTACAGATGTGAGAAATGCTCTGAAATAACACCGTATTTACTGCGGGGCCGATGTCCAAGCTGTGGCGATCCGGCAATTCATGTAATGTCGGGTGAGGAATATGAATCCTTGAACTTTTGGAGAAAACCCATTGAGGATGCATTAAATGGAGAGAGAATTCGAGTTATTGATACAGAAGAGCATACGGCTCAGCTTTCTCATAAAGATCAGCGGGACGAGATGTGGAGTCAAACGGAAAAGTATGAGCTTCGTTTTCAGGACTTGATTCAGGAGGGGGAAACACCGGTGGATATTCTCAGCAGTACCACTACTATGGAGGTGGGTATTGATATCGGGTCATTGGTTGCGGTCGGGTTGCGGAATATCCCGCCTATGAGGGAGAATTACCAGCAGAGGGCTGGACGCGCAGGAAGACGTGGATCCAGCTTGTCTACGATTGTGACATTCTGTGAGGATGGGCCCCATGATACCTTATACTTTAAGAATCCGATTCCCATGTTTCGAGGAGACTCCAGGAAACCATGGATTGATATCAGAAGCAGGAAATTATTGCAAAGGCATTTGAGTATAGTGATTTTGCAGGAGTTTCTTGTTGAAAAAAATTCAAGTATGGACACTTGTTCGGCGGCGTATTTTGTGGATGAGTGTTTAGAAGATTTTTTTGGATTTGTTGAAAAATACAGGATTTCAGCAGATGATTTGCTTATACCGACAGGAGGTTCATTTGACTTTCAGGAATTCAGGAATGAACTGGAAGACGATTTGAAAATCTTAAAGGAAAAGCGAGATTCTCATCCGGAGCTGTTTGGCGCAGAAGGAAATAGCGAGTTAGAAAATAAAAAAAGTTTGTTGGATGCGCTGTATGAGGAAGGGGTGATACCAACCTATTCTTTCCCCAAGAATGTGGTCAGTACCTATATCACGGATACCAATGGAAAAGTGATCTATGAGGTTGACAGAGGATTGGA
>JAAWRC010000007.1 GCA_022800815.1 Lachnospiraceae bacterium | reverse complement strand
GCCCTCCCCGGGGAGGGCGCCTCGGCGGGCGTTACAGGAAATCGTCGATATCGATCCGCCCGTCCCCGTTCCGGTCCATCATGCCGCTGTTGGTGAGGACTTCCCGGCCGGTGATGCCTTTTTTGGTCCGCTCTTCCTCGATCAGGTTGCTGAGCATCTCCTTGACGGCCCGGCTGTGCTTGATATTTTTAAGGGTTAAGAGCGGGTCGGAGGCGTCGGTGGTCCGGAGGGTGATGGTCCCGGTACCGCAGAACCGGTTGCCCAGGGTCCGGCGCAGGGAAATGTCCAGGATCCGGTACAGCAGGCATTCGTGTTCGTCCTGGCGAAGAAGGCCGTGACGGCAGTAGAGCCGTCCGTTGGCGATGTAATATCTGTCGAAGGAGAAGGGGAACCAGAGGACGTGTCTCCTGTCCCTCCAAAGCTCATCCGGTTGTTTTTTCATGGTATCTTGTCTCCTTTCTTTCAAACGGCAGCGCCGAAGCGGCGGGCATGCCGGATTTTACTTCTGTTCTTTGATCCAGTCATCCATATAGGTATCTATGGTGGGGAAGGCGCAGGGCCCCATGTCCAGAAGGAATTTGTGGAACTCCTTCAAGTCAAATTTTTCTTCGAGCTGGTCCTCGGCCTTCTCCCGAAGCAGCAGAAACTCCAGATATCCTCCGTAATATTTTAAGTAATAGGCAGGCTCGCTGACGATCAGGTCATAGAGCTCCCGGACTGCTTCCTCGCCCAGATCCCCGAAATAAGTGGTGAGAAGCGCCCGAATCTCCTCCGGGGAGCAGCCCTCGTAGTGGATCTTCAAGTCGATCAGGGCATGGACGGCGATGCTGACGGAGGAATTCAGCCTGTGCAGTCTGGCAAGGTCTTCTGACTGCGAGGTCAGTTCGTCATTCATGGCGTAGGACTCGTGCTCCACGTAAAGGCCCCAGCCCTCCGAATATCCCAGGTAGGACAGCAGGTTCCGGATGGGATTGGAGAAGGTCGCCGAAGCGTAGACCATCTGATACAGATGGCCGGGATAGCCCTCATGGGCCAAGGTGGAAAACAGGGAGCTTGCGTCCGTGGAGGAATTGTTGATATAGATGGTGTTTTCACCCGGGAGGTCATAGGGCGGCGTCATGTAGAAGGCCGGGCTGGTGCTCTCCTCCATGTACTCCGGGACGTATTTGATCTGATAGGCGGCCTCCACGGGAAGCTCCGGATACTCGTCCTTCATGGCCTCTTTCAGATATTCCAGGATCTCCTCCGGCGTCCGGTCTTCCGGGATCGTGCCGTCAAAATTTTCCAGAAGTTCCGGGGAACTGCTCATGATCATGAACATTTCCGTCATGTCCTGCTGGATCTGGTCCTCGACGAGGGCGAGCATTTCCTCCGGAGTGTGGCCGGAGCCCACCATGCTCTTCAACAGATGGGCGTAATACTCGTCGCCTCCCTCCGTATGGCAGAGCCCCTGGACGTTTTCTGCGGTGCCCCGCACCTCCTGGAGGCAGCGGCCGATCTTTTTATAGGAAGGGAGAATCTGCTTTTCCAGGATCTCCCGGTTTTTATCTACGTATTCTGACTTCTTGGCCTCAGAAAGGTCCTCCAGCTTCTCCAGCCGTTCCTCGAAGGAGGTGAGGAAAATGTTGTCTTCCCCGGAATTTAAAAATTCCTGGACGCTGTCAAACACGTCGTCGATGGTACTGTCCGGCATGGCGTAGCCCATTTTGGAGCGGGTCTTCTCAAGGGTGACCAGGGAGTCCGCATAGGCGGGGAGGAGTTCCAGAAGCGCAAGGTAATCCTGCACGTCCTGCTCCCTCCGGAAGGTGTATTCCGCCAGGGTGATGGACAGGTTGGACTGGAAGCCCATGATGGGGGAGAAAGGCTCGTAGAAATAATAGAAATCCTCCCCCTCCAGCGAGGTTTCCAGGTATTCTTTCAATACGTCGTAGGTGAGCCTGTCGTCGTCCGGAAGAAGCTTGTATTCGATGTCCTCAAGCTCTCCCAAAACCTCCCGGACGCTGGCGTAGGACTCTTTTTCAGAGTCTGCGCTGACGACGGGCAGAACCACGTCATAATCTTTGATCCCGTATTTTTCAGGATAGGCCAGCGTATAGTGCAGGTTGATGGTGTTTTCAAGGAGCTCCGACCGGAACAGTTCCTCGGAAAACTCCGTAAACCGCTGATGCTCATCCTCGCTGGCCTGCGGCGTCCGGCCCGTGCCGCAGCCGAGCGGGCAGAGAGACAGAACCACGGCCATGAGCAGGGCCAGCAGGCGGGTGACTCGTTTTTGCATAACGTCCTCCTTATTGTTGTACTTTTATATCCATATTCATCAGAAGGCTGGAATAGTCTGCTTTTATTATAGACGATGGAGGGGAAAAAGCCAACCGTAATCCCTGCGGCAGTCGAGAATATATTCTATATAAACCGTATCGTCCTGTATCTGGTAAAGGATGAGATACCATTTTTCCACAAACATCTTGTGATACTTGTTTGGCGTGACTGACAGTTCCTCGAAGAATGGAAAACGCTGCGGCATCCGGGAGAGTGAACGCATGGCGGTCATAAGCAGTTTCTTTTTGGCAGCAGTCTCCTTGCTGGCCTGCGCCATAAAACGCATATGCGTCCCCAACATTCGTTTTGCCCTGTCAGAAACAATAACGTTGTATTTTTTGTTTTCAGCCATACGCTATGCCTCTGCGATGACATCGTCAAGATAAGCGTCCAGTTCGTCGAGGGTATATCCCGTTCTGCCTGCAAGTCGGTCCTCCTCCACGGCAAGCAGCTCCTCCCGAAGCTTCAATATCTTTTCCCGTCTGTCGTAGGTTTCAATGTCCATGACGACCAAATCACCCTCGCCATTTTTGGTGAGGAAAATCGGCTCTGCGGTCTTTCGGCACAGATCGGCAATTTCGTTGTAGTTCTGACGAATTGCAGCAGATGGACGGATATTCATACCAGCACCTCCTGAGTTTTTGCGATAGCAAAATTATATCCATATTATATCTATTTCATGCCATCGGGTCAATGGATACGGAAAAATTTCATCATGTTTTTTCGAACTATTTGTGATATAATCCCGTTAGAAAAATATCAGGTTCGAAGTGAAAGGAAACGTTTTCTAAAAAGCAGGGTTTTCATTCATTTGCAACTAGCCCTCAGGGCGGCAGTTTGTTATAATAAGCTTATTAAGACCGGGGAGAAATGTAAGAGATGTCAGGTAATTACGGAGGCGGGCAGTTAAAGGCGCCTATTTTGAAAACGGAGAATTTGTCGGAGCGGGTCGTGCTGTGGTTGAAGCAGGCGATTCTGGACGGAGAGTTCCATCCGGGGGACGAGCTGCCCTCCGAGGCGGAAATGTGTGCGCTTTTGGGGGTGGGGAAGTCCAGCATCCGGGAGGCGCTCAAAATGCTTCAGATGATCGGGGTGGTG
Organism: Lachnospiraceae bacterium; assembly: GCA_022800815.1. Classification (GTDB taxonomy): domain Bacteria; phylum Bacillota; class Clostridia; order Lachnospirales; family Lachnospiraceae; genus Lientehia. The sequence goes on along the minus strand of JAAWRC010000007.1, from coordinate 96,765 downwards.
GAGATCCGCCAGGGAAAGCGGAGCCGGATCTGCAGCACGCTCAAACCGGACATTATGATGCCTTTGATTTTTAATCTGGTTTTACAGGGAAGCTCTTCCAGGGAGCTCTATGATTTTCGCATCATGTTCGAGCAGGCGGTGATCGAGTTTGCCATGGACCGGGCCACAGATGAGGATATTCGGAAACTGCGGGAGGAGATCGACCGGTTCCGTGACAGATGCGAGAAGAGAACGGCCACTGTGGCGGACGATTCTGCCTTTCACTGGCTGCTGTTGGACATCTGCGGGAATTCCTTTATCACGCAGATCGGAAGTCTGCTTCTGGAAATTTTTGAGGCGCCGATGAAGTCTTTGGAGAGCTATGACGCCGAACAGGCGTTGAGGGACCACGAACTGGTGCTGCAGGCGTTTTGCTCCGGGGATAAAGCGAGTGTGAAGGAGATGGTGCGGACGTCTTTTCAGGTCTATCATGACGTGCTCGGAATCAGAGATGAAGAATAGAATCGTGGCAGGAAAAAGCCGGATCGCTGTTTGGGGGAACAGCCATCCGGCAATTATTTTTGGGGAAGATTCTTTTGGTGCTTCTTATAGGACGCTCTCTGCCAGTTCCAACAGTTTTTTCGCTGTTTCTTTCGAAGCCTCGGATACGTCGGGTATGGGCTTTCTGGGGGTTCCCACGTCGATGCCCTGGAGTTTCAGCACGTATTTGCAGAGGCCGGGCTCGGTATTGCCGTTTTGCTCCTGGAACAGAAGGAGCGGCAGGATCGCTTCGTAGATCTTGCGGGCTTCCTCATATCTGCCTTCCTGCATCAGAGAGATGATTTTCACGTACTGGGCCGGCGTCATGTTGGAGCCGGCGTTTATGAGGGCGTCTGCGCCGCAGGCCAGGGCGGAGAAAGCCAGGGAATCGAAGCCGTTGGAGAGCTTCAAAGAACCGTGGCGCTTGTTTTCCAGGATCAGCTCCATGGTGTGCTCCATGCCGGTGGTGTTCTTGACACCGCAGATGATGCCCTTGTTGCCCATCTCGACGATCTCCTCCGGGGAGAAGGTGATGTTCGTCTCGCCGGGGAAGTGGTAGAGGATCAGGCCGCAGGAGGTGTTCGCCTTGATGGCCTCGAAGTATTCCATCATGGCTTCTTTGGTGACCGGCACGGCGAAGGGCGGCAGGGCCAGGACGAAATCGGCGCCCGTCTCGCCGGAAAATTTGGCCAGCTCCACCGTGTCTTTGGTGGAGTTGCAGGTGATCCCGGCCATGATGTACACGTCGGTGCCCTTTACGGCCTCCACGGCCGTGCGGATCACCTGTTTGCGTTCCTCCAGGTTCATCATGGTAAACTCGCCGGTGCCGCCGGATACGAGGATGCCCGCCACGCCCTTGTCGACGAAATGCTTCACCAGCACCTTCTCCTGTTCCAGATTGACGGAGCCGTCGGGATGGAAGGGAGTGACCATTGCGACTACGAGTCCTTTGAATTCTTTCCTGTCTTTCATGTCTGTGAAGTCCTTTCTGAAAATGATTTGGCATTGATTGGTATTGGTATTTTGAAAAAGTCACCTGGTTAATGATTTGCGGATGATTTCGGCGCAGTCCTCCAGGGGGACGGGATGTACGTCGGCATCGTGGAGACACTGGGTCACGTCGTAGGAATTCTGGGCGTACTCCAGGGCCCGGGCCGGGTCGAGGCCCCAGCGGGTGTAATCGATCTTGTCGGCCTCCACGGCTTTTAAGAGATCCTGGAGGAAGTCAATGAAGCCTTGGGCCGTCTCCGGATAATGGACGGCGGCGGCCATGGCGGCCAGACGCTCGGGGACCCATTTGGCATAGTAGCGGAAGCACTCCACGCAGACCAGGCTCAGGGCCGCACCGTGGGGGATGCCGGGGTGCATGGCGCCGAAGGAATGGCCGATGGCGTGCTCCGAGGTGCTGGCGGCCGTGGATTCCACCATGCCGGCCAGGATGTTGGCCAGGCACATGCCCTCGCGGGCCTCCATGTCCTCGCCGTTCTGGTAAGCCCGGGGCAGGTATTTTGCGACCAGCCGGATGCTTTCCAGGGCATACATGTCGCTGTAAGGGGTGGTGCAGTTGCAGATGTAGCCCTCCGCCGAGTGGAACAGCACGTCCATTCCCTGGAAGGCGGTCAGGGACTTGGGGACGGTCCTCTGCAGCTCCGGGTCGACGACCGTGATGGTGGGGTAGACGTTCTCGCTGCCGAGGTCGATCTTTTCGAAAGTCTCCTCTTTGGTAATCACGGCGAAGGGATTGACCTCGGAGCCGGTGCCGGAGGTGGTGGAGATGACGATGATCGGCAGGGCTCCGTTCACGGCGGCCAGTTTTCCGGTGATGCCGCCCATGTAGTCCCAGACGTCGCCGCCGTTTTTCAGGACGACGGCCGTGGCCTTGGCCGTGTCGATGGAGGAACCTCCGCCCAGCCCCACCGTAAAATCACAGTGTTCTTTTCTGCCCAGTTCCGCCGCCCGCATCACGCCCTTGCTGGTGGGATTGGGCTGTACCTCGTCGAAGACGACGCTCTCCACGCCGTTTTGCCGGAATAAATCGACGACACGGTCCAGGTATCCCATCTTTCGCATGACCTGGTCCGCCGTGATGCAGATCAGCGCCTTTTTCCCGGGAAGCGGAATGGTTGCCAGCTCATTGAGCTTCCCGCATCCGAAGAGGATTTTGCATGGGATGTAGTAGTTAAAGTTGCTCATAATGGTCCTCCTTGTAACAGTTTTAAACATAGCAGGTATCATATAACCTATGACTTAAAACTAGCATTAAATATGAAAAATGTCAACTCTTATTTTATGAAAGAATTTGTTATGAGGCATTTTGCCGGAAAGCAGGGCTGTTTTTTGAAAAATTTTATTGACAACGGTTCGCTTATCTGGTAAATTATTTATAAGATATCTGATAACCTATAGTGGAGGGGGGACGGAGAAAAAATCGTTTACAGCCAAAGGCTGGGAAAAGAGATCAAGACGACAAACAGGGGAGAGCAAAACGGAAATGAAGATAGCGAAGATGTTTCAGACCATTGACACCCACACCGTGGGACAGCCCACCAGGACGCTCGTGTCGGGACTGCCGCCGATTCCGGGAAGGACGATGGAGGAGAAGCTTCTGTATATGAAAGAGCACTGTGACTGGGTCAGGACGCTTCTCATGTGCGAGCCGAGGGGGAGCAATATCATGTCGGGCGCAATTTTGACGGAGCCGTGCACGCCGGGGACGGATATCGGAGTCCTGTACATGGAGGTGGGCTGCTGGATGCCCATGTGCGGCCATGACACCATCGGAGTCGGGACGGCGCTGGTGGAGAGCGGCCTGGTGAAGGTGGAGGAGCCGTATACATATGTGAAGCTGGACACGGCCGCCGGCGTGGTATCCCTTAAGATCAAAGTGAGGGATCAGGTGGCGGAATCGGTCACCTTTCTCAATGCGCCTGCCTTTGTCCTGCTGGAGGACGCCGAGGTGGAGACGAAGGAGTACGGAACGGTGCGCTTGGACATGTGCTATGGCGGCAATTTTTATGGGATTATTCCGGCAAAGGCCGTCGGCCTTGCGGTGAGATGCGAAAATTATAAGAAGCTGATCGAGGCGGGGGTGAGGCTCCGAGGCTATATCAATGAGCAGTTGACGATCCAACATCCGGAAAAGCCTTTTATCAATGAATGTACCCACATTGAGTTTACGGACGACACGGACAATCCCAAAGCCGACTACAAAAATGCGGTGATCTTTCCTCCGGGGGACGTGGACCGCTCTCCCTGCGGGACGGGAACCTCCGCCAGATGTGCCTTGCTGGTCCGGCAGGGGAAGCTGAAAATGGGCGAGAGCTTTGTCAATGAGAGCCTGATCGGCAGCCTGTTTTCCTGCCGGGCCGTGGAGGAGACGACCATCGGCGGACTGCCGGCCATCGTGCCCGAGGTGACGGGGTCCGCCTATCTGATGGGGAAGAGCACCTTTTTCCTGGATCCGGCCGATCCGTTCCCGGAGGGGTTTCAGATACAGTAGATGTTTTTTGATGAAAGATAGCAGATATCTTATAGGAACAAGTTATCAGAAGTTGAGCTATTAGATATTAGAGATGATGTCTGGGGAAAGGAACGGGGGATATGCGCATAACGGAACATCCGATTCTTGGATCCGTCCCGGATCAGGAGTATGTGACGATTACTGTGGACGGAAGGCCGCTTCGGGCGGTCAAGGGCGAGATGATTGCCGCCACATTGATGGCAAACGGAATCATGGTTCACCGCCATACGATCAAAAGGCATGAGCCCAGGGGGGTTTACTGCGGGATCGGGCAGTGCACCGACTGTGTCATGGTGGTAAACGGCCGGCCGAACGTGAGGACCTGCATTACGCCGGTGGAGGACGGGATGGCCATTGAGACACAGGAAGGGTATGGAGTCAGGAGGGATTGACATGGCGAGGAGAGAGGTTGTGATCTGCGGCGGCGGACCCGCCGGGCTGGCGGCTTCCATAGAATTGGCGAGGACGGGGGCGAAGGTCCTGCTGGTCGATGAAAACAGGAGGCCCGGCGGCCAGCTTTTTAAACAGATCCATAAATTTTTCGGCTCCAGGGAACACAATGCGGGCGTGCGGGGAGTGGACATTGGAAAGAAACTGCTGGCAGAGACGGAAGCCCTTGGCGTGGAGGTCTGGCTGCACAGCTCCGTGACCGGCGTGTTCACAGATAAGCGGGTGGCCGTTCTGAGGGAGGGGGAGACCAAGGTCGTGGAGGCCGAAAAGGTCCTGATCTGCACCGGCGGAGCGGAGAATTCCCTGAATTTCGAGGGTTGGACCCTTCCCGGCGTCATGGGTGCGGGGGCCGCACAGACGATGATCAACGTGAACCGGGTGCTTCCGGGGCGGCGGGTTTTGATGGTCGGCTCCGGAAACGTGGGCGTGATCGTGACGTATCAGCTTTTGCAGGCCGGGGCCGAGGTGGCGGGGATCGTGGAGGCGGCCCCGAAGATCGGCGCTTACGGGGTCCACGCCGCCAAAGTGCGTAGAGCCGGAGTTCCTTTTTACCTGGGGCACACGATCATCCGGGCGAAGGGCAGCGGGAAGGTGGAGCGGGCCGTGATCGCCGCCCTCGACAACTGGAAGCCGATTCCGGGCACGGAGAAGGAATTTGACGTGGACGTGGTGTGCATTGCGGCGGGGCTCAGGCCCACCTCCGACCTGGCCAGGATGTGCGGGGTCAGACATGTTTTCGTGCCGGAGCTTGGCGGATGGATGCCGGAGCATGACGACGGGATGGAGACCAGCGTGCCGGGGATTTACGTGGCCGGCGACACGGCGGGGGTGGAGGAAGCCAGCACCGCCATGGACGAGGGCAGGCTGGCCGGAATCATGATGGCTTACCGCCTGGGCCATCTGACAGAGCAGGAGATGCGGGAAAAGAAGGAAGAGGTAAGCGGCAGGCTGTCGGCGCTCCGTCTGGGGCCCTTCGGCGAACGGCGCATGAATGCGAAGAGACGGATCACAGAGGGGAGGGCATAGAGATGGAACGGCATGGGTTGGTTTATGACGGCTTTCCTTCTTTCGAAGAGATCAGAGAGGCGAACGGCCGGCCCTCGGCAGAGCGGCTGGCGAAGGGGCCGGTGGCGGTCTGTGAGTGCGTGCAGCAGATTCCCTGCAATCCCTGCGAGGGCTCCTGCATGAAGGGCTGCATCCATGTGGGGAAGCCGATCACGAATACGCCGAGGATTGATTTTGACCGGTGCGTGGGCTGCGGGCTCTGTGCGGCGGCCTGCTCCGGCCTGGCGATCTTTATCATCAATATGGCGTACAGTGAGACGGAGGCGACGGTAACTTTTCCGTTTGAATACCTGCCGCTGCCGGAGGTTGGCAGCAGGGTGCAGGCCCTTTCCCGGGCGGGGGAGTACGTGTGCATGGGAGAGGTGGTGCGCATTCAGGACATTCCGAAGAATGACCACACCGTGCTGGTGACGGTCGCAGTCCCCGGGGAATTTGCCGACGACGTGCGGACCATGAAGAGGGCGGGTGCGCCCTTGCTCCCGGCGTCCCCCCGTGCGGCGGAGGGAAAGGAAAGTCTGCCGGACGACGTGCTGGTCTGTCGCTGCGAGGAGGTGACGGCGGGGGAGATCAGGAGGGCGGTCCGCCGGTATGGCGCCGGCACCGTGACGGAGGTCAAACGAAGAGTTCGGGCCGGCATGGGGCTTTGCCAGGGGCGTTCCTGCTCCAAGCTGACCATGAAAATTCTGGCGGAGGAGACCGGAAAAAGGCCCGATGAGCTGGAGCCCACCACGAGCCGCCCCCCGATCCGTCCGGTGACCTTTGGCGAGCTGGCGAAGGGAGGGCGCATGGATGAGTAGAAAGAAGATTGCGGTGATCGGTGCGGGCGTGATCGGCTGTTCCGTGGCCTACTACAACGCAAAAGAGGGCGCAGAGGTGACTTTGATCGATGCGGGGGACATTGCGGATCATACCTCCAGCCGGTGTGACGGGAACGTCCTCGTCAGCGACAAGGAGCCGGGATACGATGCGGGGCTGACGGCCCGCAGCCAGGAGCTTTTGGATGAATTGAGCAGAGAATTGGATTACGATTTTGAGTGGGAACGCAGGGGCTCCATGCTGGTGATGGAAAATGAGCCGGAGATGGAGATGGGGAAGGAGCTGTGCCGGCGTTTTACGGACACGGGCATCCGCTGCCACATGATGGATCGGAAAGAGTTAAAAGAACGGGAACCCTATGTGGCGGACGATCTGCCGGGGGGCATGTGGTTTGACGACGACGGCTGTCTCTATCCCATGGGGCTTTGCTACGGGCTGGCGGACGGCCTGAAAAGGCTCGGAGGAACGCTTTCTTTGCACAATGCGGTCGCGGGGATCAGGTGTGAGAATGGGGGGTTTGTCATTCGCACGCAGGCCGGCGAGATCCGGGCGGACGTGGTGGTGAACTGCGGGGGCGTGCGGGCGCCGGAACTGGGAAGGATGGTGGGCCTTGCGATTCCGATCCGGGCCAGACAGGGACAGATTCTTGTCTCCGAGCAGTCCTTCAAGGTGGCGAGGCAGAAGGTGATGGAGTTTGGCTACATGATGGCAAAATTCCAAAACAGAGGGGAATACAAGCGGCCGGTCACGGAGGACATGGAGAAATACGGGGTGGCCCTCGTCTATGAGCCGACGGGCGGCGACAATTTCCTTCTCGGCTCGAGCCGTTATTTCACGGAGGATCTGCATGCGGAGATCGACGTGATGCGGGCCATCGCCCAGAGGGGAATCCGGTTTTTCCCGGTGATGGAGCATATCAAGGTGATCCGGGCCTATGCGGGAATCCGTCCCTTTACTCCGGATCATATGCCCATCGTTTCCGATACTGAGATTCCCGGATATTACATTGCGGCGGGGCACGAGGGGGACGGTGTTGGGATGTCGGCCATTACGGGGCTTCTCATGTCACAACTGATCGCCGGGAAGAAGACGGAGTTTGACATGGCACCCTTGAGTTTCAGGCGATTTTTACAATGAATTTTTTTAGAAAACTAAAAAACAGGAAAAGGAGAGAGAAGATGAAGAAGAAGGTATTGGCGATGTTACTGGCGGCAGCGATGGCGGTGGGGCTTGTGGCATGCGGCTCCGACAAGAAGGAGACCGAGGGGGCGTCTGCGACCAAGGCGGGAACTGAGACGGAGACAGAGGCCGGGACGAAAGGGGTTACGAATCAGACGGACGACGGAGGGACGAAGGCGGCCGCTTCCGGGGAGTTTGACGGGACCATCAAGATCGGCTGCGCCCTGCCGCTGACCGGCTCCGTGGCCCTCAACGGGGAGATGATCCTCCAGGGAATCCAGATGGCCGTGGACGAGGTCAATGCGGCCGGAGGCATCGACGGCAAGGAAGTCGTGATTGATGCGCAGGACGACCAGGGGGAGCCGAACCAGGCGGCCAATGTGGCGAACATGTTCGTGTCGGACGAGGAGGTCGTGGCGGTGATCGGAAACTTGAAGTCCTCCTGTACGTTGGCGGGGGCGCCCATTTACGAGGATGCGGGCCTTGTGACGATCTCTCCCGACTCCTCCTCCCCTTCCGTGACGGATGCGGGCGAGTACATTTTCCGCATCAAGGATTCCGACACCATTCTGGCTTCCCAGTGCGCACAGGGAGCCATCGACGACGGGCACACGAAGTTTGCCATCTGCCACGAAAACAATGACTACGGCCTGGGCGTCCTCCAGGTGGCGACGGAGACCATCGAGAAGGCGGACTGTGAGGTGGTGGCCGTGGAGACGATCCTGACCGGCGAGCAGACGGACTTCTCCACCTCCATTGCCAACATCAAGGCTTCCGGAGCAGATGCGATCATCATGGGCGTGGATTACAATGAGTCCGGCCTGTTCATGAAGCAGATGAAGGATGCGGGCCTTGACCTGCCCCGCTACGCCACGGACGGCCTGTTCACCCAGGCATTCATCGAGGTGGGCGGAGCGGCCTGTGACGGAACCACGGTGCTCACGTCCTTCCACGAGACGGACACCTCCGAGAAGGTGCAGGGCTTCATCGCCGCATTTAAGGAGTATACCGGAAAGGACGAGAATCCTTCCATCTTCCAGGCGGAGGGCTATGATGCGGCCAAGATCGTTCTGGAGGCCATCGAGAATGCCGGCACGGACCGGACGGCGATCCGGGATTACATGTCCACCATGAAATACCAGGGCGTGATCGGCGACTGCACCTTCGACGAGAACGGCGACGTCAACATTCCCCTGATGCGCTGCATGGTGAAGGACGGAAAATTCGAATTGATTGATTAAATAACTGCTGTGGGGCTGCCGCATGCGGCAGCCCTCCTTATGTTTTATTGTTTTATGTTGAGATGAAAAGGTTGAAACGGAAAAGAGGTGTATTGGGTGTTCTCACAGCAATTGATCAACGGCCTGACATTGGGAACGATTTTTGCGCTGGTTGCCCTCGGCTACAGCATGGTCTACGGGGTCTTGTTTTTTGTAAACTTCGCCCATGCCGACGTCATGATGTTCGGCGCATATTTTTGTCTGGTCTTTTTGTCATCCGGTGTTCCGGTGGTACTGAGCTTGATCCTCGCCATGGTCTGCTGCGCCGTCATGGGGGCGGTCATTGAGTTTGTCGCATACCGGGCGCTCAGGGGGAGCTCCAGGCTGGCGGCCATGGCATCGGCTCTCGGTGTCTCTACGGCCTTGCAGATTGCGGCGCAGCTGATCTTCGGCTCCCAGACCAGGAGCATGCGGGGCCACTTATCCTTTGAGGTCAAGCAGTATTACATCACGGATAATGCGTATATCACCAATCTGCAGATGCTCACCATCGTGGTTGCGGTCTGCATGATGGCTGCGCTGCAGTTTTATTTAAAGAAGACCAGGTCCGGCAAGGCGCTCCGTGCCACGGCACAGGACCGGGAGGCGGCTTCCCTGATGGGAATCAACACAAACCGGGTGATCTCGCAGACCTTCATGATCGGCTCCGCCCTGGCGGCCGTGGGAGGATTCCTGGTTGCGGCAACCTACGACGCCGTTTATCCCACGATGAGCATTTCCGTCGGAAACAAGGCGTTTGCATCTGCAATTTTAGGAGGTATCGGAAATATTCCGGGTGCCATGATCGGCGGCGTGCTGATCGGTATCGTGGAATCTCTTGGGGCCGCCTACCTCTCGTCCAGCTATCGGGACGCAATTGCATTCGTGGTCCTGATTCTTGTTCTGCTCATCAAGCCTACCGGCATCATGGGCAGGCGGGAAAAGAAGTGAAGGGGGACGGGAACATGAAAGAAAAACTGAAAAACATAAAGAAAGAAAAGCTTTTTGGGATTCTCGTCCTGCTCTTCGCCCTGACGGCCCCGCTTTTCATTACGAAAGCCTACAACGTGCATCTGCTTGTCCTGTGTGCCATTTACGTGGGGCTGGCGACCTCCATGAACCTGATTCTGGGGTATACGGGGCTCTTCACCCTGTGCCATGCGGCATTTTTCGGGATGGGCGCCTACACGACGGCGATCCTCGTGGGGAAATTCGGGCTTCCCATCTGGACGGGCTTTGTCTGCTCCGGCTTCATTGCGGCGCTTTTCGGCCTGCTGATCGCCTGGCCGTCCCTGCGGCTTCGAGGGGATTATCTGGCCATCGTGACCCTGGGCTTTGGGCAGATCGTCCGCCTAATCGAGTTGAACGAGCAATGGCTGACCAACGGGGCCATGGGAATCACGGCGATCCCCAAACCCAAGTGGTTCGGACAGAGCTTTGGGAAGGTCCAGTTCTATTACCTGGCCCTGGTCATCGCCCTGCTGATCATTTTCATCGTGTACCGGATCGCCCACACCAGGATCGGGCGCGCCCTGATCGCCATCCGGGAGGACGACCGGGCGGCCATGGCCATCGGTATCAACGTGAGAAGCTACAAGATGCTGGCCTTCGGCGTGGGCTGTTTCACGGCAGGGCTGATGGGTTCCGTGTATGCCCACTATATTTCTTTTGTGGCGCCGGACCAGTACACCTTCCAGATTTCGGTCAACATCTTCATCATGGTGGTCCTCGGGGGAATGGGCACGACCATGGGACCGGTGATCGGTGCCTGCCTCCTGACGCTGCTGCCGGAGGTCCTTCGCTTCATCGGCGACTGGCGCATGCTGATTTACGGCCTTTTGCTGGTGGTCTGTATGATTTTCCGGCCTCAGGGCATCATGGGCTCCTTCCAGATCGGTGGAACCTCGATCTGGACGACGATCCGCCGGAGAATCGAGAGGGGGAAGCACTCCAGGAAGGGGGTGGAATAAATGGCCGTGTTGTTAGAGGCGAAAAACGTGAGCAAATTTTTCGGGGGCGTGAAGGCCCTCACGGACGTGTCTTTTGCGGTGAAGGAGGGGGAAATCCTCGGAATGATCGGACCCAACGGGGCCGGGAAGACCACCATGTTCAGCTGCATGGCGGGCGTGTTCCCGCCCACGGAGGGGGAGGTGCTGATGTTCGGGAAAAACGTCAATGCGCTGCCGACCCACAAGCGGGTGGAGATGGGTATGGCGAGGACCTTCCAGAATATCAAGCTCTTTGCCAACTGTTCTGCGGCGGAGAACGTCATGGCCGGCAGGCATTGCCGCACGAAAAACTGGCTGCTTCCCACGATCTTCTGTACGCCGGGGGGCAGGAAAGAGGAGAAGGAGTGCCGGGAGTCGGCCCTCTCGTACCTGGAGTTCGTGGGACTGGGGGAGAAGAGCAGCCTGTTTGCCAGAAATCTTCCCTACGGGGAGCAGCGGTCCCTGGAGATTGCGAGGGCGCTGGCCACGGAACCGAAGGTGATTCTCCTGGACGAGCCGGCGGCCGGCATGAATGAGATTGAGAAGGATGCGCTCCAGGTGCTGGTGCAGCGGATCAGGGAGGAGCTTAAGATCACTGTGCTGATCATTGAGCACGATATGAAGGTGGTCATGAATCTTTGTGACAGAATCGTGGTCTTAAATCAGGGGGAGAAGATCTGCGAGGGAACTCCCCAGGTGGTGCGGACGGATGAAAAGGTGATCGAGGCTTACCTCGGTTCTTCTCAGGGAAGGAGGGAGCGCTTTGTTAAACATTGAAAATATTTCGGTCTCTTACGGTGCGGTGCGGGCCCTTGACAAGGTGTCCCTCCACGTGGAGAAGGACGAGATCGTGGCGCTGATCGGAAACAACGGTGCCGGGAAAAGCACGGTCCAGAAAACCATCATGAACCTGGTCCGGCAGATTTCGGGGACGATCACTTTTGACGGAACGGACATCAGCGACATGCCGACGGACAAGATCGTGAAATCGGGCCTGTGTCTGTGCCCGGAGGGACGCCGGATTTTTGCGACATTGACCGTGAGGGAGAACCTGGAGATGGGGGCCTATCTTCACCATAAGGACAAGGCGAGATTTGCCGAGAACGAGGAGAAGGTTTACGAGATGTTTCCGATTCTAAAGGAGCGGTATAAACAGCAGGGCGGGACCCTTTCCGGCGGCCAGCAGCAGATGCTCGCCATCGCCAGGGGGCTCATGTCCAATCCCTCCATGATGCTTCTGGACGAGCCGTCCCTGGGGCTTTCCCCCATGAACGTGGACGTGGTGGCGGAGACCTGCGTGAGGATCCGGGAGGAGGGGATCCCGGTTCTTCTGGTGGAGCAGAACGCCATGATGTCCCTCGGCATCTGCAACCGGGCATACGTTCTGGAGAACGGCGTGATTGCGGCGAGCGGCACAGGCAGGGAAATGCTGGAAAACGAGGACGTGCAGAAGGCGTATCTGGGCCTTTAAAGAAGGGAGGGGAACGCTCCGGTGAAACTGACGGAATATGAACGTGGGCTTTTATCCGGAGCCCAGGGAAAAGCAAAACAGACGGCCATGGAGATCGTCTGCAGGATGGGGGAGCTTTACGGTGCGGCGGAGCTTCTGGAGATTTCTCGTGCCCATCTGGACGGCTGTTCCTACACGGCCGTGTGGGACGGGGGATTGGAATTCATGGAGCTGCTGGCCTCCCAGGGAGGAAGGGTGGCGGTGCCGACCAGCCTGAATATCGCCTCCTGCGACGGGTTCTGCGGAAAGGATTTTGGAAATCCGGAGGATTTTACGGAAAAATGCAGGCGGATGGAGGCGGCCTGTTACCAGATGGGATGTATTCCCTCCTGGACCTGCGCTTCCTACCAGTGCTGCAACATTCCCGCCTTCGGGGAGTGCGTGGCCTTTGCGGAATCCAACGTGGTGAATTTCTGCAACTCCGTTTTCGGCGCCCGGACGGAGCGGACGGGGGACCTGGTCGACATCTGCTGCGCCCTGACCGGGCGGGTTCCGGCCATGGGGCTTTACCTGAAGGAGAACCGTTACGGGACGAAGCTGTATGACGTGCGGGGGCTTACCTCAAAGCGCCTGGAGGACACTTCCGGCTTTGCGGCTCTCGGCTATCTGATCGGCGCCACCGCCGGAAATCTGGTTCCGGTGGTGGATGGATTTGGGAGGCGGATCACCCAGGAAGAGTTGAAGGCCCTCAGTGCGGCCTCGGCCGCTTCCGGCCCGGTGGGCCTTTTCCACGTGGTCGGGACGACGCCGGAGGCCCCTGACCTTCGGACGGCGACCGGAGGCAGGGAGGTGAAGGAGACGGTGACGGTGACGGATGCGCTTTTGGAGGAAACCTTCCGTGGCCTGTCGGAGGGCGGCGGGACGGCGGAGGATGTCCCGGTGGACCTGGTGGTCCTTGGCTGCCCCCATCTGTCCTTCGGGGAATTCTGCCGTGCCATGGACCTTCTGGGGGAGCGGCGGGTTTCGGGCGGGCTTCGGGCCTGGTTTCAGACCAGCGACGCAGTGTACCGCCTGCTGTCCCGCATCGGCATGGTGAAAAAAGCGGAGCGGGCCGGAATCAAGATCATGCGGGATTCCTGCATCATGAACCAGCCCATGGACATGTGGGGCTTTCGGAACGTGGTGGTGAATTCCGGGAAAATGGCCCATTACGCTCCGGGGAACCTGAATGCGAATGTCTATTTTCGGGACATGAGGACCTGCGTGGAGACGATGGCGGCGGGAAGGCTGGTGGATCAGAGATGAAGAGAGAACTTACGTCGGCGAGGACGGTCATCGCCGGTGACGCATCGGGGGAGGTCCTTTACGGAACCACGGCCCTGAGCTTTTGGGGAGGCGTCGACGCCCACAGCGGGTGCGTGATTGATCGAAGGCACAACTTATGCGGTTGTCTCATCACGGGAAAGATGCTGGTCTTGCCAAGGGCTGCCGGTTCCTGCTCGACCTCCGGGATTCTGCTGGAGATGATCCGGGTCGGGACGATGCCGGCGGCCGTCATCTGCGTATATGCGGAACCGCTGCTCTGCATGGGCTCGGTGATCAGCGAAAAGCTCTACGGGAAATGGATGCCGGTCTATACGGTGTCGGAGGAAGAATACGCCCTGCTTGCCAATGCCGGACAGGCGGAGATCAGGGCGGACAGGATCGTTATCACAGAGGGGGAGGGAGAAGTTTGAACAGTTTTGAATTCAAATGTGAGACAAGGATTATTTTCGGGGCGGGAACGGAGTGCCGGGTGGGGCGGGAGATCAAAAAATGCGGAGGCCGCCGGGTGCTGATCGTGTATGGCGGGGGCAGCGTGAAACGTTCCGGGCTGCTTTCACGGGTGGAGAACTGCCTGAAGGAGGAAGGCGTCGACTGGCTGGAGCTGGGGGGCGTGGAACCGAACCCGAAGCTCTCCCTGGTCCACAGGGGGATAGAGCTTGGCCGGAGGGAGCGGGTGGACTTCGTCCTGGCGGTGGGCGGAGGCTCGGCAATCGACACGGCGAAGGCCATCGCCCTGGGGATCCCCGATACGGGGGAGGTGTGGGATTTCTTTGATCATGTCAGGGAGCCGGAGAAGATCCTGCCGGTGGCGACGATCCTGACTTTGCCGGCCACCGGCAGCGAGGCCAGCCGGGCCACGGTGATCACCAAGGAGGACGGCCAGGTGAAGAAGGGATTGAACTTTCCGATTCTTCGCCCCGTATTCTCCATCTTAAACCCGGAGCTGACCTACACGCTGCCGCCTTACCAGACTGCCTCCGGGTGCGTGGACATCCTGATGCACACCCTGGAGAGGTTCTTTTCGAGGGGAAGCGGCAATGAGCTGACGGACCTGATTGCGGAGGCCGTGATACGGACCATTCTCAAAAACGCCCCCATTGCCCTCGAGAATCCCTCCGACTATCAGGCCCGCTCGGAAATCATGTGGGCGGGAACGGTTTCGCACTGTGAGCTGACCGGGCTGGGACTTCCGGGAGACTGGGCCTCCCACCAGATCGAGCATGAGCTGAGCACCGCCTACGGCGTGGCCCACGGAGCGGGACTGGCGGCCGTGTGGGGAAGCTGGGCCAGATACGCCATGGGGGAAGGGATGGACCGCTTCACCAAGTACGCAAGGGACGTCTGGGGGATCCGGACGGGGGACGACGATGGGGACGCCCGCTGTGCCATCGAGAAAACGGAGGAATTTTTCCGGTCGATCGGAATGCCGGTCTCCATCCCGGAGCTGATCGGAAGGCCCGTGAGCGAGGAGGAGATCAAGACCCTCGCCCACAAATGCACCTTCCTGGGAAAGCGCACCATCGGAAACTTGGTGGTGATGCGGGAGCCGGAGATCGAGGCCGTGTACCGGATGGCGAATCACCATGAAAGGATTGGAGGCTTTTATGTACGAGAATAAAAATTTCACGGGTCCCGGTGCCGTTCACCGTCGGGCGACTTACAAGGGCTGCGGATATGATCCGGAGGACATGAACCGCCCCCACATCGGGATTGCCAGCACCTTTAACGAGGCCTCCCCCGGCCATGCCCATCTGGGCCCCCTGATCAAGGCGATCAAGGAAGGAATCTGGCAGGCAGGGGGGATTCCCTTTGAATTCGGCGTGCCCTCCACCTGCGGAAACATTGCGATCGGGTCCTCCTGCCTCCGGTTCGAGGTTCCGGTGCGGGATGCGGTGGCGGCCAGCATCGAGCTGGTGGGCAGGATCCAGCTTTTTGACGGCGTGGTGCTGACCGCCGGCTGTGACAACATCGTGCCGGGGACGCTGCTGGCGGCGGCGAGGATGAACATTCCCGCCATCGTCTTCACCGGAGGCCCCATGGGTGCGGGGGCGACGAAAAGGGGCCCGGCGGTCTTGTCGGATGCCAATGAGGCGACCTTCGGAACCGTGGCGAGGAATGCGTATGACGAAGCGTTTGTCAGGGAATTGGAGAGGGGGGCCTGTCCCACCTTCGGCGCCTGTCCGGTCATGGGGACGGCCAATACCATGCAGGTGCTCTCGGAGGCGCTGGGCATGACGCTCCCCGGGGCTTCCACCATTCTGGCCGTGTCCACGGAGAAGTTTGTCAGCGCCAGAAGGACCGGCAGGCGGATTGTGGAGATGGTGCTTGAAGACCTGCGGCCCTCCAAGATACTGACGGAGGCGGCCCTCCGGAACGCCATGCGGGTGGACATGGCCGTGGGCGGCTCCACCAATGCGGTGTTACATATTTTGAGTCTGGCCAGGGAGCTGGACCTGCCCGTCACGCTGGATGATTTTGACCGGCTGAGCCGGGTCACGCCGGGGATTGTCAACGTGCGGCCCAGCGGGACCTATACGGTGGACATGCTGTGGGAGGCGGGAGGCGTCCCCGCCATTATGAAGCAGCTGCAGCCGATTCTGGAGGACGGGGCGGTCACGGTGGCCGGAAAGAGCTGGAAGGAGCTTCTGGAGGGAGTGGAGGCGGAACCTGGCGACATGATCCGTTCTCTTAAAGAGCCCTTCTGTGCGGACGGGGGCCTGGCCGTGCTGTACGGGAATCTCTCGGAGAAGGGAGCCATCGTCAGAACCTCGTCGGTAAGGCCCGAGATGCGCCGCTTTACAGGGCCCGCCCGGGTCTTCGACAGCGATGAGGATGCCTTCCGGGCGGTAATCGGAGGGGAAATCCGGCCGGGGGACGTTATCGTCATCCGCTATGCGGGCCCGGTCGGGGCACCGGGATTCGTGGAGGTGATGCTGACGGCGGACGCCCTGGTGGACCTGGGGCTGGACGCAAGCGTCGGCCTGGTGACGGACGGAAGGTTTTCCGGCTTCAACTATGGCCCCATCGTGGGGCACGTGTCGCCGGAGGCGGCCCTGGGCGGCGTGATCGCCTACGTGGAGGAAGGGGACCTGATCGAGGTCGACATTCCGAACCGGGCGCTGCGGCTTAAAGTGCCCGACGAAGTCCTGGCGAGGCGGATGGAGCGGAAAATTGATTTTAAGAGTGACGTGACGAAGGGATTTGTCAGAAGCTATGCGAAAAATTGTCTCCCGGCGGACCAGGGTGCGGCCATGCAGCGGTGGGATTGAGTTGGGGGATGGGGAGGGATTCTGACGATTGCTTCCATCCAAAGCCTGCTGCGCCAAACATTCCAACGAGCCCATAAGCGCAGAAAACGGTCGGGCATGGGCCCTCCCGTTTTCCATGGTCTCGTTTCCATGGCGCAGAGGGCTTCTCCTGGAAGCAATCGTCAGAATCCTCGCCAAGGGTTCGTTGTGGAAGCAAGACCAGGGAAGGCAGGAGTCCCGAGTGGCTTCTGCGGTTCTGGGCTTGCCGGAGCGGTTGGCGGGACAGGCTTTGGACGGACATATTGTCAGAATATTCTTTCAACTAAAAAAAGAATGAGGTGTCGGATATGAATTTTGATTGTTACATTCCCACAAGGGTATTGTTCGGGGCGGGGAAGCTTTCCCGTCTGGCGACGGAGACGCTGCCGGGGAAGAAGGCCCTGATCTGTGTGACGGAGGACGGGCTGATGGAAAAGCTGGGAATCCAGGGGAAGGTCGTTGGGCTTCTCAGGGAGAACCAGGTGGGAAGCGTGGTGTTTGACCGGGTGACGCCCAATCCCACGAGGGCGGGAGTCATGGCGGCGGCGGCCCTGGCGAAACAGGAGGGCTGTGACTTCTTCATCGGCCTGGGCGGAGGCTCTTCCATCGACACGGCGAAGGCGGCGGCCATCATGATGGTCAACGAGGGGGACCTCTGGGACTACGCCTCCGCAGGGACCGGGGGGAAGAAGGAGGTAAAGGGCGCTTATCCGGTGGTGACGATCACGACCACGGCGGGAACCGGAACGGAGTGCGACCCGTGGTGCGTCATCACCAACGAGAAGACGAAGGAAAAGCTGGATTTCGGTCTGGAGGCGGTCTATCCCGTGATATCCATCGTGGACCCGGAGCTGATGCTGACCCTGCCCTACGGCCTGACCTGCTTCCAGGGCTTTGACGCCCTCTTCCATGCGGTGGAGTGCTATATCGCCACCTGCGGCAGCGAGATGTCGAAGCTTTACAGTTATGAGGCGATCCAGCTCGTGTGTCAGAATCTTCCGGTTCTGGCGGAGCGGATGAAGGACAAAGACCGGGAAGTGCGGGGGGATCTGGAGGCCCGTTCCAATATTTCTTTTGCGGCAAATGTGCTTTGCGGCTATGCCCAATCCCTGGCGGCCACCATTTCGCCCCACATCATCGGCCAGTGCATGGGCGGACTCCACGGGGGATTCCCCCACGGTGCGACCCTGATCGTGACGGCCGAGGAATATTATAAGGAAGTGGTGAAGTATCTGCCGCAGGAATTTGGAGAGATGGCGAAGGCCATGGGCGAGGACACCTCCAAGTATGCGGAGGGGGAGAAGGGACAGGCGTTCGTGGACGGGCTGATTCGCCTTCTGGAGGCGACCGGCATGCGGAACCTTGCCATGTCGGAGTTTGGGATCCGGGAGGATGAGCTGGAAACGATCGCTGACATCTCCATGGGGATCGGTTTTGACTTTGACCCTTACACGCTGACCAGGGAGCAGGTGGTCGGGATCCTGAAACGTTCTTATAAATGATGCGGCACCCGGGGAAAATGCGGCCTCAGATCATGAGGTCCCTGCAAACCACGGAGAAAAGCGGACAAAGATGGTGAGGAAATGAGAAAAAACTACATTCTGTCCATTGACCAGGGGACGACGGGAACCCGGGCGGTTCTCTTCGACGAGGCGCTGACGCAGGTCTGCACCAGTTATAGGGAACACGAACAGATTTCGAGAAGGCCGGGATGGACGGAGCACGACCCGGAGGAAATTTACAGGAATACCTGCCTGACGGCGGCGGAGACGCTGGGGGCGGCCCGTAAAATGGGGATTTCTCCGGAAGCGGTCCGGTGCATGGGAATCGCCAATCAGGGAGAGACGGTCATGGCCTGGGACAGCGTAAGCGGGAAGCCCCTGGGCAATGCCGTCGTCTGGCACTGCACCCGCTCGGAGGGGATTGCAAAGGGGCTCCGGAAGCTCCCCGGCTTTCCGGAGCTGGTGCGGGAGCGAACCGGTCTCCAGGTGGATGCTTATTTCTCGGCCACGAAGATTCTCTGGCTCAGGGAGAAGCTTCCCCAGGTGAGGGCGGCGGAGGCGGCGGGGCGCATCCGCTACGGTACCCTGGACAGCTGGCTGATCTGGAAGCTTACCGGGGGAAGGCGCCATGTCACCGACGTGACGACGGCCTCCAGGACCATGCTGTTCAACATTCACGGCCTGGACTGGGACGGGGAAATCCTTGAGAGGCTGGGAATTGAGAGGCGGTTTCTGCCGGAGGTCCTTTCAAACTGTGCCGATTTCGGCACGGCGTCCCTAGCCGTGGGGGATTCGGTCCTGGAGATTCCCATCGCCGGTTCCATCGTGGACCAGCAGGCGGCCCTGCTCGGCCAGTTCTGTTTTGAGAAGGGGATGGCCAAGGCCACCTACGGAACGGGCTGTTTTGTCCTGATGAATGCGGGGGAGAGGCCGGTCTTTTCCTCCCACGGCCTTCTGACCTCGGTGGGATGGAAGATCGGGGAAACCGTGTGCTACGTGCTTGACGGGGCCGTTTACATGGCGGGAGCCGTCATGCAGTGGCTCCGGGACGGCCTTCAAATTCTGGAGGGCTACGAGAAGCTGGACGAATACGCCCTCTCCTTGAAGGGAAATGACGGAGTGTATTTTGTGACGGCCTTTTCCGGCCTGTCTGCACCGGTGTGGGACGCCGCCGCCAGGGGAATGCTCATCGGCCTGACCACAAACTCGACAAGAGCCCACGTCGTGCGTGCGGCGCTGGAGTCTGTCGCCTACCAGGTGTGCGAGCTGGCGGAGTGTCTGCGGGAGGATACGGGGATTGCCCTGCGGGAGCTCAAGGTGGACGGCGGGTTGACGAAGAGCCGGTTTCTGAATCAGTTCCAGGCGGATCTTTTGAACCTGCCGGTGGTCCTCACGGAAAGCTGCGAGGCGACGGCAAAAGGTGCGGCCATGCTGGCGGGGCTTGGGGCAGGGCTCTATCAAGGGCTTTCTCAGCTCTTTACCTATCAGATAACCGATAACACATATATACCGAAGATGAGCGAGGGGGAACGGGAGCGGCTGCTTCATGACTGGAGATGCGCCGTCGACCGGGCCCGGGGGTGGGAGGAGCGGTAAATGAAATTGGTCGAAGCTTCCGGCAAGTTGATATTTCGCAAGTTTGATTTTTATTAGTTTAGGAGGAAACAGAATGAGCAAAACCAAGTTATTCAGTCCCGGGCCTGTCATGGTGAAGGACAACGTGCGCCATGCGCTTCTGCACTACGACATCTGCCACAGGAGCAGGGAGTTTGAGGAAATGTTCGTGGACACCCAGGAAAAAATTTTGAAGCTGTTTCATGCGGATGATTCTTATTACAGCGTGGTCGTCTCCGGTTCCGGGACTTCCGCCAACGAGACGGTTTTGTCTTCCATCTTTCGGGAGGGGGAGGCCGTCATGCTGATTCGCAACGGCATGTTCGGCGAGCGGCTTCTGGAGATCATCCGCAAGTATGAGATTCCCCTGGTGGATTGTCCCTTCCCCTGGGCCTCTTATCCCGACCTGAACGTGATTGAGGCGGTGATGAGGGAGCATCCGGAGGTGAAGGTGGTTGCCATGGTGTTCCACGAGACCTCCACGGGAATGATCAATCCGGTGGGCGAGGTCGGGGAGCTGTGTAAAAAGTACGACAAGCTTCTGTCGGTGGACTGCGTGTCGGCGGCCGGCGGGGAGAATATCGACATGGCGGACAAGAACATTGCCATTGCCACCTCGGTGGGCGGCAAGTGCCTGGGGGCCTTCCCCGGCTCCGCCTACGTCTGCGCCAGGAAGAGTCTTCTCGAGAGCCTGACTCCCGGCCAGTGCAGGAACGTGTACCTGAGCCTGTACAAGCATTATCAGAGTGCGGTCACGACCCACCAGACACCCAACACGCCCAACGTCAACCTCTTCTGGCCCCTCAACGTGGCCCTGACCAACATTGTCGAAGACGAGACGCTGGCGGGACGCATCGAGCGGTATCAACGGTGCGCCGGGATCATCCGCAGGGGCGTGGAAGGAATGGGGATGAAGCTTCTGCTTGGGGAGCACATGTCAAGCACGGTCACTTCGGTATTCCTGCCGGAGGGCGTGGACGTCCACAGGTTCCTGGAGGAGATGGAAAAGAGGGGCTATACCTTCTACATCGGCAAGGGCGATTATGCAGAGCAGGGCATGATCCAGATCGCCAACATGGGTGAGATTTATGAACAGGATTGCTATAACATGCTGGCCATGGTGAGATCCTGCCTGGAAAGCATGAGGAGCTGAGAGCGTTCAGGCTGTGCCTAAATATGTCTAAGGAAACGCTGATTAAATCACTGTTTCCCTAAATAAAAGATCCTTTTCTGTGGGGCTTTCCGCCTTGCAGGAAGGGATCTTTTGTGGCTGTAAGAACATGACAGGATACAGTGCAAATTTTTCTCACACAAACCGCCGATTCTGTAGTATAATGGAAAACAGTTTATTTTGACGGAGGGAGAGACCATGGCAAGGAAACCTTACTATATGACGACGGCGATCGCCTACACCTCGGGCAAGCCGCATATCGGAAATACCTACGAGATCGTCCTGGCGGACAGCATCGCCCGTTACCGGAGGGAGCAGGGCTACGACGTGTTCTTCCAGACGGGGACCGACGAGCACGGGCAGAAGGTGGAGTTGAAGGCGGGAGAGGCCGGCGTGACGCCGAAAGAGTTCGTGGACAACGTGGCCGGGGAGATTAGGCGGATCTGGGATCTGATGGATACGTCCTACGACAAGTTCATCCGCACCACCGATGCGGACCACGAGATTCAGATCCAGAAGATGTTTAAGAAATTTTATGAGCAGGGAGATATCTACAAGGGCTATTACGAGGGGCTTTATTGCACGCCCTGCGAGGCCTTTTTCACGGAATCCCAGCTTGTGGACGGGAAATGTCCCGACTGCGGCAGGGAGGTGAAGCCGGCGAAGGAGGAGGCGTATTTCTTCAAGATGAGCAAGTACGCCCCGGCGCTCATCGAGCACATCAACGCCCACCCGGAGTTCATCCAGCCGGTGTCCAGGAAGAACGAGATGATGAACAATTTCCTGCTTCCGGGCCTCCAGGATCTGTGCGTTTCCAGAACTTCATTTAAATGGGGGATTCCCGTGGACTTTGACCCGAAGCATGTGGTCTACGTGTGGCTGGACGCCCTCAGCAACTACATTACCGGTATCGGTTATGACTGCGATGGGGAGAGCAGCGACCAGTTCAAGAAATTCTGGCCGGCGGACCTGCATCTGATCGGGAAGGACATCATCCGTTTCCACACCATTTACTGGCCCATCTTCCTGATGGCCCTGGGGCTGCCGCTTCCGAAGCAGGTGTTTGGCCATCCCTGGCTTTTACAGGGAGACGGCAAGATGAGCAAGTCCAAGGGGAACGTGCTCTACGCCGACGATCTGGTGGATTATTTTGGCGTGGATGCGGTGCGGTATTTCGTGCTCCACGAGATGCCCTTTGATAACGACGGCGTGATCTCCTGGGAGCTTCTGGTGGAGCGGCTTAACTCCGACCTGGCGAACACCCTGGGCAACCTGGTGAACCGGACCATTTCCATGTCCAATAAATATTTTGGCGGCGTGGTGGAAAACACCGGGGTTATGGAGCCGGTGGACGAGGAGCTGAAACAGGTGGCCTGCGAGGCGGCGGACAAGGTGAGCGCCAAGATGGACGAGCTGCGGGTGGCCGACGCCATCAGTGAGATCTTTGTGCTGTTCAAGCGCTGCAACAAATACATTGACGAGACCATGCCCTGGGCCCTCGCCAAGGACGAGGCGAAGAAGCCCCGCCTGGCGACGGTGCTCTACAACCTGGTGGAGGGAATCTGCATGGGCGCAAGCCTCCTGGAGTCCTTCATGCCTTCCACCTCGAAGAAGATTTTGGCCCAGGTGAACGGAACCAAGCGGAGTCTGGAGGAGCTTAAGACTTTCGGCCTCTATCCCTCCGGCGGCAGGGTGACGGAGAAGCCGGAGATCCTTTTTGCCCGTCTGGACGTGAACGAGGTCTTGAAGGACGTGGAGGAAAAGTTCGCAAAGGCTGCGGGGGAAAACGCCGGGGAAGCCGGGAATGCGGAGGCGGCCGGGAACGCAGAAGCCGCCGGGATGGATGTCGAGGCGAAGCCGGAGGTTTCCATCGAGGATTTCGGAAAGCTCCAGTTCCAGGTGGGCGAGGTCGTGGCCTGCGAGGCCGTGAAGAAGTCCAAGAAGCTGCTCTGCTTCCAGGTGAAGGTGGGAAGCCGGGTGCGCCAGATCGTCTCCGGCATCAAGGCCCACTACACGCCGGAGGAAGTCGTCGGCAAGAAGGTCATGGTCATCACCAACCTAAAGCCGGCCAAGCTGGCGGGCCTCCTCTCGGAGGGGATGCTCCTCTGCGCCGAGGATGCCGAGGGCAATCTGGCGCTCATGACGCCGGACAAGGATATGCCGTCGGGAGCGGAGATCTGTTGAGTTTTGCAACTGCTGAAGTGGATTCCCGCACCTGAATCCGAAATACCTACAATAATAAAGGAGAACACTATGGAGATCAAAAAGGTAACGGACAAAGCGTTTCAGAAGTACGGGGCCGTGATTGAGGGGATGGATTTCTCGGAGCTTCTGGCCTGGGGGAAGACGACACCCGCACCGGACGAGGTGGTCTATGAGCCGTCTGTGAAGGGGGCGGAGGCCCTTGACGTCGCAGAGGACATCCGCCGTCAGGTCTACGGGGAGATGCCCATTCAGATCGGCTATTGCAACGGAAAGAATCACAAGAACGACACCCTGGAATATCACCGGGGCGAGGAACTGGATATTGCGGTGACGGATCTGATCGTGGTGCTGGGGAGCCGCAAGGACATGGACTCCCTGACCTCCTTTGACTTGGCGAAGGCGGAAGCGTTCTTCGTGCCTGCGGGAACGGCGATCATGATCTACAGCGACACCCTGCATTATGCGCCCTGCAGTGCGGGCGACGGTGTGTTTCAGTGCATCATCGTGCTGCCGGAGGGCACCAATTTCCCCAGCGAGAAGGAAAAGGTGCAGAGGACGGGGGAGGACAAGCTGCTCTGCATGAAGAACAAGTGGGTGCTGACCCACCCGGACAGTGGGGAGGACTTCTATCCCGGACTGAAGGGCGATATTTTAATGGTATAGGAAGTGCGCAGAGCCTGCCCCGGCAAAGCGGGGGCATTCTTTGAGGGACGATGGTCAATGACAGATTATTTTGTCGTTGCATAAGAAGCGGCACAAATGACGGGATGAGAGAGGACGCTATGATTTTCGATACGCATGCCCACTATGACGACAGGGCGTTTGACGGGGACCGGGAGGAACTTTTGGGTTCTCTTTTGGAGCGGGGGATCGGCCGGGCGGTGAACATTGCCTGCAGCCTGTCTTCCATCCGGAGGACGCTGGAGCTGACGGAGAAGTATCCTTATTTATATGGGGCGGCGGGGGTCCATCCCACGGATACCGGGGAGCTTGGCGAGGAAAATTTCGGGGAGATCGGGAAGGCCCTCGCCCACCCGAAGATCGTGGCCCTGGGCGAGATCGGCCTGGATTATCACTGGGACGCCCCGGAGCGGCCCGTTCAGAAGAAATGGTTTGAGCGGCAGCTCGCTCTGGCGAGGGAGACGGGGATGCCGGTGGTGCTCCACAGCCGGGATGCGGCCAAGGACACGCTGGAGATGGTGAAAAGCGCCGGGGGAATTGAGCTTTCCGCCGTGATGCACTGTTTTTCCTATGGCGTGGAGCTGGCCAGGGAGTACCTGAACATGGGGTATTACCTGGGCGTGGGCGGGGTGATCACTTTTGCCAACGGCCGCAGGCTCAAGGAGGTGGTCTCCTACATGCCCATGGATCGGCTTCTGCTGGAGACGGACTGCCCGTACCTGGCCCCGGTCCCTTTTCGGGGGAAGCGGAATTCTTCCCTGAATCTGCCCTATGTGGTGAGGGCCGTTGCGGAGATTAAGGGGATTACGGAGGCGGAGGTGGAGCGGATTACTTGGGAGAACGCCTGCCGCTTCTACCGGCTTTCCCCGGAGGGCGAGGTCCATGATTGGAATGTCGGAGAGGAACGGGTCTGCGGCCGCCGGAGCGGGGAGGAAGTAGGGGACAGCGAACAACACACCGGGGGAGATCAGGCCTGCGGACAGCGCACCGGGGAAGAGGAGTGAGATATGGCAGAGCTTGGAAATCCAAGAAGTACCATTGAGATCATTCAGAAGCATGGGTTCCTGTTTCAGAAAAAGTTCGGACAGAATTTTCTCATTGACCCTCACGTCCTTGAGAAGATCATTCGGGCGGCGGGGATCACAGGTGAGGACTTTGTCCTGGAGATCGGGCCGGGCATCGGGACCATGACCCAGTATCTGGCCGAGGCGGCCGGGCATGTGTGTGCCGTGGAGATCGACCGGAACCTGATTCCGATCCTTCATGAGACTCTGGCCGGTTACGAGAACGTGTCTGTGCTCAATGAGGACATTCTGAAGGTGGATGTGGCGGCGCTCGTCCGGGAGGGGAATGGCGGACGCCCCATCAAGGTGGTGGCAAACCTGCCCTATTATATCACGACGCCGATCATCATGGGGCTCTTTGAGAGTCATGTGCCCCTTAAGAGCGTCACGGTCATGGTGCAGAAGGAGGTGGCCGACCGGATGAAGAGCGGCCCCGGGAGCAAGGATTACGGGGCGCTTTCCCTGGCGGTCCAGTACTATGCCGAGGCCTATCTGGCGGCCAACGTGCCGCCCAACTGTTTTATGCCGAGGCCGAAGGTGGGGTCTGCGGTCATCCGTCTGACCTGCCATAAGGAGCCGCCGGTGAAGGTGAAGGATGAGAGGCTCATGTTCCGGCTGATCCGGGCTTCCTTTAACCAGAGGCGAAAGACTCTGGCCAACAGTCTGGGGAATTCCCCGGAACTTTCGTTTACGAAGGAAGAGATCGGGGCGGCTCTTGAAGAAATGGGGCTTTCTCCTACGGTGCGGGGGGAGGCCCTTACCCTTGAGCAGTTTGCGGAGCTTGCGGACCGGCTGGCCGCTGCAGTTACAGAAGCGTGAATATGTCCCCGCAGCGAAAGCTGCGGGGATTTTGTCTGAGAAAACCGATCAGGTGATTTTGCAGCAGGCGGCCAGTTCTGTCCTGATTTCTTTGAAAGGCCTTACCGGAAGCGGATATTCCGGGTGTTCTCCCAGGTGCTTCTCCATCCATACCATGTTATACCAGCGAGAAAATTTATACCCGCATTGATAAAATTCACCCACAAAGCGATACCCGAGGTGTTCATGGAATTGGATGCTGTTTCTGGTCAGGTACTCGTCGTCCTTTTCCGGGCAGGCGATGCAGGCGTTCAGGTTGATGATATGCTGGAGGGCGAGGGTGCGTTCCAGAGCCAGGTACAGCTCTTTTCCGATGCCCTGTTTTTTACAGTCCCTTTTTACATAGAGACTGGTTTCCACGGCCCAGTCGGCGGCGGTGCGCTCGTTGAAGGCACCTGCATAGGCGTAGCCGACCGGTGCGCCGTCCTGCTCGGCAATGAGATAAGGATATTTTTCAAGCGTCCGGCAGATCCGCTGCCGGAATTCATCGACGGAGGGCACGTCATATTCAAAGGTGATAGCTGTGTTCCTTACGTAGGGGGCGTAGATTTCGAGGAGCGCTTCCGCATCATTCGGCGCAGCGATCCGTATTGTTTTTTTCATGTTCGGATGCACCTTATCTTCACCTCATCTTCTCCGGTCCGCCCTGACAGCGTGCAAGCTCCGCCTGTAGACGTCGGATCTCAGCTTCCATCTTCTGTCTTTCCGGTTCCGCTTTTTTTCGTTCTTCCGCACGTCCCTCCGCATGCCCCTCTTTCCGTCCTTCTTCGCGGATTCGTGCTTCTCGATCCCAGGATTTCATATAGCTGAATGCCACCTCCCCGTCCTGTTTGACAGTCTCCACCATATGATGGAGCTGTCTCAGATTGTCGTTGACTGCGTTTTTTCGGTACTTTGTTCCATGTAATGCAAGAGTTGTTGAAGTGCTTTTGGCGGATTGCCTTTTGTCCCCCTGGTATGGAGATAGAGCGTCCGTGCCCCGTCATCATAAGGAAGCTCGGGGGCTTCTTCACACATGCTGCGGATGGTGTAGACCATGCGCCCTTCCCCCAGGAGATCTTCTGACATGATGAAAATGACGATCACGTTCTTAAGGGCTTCATATTTAAGCCCCGCCTTTAGGCACTTCGAGTCGATCAGGCTGTGATAAAACCTGGTCCGCCTGGCGAGTTCCCGGATCGTTCCCGGCGAATTGTCCGGCTCCACGTCGTAAATGGAAGCCCGTTCGAGGGTCCCTCATCTGGCATCTCTTCCAGGTATACGTCGAGCCTCGTCCCGTGCAGATTTGTGTTTCTGCCGGGATATACCTTCTGGGGAATGACCTTGAGCCGGCCGAATTTCTTCTGAAAAATGGTTTTTATACATTATATAACCGGGATTTTCCGTTGGTTCTGTTCCGCCACGGTTTTTGATTTTTCATATAAAGGGAATCAGTAACCGAATGGTTCAGATATGCTCCCGGATATGTGGTTCCATTGTAAATGTTTCCAGGGAAACTGTCAAGGAGAAAATTGAAAAACTATGGAGATTTAGGAGTTGTATTATCTGAAAAAATCTTATATACTATAGAAAACAACGCTGACAGTTATCATCTCCCTCGGTTCCTGCGAGACTCGGGGAAACAGACATGAAATACCTTTTTGAGAGAGACGGACTTGGTCATGGCGGCCAGACCGGACGGTGCGTACAGCTTTCTCTATCCGACAGATTATTTCCATACGGGCAGTTATGACGAATCGAATCAGCGTTATCTGTTCGTGGCGGCGGCTCCTTCACGGGCCACATATTACTGCACGGCTTCCGACAATACGACTACCTATATTTTAAAGGTCAGCTACGGGGCGGTGGATCACCAGGAGACCGGCGTGGATCACACGCAGACAGGGTATCTCCTGGACTGCCTGTACCGGGGATGATCCCTCAGCGGCTCCACCTATGCGCTGCGGACCTATGAACAGTACCGGAATGATAACATGGGTGCCAAAAAGCCGGGTGAATCCTAATGAAAAAGAGCGGATATTTGATTTTGAGGTGCGTATTGACCGGGCTATTTCTGATATCTGGATGTGGGAGAATGGAGGCAGCGGAGGCTGCGGGGACGGAGGCGACTTTGGGTGATGGAACGATGAAGGACGGGCGGGCGGCAGCTTATTCCTTCCGGGAGGAGCCGTTGGTGATCGAGCTGGATCCCGGCCACGGGGAGAGGGGTGGGGCGGAGAATGAGAAACACGGCGTTTTGGAGCGGGAGGTGAATCTGCAGATCGCCCTTAGATTAAAGGAGGAGCTGGAGACATATGAGAACGTCACGGTGTACCTGACCAGGGACGGGGATTTTGACGTGGAACTGGAGGAGCGGGTGGAGAAGGCTGCGGCGGACGGCGCAGACGTGCTGATCAGCCTCCACAACAATGGCGCAGGCAGTATTTGCGATTACTATAACGGCTGCACGGTGCTGGTGGCCAGGGGTGCGGGAAATCCGAAGCTGTCCCAGATCACTCAGGAGCTTGGCTGCTATATATTGAAAGGGCTGGAGGAGATCGGAAGCGAAAACCAGGGGCTCATGTTCCGGGTGACCCAGGATGATCTGTACTACGATGACGGCTACCTCTGCGATTATTACAGCATCGTCAGGAATTCGGTGAAGGCCGGGATTCCGGGAATCATCGTGGAGCATGCGTTTCTGGACAGCGAGGAGGACTATCAGGCATTTTTTGCAGATTCGGACAAGATCGACCGGCTGGCGTTGGCAGACGCCAGGGGAATTGCCGGCTATTATCATCTGAAAAAGAAGGGGAGCGGGGAAATTCCCCTGATTCTTGAAGATTACACGGAAAAGATCACGCTGATCGTCTCGGACGATTACCGGGACAATACCTATTTGGAGAATACTTATTTTATCACATTTCCGTAAAGGGGGAGAGCGGCCAAACGGGGCCATAGAGCGAAAGGATGAAGGAACAAAAGGATGAAAGAGTGAAAGGATGAAAGGACATGCAGGAATATAACCGAACGATGAAATACGTGGAGTCACCGCAGAAACCGGCGAATGATGCCGGGGGACTGTCTGTGACCATATTTGACGGCAGGCGGCCTATCGTAGCGCCGGAAGCACAAACGGTTTGATTTACAATAACCGGCTGATTGTGTCGAAGCCCATCGGTGATGGGGATTTCATCCGGATTGACGACGGAATCGAGACCATTGCCGACGGTGTGTTGTTTGTGTTCTTTTTCCAGGAATCGGAAAGCCGATGGTTTACATTCCCTCTGACAGGCCGACCGGGGATTACCCTGGGCCGGGCGGAGGCCTGTGACATCGTGCTCCCCCACGTGAGTGTTTCCAAGATTCATGGGCGGATTGTCCGGGAACCCTCCGGGTATTTTATCGTGGACAATGGCAGTACCAATGGGGGTGTGGTGAATAACAGACGGGTGGTCGGCCGACAGCAGCTCCACGAGAAGGACGTCATTGTCATCACCAGCGTGAAGCTGATCTTTACCTCGGCGGCGATTTTTTACTGCGTCTGTAGGAGCGGAATCTCCGTGGACGTGATGAACGTGACCATTACCCGGGGGAAGGGCCAAAGGGCCTTTGTGACGGGGAGCAATATCAGCCTGCATGTGAAGCCGGGGAACTGGTGGCCATCGTGGGCGGCTCGGGAGCCGGAAAGTCGACGATCTTAAACTGCATGAGCGGCTATCTTCTGCCGGAAAGGGGAGACGTCTACATAAACGGGGTCAACTTGTATCAGAATTTTGATTTTCTTAAACAGACGATTGGTTATGTGCCCCAGTCGGATATTGTATACGACAATTTGACGCTTCATGATATGCTGTCTTATACGGCAAAGCTGCGTCTTCCAAAGGATATCACGGCCGAGGAACGGGAGGCGGCCATCGGACGATCCGGCATCGGGCTTGGACCCGGGAACGGAGCGGAATCTGATGCGTTCCCTGAGGGGGATGACGGCCCAGGGGAAAACGGTGATCCTGGTGACCCATTCCACGCTCCAGCTCTCTTTGTGTGACAAAATCGTTTTTATGGGGAGGGGAGGAAACCTTTGCTTCTTTGGCTCCTGCAAGGAGGCGCTGGCGTTTTTCGGTGCGGCGGACGTGATCGACATCTACAATCTGATCACGGAAGACGCAGACGCCTGGGCGGCGAGATACCGCCAGACGATGGCCCCGGCGGGGCGGGACCGAAGTGTGCCGGAAGGGCTACCTTCCAACAAAACGAAAAAACGGTTTCAGCTTCCCGTTCTCTGTGCCCGATATGCGAAGCTGGTGTTCAATGACAGGCAGAGACTTCTGCTTCTCTTGTTTCAGGCGCCCGCACTGGCTCTTTTGATCTCTCTCGTGGCGGACGGCCAGCAGTTTGGGCAGTATGAAATGACGAAGAGCCTTTTGTTCGCACTCTCCTGTGCGGCCTTCTGGATTGGCATGCTGAATGCGATTCAGGAAGTTTGCAAGGAGCGGAGCGTCATGCGGCGGGAATACATGACTGGGCTTTCCCTGGGATCTTACATTTTGTCGAAGATTCTGGTACTGGGAGTTTTGTGCCTGATCCAGAGTGCGCTGATCGTCGGCGTGTTCGCCGCCGCCGTGGGGCTGCCGGAGGAGGGAGTTCTGTCCGCCCCTTTTTTGGAGCTGCTTGTGACGACTTTCCTGACGGCTCTGGCGGCTTCGGCCACCGGTCTGTTTGTCTCCTCCCTTTTTACCAATGCCGACCGCGCCATGACGGTAGCGCCGATTCTGCTCATGCCCCAAATCTTGTTTTCCGGCCTGGTCTTCAAGCTTGACGGGGCCACGGAGATGATCTCCTGGTTTGCCGTCTGCCGCTGGAGTGTGGAGGGATATGGCACCGCGGCAGACCTGAACGGCCTGCCCACCAGATTGGAGCAGCAGGGAATCACGATGCTATATGAGGCGGAAGATTTCTTTGAACATACGGCGGGACACATGTGGAAGGCGTGGGGGATGCTGACCCTTTTCGTGGTGGTATTTCTGGCCCTGTCGAGGGTGGCGCTGGGTACCGCAAAGAGGGAGAATGGCTGAGGCAATACGGATATATGAAATTTGAGAGCTCCTCCAGATGAAGATGTCATCTGGGGGAGCTTTTTGTATGCTTGCGCCGATGCAGAGAAAGTATGCCTTTGTCCGAATTTCAAAATCGTTTTCAGTATTTTTTCGACAAAAACTGTTGAAAAAATACTCCAAATCAAAACGGAAGCAAATGGGACAGGTATCGGCTAAAATATGTGTAAATCGACAGAGGAAAAGGAAGGAAACTAAAATCATGGGAAGAGTACTGGTATCTGCCTCACATTTCGATACATTATGCGAAGAAGCGTGGAAACTTTTGGAGGAAAATGGACACGAGGTGATTTTTGACGCGTCCCGGTCCTTTCCGGCTTACAGCACGGAGGAACTGATTCGGATTCTTCCGGACGTGGACGCGGCGATCATCGGGATGGACGTCTATGACAGAAGGGTGTTCGCCCATGCGCCGAGGTTAAAGTGCGTCTGCAAGTTCGGCGTCGGGGTGGACAATATTAATTTGAAGGACGCTTCCGAGTATGGGGTGAAGGCGTGCAATTGTCCCGGACAGAATTCCAATGCGGTGGCGGAGCTGACGGTGGGCTTCATCATCGGGATTCTCCGGGGAATCCTGCCGCTCCATAAGGCCATGGAGAAGAGCGGGTGGCCCCGCCATATCGGGGAGGAGCTGGCCGGGAAGACCGTGGGCCTTTTGGGTTTCGGGGCGATCGCCCGCATGGTGGCGAAAAAGCTGTCCGTCTTTGACGTGACGGTGAAGGCCTATGACCTGTATCCCAACGAGGCGGCGGCGAAGGAGCTTGGCGTCGCCATGGTGAGCCAGGACGAGATCATTGAGACCTGCGACGTCGTGAGTCTTCATGCGCCGGCCACGGAGGAAAATTATCATCTCTTCGGGGAGGAGACCTTTAAGCGGATGCGGGACGGCGCATTCCTGGTCAATGCGGCCAGGGGAGCCTTGGTGGACCTTCCGGCCCTGGCGGCGGCCCTCCGGTCGGGGAAGCTTGCGGGGGCGGCGCTGGACGCCTTCGAGGAGGAACCGCTCCCGGCTGATTCGCCGATCCTTGCATGTGAGAACGTGATCCTGACTCCCCACACGGGGGCGGAGAGCCGCCAGGCCTATCAAAGGGTGAGCATGACGGCGGCGCAGAACGTGATCGACGCACTGGCGGGGCGGGAGCCGAAATTCTGGGTGAACAGGTAGATGCAGGAGTGACGGAAGCAAAGCGGTTCTTTTCACACCAGAACACGCTTCCGCTCATGAAAGCTCGTAGCGGTACGTAAGAGCCTTCCGTCGCTTAGGCTCGGAATGCTCTAAGTACCGACGGCTTTCATACGGTTCTGGCTTAGAAAAAACCGCTTTGCTTCCTGTCTTTTGTGAAAAATCAAAAGGAGAGATAGTCATGAAAGCGCAATGTGGGTTGAAGAAAGTGATAGATCGGATGCGGGAGAAGGGGATGGACGTGGCGGTCCTCGTGAACAGCTCGAACGTTCGGTACGTAAGCGGGTTTGACATGCCTGCGGCTGCGGGATGGATGGGGGACGTGTCGGAGGGCCTGCCCATGGCGGCGGCGGTGGTGAGCGCTTCCCTGGGCGAGGTGTTTCTGGCGGCTTCGGATTTGTACCGGAACATGGTGTTCCGGGCGGGGATCATGGACGGGGAGTTTTACCGTTCGTTCACCCATCTGGAGGTGAATGACCCGGAGGAGAATTTTGCCGAAGTGTTCCGGAGGACCCTCGGGAAGGCGGCGGACGGGAAGGAAAGGCCGGTGGTCGGGATTGAGCCTAATGACACGACGCTCGTGGTGGCGGAGCTGATTAGGAAGGCGTTCCCGGAGTGTTCGCTTGAGAATGCGTCCCAGATTTTGAGGGACAGCCGCTACATTAAGACACTGGAGGACATCCGGGGGCTTAAGGAGGCGGCGAGGGCGGCGGACGCATCCCAGGTAAGGCTGTATGAGATTTCCAGGTCGGAGGGGGCTTACACGGAGCTCGACATCTGGTACGAGGTGCAGAAGGCCG
Source organism: Lachnospiraceae bacterium (assembly GCA_022800815.1). Lineage (GTDB taxonomy): Bacteria > Bacillota > Clostridia > Lachnospirales > Lachnospiraceae > Lientehia. The sequence continues at coordinate 63,735 of JAAWRC010000007.1, read as the reverse complement.
CTTCCCAGGCCGTGGGGGCTCCGGTTCCCTTCGTGGGCGAGCTGGTGACGGGGCCCAGGACGGGACTCAGTGACTATCCGCTGGGGCCCACCACGAGAAGGGTGGAGAAGGGCGACATCGCCATCATGGACATCAGTCCCAGGGTCGACGGGTACTGGGGGGACTGCTCCAACTCGGTGGTCTTTTGGGCGGAGCCGGACGAGGAGCAGAGACGGTATTTCGGGGCGGTCCGGGACGCCTATGAGGCGGGGCTGGCGGCCATCCGGCCCGGCGTGAGGTTCAACGAGGTCAACCGGGCCATGGAGGAGCAGTATGAGAAGCATGGGCTTGCCTTCTGCAGCTACCAGGGCCATCAGATCGGCTGTAATGTCAATGAAAAGCCCAGGTTCACCTATGTGGACGATTCTGTCCTGGAGGAGAACATGGTGGTCTGCATTGAGCCGCAGATGTATACCGGGAAGGCGGGGAAGACTGGGGTGCGGCTGGAGCGGATGCTCCACGTGACCGGTAACGGGGCCGTGGAACTGAATCATTTCCCCTGGGGGCTGTGAGGGGGCTTATGGACGATGACGGAATCGTTTGTCGTTCCCCCGTATGGATATGGGTATTTGCCGAATGGCTTACCAAATAGAGTGCTGATTCCGTTACTAGAAGGCATCGCTCGGATGTAACGGGAAAAGGCGACAAGTAGAACCAATCAAAAAAGGAGGAAGAACATGAGAAAGAAAGCAGTGAGTATCTTGCTGATGCTGGCGATGGCATTCTCCCTTGCGGCGTGTGGCGGAGATGCGGGGGAGACCACGGAGGCACCGAAGGAGACGGAGAAGGCTACGGAGACGGCGACGGAGGCACCGGCGGAAACGGAGGCTACGACGGAGACCGCCGGGGAAACCGGGGCGGAGGAGTCCAAGGCAGAAGAGAAGGGGACGGACGGCCAGACGGAGACGGACAAAATCAACCCTACCGGGACCAAGTACAAGATCGCCCTGAGCAATTCCTTTATGGGGAATGACTGGAGACAGCAGATGGAGCGGGTGGTGGAGTACGTGGCTACCCAGGAGCCCTACGCCAGCAGATGTGAGCTGACCATCGTGAACTGTGAGAATGACGCAGAGTCCCAGTCTGCTTCCATCGACGCTCTGGTACAGCAGGGTTACGATGCGATCCTGGTGGACCCGGCTTCGGAGACGGGTGTCAATCAGGCCATCCAGCGTGCCTGTGACGCCGGAATCACTGTGGTGGTCTTCGACCAGCCCGCATCTGTTTCCACGGACGGCTGCTGGCACATCCGCTTTGACGGTGCAAGGAACTACAGCATTCTGGCGAAGTGGATGGCGGAGGCCATCGGCGGCGAGGGTAACGTGGTTCTGGACCAGGGGCTCCAGGGCGCGGCCGAGGCGGAGCTTGAGTACAACGCTTCCAAGGAAATGTTTGAGTCTTATCCCGGAATCAATATCGTGTCCGACTATCAGAGCAACTACGGCCTGTCCGAGGGCGAGCAGGCGCTGGCCAGCGTGATCGCCGCCAATCCGGACGTGGACGCCGTGACGACCCAGGGCTACTGTGGTTCCGTCATCAATGCCTTTAAGAAGGCGGGACTTGACATTCCCGTGAGCTGCGGCGGCGGATACAACGGCAACATGAAGGCGCTTCTGGCGAACGATGCGGAGGGCATCATCGACGTCTACTACGTGGGTCTCAGCGCAGACGCCCTGAACTATGCGATCCGCATTCTGGACGGGGAGGAAATTCCCGAGGAGACCGTGCTGGACGTGGCCTTCGTGGCGACCAACGTGGACTATGACATGGGCGAGTACTCTGACGTGAAGATCGAGCTTGCCGAGGAGGGCGTGAACTTCTTCGAGGACCAGCCGGACGAGCTGATCTATCCGGCGGTGGGCAGCAACTTCGGCATCGACATTCCGCTGGAGGTCATTACCGGGGAATGAGTTTGAACTGTTGACTGGCGGGGGCTGTACACGCATACAGCCCCCGTTTTGCGGAAATTCCGGCAAGGTGCTCTATTTTGCCGGGGTGTGAGAGGTAACGGTATGCCTGATTTTGTAATGAAGAATATCTGTAAATCCTTTCCGGGCGTGAAGGCCCTTGACAACGCCAATTTCAATGCGAACAGGGGGGACATCGTCGCCCTTCTCGGCGAAAACGGCGCAGGAAAGAGCACGCTGATCAAGGTGCTGTGCGGGGAGCACAAGCCGGACTCGGGGGAGATTTTTTTCGAGGGGAGGAAGCTGTCCATCCACAGTACCAGGGACGCCATTGAGCAGAAGATCTGTGCGGTGTACCAGGAGCTTTCCCTGGTCCCGGAGCTGACCATTGCGGAAAACATGTTTCTGGGATTTTACGAGGTGGACGGGCTTCGGAGGGTGAATTACCGGAAGCTGGAGGAGAGGACGGCCGAGCTGTTTAAGAAGTATGATGCGGACTACCTGAATCCCGGGATAAAGGTGAAGGAGCTTTCCCTGGCCCAGAAGCAGGTGCTGGAGATTTTGAAGGCTTTGAACCGGGACGGCGACATCATTGTCTTTGACGAGGCCACCTCGGCCCTGTCCGACAAGAATGCCAGATGGCTGATGAACATCATCCGCAGGCTGGCGGAGGAGGGGAAGGTCATTATTTTCATCTCCCACAGGCTGGACGAGATCCGCTCTCTGTGCAGCCGGGTGATCGTCTACCGGGCGGGGACCGACGTGGCGGACCTTAAGATCGAGGAAGCGGACTCGGACCAGCTTGTGGCGCTGATGCTGGGCCGGGAGATCGGCGGCTATTACCCGGAGAAGGAGAATTTCGTGCGGGAGGACGAGGTGCTGGTGTCCCTGAAGAATGTCTGCAGCGGCCACGCTCTAAGGAATGTCAATCTGGATCTGCGGGCGGGGGAGATTCTGGGGGTGGGCGGCCTGGCGGGCCAGGGCCAGTCGGAGCTGTTCAAGTGTCTCTTCGGGCTTTTGCCTTATTCCGGGGAGATCGCCATCAAGGGGAAGGTGATCCGCATGAACAACACGGCCACGGCCATGAAACAGAGCATCGCACTGATTCCGGAGGAGCGGGGCCTCCAGGGGGTGGTCCTCAAGCAGAGCGTCCGGGAGAACATCGTGCTCGCCAGCCTGGACAAGATTGCGAACGGGCTGTTTTTGTCGAAGGCGAAGGAGAGCGCCGTGGTGGACGAGAGCATGAAGGCGTTGTCTGTCAAGGCGGAGTCCCCGGAGACGCTGGTGGGAACTCTTAGCGGAGGCAACCAGCAGAAGGTGGTGCTTGCCAAGGCGCTGGCGACGGAGCCGGACATCATCCTGATGTATGACATCACCAGGGGCGTGGACGTGGGAACCAAGAAGGAGATGTTCAACATGACGAAGCAGTATGCGAAGGAGGGGAAGGCGATCCTCTTCTATTCCACGGATTCGGAGGAGCTGGTGAACGTCTGTGGCAGTGTCGTCGTCATGAACGGCGGCATGATCGCCGGAAGGCTGGACGGGGACATGTCCACCCGGGAAAATATTATTCGTCTCTCCGTCGGCGAGGATGCAAAGGAGGAGAATGATGATGAAAATTAAAGAGCGGGGATTCTTTAAATCTCCGGCGAAGGTGTCCATCCTTTTGTTTATCGTCGTGGAATTGATCACGTTCGCACTGCAGCCCAATGTCCTTTCCATGTCCTGGATCAGCCTGAAGGCGGAGTCGGCGATCACGCTGATGTTTGCCGCCATCGGGGAGACGTTCGTGCTGCTCATCGGCGGAATCGACCTTTCCATTGCGGGCGTGATCAGCATTTCCAGCAGCTTTGCGGCCGTTTACATGAAGGACAATCTGTTTTCCATGATCGTGATCAGTCTGCTCACCATTCTGATCGGAATCGTGATCGGGCTTTTCAACGGGTTCGTGATCCAGAAGTTCAGGGTTCAGCCCTTCATCGTGACCTTCGCCACCTGGTACATTTTCGGCGGCATCGCCTACCTGGTCCTTCCCAAGGACGGCGGGGACGTGCCCCAGCGCTTCGTGAAGGCGCTCACCTGGCGGATCGGCGGCAAGTTTTCCGTGGCCCTGGTCATCATCATCGTCTGCCTGCTTCTCTGGGTCTGGCTCAAGAAGACCAGGATCGGGATTTCGCTGTTTGCGGTGGGAAACAACGCCCATGCGGCTTCTCTTAACGGCATCAACGTCATGCGGACGACGCTCTTCGCCTACGCCGCTTCCGGGATGTTTGCGGCCCTCTGCGGCCTGTACCGGGTGGCCGTGACGGCGACGGGCTCGCCGACGGCCGGGGAGAGTTTCTTCAACCAGGCGATCTCGGCGGCGGTCATCGGCGGAACGCTCCTCACGGGCGGGATCGGCGGACAGCTTGGGACGATCATCGGTGTTTTGGTGTTCAAGGCGATCACGGACCTTTTGGTGTTTGCGGGGGCGTCTTCTTACTGGTCGACGCTGTTCCAGGGGGCGCTTTTGGTCATTGCCGTGCTGTTCTCAACAGTGTCGGAAATTCTTCGTGAGAGAAAGGGGCTGGCGGAATAATGGATAGGAAAAGAGCTTTGAAGAAACATCAGTCGGTTATTTTCTGTTATTTGATCGCATTCCTCCTGTTTGCGGCCTTCTCGATTTACACGCCGGGCTTTGCCAGCGTGTCCCACATCCGGACGATCTTCATTGAGTCGGCCCTGATCGGGGTGGTGGCCATCGGGCAGACGCTGGTTATCATCACCGGGGGCATCGACCTTTCCGTGGCCTGGATGATGACTTTGGCGGCCTACATGGTGACGAACATGATCGACTCCAACCCGGGGAGTCTCGTCTGGGCCGTTCCCTTCATGATGGTGGTGACTTTTGCCCTGGGTGCCCTCAATGGCTTTTGCATCGCTTACCTGCGGGTGCCGGCCATCGTCATGACCCTCGGCATGAACATCATCCTGCAGGGGGCGCTGGTGGGCATCACCCAGGGGCGGCCGGGGCAGGCGGCTTCGGACCCGCTGATCTTCATCGGCCAGAGGTCGCTCTTTGGCATTCCTTGGCTGGTCATCATCTGGATCGTCCTGACGGTCGTCGTGACGCTGATGCTCTTTAAGATGAAGTTCGGAAGGAAGCTGTTCGCCATCGGCAACAATGCGGTGGTGGCCAATTATTCGGGAATCCGGGTCGGCAGGACCGTGGTGCTCGCCTATGCCATCAGCGGCCTTGCGGCCGGTCTTGCGGGCATGCTGATGGTGGGAAAGGTCGGCTCTTATTATCTGGCCATGGGGGACACTTACCAGTTCCAGTCCATCGCCGCCGTCGCCATCGGGGGGACCTCCCTTCTGGGCGGAAACGGGAATTATCTAGGAACGGTCGCCGGCTCCCTCACCATCACGATTCTTCTTGGCATCCTGGTGGCGCTGAATCTGCCCTGGGGTGTCCAGAAGATGGCCTACGGGCTGATCGTGCTGGTGTCCGTCATCATTTCGGTAAGGCGCAGCCAGAAGGTTTCTTGAGGTTCTGCATGTTGCGCCGCAAGGAACACGGAAGAAAAAGCGGTTCTTTTCACACCAGAACACGCTTCCGCTCATGAAAGCTCGTAGCGGTACGTAAGAGCCTTCCTTCGCTTAGGCTCGGAACGCTCTAAGTACCGACGGCTTTCATACGGTTCTGGCTTAGAAAAAACCGTTTTTCTTCCTGGGTTTTCTGGTGGAAGGCAACATGCAGAAGCTCAAGCAGTATGTTTAAGTTTGGAGGATAAGGATATGCAGAAATTATTTGGAACCGTGGTCCCCATCGTGACGCCGCTCACGGACGAGGATGCGGTCGACGAAGGGTCTTTGCGGAATCTGGTGGACCATGTGATCGAGGGCGGGCTCCAGTGCCTGTACCCTTGCGGGACCACCGGGGAGATGATGTATCTGACCGTAAAGGAGCGGAAGGAGGTGGCCGAGATCACCGTGAACCACACGGCGGGACGGATTCCCGTGTTTGTCCACGTGGGCGGCTGGAATCTGAAGGACACCGTCGAGCTGGCCCGCCATGCCGTAGGGATCGGTGCGGACGGGATCGGCGTGGTGACGCCCGCTTTTTATAAGTTGAGCGACAGGGGGCTGGTGGACTATTATGAGGCCGTGGCCCGCAGCGTGCCGGAGGATTTCCCGGTTTACCTGTATGGAATCCCGCAGAATGCGGTCAACGACCTCAACGTGGCCGTCTGCGAGGAGGTGGCGAAGCGGTGTCCCAACGTGCTGGGCATCAAGTACAGCTATCCGGATTTCACGAAGCTGCAGCAGTTCATGATGGTCCGTGACCAGAAGTTCAGCGTCCTGGTGGGGCCGGACCATCTGTTCGAGGCCCTGTGCGCCGTGGGCGGGGACGGGGTGGTCTCCGGCAACGCCATGATCGTGAGGGAGCATTATGCGGCCGTCTGGGACGCCGTCCAAAAAAAGGATTTCGATGCGGCCACCAGGTATCAGCGCCGGACCAACGTTCTGAACGCCGTCATGTGTGAGAAGAACAATATTGCGGCTTACAAGGTCATCCTGAAGGACGAGGGGGTCATTAAGACCAGCAACATGAGAAGGCCCATGGAGAATCTGTCCGCCCAGGAGGAAGCGGACCTGCTTCGGACCATGAAGGGACTGGATTATAAGCACGTGATTGTGTAGGGACATAAGGGCGGAGGTCTTTGACCGCAGAGGGATTCCCGCAGAATGAGAGAAAGGGCTGCCGCAGGAAAGGTTTCTGTCGGCGGCCCTTTTTTAAATGGTGTTTTTCATGCTGGGGGTGTATGTCTTTCGATATGCCTGGGGCGTGCAGGTGGCGAGACGGCGGAAGACGGAGCTGAAATAGCCGGAGGAGGAGAAGCCCAAGGAGTAGGCGATGTCGGTGATGCTCTGGTTGGTCTCGGTCAGGAGTTTTTTGGCCGCCTCAAATTTTTGCAGGTTGATGTACTCGGCGGGGGTGATGCCCACCTCTTTCTTGAATTTGACTTTGAAGAAGGAGAGGGAGTACCCGGCGATGTCGGCCAGTTCGGAGAGCTGGAGTTTTTCGGATATGTGGGTGCGCATGTATTCCATGGAGGCCCGGATGTGGGGGTCGATGACCATGGTCTTGCTTTTCTGGGCGGGGGTCAGAAATTGCAGGCAGAACAGGAAGCAGGTGAGGAACTGGACGCCGGCCATGCGGGTGTCGGGGGTGTCTTCGGATACCAGGTTGAAGGCGCTGCGCAGTTCTTCGATGTGGGTGGTGCCGAGGACGAGCTGGTGGTGGCGAAGGCTCGTCAGCTTTTGGTGGAGGGCGAAGGAAAAGTGCCGGTTCAGGCCGAACAGGTGGTAGGGGTCGGTCAGGTCGATCTGGAGGGAATAGAACTCGCAGGGGTAGCGGGGGGTGTCCCCGGTTCCGTGGATTTCGAAGGGGAAGGTGAGGAACGCCTGGTTGCTCATGGTGGAGTAGTCGGAAATCTTGCCGTCCTTGGCGATCTGGTTCTGTCTGGTTCCCTTGATCATGCAATGCATTTCCAGCATGTTGGAGTGGTAATGCATGGGGACGGGGGGCAGGGAGGACGTGAGGTTCCAGTGGGCGAAGTTGCCCAGCCCCCGGATGCCGTGCTTGTCCCGGGTGATGGTCTTTTGTTCTTTGGTCCAGCAGAATTCATCAAAAATTTCGTACATAGATCCTCCTGAATCCGGCCGGGGCCGGAAGTGAAATGGGGGAATTTACAAGGTTTCCAGAATGTGTTTCAGGGTTTTTGCGGGAAGCTGCCCGGGGGCGGACTCCTCCCCCGCAGTGCCGAAGGTCATGCAGGAGCCGGTGAGCCGCCCGCTTATGCGGCTTACGGCGCCGATCCTTCCCATGGACATGGTGATGACAGGGACGTTCAAGGCGTCGGCGGCTTTTCTCGTGGCGGAGAGAAGGGTCAGCACGTCCTGCTCGCAGTTTGGCATGACGGCCAGCTTCGCCAGGTCGGCCCCCATGGATTCCATCAGGAAGAGCCGTCGGTACAGCTCGTTTTCTGACGGGGTCTTTTGGAAGTCGTGGCTGGAGAGGACCACGTGGCCGCCGTGTGCGTGGGCCAGGGTGATCACCGGTGCGAGGAGGCCGGGGTTTGCGACCGGTCTGGCCCGTCTGTCTGCCGCCGCCTGCCCGCCGGTCGTCGCCTGGCCGTCTGGTTCGGGAGCCAGGGCGCCGGTGAAGAGTTCCAGGTCCAAAAGGTCCGCAAGGCCGCTTTTTGCCACCGCGCGGCACAGCTCTAGGTAGTCGGAATCGGAAAGTTCCCGGACGCCGCCCTCCTTTTTGGTGCGAAAGGTAAAAAGAAGGAGGGTGTCCGGGAGTTTTTTTCTCAGGGCGTCCAGGACGGGAGGGACGGCCCCCGGTTCGGCGACGGCCTCATAATGGTCGGCCCGCCATTCGACCACGTCTGCGGGCAGAGTAGTGATTGTTTCTGCCGCTTCCAGAATGTCTTCTTCTCTGCGGCCGATGATGGGGATGCATATTTTCGGGGGCCCTTCCCCGAAGGTGGTATGTTTTATGGTGAGGGGGCGCATGATGTTCCTCCTTTGGATTTTGACGGTGGCAGGCAATTGCGAAATTCATAAATTCATCGAATATTCTGGCAATATTTCCGGGAAAAGCCCTCCCAGCCGTGGAGGCAAGACCGGAGAAGGCAGGAGGGATTCTTTCCCGAGTGGCTTCGGCGGTTCTGGGCTTGCCGGAACGTTTGGCGCTGCAGGCTTTGAACGGACATATTGACAGAATATTTCCACAATTTCGGATTACGCAATCGCCTGTTGATGTCAGAGTGCGGTGCGGATTTCTTCTGTGATCCTGGGGATCAGGTCGTCGGGCAGGGTGGTCTCCAGAAAGAACTCGCAGGCGTATTTCGCCTGGGCCACCAGCATGGAAAGGCCGGTGACGCCCTTCATGCCGAGGGCCTTTGCCTGAGCGGTTAATTTGGTTTCGCCGGGATTGTAGATCACGTCAAGCACGGCCTCGCAGCCTGAGAAAGGCGCAAGATCCAGGGGGGAGGCATCCACGGCGGGATACATGCCCACGGGGGTGGTGTTGACGATCAGTGCGGCGTCCCTGTGGAGGGCGGCGCATTCTTCGTAGGTGACGGCTCCGTCTTTTCCGGTGCGGCTTACGGAGATCACCCTGGCCGCCCCCTGTCTCCGGAGGACTGCCAGGACCGCGGCGGAGGCGCCCCCCGTGCCGAGGACCAGGACTTTTTTCCCGGCGGCGTTTATCCCGGCCTCCCTCATCATGTAGGCGAAGCCGGAGAAATCGGTGTTGTGCCCCACGAGGCGCCCGTCCCTGTTGACGATGGTGTTGACGGCTTCGATGGCGGCGGCGTTTTCGTCCAATTCGTCCAGGTAGGGGATCACGTCTTTTTTATAGGGGATCGTCACGTTGATGGCCCGAAACGCCCGCTGTTCCATGAAGACAGGAAATTCTTCCCTTGTGAGAGGGCAGAGGTCATAGGTGTAAGCCGCAAGCTTTTCGTGTATCTGTTTGGAGTAGCTGTGTCCCAGCTTTTCTCCGATTAAACCGTATTCCATGGATGGTTCCTCGCTGTTTGGGATTTTTTTATATCATAGCAGACTGGAGGGCAGATGGCAAGCGGAAGGAATTATCCCAATGAATAAGGGAGAAGAAATGATGTCCAACCGGGTATCTATGGTATTTTATTATAGCAGGTATTTGGACGTGGTGTAAAGACATTATGGGGATTCCTGGGCGGGTTATGATTGACAAACCGCTGGGAGGCCGCTTATAATACCCACAGATAGGGGAGTAGTTGGCGCCTTTCGGCGTAGCGAAGTCAACATGCTGATGCGCAGGGATGCGGTTATCTGGCTTTGTTTTAAATAATGAGACTTATCTGTACGTTTTTTGTGCAGATAGGTCTTTTTTATCATATTAGGATTCTATTTTTACGACTAAAGACAGGGGCGTCTTTATTCTCCGTGAGAGACATAGGATAAAGCAGAGAGGTTTTGAGAGACTAAAGGAGAATGCTTATGGCGGTTTGGGAATTGTTTTTCATTGCGGTGGGGCTTTCCATGGACGCATTTGCGGTATCCGTCTGCAAGGGATTGTCCATGCAGAAGATGTGCTGGAAAAATGCGTGGCTGGCGGGAGTTTATTTCGGGGGCTTTCAGATGCTCATGCCTCTGGCGGGGTATCTGCTGGGCACCGGCTTTCAGGATAAGATCACCAGCATTGACCATTGGATCGCCTTCATCCTTCTGGGGGCCATCGGGGCCAACATGATTAAGGAATCCTTTTCGGGCGAGGCGGAGGGGGACTGCTCCTTTGACGTGAAGACCATGCTCCTGCTGGCAGTGGCCACCAGCATCGACGCCCTGGCGGTGGGGGTGACTTTTGCGTTCTTGCGGGTGGATATTCTTCCGGCTGTGGCGCTGATCGGGGCCACGACGTTCGTGCTGTCGGCGGCGGGCGTGCGGGTGGGAAACGTGTTTGGCAGCAGGTACAAGTCGAAGGCGGAGCTTGCGGGGGGAGTGATTTTGATTTTTATGGGAACGAAAATCCTGCTGGAGCACTTGGGCGTGTTTTAAGACTGTGCATTCCGGGCGATGGGAGGTTGGCGGAGTGAGAATCGAATGGGAATATATGGAGCTTTCCGGAGGCGTCCGCATTTTGCGGGCTTTGGGGGAGGCGGAATGCCTGGAGGTTCCGGAGGAGATCGGGGGACTTCCCGTGACGGAGATTGGCCCCTATGCCTTTTCGTCGGCAGAGCTTCCCCGCAGATTTTGGGTGGGTGAGGAGAAGAAACGGCGAACCCAGACGGGAGAATGGGAAGTTCGGAGCGGCGTTTTTCACGAAGGCGTTCCTGACGGGGGCAGTCTGGGAGCGGGGGCTCTGGCGGGAAGCCGTCTTCGGGCCGTTCGTCTGCCCGCCTCGCTGCGGGTGATCGGGGATTATGCGTTTTACGGATGCAGGGAACTAAAGGGGATTGCATTTGCTGATTCGCTGGAACGGATCGGGAGCGGCGCCTTTATGGGATGCTCCGGGGTGGACAGGCTGGAATGTTTGGAGGCGGGCGCCGGGGGCCGTGGGCTGTACCAGATGCTCTCCGAGCTTCGCTATGCCATGGAGGTCGTCATCCGGCGCCGGGAGGACGAGGTGGCGCTCATGGTGCCGGAGTATTATGAATCCTCGGTGGAGAATATTCCCGCCCGGATTCTGGAGCTTCATTATCAGGGGACGGGCTACCGTTACCGCCAGTGTTTCCGGGACGGATCCCTGGATTACCGGTCCTATGACGATTTGTTTGGCCTGGCGGAGAGCCAGGAGCCGCCGGAGGTGCTGGCGAGGCTGGCTTACGACCGGCTTCGGTATCCAGAGGGGCTTTCCGATGAGGCGAGGAAAGTGTATCTGGAGTGGTTTAGTGCCAATGTCCAGGAGGCCGGGGAATATTTTCTGAAAAGGGACGACCTTCCGGCGATTTCCCTGGTCTGCGAGGCGGGGGGTTTTGAGGGCAAGGCGAAAAGAAGGTGTAAAAAGGGAGGCAATGACGAGGGCCGGAGGATAGTGGCTGACGGGGCGGGAGATTTCTATATGGCGTCCATGGGGGAACATGTTCTTGGGGAAATGGAATCAGAACAGGGCGGCGAGACGGGAGAAGGCTCCGGATGTGGGGAAGGCATCGAATATGGGAAAGGCTTCGGATCCGGGGCAGGTTCCGAAGCCTCGCTGGATGTGCTGCTGGAAATGGCAGGCCGCATGGGACGGGCAGAAATTGTAAGCTATTTGATGGATTACCGTCACAGGAAGCAGGGGAGCGGTCGGCGGAAGGTGTTTGAGCTGTAGGTCCCGGGCCGGGCAATGCAGCTGTTTTTAAAGGAGTGTCAGGAAGTAGAGAGTGTATCCGCATAGCATGAGGAGCCCATGGCGGCGCAGGAGCTTCCGTTCTCTTAAAGAACAGGCGAGAAGCAGAAGGGCCGCCGCCCCGGAAATCAGATTGTCGGACAGGAAGTCCGTTCCATAGGGCACCGGGGTCACCAGGGCGGAGGCGCCGATGACGAAGAGAAGATTGAAAATGTTGCTGCCCACGATATTTCCGATGGCGATGTCCGCATTTCCTTTCCTGGCGGCCGTCACGGAGGTGAAGAGTTCCGGCAGGGAGGTTCCCAGAGCCACGACGGTGAGGCCGATGAACCGTTCGCTGATCCCGAAGATCCGGGCCAGAGAGGAGGCGGCTTCCACGGTCACGCTGCTTCCGGCCACGATCATGAAAAGTCCGGCAGCGGTGAGAAGGAGAAGAAACGACCATGATTTCTGAATCCGGGAACGGGAGGTATTTCTGCTTGTCTTTCCTGCCATAGGCAGCGGGGGTTGCGATTTTGGCCGGGATTCTGCGAGACGCACTATGTCGGCGTTTTGCCGGAGCTTTGTCATAACCAAAAGGCAGATAAGATATGCGGCGAACAGGAGGATCAGCAAGGCCCCGTCGGCAGTGCCGATTGTCTGGTCTAAGCCCTGGGCAAAAAGCAGGGCGGTTGCAAGGAGCAGGAAGGGAAGATCCCGCCTGATGGTGGAAGCTTCAACTGCCAGGGGAGTGACTACGGCGGAGAGTCCCAGGATGATCAGGATGTTTAAAATATTGCTTCCCATGACATTTCCGATGGTGATATCCGCATTTCCTTTCAATGCCGCCGAGATGCTGACTGCGGCTTCCGGCGCACTGGTCCCCATGGCAACAATGGTGAGACCGATGATGAGCTGCGGAATCCTGAATTTTTCTGCCAGCCCGGCGGCACCGTCCACAAACCAGTCTGCGCCTTTTACCAGCAGGGCGAAGCCCGCCGCCAATAATAATGTCTGTAATCCGATTTCCATAATGAGTTCCTCCTTTTTCCGGCAGATGCCTGTTTTGGCAAAATCTCCGCTGTGGTAAAGCGTAAAAAGAGCGAGATCCTGCCGTTATTCATAACAGCAAAGTCTCGCTATTTCATCACGAAGCCGGATTCTTGAGGAATCGTACTGACGGCCAGGCAAACACAGAGCGTCTGTGCAAGCTACTCCCTTTGTTACAATCAATATATCCGTTTTCCGGCAGAGTGTCAACCGGAAATTTAGAAGAAAGGGGATTTGGGATGAGGTTATTGTTTAAACAACGGTTTTTTTCCTGGTTTGACAGCTATGATATCTATGGCGAGGAGGGGAATGTCCTCTATGTGGTGAAGGGGCAGTTGTCCTGGGGGCATTGTCTGAAAATCTACGATGAAAAAGGATATGAGGTCGGGACGGTAAAGGAGAGGGTTCTCACGTTTCTGCCGAAATTTGAACTGTATCTTGGGGATGATTACGTGGGATGTATCAGCAAGGAGTTCGCTCTGTTTCGACCGAGATATCACATTGACTGTAATGGCTGGCAGATCGAGGGAAATTTTCTGGAGTGGGATTATTCCATCGTCGGTCCGGATGGTTTTTTAGTGGCGGAAATTTCCAAACAGGTATTTAACTGGACGGATACCTATGTGATCGACGTGGCCCGGCCCCAGGACGCACTTTGCGCCCTGATGTTCGTGCTGGCTGTCGACGCCGAGAAATGCTCCAGGAACGATTAGAAAACAAGCGGAAATTGCCTCTCAAGTGGACGAAAATCGGTTAAAAATAAAACAATTCTTCGAATTTTTTGTCCAGGGCAATGCAGAGGATCAGGGCCAGTTTTGCCGTCGGGTTGAACTGGCCGGTCTCAATGGAGCTGATGGTGTTTCTGGACACGCCCACCAGCTCGGCCAACTGGGCCTGGGAGAGTTTCTTCTCTGTCCGGGCTTTTTTCAGGTTGTTTTTTAATACTAATTTGTCGTCCACGCTGTCACCGCCTTATCTGATTGTCCAGGTTCTATAGTAAACGACAAAAAATTTATGTCGTCTGCTATATTTTTTGCATGGCTTCGGTCAGTGCCCCATAAAGAACCGGACGGCGGCGAAAATGGCGATGGCGAAGGTGACAAGCGCCATGATCAGATGGAAGCTTTCTTTTGTTTTTGCATAGCAGTAGGCTCTCCCGGCGCACACGGAGATGCACACGGTGGCGCACAGATCCATCATGGGCTGGCCGTTCATGTCCCGGATGTAGGAGAAGACGGCGGCGCTCACCACCATTGCCAGATAAGTCCACCGCATGGACATGTTCCAGACCTGTTTTTCCAGTTCGTCGTTCTTTTCATTTCTGCTTCTTCTTAAGATTTCTTCCTTTTCCATAGTTTTCTCCTTCCAGAGAGGGGACCGCCCCTAAAATCCTTCTTGCAAAATTGCCAAGTATACTTGGTGTTTCCATTGTAAATCTGCCAAGTATGCTTGTCAACCAGTGTTTTCACAGCGCCTCTATTTTACAGGCATGCTCCTTCGTCTTTTTGTCATAGCTGATGCCGACTGCCAGGATCTTTCCGGTATATTTGGGAGCTTCTCCCAGCTTCCCTTTTAAGCGCAGGGCATAATTTTTTTCTTTGATCTGGCGGATGGCCTCATCCGGCGTGCTGTTGACCTTCAGTTCCAGGATCAGGGCGTCTGTACCTTTTCGCTCCGGATAAAAGATAAAGTCCACGTAGCCTTCCCCGGCCTTGTCCTCCCGCTCCACCCGGTATTTGTCTCTGGCGGCCAGGTAGACCAGATTGACCAGGGCCGACAGCTCGGCCTCGCTGTTGTAGGAGAGGATGGGCGATTCGGTGTCGTGGGCAAATTTTAGGATCCGGCACATGGTTTCCGTGTCGCCGGAGAGGGTCGCCTTAAGCATCCGCTCGGATTCCTTCGCCAGGGCATGAACGTAGCCGAGGCTTTTGTTTGACAGGAGCAGCTCGTCGAACCGGTCCATCAGCTCCCGGTTGGGAATGGACACGGCCCCGTCCTCGTAGGTGAGGAGGCCGTAAACCACCATGGCGGAGAAGATCTGGTTTTTGGTCTCAAGCTCCGGGGCGGTGGCGGCGTATCCCTGCAGCTTGATCTCCACGGGCTCCCCGGTTACCATCAGGGCCAGGTCTTCCCGGACGTCCTCGACGTTGTTGCGGACATAGTAGAAGATCTCGTCGTAGGGGCCGGAGCTGGTCCAGTAATTGCTGATCTGGTTGTCCGTGAGGGCGCAGGCGACGGAACGGGGATTGTACACCCGCTCACCGGCCGCCGTGTGGTAGCCGTCGTACCAGAGGGCCAGTTCTTCCCTGGTGATCCTGGAATTTGGGGTCTGTTCCAGATAGGTCTCGAACAGGCGGTCCACTTCTGCGTCAGAGAAGCCGAAGTATTCGCTGAATTTCACTTTGGTGGCCATGTCGTACTCCACGAACATGTTTAATTCGGAGCCGCTGGAATATTTGGCGATGGGCAGGACGCCGGTCATGTAGGCCAGCTCCACGTAAGGCTGTCCTTTCAACAGGTCCCGCAGGAATTGCAAGTAACGTTTCTGATCCTTTTCCGTGATGAAGTCTTTGTGGAAGATGGCGTCCCATTCGTCCATGACGAAGAGAAAGGGGGACTTTTTGTAGTCGCATGCGGCCTGCAGGTTGTCCCAGACGGAGCCATCCACGTCGACCCTTGACGCAGGGAAGGCCTCGGCCAGATCTTGATTGATGCCGTTCTGGATGCGGTGGATGTACTGGTCGTAGCTGTCACAATCTCTTGGCAGGCGGCTGAAATCGATGTAGATCACGTCGTGGCGGTTTAAATGCTCCGGATAATGGCGGTTTTTCGCAATGGCGAGGCGGCCGAAGAGGGCCGCTCCGTCCGGTGTTTTCTGGAAAAAGGCGGCGAGCATGTTGGCCATGACGCTCTTGCCGAAACGTCTGGGCCTGGTGATGCAGAAATACCGCTGTTCTGTTCCGAGAAAAGGGATCAGCTCGCCGATCATCGGGGACTTGTCCACGAAGAAGGCGGAACCCGCCGTGCTTTTGTAATTTTGAAACGGAGCGCTGCTGTTTAAAAACATTCCCATATGCATGCCTCCTCCTGGCGGTTATTTAGAGAAAGTATACCACATTCTTTCCGTCGCTTCCATAGATGCCGGCAGGATTTTCTTGCAAGTCCGCCGCAAATAGGGCATAATAGGAAATAGCGTCAGGTAATTGCGAAATTTAAAATTGCCTGGGAAGTGGTGTGGAGGGACGGAAGATGATCGAGGACGTGCGGAAGAAATTGTTTGCCTTGACGGATGAGGATTTTAAGGCTTTTAACGAGAAATTGGTGCCCGGGACGGGCGAGACCATCGGCGTGCGGGTCCCGAAGGTGCGGGATTTGGCGAGGGAGCTGGCGAAGGAGGATGCGGAGGGTTTCCTGAATGAGATGGAGGCGGCGGACGGGGACGGTTTTTACCAGGAGGAGCTGATGCTCCAGGGGATGGTGATCGGCTATGCGAAGTTGTCCCTTGAGGAGCGGTTTCGGCGGCTGGATGCCTGGGTGCCTCGGATCAACAGCTGGGCGGTCTGCGACTGCGGCAACAGTACCCTGAAGTTCATGAAAAAGTATCCGGAGGAATGCTTTGCCTACGCCTGTAAGTATCTGGAGAGCGAGAGGGAGTACGAGGTCCGCTTTGCGGTGGTGACCCTGATGGAGCATTTCGTCACGGAGGATTTTATTGACCGGCTGCTGGAGATTTACCGGAAGGTCGGCCATGAGGGTTATTACGTGAAAATGGGAGTGGCCTGGGCCGTGTCGGTCTGCTATGTGAAATTTCCGGAGAAAACCAGAGTGCTTTTGGAGAAGGAAAGCGAGGAGGCCGGGGGCCTTCCGGACTGGACTCACAACAAGACCATCCAGAAGATCCGGGAGTCCAGGAGGGTGTCCCCGGAGGAGAAGGAAGCGCTGAATCGTTTGAAGAGGAAGTGAGCCAGGTTTCCGCATTTTGTTATCGCAAGCAATACGGAAGAAAATCGGTTCTTTTCACGCCGAAACACGCTTCCGCTCTTGAAAGCTCGTAGCGGTACGTAAGAGCCTTTCTTCGCCTGGGCTCGAAACGCTCTAAGTACCGACGGCTTTTAAATGGTTTCGGCTTAGAAAAAACCGATTTTCTTCCTGGATACTCGGGAAAGTGAAAATGCGGAAACCTGTCAGATGGAGGGAGGAGGCCCGGAGATGTCGCAGAGGTTGTCTGAGACGTGGGACGGAATCGGGAAAGAGATCCTGGGGACCGCCCGCAATGAGTTGTATCTGAATATGCGGTTCTTGGATCTGGCTCTTTGCAGTCTGCGGTATCAGATGAACACGAAGGTGCGGACGGCGGGCACGGACGGCTATCGGATTTATTTTGAGCCCTACGGGCTATCGGAGTTGTTTGAGGGGGACCGGGTGGGTCTCAACCGGCTGTATCTCCACATGGTGCTCCACTGCCTGTTCCGGCATCTGACGAGACAGGGGGCGAGAGAAGAAGGGCTTTGGCACCTGTCCTGCGACATTGCGGCGGAGGCCATGATCGACAATCTGGGGAAGCGGAGTGTCAGGAGGGCTGTGGCACCGGAGCGGGCCCTGGTTTATAAGCGACTTTCGGAGCGGCTTTCGGTGCTCACGGCGGAGGGGGTCTATCACGTTCTTCATGAATGGGGGCTTTCCGGGGAGCCAAAGGAACGGCTCTCGGAGCTGTTTCTGGCGGACGACCATGGGTTTTGGCCGAAGGATGACGGGGGGAGGACGCCGGAGGCGGTCTTGGAGCTTGAACGGCACTGGCAGGACATTGCCGACAAGCTGGAGACGGAGGCGGAAACCTTTGGGCGGGAGCGGGATACGGAGTCCGGGGACCTTTTGGAGCAGGTGAAGCTCCGGAATAAAAGGCGGCAGGATTACCGGGCGTTTCTGAGGAAGTTTTCTGTGTGGCGGGAGGAAATGCGGATCGACGAGGACTCCTTTGATCAGGGCTTTTACAGCTACGGCCTGCGTCTTTTCGGCAACCTGCCCCTGATTGAGCCGCAGGAGTTTAAGGAGACAAAGAAAATACAGGAGTTCGTCATTGCCGTCGACACCTCCATGTCCTGTTCCGGGGACCTGGTGCGAACCTTTCTCTCGGAGACCTGCGGCATCCTGTTCCAGACGGAGAGCTTTTTTAAGAAAGTCCGCATTCATGTGATCCAGTGTGACGAGAAGGTGCAGGCGGACACGGTGATCACCGGCCAGGGGGAGCTTTCAGAATTTGCGGAGAACTTTGAGGTGAAGGGCGGAGGGGGCACGGACTTCCGGCCGGTCTTTGCTTATGTGGAGACCCTGCGGGAGCGGGGGGAGTTAAGAAGGCTCAAAGGGCTTCTGTATTTTACGGACGGGAAGGGAACCTACCCGGCGAAGCGGCCGGATTATGACGTGGCATTCTTGTTCATGAGGGAGGATTACACGGACGTGGCCGTTCCGGCCTGGGCCATGCGGCTGGTTCTCACGGAGACGGATCTCGCCGGGGAGGAGAAGCGGCTGGATGCGGATATCCGTTTTGTATAAATAATTTCTACCTGTGCGGCTGGAATATTGGATTTTGTCTCCGTCAGGGAACGGCCATTTGAGGCAGACGATATTTTCAACCGCACAGGTGGAATAATTTTTGGGAAGGAAGTCATTCGGTGAATATCAAACGGGCTAAGGAAGAGATTAAAAATACCATTGAGGCGTACCTGTTAAAGGATGATTTCGGGGAATACGTGATTCCCGCCGTCCGTCAGAGGCCGGTGCTCCTCATGGGACCGCCGGGGGTGGGGAAGACGCAGATCATGGAGCAGGTGGCTAGGGAATGTAAGATCGGCCTGGTGTCCTACACCATCACCCATCATACCAGGCAGAGCGCCGTGGGACTGCCATTTATTAAGGAAAAGGATTATGGCGGAAGCCGGTATTCGGTGACGGAGTACACCATGAGCGAGATCATCGCCTCCGTTTATGAACGGATGGAGCGGACCGGGATCCGGGAGGGGATCCTCTTTATCGACGAGATCAACTGCGTTTCGGAGACCATGGCGCCCATGATGCTCCAGTTCCTGCAGTGCAAGACCTTCGGGAATCAGCGGGTGCCGGAGGGGTGGATCATCGTGGCGGCGGGAAATCCGCCGGAGTACAATAAGTCGGTGCGGGATTTTGACGTGGTGACCTTAGACCGGGTAAAACGGCTGGATGTGGAGGCAGATTATCCGGTCTGGAAGGAGTATGCGTACCGGGAACGGCTCCACGGGGCGGTGATCTCCTATCTGGACATCCGGCGGAATCATTTTTATCGGGTGGAAACGACGGTGGACGGCGTTCTCTTTGCCACCGCCAGGGGCTGGGAGGATCTGTCCCAGATTTTATACGTTTATGAGCGGCTCGAAAAGCCGGTGGACGCCCAGGTGGTGGGGCAGTACATTCAGTTCCCGAAGATTGCCAGGGACTTTGCCAATTATCTGGAGCTTTATTATAAATACCATCGGGATTACCGGGTGGACGAGGTACTGGCGGGAAATCCCTCGCCCCAGGCCATTTCCAAGCTGCACTTTGCGGAGTTTGACGAGCGGTTTGCGGTCATGGGGCTGCTTTTATCCAGACTTTCGGAGGATTTTCGGGACTCCTGGCTGGAGGATGCCTTTGTGACGGAGCTTTTCGGGCGGCTGAAGGCGCTCGGGCAGAAGCTTTCCGGTTCCGGCGGAGGCGGCGAACCGGCGGAGGCCGGCGGAGAAGAGGGAGCGGAGACGGCTTCGGTTTCCGTGGCCGTGCGGATCCGGAAGGAACGGCTTCTTGCGGAGGAGCGGTTTGAGCGGGACCGGGCGGCCGGACAGCTTGACCGGGCGGCGGAGCAGACGGGCCGCCGACTCATTTCCTGGCTGGGGAAGATGGAAGGGACTTCCAATTTTGAAGAGGTGAGGGCTTCCTTCACAAAAGAGGCGGATTTCAGACAGAGTCTCATAGACGGGACGGCAAAAAAATTAGAATGTGCCTTTGATTTTCTGGAGGCGGCTTTCGGGGAGGGGCAGGAACTGATTCTTTTCGTGACGGAGCTTACGGCGGGATTTTTCAGCGCCTGGTTCATCCGGGAGAATGGCTGCGACCGGTATTACAAATACAACCGTGGGCTCTTGTTCGCAGAGCGGCAGAAGGCGATCCATGAGCAGATCGAAGATGCGAAGGACAAGATGACAGGAGCGGGGCTTGGGTGAAGAAAGGTGGAAATATGCTTTACTTAGAATGTTATTCGGGGATCAGCGGAGATATGACGGTAGCGGCGCTCTTAGATCTGGGGGCCGACCGGAATAAGCTTCTGGAGGGCCTTGCCAGTCTGGGTCTTACCGGCTATGAGGTAAAGATCGGCCGCCGGGTGAAGTGCGGCGTGGAGGCCTGCTGCTTTGACGTGGAGCTTGCCGGGGATGAAGACGGCGGCAGTCACGATTATGTGGAATACGGGCATGGAGAGGACAGGCATGGACATCTGCACGAACACGGAGACGTCCATGAGCATCTGCACGAACACGGGGCTGATCAGGAACATTTGCATGGACATGAGCACGGTCACGGGCATGTTCATCGGAACCTGGGAGATATCACCGGGATCATTCGTCATTCCGGCATGACGGAGCGGGCGAAGGAGACGGCGCTGCGGATTTTCGGGATCGTGGCGGAGGCGGAGGCGAAGGTCCACGGGAAGGATATTTCGGAGGTGCATTTCCATGAGGTGGGAGCGGTGGATTCCATCGTGGACATTGCGGCCGTGGCCATCTGTCTGGATGATCTGGACATTACGGAGGCGGCGGTCTCGGAGATCTGCGAGGGAAGCGGCCACGTCCACTGTCAGCACGGCATTCTTCCGGTCCCGGTTCCGGCGGTCATGGCGGTCGCCGAGGCCCACGGCCTTCTCCTGAGAATGACGGGCACCAGGGGGGAGATGGTGACGCCCACCGGGGCGGCCATTGCGGCGGGGATCCGGACGAGGGAGCGCCTGCCGGAATCGTTCCGTATCCTTAAAACGGGAATGGGAGCCGGGAAGAAGGATTTCCCGAAGGCCAACATTCTGCGGGCCTGCCTGATCGAGGAGGGCCAGGAAAGCGACCGGAAAGCAGGGAATGGTCTGGAGTCCGGAAACAGCCTGAAAGCGGAAGCGGGACCGGAGTCCGGAAACGGTCCGGAGAGGGAAGACGGACTCTGGATGATGGAGACGAATATTGATGACGCCACCGGGGAAGCCCTCGGCTATGTCATGGAGCGCCTTTTTAAGGCGGGAGCCAGGGACGTATGTTATCTTCCGTCGTTTATGAAGAAGAACCGGCCGGCCTGGCTGATGAAGGTGGTCTGCGACGAGGGGAAGCGGGAAGAGCTGGAGGATATCATTTTCCGGCATACCACCACCATCGGCATCCGGCGTTATCCGATTCTCAGGACGGTCCTCCCCAGGGAAATCCGCACGGTGGAGACACCCTATGGGTCGGCCAGGGTCAAGGAAGTGCGGCGGGGAGAGCTCACTTTCTGCTATCCGGAATATGAGGATGTGGCCCGGTATGCGGACAGTTCGGGAAAGCCTTTTCAGGACATTTACGAAGAGATCAAACGGCAGGCGGAGGCATTTTGATATGTACGATTATAGGGACAAAAAGGAACGGCTTGAGGAGCTTTTGCGGGATGCGGTGAGGCAGGGGGTCTGCATCGCCTTCTCCGGCGGCGTGGACAGCAGCCTCCTTCTGGCGGCGGCCTGCCGGGAGCAGAAACGGTCCGGCGGAACGGTATTCGGAGTCATGTTTGACACTTTTCTTCACACCAAAGGGGACGAGGAGGCGGCCAGGAAGGTCTCCATGGAATGCGGTGCCGATTTTGCGGTGCTTCCGGTCAACGAGCTGGATAATCCGGCGATCCTGGATAACCCGGCGGACCGTTGCTATCAGTGTAAAAAATATCTGTTTGCCCGGCTAAAGGAATTCGCCGAAAAGCATGAGTGCGCCGTGGTCATGGACGGCACCAATGCGGACGATCCGAAGGCGTACCGACCGGGACTTAAGGCCCTCTCGGAGCTGGGAATTTTAAGTCCTTTAAAGGAGGCCGGTTTTACCAAGGGGGACGTGCGGCGCATGGCGGAGGAATTCGGGATCTCGGCGGCGGGAAAGCCCTCCAACTCCTGCCTTGCCACCAGGCTTCCCTACGGGGAACGGCTGGATGCAAAGGTATTAAGGCAGATCGCCGCAGGGGAGGAGTACCTTTCGGAACTGGGCTTCGGGACGGTGCGGATCAGGCTTCACGGGCCGGTGGCCAGGATTGAGATTTTGCCGGAGCAGTTTTCCCTCTTCTTAAATTTGAGGGAGGACATTGTGGCGAGACTTAAGGAGCTTGGATTTCTTTACATTACGCTGGACGTGGAGGGCTTCCGCTCCGGCAGCATGGACTTGGGAAGGTAATTGTGAAGTCGGGAAATATGGACTTAGGGACGGAGAGGTGAAGATCGGATATGGAGGTCAGGGAACTTTTGGAACAGGTGAAGGCGGGGGAACTCTCTGTGGAGGAGGCGGAGATCATGATGGGGGCGCAGGAGTACGAGGACATCGGCTGCGCCAAGATTGATTTTCATCGCAGTGCACGCCGGGGCTTCGGCGAGGTGATCTTCTGCCAGGGGAAGAAGCTGGACCACCTGGTCCGCATTTATGAAAGCTTCCGGGACAGGGGCGTGAATGTCATGGGGACCAGGGCTTCGGCGGGGCAGTACGAGGCGGTACGTCTTGCGGTGCCGGAGGTGAGTTACGACGAGGTTTCCGGGGTGCTCAAATACGAGCCGCACCCGGCGGAGAGGAAAGGGCTGGTGGCGGTCTGCACCGGGGGGACGGCGGATATTCCCGTGGCGGAGGAGGCGGCCCAGACGGCGGAATTCCACGGGAGCCGGGTGCTCCGGGTATTTGACGTGGGCGTGGCCGGGATCCACCGGCTGTTCTCTAAAATAGAAGAAATTCGTAAGGCCAACTGCATTGTGGCGGTGGCGGGAATGGAGGGCGCCCTGGGCGGTGTCATCACGGGGCTGGTGGACAAGCCGGTCATCGCCGTCCCGACTTCTGTGGGTTATGGGGCCGGGCTTAACGGGATCGCCCCGCTCCTGTGCATGCTCAATTCCTGCGCCGAGGGAATGGCCGTGGTCAACATTGACAATGGGTTTGGCGGCGGGTATATGGGGGCGCAGATCAATAGGTTGGTGTGCGGGAGGTAATTAGAGGCGGGAGGCCGCCCGGAGGCTTATCCACGCAGACACGTCGTGAAGAGCCTCCTATCGTCTGCTTAGGATAAGCCTCCGAGCGGCCTCCCGCCATCGAGATACTCCAGTGAAGGGAGTCGTGAGGATATTTTTAAGATTGGAGGACTAGGAAAATGTTTGAGGGAACGGAGATGCTCAGGGAGCAGGGAGTGGACGAGGGGCTGATTGCGGACGTGGAAGTATTCCGGGAGCGGCATCCGGTGGAGGAAGGGGAACGGGGAAGGGTTTCGCCGCCGTTGATTCCCTTTTACGGGAAGGAGATTCTGGAGCAGGCCATTGCGGGGCTTTTGCAGGGGGAGAATCTTCTTCTCTCCGGCTCCAAGGCCACGGGGAAGAACGTGTTGGCGGAAAACCTGGCCTGGATCTTCGGAAGGCCGGCCTACGATATTTCCTTTCATGTCAATACGGACAGCAACTCCCTGATCGGAACGGATACCTTTATAGATAATGAGGTGAGGCTGAGAGAGGGGCCGGTGTACCGATGCGCCAAGTACGGCGGCTTCGGCGTGCTGGACGAGATCAACATGGCGAAGAACGATGCGGTGTCGGTCCTCCACGCCACGTTGGATTTCCGCCGGGTTATCGAGGTGCCCGGCTACGGAAAGCTGGACCTTCATCCGGCGGCCCGGTTCATCGCCACCATGAACTATGGCTATGCGGGGACCAGGGAGTTAAACGAGGCGCTGGTCTCCCGGTTTCTTGTGATAGACATGCCTCCGGTGGACGAGGAGACATTGTTCAAGATTTTCCGGGTGACCTTCCCGGATGGAAAGGAGTCGGCCATGGGACAGTTTGCCGGCCTGTTCCTGGATCTTCAATTGAAGGCGTTCAACGGCGAGATCACCACCAGGCCCCTGGACCTTAGGGGACTTCTGGCCGCCATGAAGACCATCCGCAGCGGCTTAAGACCCGCACTGGCGGTGAAGATGGGGATTACCAATAAGACCTTTGATATTTTTGAGAAGGAGATCATCGGGGACGTGGTCATGACCAGGATCCCGGACGACTGGACGGCCGGGGACGTGTTTGGCGCATAGGGATTAGGAAGGAGGTATTAGAACATGGCTGTCATAAGATCAGAAAAAGAAGAGCGGCTGCCTTTGCCGGTTGGAATTTCCGATTATCGGCTGGCCTCTTTGGAGTATTATTATGTGGATAAAACCATGATGATCAAGGAATTTTTGGATGAACGGCCCATGGTGTCTCTCTTTACAAGACCACGCCGGTTTGGAAAGACCTTGAATATGAACATGCTCCGTACTTTTTTTGAGCAGACAGGTGAAGATACCTCTGCGTATTTTAAAGATAAGAAAATATGGGGCTGCGGAAAAAAGTACCGTGAATATCAGGGGAAGTATCCGGTGATTTTTGTAACCTTTAAAGATGTGAAATTCGAGACCTGGGAAGAAACCTTTGCGGCTCTTAAGGATGTTTTTTCCAAAGAGGCATACCGCCACATGGAACTTCAGGATAGCGGTCAATGTGATGCTTACGATAAAAGACGATTTGAAAGAATTCTTGCAGGTGAGGTAAACGAAGTAGAACTTTCCGGTGCGCTTGCAGATTTGTCCCGCATGTTACACAGGCATTGGGGAACTGCTCCGATCATTATTATAGATGAATACGATATTCCCATCCAACAAGGCTATATGAGCGGCTATTATGGGCAGGTGATCCTCTTTATGCGGAATCTGTTTTCCGGAGGGTTGAAGGACAACCGGCATTTGTCGTATGGTTTTTTGACGGGGGTCCCCCGTGTGGCCAAAGAAAGTATTTTTAGTGGTTTAAATAATCTTGCCATTTATTCCGTTTTAGATCATAAATACAGCGCTTATTTTGGTTTTACGCCGGAGGAAGTAAGGGAAATGGCAGCGTATTACGGGGGATCGGACCGATATGAGGAAATCTGCGAGTGGTACGATGGCTATCGTTTTGGCAGAACAGAGATTTTTAATCCCTGGTCCGTGATCAGTTATTTTCATAACGAATGCGAGCCAAGGTCATTCTGGCAGTCGACCATTTACAGCTTTCTTCTGGTTGCGGGATATCTAAAACCGATAAAAGCCACAGTTTCATTTGACGGTGATTTTATGTGTGAGGTCACTCTGCCCAACAAAGAGATTGCTTTTGTTTATAATAAGGAAATTCTTCAAAAACTGCACCATATCATTCCACCGTCAGCGGCAGTTGCCGTTCAGGAGGCGATTTACTCCGGGGACGGCGCAAGGCTTCAGAAGCAGATACAGACGCTTCTTACACAGTCGGTCAGCTATTATGATACTGCCGGAGAAAATTTTTACCATGGCTTTATGCTTGGCTTATGCGCATTACTTGGAGGCTGCTATACGACATCGAACAGGGAGTCCGGCGACGGCAGGTATGATATTCAGCTCATGCCGGAAAATGATCGGCTTCCCGGCATCCTGATTGAAATGAAGGCTGAGAAAAATTGCACGGAGGATGGATTAAAGCGGTTGTCCAAGACAGCTCTCAGGCAGATCAAAGACAAAAAATACGATATGGAAATGAGGGCAAAAGGGATTGCGGTCATTTACAGATATGGAGTCGCATTTTGTGGCAGCAATGTAGAAGTGGCGGTGGGATAACCATGAAGGAATACATCGAAAACGAGCTGGAGATGGAGACGGCCAACCGGGTCCGGAACTTGATGTGGACGGTCAGCGGGGATTATTCCCTGGACGTGAAGCTGGACGTGGAGTCGTTTCGGAAGTCCAGGTACATTTCGTTATATGATGCCGTGAAGCAGGGGGCCTTTGCCAAATATTTTGACAAGGACGCCCTGGCCCTCTACGTGGTGAAGAAGGTGTTCCTGGGGGCCGATGAGAGGAACCTGATGAATCTGGCCCAGGTCTGCGTGGATGCGGCCTGCCACCGGCGGGCGGAGGAGGAGCGGAGCGGGGTGGCGGCCCTCAGACGGCGGGCCTTTGCCGACACGCTGGACCTGGAGTACCGGCGGCTGACGGAATCTCTGACGGGAATGTTGAAGCTCACAGTGATGAAGCGTGCGTTAGATCCCTCCTACCGGACCACGAGGAAACTCTCGGAGGCGGCAGAGAAAGTGGAGAGTCTGGAGGAGGCCGGGGAGACCATGGATCTGATCCGGGTGGTGGACGGGCTTTACAACAGCCTGCTGGACAATACCTTTGAGGCGAAGCAGGGGAATCTGGAGGAGGTCCTTTCCGTTACTCTGGAAGAACTGGCCGAGTACGGCTGGAAGGATTTTCTGAAGGAGGACGCCACGGAGGAGAGCTTCGAGGAATACATGCGGCGGGTTTCCAGGAGCATGATGCGGACCGACTCGGAGGAGAAGGAGGAGAAAAAACAGGGGGAATCGGAAGAGGGGAAGGCCCACGTGGTGCGGATCACGGAGGAGGACCTCAAGAAGATTTATTCCTATGTGGAGCTGAATTTCGGCAAGTCCTATATGGGGCGGCTGGAAGGGCGGCGGCTGGACCACAAGCTGTGCCGGGGAGCCCACGGGGATTGCAGCCTGTATTTTACGGAGGGGATCCTTAAGAACCCGGTGCGGAACAATTACCAGTACCAGTATGCCCTCCGGCAGGCGGAGCAGAATCGGCGGGTCTACGCCCAGCACCACAATCTGGCGAGAAAGAACATTTCCATCCTGACGGACGTGTTAAAACAGGCCCTCGTCCGCAGGAGCGAGCGGGAACAGGTGCGGGATGATTACGGTCAGGTGGTGCCGAATCTTCTGTGGAAGGTGGGGCGGACCAGGGACCGGCGACTGTTCGTGCGGGATCTCGGCCGGAACGCTTCGGATTTCGTGGTGGACGTGCTGGTCGATGCCAGCGGTTCCCAGCGGGTGCGCCAGCCGAAGGTGGCCCTGCAGGGCTACATCATCAGCCGGGCCTTAAGCAACGCCGGGCTTCCCCACCGGGTCATGAGCTTCTGCAGCTTCTGGGACTATACCATCCTCCACCGGTTCCGGGATTACGACGAGGATCAGGCGGCGGACAAAAATATCATGGATTACATGACCTCATCCAACAACCGGGACGGCCTTGCCATTCGGGCTGCCGTGGACGGGCTTCTCGCCAGGGAGGAGGAGAATAAGATTTTGATCGTCCTCAGCGACGGCCGCCCCAACGACATCATCGTCAACCGGCCGAACAGCAAGAATCCCCGTTCCTACGGAGGGGAATATGCGGTCATGGACACGGCCAGGGAGGTCCGCCACGCCAGGAGCCTCGGCGTCTCCGTCCTCGGCGTGTTTGCAGGAAGGGAGATGGACCTGGCGGCGGAAAAGAAGATTTTCGGGAAGGATTTTGCCTACATCCGGGACATCGCCAACTTTTCCAACGTGGTGGGGATGTATTTGAAACGGCAGATGGACCGGGAAGATTGACGGGGCGGAGGAGAAAGGTGCTTCTCTGTTCGATTGTCTGTGAATAACGTTTGTCTCTGGTTTGTGTTTGTGGTACAATGAAGGAAAGGTTTTGATCGGAGGAAGCTATGAGCGAATATAAGAAATTCAGTTATGATCTGCTCTTGACGGACAAGGTGGCCGTGATCAGCGGAGGGACCAGCGGGATCGGAAAGTCCATCGCCCAAGTGATGGCCTACCGGGGGGCGAAGGTCGTGATCCTGGGGCGGAAACGAGTGGAAGAGACGGCGAAGGAGCTTGGCGTGGCAGGGAAGGTTCTGGAGCTCACGGACCGGGCGTCCATGAGACGGGTTGTAAAAGAGATTGCGCAGGAATATGGGACCATTGACATTCTGGTCAACTGTGCGGGAATCGGTTCCGGCGTTCCGGCGATAGAGATTTCGGAGGAAGAGGTGCGAAACGTCCTGAACGTCAACCTGGAATCCGCCTTCTTTCTGGCCCAGGAGGCGGGCAAGGTCATGATCGCCTCGGGGAACGGCGGCCGGATCATCAACATTGCCTCCGACGCAGGGATCAGTGCCGTGGAAAATCATCTGGCCTATTCTGCCAGCAAGGCGGGCCTTTTGTCCGTGACAAGGACGCTGGCGCTGGAATGGGGGAAGTACGGCATTACCACCAACGCAATCTCGCCCACGGTGGTGATGACACCCATGTCCAAGGCCTACTGGGTGGGGGAGCGGGCCGAAAAGTGCCTGGCCCAGATGCCGGTGGGCCGGTTCGGGGAGATGGACGAGATCGCAGCCGCAGCCGCATTCCTCGCCAGCGACGGCGCCCAGATGATCAACGGGCATAATCTGGTGGTGGACGGAGGCTTAAGTATCTGCTAAGGAAATGCTGATTAAATCACCGTTTCCCTAAATGATCCGGAAGGGGGGAGCATTATGAAGATTATCGCCGGCAATTATGACCGGACAACGGAGCTGATGAAGCTGTCCAAGGCGCATGCTTCCACGGCGAATGAAAAATTGGAGTCTGTGGAGGAGAAGCCTTCTGGGGAGTTTTACTCGGATATGCCCGTGGTGAAACTGGAAATCTCCAGGGAGGGGAAGGAGAGCCTGAAATCGCAGGTTTATTGCAAACCGGTCCACAATAACCTGGAAGCCTTTTATGGTGAGGCGGCAGATTGGGAGAATTTGCTTGCCAGAGAAAAGCGGGTATTTAAAGAGGAGCAGGAGCGGCTCATGGAAAACGAGGAGTTTCTGGAGAATCTGGAGGAGGAAGCGATGACGGCCCTTCGGGATTTGGTCATGCAGTATGTGAGAGAGAGCCTCAGCGATGTCTCTAAAATGTTTGGGAAATTGGACTGTTAGCGCATTTTGCAATATTTTTAGGTTTCGTAATTACCTGAGAAAATAAAGGGGGCAAGGAGAGGCGATGGATAAGGAACCAAAGTTGGAGTTTCGTTTTGCAGAGGAAGCAGATGCGGGCCTGGTGCTGCAGTTTATCAGGGGGCTGGCGGAGTACGAGGAGATGACGGATCAGGTGACAGCCACGGAGGAATCTCTTCGTAGGGAGATTTTCGAAAAAAAGGGAGCGGAGGTGCTGTTCGTCCTGGAGGACGGGGAGGAGATCGGTTTCGCCCTGTTTTTCCACAACTTTTCCACGTTTCTCGGGAAGAGCGGGCTGTATCTGGAGGATTTGTTCATCCGCCCGGAAAAGCGGGGGAAGGGCGTCGGCACTGCGGTCTTTAGAGAGCTGGCGAGGATCGCCAGGGAACGGGGCTATGGCCGGATGGAGTGGAGCTGCCTGAACTGGAACGAGTCCGGCATTCAGTTCTATTATTCCCTGGGGGCGGAAGCCATGAGCGAGTGGACGGTGTATCGTCTGACGGAGGACGGAATCGCAAAGTTGGCGGGGGAATAATTTTTCCACATCTGGCGCATACTGGGAGGGAATCCAAATATTTTAAATCCCAGGAGGTTTGCGAGATGAATTTGAGGGAAAGCGAGACGAGGAAAAATCTGCTTCGGGCGTTTGCAGGGGAGAGCCAGGCCAGGAACCGTTACACTATGGCGGCGGGGAAGGCGAAGGAGCTGAAACTGCAAGCCATCCAGCAGATTTTTTTGTTTACGGCAGATCAGGAGAAGGAGCACGCAGAGATTTTTTATAAGCATTTGAAGGAGCTGAACGGCGAGAATCTGGAGATCGACGGGACCTATCCCATCGAGGTCTACGACGATGCGCTGACCCTCCTTCGGGCCGCCAGGCACAACGAGTATGAGGAATATGAGAACGTGTACCCGGCCTTCGCAAAGACGGCCCAGGAGGAGGGATTCCTGGCGGTGGCGGCCAGCTTTCGCCAGATCGCCCAGATTGAAAAGGTCCACGGGGATCGCTTCGGGCAGATTGCAGAGCTGATGGAGAAGAACGAACTGTTCCAGACGGAGGCGGACGAAATCTACATGTGCCTGAACTGCGGGCACATTTACACCGGAAAGAAGGTGCCGGAGACCTGCCCCGTCTGCAAACACGACAGAGGGTACTATATCCGCATCGACATGGCCCCCTTCACAAGAGGAACCTGCCTCTGTAAATAAGACCTGTTTTTGCGCTCATCGTTATGAACAGGTTCCGCCCGCCTTCGTTCGTCACATTTTGTTTGATTTTTACCCCCCAATATTTTATAATAGGACAGAGGAAAACCAAACGGCAAGCAGCGAGTGAATCTGCGAGGGAGAAAAGGACTATGGAACAGGGATTTATCAGGGTAGGCGCCGCCACGCCGCTCATAAGCGTGGCCGACCCGGCCCACAACAGGAACCAGATCGAGGAGCTGTGCAGGGAGGCGGCCGCCAGGCAGGTGAAGGTGCTGGTGTTTCCGGAGCTTTGCCTGACCGGATACACCTGCGGCGACCTGTTTTTGCAGGATACACTGCTGGAGAGCGCCAGGCGGGAGCTTTCCCTGCTTGCGGATCACACGAAGAACCTTGACCTGCTGATCTTCGTGGGGCTTCCCTGGATGCGGGAGGGAAGGCTCTACAATGTGGCGGCGGCGGTGAAGGACGGCCAGATTTTGGGATTGGTCCCCAAGACGGCCATTCCCAATTATTCGGAATTTTACGAGGCCAGGCATTTCGTGAGCGGAAACCGGACTCCCGTTATGGAGAAGGTGGAGCTTTCCGGCGGCATGACCGACTTTGTCCCCATGGGGACGAACCTCCTGTTCTCCTGCATGAATATGGAGGAGCTGGTGGTCGGGGCCGAGATCTGCGAGGATCTGTGGGTGCCGAATCCGCCGGGAAACCGCCATGCGCTGGCGGGGGCCACGGTCATCGTCAACTGTTCTGCCAGCGACGAGACCACCGGGAAGGATGTCTACCGGAGGGAGCTCATCGGGAGCCAGTCGGCCAGACTGGTGTGCGGCTACGTCTATGCGGATGCGGGGGAGGGGGAGTCCTCCACGGACCTGGTGTTTGCGGGCCACAACCTGATCTATGAGAACGGGACGCTCCTCAGGGAGGCGGAGCGGTTTTCCGGCGGGCTGATCTTTGCCGATCTGGACCTGGAGCGCCTCCGGAACGAGAGACGGCGGCTGACCACCTTCGGCCCTATTGACAGCACCAGTTACATGAAGGTGTCTTTTACTCTGGACAAAGCGCCCCTCACACTGGAGCGGTTCATTGACGCCGCCCCCTTCGTGCCGGACAATAAGGCGGAGCGGGACAAGCGGTGTGAGGAGATTCTGTCCATTCAGGCCATGGGCCTCAAAAAGCGGCTGGCCCACGCCGGATGCAAAAATGCGGTGGTGGGGATTTCCGGCGGTCTGGATTCCACCTTGGCCCTTCTGGTGACGGCCAGGGCCTTCGACCTGCTGAAGCTGGGGCGGAAATGCATCACGGCGGTGACCATGCCCTGCTTCGGGACCACGGACCGGACCTATGCCAACGCCTGCTCCCTCACGGAGATTCTGGGGGCAGAGCTTCGGGAGGTGGACATCCGGGAGGCGGTGTCCCTGCATTTTAAAGACATCGGCCACGATCCGGAGGATCATTCCGTGACTTATGAGAACAGTCAGGCCAGGGAGCGGACCCAGGTGCTCATGGACATCGCCAACAGGAGCGGCGGCATGGTGATCGGGACCGGCGACATGTCGGAGCTGGCCCTTGGCTGGGCCACCTATAACGGGGACCACATGTCCATGTACGGCGTCAATGCCTCCGTGCCGAAGACGCTGGTGCGCCATCTGGTCCGCTATTATGCCGAGACCTGCGGGGATGAAGCCCTCGCCGGGATTCTGTTCGACATCCTGGACACGCCGGTGAGCCCGGAGCTTCTGCCGCCGAAGGAGGGGAAGATCTCCCAGAGGACGGAGGACATCGTCGGCCCCTACGAGCTGCATGATTTCTTCTTATATTATATCCTGCGGTTCGGCTACCGGCCGGCGAAGATTTTCCGGCTGGCGAAGAAGGCATTTGAGGGCGTGTACGACGCAGGAACCATTTTAAAATGGCTGGAGACCTTTTACCGCCGGTTCTTTTCCCAGCAGTTCAAGCGCTCCTGCCTGCCGGACGGACCCAAGGTGGGGAGCGTGGCCGTTTCCCCCAGGGGGGACCTCAGGATGCCCAGCGACACCTGCGGCCGCCTGTGGCTGGAGGAAGTGAGGAAGCTGTCAGGGAAATAGAGCTGCCGGGGAAGCATCGGGGCGGCTTCGTGAGGACGGCGCAGTGAGACAGATGGGAAATTGTGACTGCTGTGTTAATTACGTGTATGACGAGGACTACGAATATTATGTCTGCGAGGCGGACCTGGACGAGGACGAGCTGGGGAGGTTTCTCTCCGGCGGATTCTCGGACTGCCCGTATTTCCGATTGGACGACGAGTACGGAATCGTGAAGAAGCAGATGTGAGATCAAAAACCACAAACAGGTAATTGCGGAATTTGAAAAATATGGGAAAGATTCTGGCGATTGCTTCCAGAAAAAGCCCTCTGCGCTTATGGGCTCAGTTGGAATGTTTGGCGCAGCAGGCTTTGGATGGACGCAATCGTCAGAATCTACTCGGCAATTTTAAGTTTCGCAATTACCTGTAAAATAACAAGACCAGAAAGGGGTACATATGGAAGAGAAGGCATTGGGAGAGAAGGTATTTGTCATGGGGCATCCGCTGATCCAGCACAAGATTTCCATGCTGCGGGACGAGCGGACAGGAACCAATGAGTTTCGCAAACTGGTGGAGGAGATTGCGGTGCTGATGGGCTACGAGGCGTTCCGGGATCTTCCCCTGGGGGACGTGGAGGTGACGACGCCCATCGAGACCTGTAGGACGCCGATGATTTCCGGCAAGAAGCTGGCGGTGGTGCCGATCCTTCGGGCGGGTCTTGGCATGGTGAACGGGATCTTGACCCTGGTGCCGTCGGCGAAGGTGGGGCACATTGGCCTGTACCGGGATCCGGAGACCCACGAGCCGAGGGAATATTACTGCAAGCTGCCGGAGGAGATCGGCCAGCGGCTGATCACCGTGGTGGATCCGATGCTGGCCACAGGGGGCTCTGCCGTGTCTGCCATTGATTATATCAAAGAGCGTGGCGGGAAACAGATCAAATTCCTCTGTATCATTGCGGCGCCGGAGGGGATCAGACGGCTCCGGGAGGCTCACCCGGACGTGGAGGTTTACTGCGGCCACGTGGACCGGGAGCTCAACGAGCATGCTTACATCTGTCCCGGACTGGGGGATGCGGGCGATCGGATTTTCGGAACGAGATAGATGCCTCTTGAATTTCCGTATTTTTTTGCAAGCAACACGGAAGAAATACGGAAATTTAGGGGTGTTTGAGGAGGAGGACGGGATGTTCGGAGAGTGCCACGGGCACGTGTTCATGGACGGGGTCAATTATAGGGCGGCCGTGGCCCGCCATAAGAACGGGGTGGACCGGGAGGTGGTGAAAAGCTGCCTGCGGGCCTATCAGGAGGCGGGGATCACCTTTTTCCGGGAGGGGGGAGACTATCTGGGAGTGTCCTCCTTTGCGGCGGAAATTGCGCCGGATTATGGGATCGACTACCGCTCCCCGGTGTTTGCGATCCATAAAAAGGGATATTATGGAGGCATAGTGGGGCTTGCATACGAAAATATGAGGGGATTTGCACACTTGGTGGGGGATGCGGGCCGAAGAGGCGCAGATTTTATCAAGATCATGTTTTCCGGGATCCTGGATTTTAACGAGTATGGGGCCATCACCGGGGGAAAGCTTGCCTTCCGGGAAATGAAGGAGCTGGTACATATCTGCCACGAGGAGGGATTTGCCGTCATGGTCCATGTGAATGGCCGGGAGACGGTGCACGGGGCCATCGAGAGCGGTGCGGACAGCATTGAGCATGGCTTCTATATGACGGAGGAGGAGCTTTCCCTGCTGGCGGAGAAGGGGACCGTCTGGACGCCCACCGTTTCCCCGGTGGGGAACTTGGCCGGAAGAGGGCTCTTTAACGAGTCATCGGTGAAGGCGATTACGGAGAGCCAGATTGTGAGTGTGAGAAGGGCTCTTGCCCTGGGGGTCCACGTGGCCCTGGGGAGCGATGCCGGGGCCGTCACGGTGCCCCATGTGGCGGGTCTTTACGACGAATATGCTTGGCTTTTGCGGGCGGCGGGCGGCGACAAGGAGCGGCTGGACGGGGTTCTGGAACATACGGAGCGGATCATAAAGGAAAAGTTTCGGAGGCACTGAAAGTAGTGCCTCCGAAAGTTGTCTTATAGGTTTTCAGCCCTCCTGGGTATTGGCGTCCTGGATGATGACCGGGACCTGGGACAGCATGTTGTCCACGTCCTCAAACATGCTGCTCTTGGTGGTGCCGAGACTGCTGGCCCTCTGGATATGGCCCATGACCTCCTGGTATTGGTCCTTGATCTGGTCAAAAAACTGGCAGACAGTCTGCAGGTCGTTCTGGGAATTGTCGATCACCTCTGCGATCTCCGTCTGCACGGAGGTGGCGCTCTCTGCGGCCGTGGTGATCTGCTGGAAGCCCGCATCCGTATTTTCGACGATGGAGGCCCCTTTTCCCAAGGTCTCCTGGGCGTTGGAGATGCTTCCGCTCAGCTCGGTGGAATGATTTTTTACTTCGTGGATGCCGATATCCACCTCGTTGGCCAGAAGCTTGATCTCCCTGGCCAGGTCTTTGACCTGTGCCGCAACGATGGCGAAGCTTCTGCCCTCGGTGCCGGCCCTGGCGGCCTCGATGGAGGCATTGACCGCAAGGATGTTGGTCTGATCCGCAATGGAGACGATCTTGCCCATACAGTCCTGGATGCCCTGGATGGAGTCCTGGAGCTGCGTAAAGATGCGTTCCATGTCGCCGAAGGAGCCAAGCACCTGTGCGGAAATGTTTTTCAGATCTTCCATCTCATTTCTGGCTCCGTCCACGGTCTGGCCGACTTTGTCCCTGACCTGGGAAAACTGTTCCGCAGTCTGGTTGATCCCTTCAAAGGACTGGCCGAATTCCTGCAGGCGGTCCTGGAACTGCTCTGCGCCTTTCAGAATGCCCTCAAAAGAGCGGCCGATCATGCTCAGTTCCCAGAGGGAATCCACTTCCTTCTGGACCAGCTCTTTCTGATAGCCTTTCAGACTGTTTACGATATGTAAAACCGGGTTAAGCAGTTTTTTTCTGTCCACCGGTTCCGATCTGTGCTGTTTTTTCTTGAAAAGCATGCTGCATCCTCCTTTATTCAAATACCACGCAGGTCATGGACTGGTTGACGAACCGGTTGTTGTAATGCTCTCCGTAGCCGACCAGACCGGCATGGCTCCCCAGGGCGGACATTTCCTGCAGATATTTCTGCATGTAGCCCCGCTCCGAGAACAGCTTGTAGCGGAACAGGCAGTTTACGGAAAATACGGCGGAGCGTTTGGGGAAGTCCTGGCAGATCTGGCGGATGGTATCCCTGGTGATGGCCTCGTAATCGCCCAGCTCCAGCAGGTTCAGCACGTCGGAATCGTTGACCTGGCGGAAACAGGCCAGGGCGTTGCCCTTTACTTCCTTGATGGAAATGATGCAGGTGTCGTCCCCGTTGACCTTGCCGAAGGGGTTCTGGAAGGTCCTGGTGAGGATTTCCTGGTCCGTCACGTGAAGGATTTCCTGGTAGACTTGCTTGGCCGGCTTGCCGTTGAGACTTCCGAGAACGTAATTGGCCTTGTCTGTATTGGAAGCGATGAAGCGGTAATTTCCAAGCTGGTGGTAGATGTTTTCTTTGTAGGTCTTCACCCGGCCCTTCAGGTTGCGGACGATCCCGTAAGCCACCGCGTCCGGATAGATGACTCCGTTGGCGGACACTTTTCCCGCATCCCCGGTCCCGCCCACCAGGGAGATGCCCTTCGGCTTCAGGACCGTGTAGAGGGTGGTGAGCACGCAGGCATCGTTGCCGGAACAGAAGTCGATGCACACGGTATCGCGGCCGTTCCCGTTTACTTTTGCCACGTCCTCCTGTAAACGCTCGATGTATTTGGCGGGCATGGTGGAAACCTGTTCCAGCACGCCCGCCGAAGCCGAGACACCGTCCCAAAAAGCGATCACGCAGACGCCGTGCTCGACGACCCTGGTGTCGTAGCCCATCCCGACGCACCCGATGCTGGGAATTCCCGGGAAAAGTGTTTCCAGAGATTTCACATGTGTCTCAAACTGATTGTCATTTGACAATAACATAATGAATTGGGGATTTCTAAGCCCGCGGACTGCCTCTTCCAGCTTCCCGCTCTGGCTCATGCCAAAAAACTGTCTCACGCCGTTTTCTCTCCTTTGCTTCGCATTGTTCCACTTATAGAATTGCGGTGTTTGATCGATTCTTTTCTGCGGAAAGTATAGCATAAAAAGAAGGGAATTTCCAGTAGATTTTGAAAGGTAAAGCCAGAATGCGAAAAGTCCTGCATTCTGGCTTGATCCATTTTATAAGAAATTGATTGAAAACGACAAAAGTATTTGCCATTTCCCGTAGGCCCTCTGGGGGGCAAAGTGCCGCTTGATAATATCGTCAAGAGAGCCGAAGCATACAAACATGATGTTCTTAGTGCGGTAGAGGGATTGAAACATCCGACGGCGGAGAAAGTGGAAGCGATAAAGGATGCTTTGAAACATTTTGAGATAATTTGATTAAAAAAGCCATCTGACGCTATGCAGGTGTTTTTTTGTTTGGTGGATATAAAAAATTATTTTTTGTCCCAAAATAGTATTTTTTTGTCCCAATATATGATATAATATAAAAAAAGTAATTGGAGGTGCGCTCTTGTGAAAAAACAAAATATATTAAACTTGATAAAATATCATGTTGAAAAGAATGAGAATGCATTTAGAAATGAGGCAGTAAGCATAGCGAAATATTTTGATGCCATTGGTGATTATCAACTGGCTGAATATATAATGGGGTTAATAGCAGAATCCAACTTGTATGTTCCGCAGGCTAGTGATTTTGAAAGTGAATTTTTAAAACAAATAGATATCAGAGAAATGCAACCATTGAATTTACCAGTAGCAATATCTAATGATATAAAAGGTATTATTAATGCAGTTAATCATAATATTGGGATAAATAAATTTTTACTTGAGGGACTGCCGGGCAGTGGAAAAACAGAAGCTGCGAAACATATAGCGCGGCTGCTTGGCAGAACATTATATTGTGTTGATTTTGAGCATTTAATTGATAGCAAACTAGGTCAAACTAACAAGAATATAGCCAGTGTTTTTGCTGAGATAAATATGATTCCATATTCAAATAAAGTTGTTATTTTATTCGATGAAATAGATGTGATTGCCTTGGATAGAGTAAATAGAAATGATGTGCGAGAGATGGGGCGGGTTACGTCAACTATTTTAAGAGAGTTTGATAGATTAACTGATTTAAATAAAGAAATAGTAATTATTGCGACAACAAATTTGTATTCTAATTTTGATAAAGCTCTAATTAGACGTTTTGATGCGGTGATTAATTTTAACAGATATAACAAAGAAGATTTATTGGAAGTCGCAGAGTATTATTTTGTATCATTTATTAAAAATTTTAAAGGTATTCCTAAAGATACTAGATTATTTAAGAAAATATTGCGGGTGTCGTCTAATTTGCCTTATCCAGGGGGGTTGAAAAACATTATAAAAACTTCTTTGGCATTCAGTGATGTAAATGTAGAATATGATTATTTGAGGAGGCTTTATAATTGTTTAGTAAGCAATTTGGAAGAAATTGATATAGAACAACTTCATGCGCAAGGGTTTACGGTCAGAGAAATAGAAAAGCTCAAAGGGAAATCTAAAAGTGCCATATCCAGAAAATTAAGTAAGGAGGAAGATAATTAATGAATAATGTATTGGAATTAAAGGGAAAGCGATTTGTACAAGCTTCAAAAACCGGTAATGGCGGAGGGGCGTCTATGAACAGCAAAAAAGTAGTAACAAAAGAACAGTTGATTAGACTTGTAGACAGAATTGATCAAATAAAAGAATTTTGGAAACAGGAAAGAAGGCCTTTTGAAGGGATACTGATTAGCGTACATTATAATAAAATAGTTGCAAAGAGTAATCGAATTGCAGGGTTGTTTAAAGGGAAGGATTCCAATTACGCTATTGTGGGCGCTAAATTTGATAAAGAAAAAACGAAACATATTATTACATACTTTCTTGATGTAGAAGATTTGGATGAAAGTATAGAATTGCTTTTAAAAACAAGTGATGTAATCAAAGCGAAGTTTCAAAATGGAATAGACAAAGTTACTTTTGATGATAGAAAAGCAATAGATAAAATACCATTCTTTCGATTTTCAATGACAAAATCTATGTTTAAACAGGTAGTTGCAGATGTTTCATATATTGAAGATTTTGAGGTGGAAATGGCGACACGCCAATTAAAACAAAGTATCATAACATTATATAATACGCATACAGATACAAGAATGTTATTCAAAAGTATTGGAATTGACATTTTAAAAAGCAGAATATTGGATAACCAGACGGTGTTTTTAGATGAAAATCAATTACAGATTTTATTTGAGAAAGCGCCATATCTTGTTTCTATGGCGACGGAGGATTTATCAGAATTGTCTCCAGAAGATTTCATTCACGAATATCGGCAGGGGACTTTGTATATGCCTTCGCCAACTATTGAGCCAACTATTGGAGTGATTGATACGTTATTTGATAAACGTGTCTATTTTGGTGAATGGGTAGAGTATCATGATATGGTTGACGATAATCTTCCTAAAAACTCAGATGATTATCGTCATGGTACAGCGGTGGATTCTATTATTGTAGATGGTGCAAGATTGAATCCGTGGCTTGATGACGGATGTGGTAGATTTAAGGTACGCCATTTTGGTGTTGCGACAAGTTCAAAATTTTCATCTTTTACTATTACCAAACAAATAAAAGAGATTATTGCAAATAACAAAGATATAAAAGTATGGAATATTTCGCTCGGCAGTAATCAAGAAGTCAATGACAATTTTATTTCTGCAGAGGCTGCTATGTTAGATAAAATTCAATATGAAAATGATGTTATTTTTGTTGTTGCAGGGACGAATAAGCCAAGTGCTAATATTGAAAAAATAGGTTCGCCTGCTGACTCAATAAACAGTATGGTAGTGAATGCCGTAACCCAAAATGGTTTGTCAACTAAGTATGCAAGAAGAGGATTGGCATTATCCTTTTTTGCAAAACCAGATGTTAGTTATTATGGTGGGAGCGAAGAAAAATATATTAAGGTTTGTGAACCGTTAGGGGAAGCAAACGTTGCAGGTACTTCGTTTGCGGCTCCTTGGATTGCTCGAAAATTGTCTTACTTGATAGATGTTTTAGGATTGAACAGAGAAGTTGCAAAAGCGTTGCTTATTGATGCTGCAAGAGACTGGAATGAAAAACCAACGCCAGAAGAGGTTGCTTTATATGGACATGGTATAGTACCTATTAAAATAGATGACATTGTTCATACAAAAGATGATGAAATTAAATTTCTGGTATATGATGTAAGTGAAAAATGGAATACATATAATTATTATTTTCCAGTTCCAATTAAGGATGAAAAATACCCTTATATTGCAAGGGCAACGATGTGTTATTTTCCTATGTGTGACAGAACACAAGGTGTTGATTATACAAATACAGAACTTAATTTACATTTTGGCAGAATCAATGATAAAGGGAAGATAGAGGATATTAAGGGAGATAAACAAAATCAGGATGTAATATTAGATAATGAAAGATATTTTCTTTTGGAGGGGGAAGCTAGAGAAAGATTTAGAAAATGGGACAATGTAAAATATATTGCAGAAAGACCAAAAAACAAAATGAGACCTAAGAAATCTTATGACAATAAAAATTGGGGAATGGAAATAAAAACAAATAACCGCTTAGATCCTAAAGATGGGATGGGGATTCGCTTTGGTGTTGTAGTTACATTGAAAGAAATTAATGGTGTCAATAGAATTGATGAATTCATTAAGAACTGTACTCTGAATGGTTGGTTAGTTAATAAAATTGATGTCCAGACAAGAGTTGATATTAATAAAAAGGTCAATGAGGATATTGAGTTTGAGTAAATGTAGATGATAATCAGAGAAAATTTGCATGGGATAAAAAAACATTGAAAACAACGACATTTTCATTTATAATCTATCTGGGTTTTGGAGCAAAACCCGCAACGATACATGTCTGAATTCGAAAAGGCAAAGACATTCCTGCACAAAAGATTGGAAAGTCATGGCAGGTTAAATATTCGGAATTATCTGATTGGGCTAAAAAACAGGAGAAATCCAAGTGAGCGGCGGAGGGGAATATGATAAACCAAAAGTATGGTGTAGTATATACGCCGGATTCGTTGGCTGACTTTGCAGCCAGCCTGCTATGCCGCTATTTGAATAAAAATCCAGGAGAAACACCATTGATTCTTGATCCTGCCAGTGGAGAGTGTTCTTTATTGCGTGCCATGCGGAAAAGATATGGGGAAAACGCTCATTATCTTGGAATCGACATCGACAAAGATGCCGTCAAGAGAACAAATGAGGAATTTGACATTATTTACAATGACGCCATTATGCCTCGGAATATGAAAGGATCTACTGAAAAATATTGGAATAAAAAACTGCATGGAGTTGATGTGATTATCGCCAATCCCCCGTGGAGTTCTGAAAAGGTGTACGAGAAAAAGGCGCTTGTACAGGCCGGTTATTCACTGATATTAGGTCAATATGACAGTTATGTTCTTTTCATCGAACTTGCATACAAATTGCTTCGTGCCGGAGGCATAATGACATTTATTATCCCTGATTCCTTGTTCG
This sequence comes from Lachnospiraceae bacterium, assembly GCA_022800815.1. Classification (GTDB taxonomy): domain Bacteria; phylum Bacillota; class Clostridia; order Lachnospirales; family Lachnospiraceae; genus Lientehia. Next base: position 22,935 of record JAAWRC010000007.1, on the reverse strand, counting down.
ATGCACAAAATGAGAATTTAAGAAGATTTATTGCAGAACGTACACAGATTCTGGTCGTTGCAAGGCTGGGTGAAAAGATTTTTGAAGAAGTAAACAGGGCGACGGCTGTAATAGTGTGCAAAAAGGACAATCCCCGGGATGAGACTGAGACCGCATGTTTTAGGTTATCTACGGATGACCGCAAGGCGTATTTGGCCGGCAAGGGAACGTTGGACTTTTTTTTTCAGAAGCATGTTCATACTGTAAAACAGTCACGTTTTCTTAATAATTCAGCATGTCATTTTGATATTGACATGCGTACTGATGAGGAAGATCTTATCAATAAGATAACAAATGAGACTGTAAGCCTGGAGAAAGAATTCATATTTGGAAGGGGAGTTGAAATATCCAAGTCTGGAAAGATAGTTTTTTGTCCTGCATGCGGACAGGCTCAGGGTTATTCAAGAAAGCATTTTGAAGAAGGATATAAGACTTGCATTCATTGCAATGAAAAAATGAAAGTGGAAATGGAGAATACGGAGAATGCAATAATACAAAGCCAAGATCATGATCATAATCCTATTTTTGTCGGCGAAAATATTCAGCGCTATAGGATCACCGGTGAATGTTATATCCGAATGGGGATAAAGGGAATCAATTATAAGAACAGAGATTTGTATTCAAAGCCAAAGTTGTTGATACGTAAAACGGGGCTCGGTATCTATGCCGCAATTGACTATTCCGGAACTTTGACGAGTCAAACGGTATACATTTTGAAATATACAGATGTTAAGAATGATATTCCACTGGAATACTATCTCGCATTGATTAATTCAAGGGTAGTCTATTATTACTATTTGAAAGTATACGGCGAGAACGAGTGGAAGTCTCATCCATATTTTACAAAGCAGATTATTTTCACACTGCCGATTCGACCGTATCGTGGGGATAAGACGGATTTGGAAATAGTGTCACTCTCGAAAGAACTCATGAAAGAATATGACTATCATATAGATCTGCAATTAGAGAGGCTGATCATGAAAAAATATGGATTAAACGAAAAGGAACGAATCTTGATTTCAAGGGAAATGGGCAGGCTTCCCGATTTAAGCGCAATCAATCATATGAAAATGGAGACCTGATAACGAATGTATCGGTACATTGGAAATAAAACAAAACTTTTACCACATATAGTCAGCAGGATTAATGAAATGATCGGCGACACGGGGACTGTGGCTGACGTAATGGCGGGAACGGGGGCGGTCTCTCTTGAATTAAGGAAGCAAGGGTACTCGCTTGTTGCCTCCGACGTAATGACATATTCCTATCATCATTTAGTAACAAACCTTCAGATTGGAACTTATCCGGAGTTTTCAAAATTAAAGGATATAATCAAAAGAGACGATGACAGCGCCTACAGGAGCGTCTTGAATTACCTTAATGGTCTGGATCCGAAAGAGAGCTTTTTCTTTAGGGAGTTTTCACCGAAAGGAAAACCTGTCAATGGCTGTCCCTCACGTAAATATTTCACTTCTGAAAATGCAGCGAAGATTGATGCGATTAGAGAGTGTGTCAATGATTGGATAAAAAAAGGATTGGTTGATAAAAAAGAAGAATCACTGCTGAAGCACACTTTGATTATGGCCGTTAATGAGGTTGCAAATATTTCTGGGACATATGGGTATTTTCTTTCAAACTTTAAAAATAACTCTGAAAGTCCTATCAGTCTTGCTCCGGTTGAGATCTATGACGAGAATGCGGATGGGCATACGGTTATGCGAGGGTTTGCAGAAAATCTTGCCGGTCTGATAACTGCTGATTTGTGCTACATAGATCCGCCATATATGAAAAGACAATATGCTGCAAATTACCATGTACTGGAGACCCTGGCCAGAGGGGATTTTCCCGATGCTGTTGGGAAGAGCGGCCTTCGGGATTGGTGGGATCAACATTCAAAGCTGTGTACCAAAACAAAGGGACTGCAATCATTTGAGAAGATTATGAGAGACATGCACTGCGATAAATTTTTGGTGAGCTATAGTGAAGACGGTCTTTTCTCCTTACAGCAATTAGAAGAATGCTTCAGTGCGATCGGCAAAGTGGATGTTTTGGAAATAGATTACAATAGATTTAGGAGTAACGACAGCAAGCTGCCGCCAAAGCTGAAAGAGTACTTAATCTCAGTGGAAAGGTAAGGGAAAGGTGATGGAATATATTGATAGAATTTTTTACAGGAAAATCAATCCTTCTGATTTTAAAAAACTCTACGATATTGATAAGCCAGAGGGCGGCGGGGGTCAAACTTACCTTGAGGCTGCAGGCATAGACAATGAAAGTATCGTGGATTTCTTAAATTATGCTGAAATGTCAGATAGCCCGCTTGATGGGGAAGTGCGTTCAATATATACTTTTAACGCTCATGTGCTTGGGAATTCCAGAAAGGCGGCATTTATTGAGTTTGCTCCAAGAAAGGGGCGCAGCAACTACAGAATCAGCCGTCAGAATATGAAATACAAGCATCCGGCCTGGTCGATTGATAATGGTTTTCCCGAGCCGTTAAAAGATCGCAAGGGGGCTTATACTTCTGATGGAAATTTTAAAGGGATTATAGACGATCTCTTAATAACTATCATAAGGACAACGTATAAGAAGTATTATGCCGGATTTATTAATGCTAATGCGATGCCAGAATCGTGGCCTGTTAACGTCGGTCTTGAACGTATTTTTGAGGGCGAACGCAGAGGAGTACTGCCCGTTGAAGAAAAAAGCATAGAATTTGTAGATTCTTTAAATAACCCATTCGGCAAGATGATTGACACGTCTCTTTCCAAACAGATTAAAATTGATGAGGAAGGCCGTAATAATCCGATCTGCTTTCAGACGGGATTGGAGAGTGAATTTCCCCGCAACAGAATTTTGTTTGGTGCGCCGGGTACTGGTAAGAGCTTTTCCGTAAACAGGGATCGGAAGAAACTCCTGGGCGAAGAAAATGAGACCGATTACGAACGTGTTACTTTCCACCCGGATTATTCTTATGCAAATTTTGTTGGAACGTACAAACCGGTCATGGTGTTTAATAAGAAAGCGAGTTTGGACCAGGATACAGACGATGTCATATCCGTATTAAATGACAAGGGGAAGTCCGCTCAGGAAAAATATGATTTGCTGTTTGAACGGTTTAAAGGCGAGGGATTGACCAGGCTGCCAATTTTGCTCGGTCTTTATACAGATGAATCCTTTAAGACGAGAAAACAGGATGGAAGCGATGCCGTCGGCGATAACATCGTAGAAAGAAATCACGGTAAAGCAATCAGAAAGTATGTAAATCTGATCAGGGGACAGGAGACAACAGGTGACATCGCTTATGAATATGTTCCTGGGCCGTTCATGCGAGTATACGTTAATGCCTTAAAGAGTGCCCGCACGGGCAAGCCTAAACCACATCTGCTGATTATCGAGGAAATTAATCGTGCCAATGTGGCGGCTGTATTTGGCGACGTGTTCCAACTGCTTGATCGTGGCGAGGACGAAATAAGTGAATATCCGATTCAAGCTTCGGAGGACATTAAGGGTTACCTTGCGAAAGAACTGGGCGGAGAACCGGATGATTATTCGAAAATCCGTATTCCGGACAATCTGTTTATCTGGGCGACCATGAATAGTGCCGATCAGGGCGTATTCCCAATGGATACGGCATTCAAAAGAAGATGGGATTTTACGTATCTCGGAATTGACGATAGTGATAAAGATATCAGGGGAAAGTTCGTGACGGTCGGCTCGAAAGAAAAGCAGCGTATTGAATGGAATGAATTACGCAAAGCGATTAACGAATTCCTTGCCGACGAGAAGATAAACGAGGATAAGCAGCTTGGCCCGTATTTCATAGCACGTAATATCGTCATTCCGGCTGACGGCGGTTCGGAAATCAATAGTGTGAGCTTCTGTGATGTTTTTAAACATAAGGTTCTCATGTATCTCTTCGATGATGCCGCAAAGCAGAAACGTGGAAAACTTTTTCAAGGCAGCGCAAAGGGGCAGACACGTTATTCCAAGATTTGTGAAGCCTTTGATGAGCAGGGTATTGGCATTTTCAATGCCGACATACAGCGTCGGGTGAAGATTCAGGATCTCATGATCAATGCTCACGAAGTCGATGAGAATGGTATGGTCAAAACGGAGGCTGATACCGAATCTGAGGGGGCTTGATGCATGGTCTCAAAGTTTTTGAGAGAACAGAAAAGATATACACAAAAAGAATTGTGTGAGAAGTTTGAATGCTCTGAAGAAAAGGTGGTTCCGATTATCCGAAGGCTGAAGGAGTTTGGCGTATTAAAAGCAGTAAAGGCATCGGAACTGCAGCGGGACATGTCAGATCTTATTGACGAGGATATAGAGGTTGCAGACGTAGGAGCCGGTGAGAATGAATACCTGTATGTATTAACCTTTGTTGGCGTCATAGTGGTTGCCGGATGCGCATTGAAGTGTTATCCTAAGTATCTGTTAAGCGTGGACGAGCCGAGGGAAGAACTCCGTCAGGTTCTTAAGGTACTTGAAAAATATAACTGCAACGAACAGATCATCCGGATGTTCAATGACAGCAGCGAGAGCGGTTCCTTTAACCTCTTGGCAGTGCTGCTATTCCTGGTTCAAGATTATTATGAGAATGGAGTCTACAGTAATACGGAGAATATCATTGAGAACAATGGTTCAGGAGAAATCCTCTGGGACAAGACCATAAATGAGACTTTCGCATTGCTCTCCAATAACCGTCCTTACTATATTGAGCTTCAGACAAAGAAGCGTAATACAAACGACTTTGACTACTTCAAACGGTTGCATGAATGTATTCTGACGAAAGCTTCAAAGGAGATGGGAGACGCAGACCTTTTAGATCTGTTTGAAATTACGGAGATTGATTTGACAGATGAGGAACTAGAGGAATTTGGAGATACAGAATACATTCTTTATCGTATTGAAAACGAATTGAGCATACAGTTTAACACGAGAAAACAGCTTGTTTTGAAAACCATATATGCCTATATCGACCATGGTGGAACTCTGTATGATACGGATTGTTTATCCATGTTTGGCACCAATCGCTTTCATTTAGTATGGGAAAGCATTTGCGCTGACATCATAGACAATCAGCTTGACAGGCAGCTTGGAACACTTAGTCTGCCTGTGCCACTGAAAGCCGGATATGACTGGCGGCAAAAACTGATTGATCTGATTGAAAAGCCTTATTGGAGTGTAACGGGAAAAACAGCAAAAGACACGCTGATTCCGGATCTGGTGGTTATAACAGAAGAGCAGTTTATTATTTTCGATGCAAAATATTACAATGCGCAGCTTGAACCGGGAGCTGCACCAAAAGGTCAGCCTGGCATTGAGTCCGTTACCAAGCAGTATCTGTATCAGTTGGCATATCAGAAGTTTATAAATGAACACGGTTTTACAGCGGTAAAGAACTGCTTTCTTATGCCTACAGAGAACATGGAGATTGAATTGCGGGGGGAAGCATCTATGGAAATGCTGTCTGATTTAGGACTGCAGAATATAAAGGTTAGATTTATTCCAGCGACCATAGCCTATGATCATTATTTGTCCGGCCGCAAGATGGATGTCGGAGTTCTTAAATTATAGATTTCCGAGCGCCTATAAAAGCGGAAAGTATAGCATAAAAAGAAGGGAATTTCCAGTAGATTTTGAAAGGTAAAGCCAGAATGCGAAAAGTCCTGCATTCTGGCTTGATCAATCCTCCGGGGGAAGGCGGTAGGTTTAGCGCTTTCGGGCCCGCTCGGCCTGGAAGGACAGGGCGAAGAGGGTCCCGAAGGAAGTGAGGAACAGGAACCACAGGAGGCTTAAGGGGCGGGTGTCGCCGGTGTCCGTCCGTCCGCCGCCACTGATGGGCCTTGTCTGGCCGCCGCCATTGCCAGAGCCCGCCTGGCCACCGCCATTGCCGGGATCTGTCTGGTTTTCGTCATTGCCGGGCGCTGTCTGCGTTTCGGAGGATTCGAATTCTGCGGTGAGGGCGCGGTTCGTGGATGCCGTAAAGCGGAAGGTCTGGCTTTCGCTCACGGTTCTTCCGTTCTCGCTCCACCGGACAAAGCGGTAGCCCTTTTCGGGGACGGCCGTGACGGCGACGGGCTGGCCCTCACGGAAGGTGCCGCCGCCAGAGACCGTGCCGCCCCGGGAGGGAGACGCAAGCAGGGTGACCGTGATTTCCGGAAGGGCCTTAAACTCTGCGGTGAGGGTGCGGTCCGCCTCTGCCGGGAAGGAATAGTCTGCCTCCGTGCTGACTTCCTGTCCGTCTTCGGTCCACCGGAGGAATTGCCAGCCTTCGGCCGTGACGGCCGTGACGGTGACGGTCTCTCCTGCCGGATAAGTTCCTGCCCCGGCGACCGTGCCGCCCTCGGCCGGGTCTGCCTGGAGACGGATGGCGTGGAGGGGGATCCACTTGGCGTAGAGGGTCATGGTACGGGTGACGGCGGTGCCAAAGTCGAAGGGGGCGTCGGACAGGGTCGTGCCGCCGTCATTGCTTTCGTACCAGCCGTCGAACCGGTATCCGTCCCGGACCGGGGGTTCGGGAGGCGCCACCGTCTTGCCGTAGGCGACGGACCGGGAGGTCACGGGGCTTCCCCCCATGGTGTCGAAGGTGACGACCGGATAGACGTAATCCAGCTTGCCGGTCGTCTGAACGGATGCGGGTACGTCTTTTAAGATGGGCCGTCCGTCCTCTCCCGCCGTCCAGCTGCTGTCCGGGAGGGCGGAAAGCCTTTCGACGATCTCTTCCGGACGGAGTGCGTCAAAAGTACCGTTGTTTGTTCCGCCGTTGGATATGGGAGTCAGGGAGCCGAAGTCCATGTCGGCATGCCAGCCGCAGTCTGTCACGGTGACGGAAGCGTTTGTGGACAGGAAGGGGCTGACGGTGGGGGTTCCGCCGGAGGCCGACATCTCCTTCCCCAGGGCGTAGCAGTTTTCAAAGTCACTGCCGGCGGAGGCATTTCCGGTGAAGCCGTAGGCCCGGTTCTGTCCGTCCCCGGATGCGGTGACGTTTCCCGCCGCATAGCAGTTCACGGCGGCGCTATTCTGGGAGGTGCCGGAAAAACCGCCGCCGATGGCGGCAGCTCCGCCGCTCACGGAGATGCTTCCGGTGGCATAGCAGTCCGCAGAGGTGGTTCCGTCCATGAGGACGCCGCCAAAGCCTCCGGCGAACAGCAGGGGATTCGGGGAGGCGGAGGAGAGGGAGACGCTGCCGGAGGACATGCAGTTTTTCAGAAGGATGCCGGTGCCCCCCACGTAGCCTGCGAACCCGCCTGCGTAGGAGGGCCCGGCGGACGCAACGTCCGAATCTCCGGTGGCGTAGCAGTTTCGGATGGAGACGGAGCCGTTGACGGGGGCGATCTCGCCCGCAAAGCCGCCGGACTGGACGTCGGCAGCGGAAGCGGGGCAGGTGATGTTCCCGGAGGCGCCGCAGCCGGCGATATCGGCGTTGTCCCCGACTCCGCCCACGAAGCCGCCCGCCTTGGAGAGGGAACCGGAAATTTCCACGTCCGCATGGCAGTTTTCCAGCCGGATGGCACGTTCGACGTTGCTTGTGGGATTGACCATGCCGATCAGGCCGCCTGTGTAGAGGGAGCTGACGGGGGCGGTGCACTGGATCTGGCCGCTCACGGTGCAGCCGGAGATCAGTCCGCAGCCGGCCATCGCCTCACCGACCAGGCCACCGGCGTAGGAAAAGCTGGGAATGGCCCCGATGGTCATCCGGATGTCGGCCAGGGCGAGGTCACGGATATAGGCGGGGGCGTCGGCGGAGCCGTTGAAAAAGACACGGCCGAAAAGGCCAGCAGTCTTTTCTGTGCCGTCCGCATGGAGGGTCATTCCGGATATGGTGTGGCCCTGGCCGTCAAAGCTTCCCTGAAAGTAAGCGTTGGCGGTTCCGATGGGCGTCCAGTTTTTTCCGCTCAAGTCGATGTCGGCCCCGAGGACGACGGTTTTTCCCGAGAAATTGTCCGGCGTCACGCCGTTCAGGCCGTCGGTCTGGACGGCCAGCCAGGCCAGGCCCTCGGCGGTGGTGACGGTGATGGTGCCGCTGCCGTCGTCGGCATATCCGTCAGGAGCCGTGGCCAGCCCGTCGGTCCAGTTTCCGTCTGCCGCCCGGGAAGGGAGCGGAAGCAGGCACAGTGCCAGCAGCAGGGCCAGGATGAATACGAGGTGTCTCTTTGCTGACGGGTTCCTGGATGGCATGGATGGGTTTATGGATGCGATTGATCGTTTCCTGTTTTTCAGGGCGTTCATGAGTCTTCCTCCCGTAATAAGGTGATTTTTTGTGAATTTTTTCAATGGCAACATTATATCAGCTTTTGCGCGGAGGGGCGGGGGGACGGCACGAACGGCGGCTTTCCGGCACGAACAGAGGGCTTTATAAAAATTTTCTTGACTTGTGTGCCTGATGTGGTAATCTCTGTAATAGAGAAGTTATCGTAGTCGCATTTGGGAGGAAATGTATGGATGGCGACAGACTGCGATTCTTTGACGGACATATGGAGGCGTTTCCGTTATATGAGGCCTTTGAGGGCCGGGTCACGGGCGAGATCGCAGACGTGCGGATCAAAGTGCAGAAAAGCCAGATCTCGTTTTACAATCGGCATTTATTTGCCTGTGTTTCCTTTGTGAGGGTGAGGAAGAAGAAGGATTGTCCAAAGGCGTACATCGTGGTGACTTTCGGGCTGGGACATAAAGTGGAATCGCCCCGCATCGACGTGGCGACGGAGCCTTATCCTGGCCGCTGGACGCATCACGTCCTGATCGGCGAACCGGAGGCGGTGGACGGCGAGCTGATGGCCTGGGTGAAGGAGGCGGCGGAGTTTTCCGCTGCGAAATAAATCCCCTTTACAAACTTCGCCTTCTATAGTATAATCCTTGCAGATTTGCAAATAGCTACAGGCTGTGAGGAAGAGGAGTACGCCGAAGGGCACATGCAGAGAGGACGGTTCACCGGCTGAGAGGCCGTCCATGGACGCATCGGCGGAAGGTAGCTTCTGAGCCGGATTTCTGAAACTTGACTGGGATGGACAAAGGAGCGGTCTTGCGGGACGCCTGTCCTGTCTGCGCCGGGAGAGCAAGTAGGAGGTCCCGGACCTGCCCCCGTTATAGGGCATGAGAGGACTGCGGCGGCAGGATGTCTGCGGCCGTGGTTGAAATAAGGTGGTACCGCGATGCATTCGCCCTTTTTCGTCAAAAGACGGAGAAGGGCGTTTTATGTGCAGGGGCGCAAGAGGAAATTAGCCGCTATGCGGCGTGCGCCCCGCACGGCGAGCAGGGAAAACGCCCTCTTCCCTGCTCGAACAGCGTGGGGCGCAAGAGGAAATTAGCCGCTATGCGGCGTGCGCCCCGCACGGCGAGCAGGGAAAACCCCCTCTTCCCTGCTCGAACAGCGTGGGGGCGCAAGAGGAAATTAGCCAGCGGCACATATCGGAGAAAGGAAAGGAATTTATGAGCAGAGAACTGGAAAAGACCTACAATCCACAGGCCATCGAGGACAGGCTGTATGAGCGGTGGATGGAGAAGAATTATTTTCACGCCGAGGTGGACCGGGACAAGAAGCCCTTCACCATCGTGATGCCGCCGCCCAACATCACGGGCCAGCTTCACATGGGCCACGCCCTGGACAATACCATGCAGGACATTCTGATCCGCTACAAACGGATGCAGGGCTATTCGGCCCTGTGGCAGCCGGGAACGGACCATGCGGCCATTTCCACGGAGGTGAAGGTCATCGACAAGCTCCGCAGCGAAGGCATCAACAAGGACGACCTGACCAGAGAGGAATTTCTGGAGCATGTCTGGGCCTGGAAGGAGGAGTACGGCGGAAGGATCGTGCGGCAGCTCAAGAAGCTGGGCTCTTCGGCGGACTGGGAGCGGGAGCGGTTCACCATGGACAAGGGCTGTTCCGATGCGGTTTTGGAGGTGTTCATCCGCCTTTATGAGAAGGGCTATATTTACAAGGGCTCCCGCATCATCAACTGGTGCCCGGAGTGCCAGACGTCGATCTCCGATGCGGAGGTGGTCCACGAGGAGCAGGCGGGCCATTTCTGGCATATCAATTATCCGGTGAAGGGGGAGCCGGGGCGGTTCGTGGAGATCGCCACCACCAGGCCGGAAACCATGCTGGGCGACACGGCGGTGGCCGTCCACCCGGATGACGAGCGCTACAAGGACCTGGTGGGGAAGATGCTGATCCTGCCCATCGTGAACCGGGAGATCCCCGTGGTGGCCGACGAATACGTGGACAGGGAGTTCGGGACCGGCTGTGTGAAGATCACGCCCGCCCATGACCCGAACGACTTCGAGGTGGGGAAGCGGCATAACCTTCCGGAGATCAACATCCTGAATGACGACGCCACTATCAATGAGAACGGCGGCAAGTACCAGGGCATGGAGCGCTATGCGGTCAGGAAGGCCATCGTGGAGGAGCTCTCGGGGCTGGGCCTTCTGGTGAAGGTGGCCGACCACTCCCACAACGTGGGAACTCATGACCGGTGCAAGACCACCATCGAGCCCATGGTGAAGCAGCAGTGGTTCGTGAAGATGGACGAGATGGCGAAGCCGGCCATCGAGGCGTTAAAGTCCGGGAGACTGAAGTTCGTGCCGGAGAGTTTCGGAAAGACCTATCTCCACTGGCTGGAGAACATCCGGGACTGGTGCATTTCCAGGCAGATCTGGTGGGGACACCGGATTCCGGCTTATTACTGCGAGAAGTGCGGCGAGATGGTGGTTGCAAAGGAAGCGCCCAAGGTCTGCCCGAAATGCGGCTGCGCCCACATGGTCCAGGACGAGGACACGCTGGATACCTGGTTCTCCTCGGCCCTCTGGCCCTTCTCGACCCTTGGCTGGCCGGAGAAGACGCCGGAGCTGGATTATTTCTATCCCACCGACGTGCTGGTGACCGGCTACGACATCATTTTCTTCTGGGTCATCCGCATGGTGTTCTCGGGCCTTGAGCAGACCGGGAAGGAGCCTTTCCACACGGTGCTGATCCACGGCCTGGTGCGGGATTCCCTGGGCAGGAAGATGAGCAAGTCCCTCGGAAACGGCATCGATCCCCTGGAGGTGGTGGACAAGTACGGTGCCGACGCCCTGCGCATGACTCTGATCACCGGAAACGCACCCGGCAACGACATGCGGTTCTACTGGGAGCGGGTGGAGGCCAGCCGGAATTTTGCCAACAAGGTCTGGAATGCGTCCCGCTTCATCCTCATGAACATGTCCAGAGCCTCCGTCCACGAGGTGGGCGTGGACAGCCTGACCGGGGCCGACAAGTGGATCCTCTCCAAGGTCAACACCCTGACGAAGGACGTGACGGAGAACCTAGACAAGTACGAGCTGGGGATCGCCCTCCAGAAGATCTACGACTTTATCTGGGAGGAATTCTGTGACTGGTACATCGAGATGGTGAAGCCCCGCCTGTACAATGACGACGACGAGACGAAGGCGGCGGCCCTCTGGACTTTGAAAACGGTGCTCATCCAGTCCTTAAAGCTCCTGCACCCGTACATGCCCTTCATCACGGAGGAAATCTTCTGCAACCTGCAGGACGAGGAGGAGTCCATCATGATCTCCTCCTGGCCGGAATACCGGGCCGAGTGGGAGTTTGCGGAGGACGAGACGGCGGTGGAGACCATCAAGGAAGCGGTCCGGGCCATCCGGGGCGTGCGCACCTCCATGAACGTGCCGCCCAGCCGGAAGGCCAGCGTGTTCGTGGTTTCTGGGGACGGGGCGGTCCGGGAAATCTTTGAGAACGGCAAGGTGTTCTTTGCCACCCTGGGCTCTGCCGGTGAGGTGACGGTGCAGGCGGACAAGGCGGGGATCCCGGAGGACGCCGTCTCCGCCGTGACGGCGAAGGCCGTGGTCTACATGCCGTTGGAAGAGCTGGTGGATACGGCCAAGGAGATCGAACGTCTCCAAAAGGAGGAAGAGCGGCTTAACAAGGAGCTGGCCCGTTCCCGGGGAATGCTGGACAATGAAAAGTTCGTGAGCCGTGCGCCAGAAGCCAAGATCCAGGCGGAGCGGGAGAAGCTTGAGAAGTATGAGCAGATGATGGCCCAGGTGAAGGAGCGGCTGGCGCAGCTCAGGAAATAAAACATTCCGCCTGTGCGGCCGAGATGTTTTGCTCTGTCTCCGTCAGGGAGCAGCTGTTTTCGCAGACACGTTGATTTTTTGATTTTGCTGCGCCGCCTATTGTCGCCGGAGCGGCTTCCATCAAAGCGGGTCAGCCGCTCCGACGACGCTATGCTCGCAAAATCTGCAAAATCTGCCTATCGTCTGCTGCAAACAGCAGCTCCCTGACGGAGACATATGAGGTATTCCGGCCGCACAGGTGGAATGTTTCGTGCGGGCCGGATTCAATGGTCGCAGGTGGGGAGCAGCTCCATGAACTGCTTCCCGGCCAGGGAGATGGGATGGGAACTGTCGCTCACCACGCAGACGTGGCGGGGCGGCGGTTCTTTTTTCAGGGGAATGCGGAACACGAGGCCGTTTTTTATGGCTTCGGCGGCGAAATCCTCCGGCACGAAGCCAAGCCCTAAGTTGTGGGCGGCGAGGGGGGTCACCAGGTCGGTGGTGGCGGGCTCCACGTCCGGCGCCAGGGGAATGCCTTCGTCCAGGAACTGCTGTTCCAGAAAGGACCGGGTGGCCGTTCCGGGGCTCAGGCAGATCAGAGGGTAAGCCGCCAGCTCTTTCAGGCTCATGCTGCGCCCCTGGAGTTCCCGGAAACGGCTTCCGGCGATGACGATGTCCTGGAAAGCGGCCAGGGGCGTGACGGAAAAACCCTCCGTGTCGGGCAGGGGGGAGATGACGATGGCGAATTCCACGGCGCCCTCCCGCAGGACGTTCAGGATTCCCGGCGTGGTGCTGCTGGATATTTTAAGCTTTAAGGCCGGGTATCTGTTTTTGAACTGTTCCAGGTAGGGCAGGAGGAAATTGTGGAGGGTCATTTCGCTGGCGCCGATCTGCAGCTTTCCGGCTGTCAGGGATTTTGCGGATTCCAGAAGCTCCTCGGCGGCCCGGATCTCCTCGCAGGCCCGTTTCGCATGGGGAAAGAGGAGTTCTGCCTCCGGGGTGAGGACGACGCCGTTTTTGCCGCGGACGAACAGGGGGACTCCCAGTTCCTCCTCTAGTCCCCGGATGTAATGGCTGACGGTGGGCTGGGACAGGAACAGGGCTTTTGCGGCGGCGGTGATGTTTTTGTATCTGGCGACATAATAGAAGATTTTGTAATATTCCAGGCTGACGGACATGGGAGCGGTCCTCCTTTTCTCGGAAAGCGGCCTGCCAGGACCGTACATATTCACGATCCATTTAGATTTTCTATGGATAAGAGTGAAAAATGCAAGTTTTCAAATGGATATAATTGTAGTATAATTCCGTACAGATGAAATTGCAACCGGAACTTCTATGATGAGAGATGAGGAATCTGAGATGATGAAGGATTTGACGGAGGGGAAGGCGTCCTCGGTGCTCTGGCGGTTTTCCATTCCCATGTTCGTGAGCGTGATCTTCCAGCAATTGTATAACATCGCCGACAGCGCCATTGCCGGGAAGTTCGCCGGGGAGTCGGCCCTGGCGGCGGTGGGGGCATCCTATCCCATCACCATGATCTTCATGGCAGTGGCCGTGGGGAGCAACATCGGCTGCTCGGTGGTGATCTCCCAGCTTTTCGGGGCCAAACGGTACACGGAGATGAAGACGGCCGTCTCCACGACGCTGCTTTCCTCGGCGGTTTTGGCGGCCGTGCTGATGGCGGCCGGACTTCTGGGGACCGACGGCCTTCTTTTACTCCTCAATACGCCCCGGGACGTGTTCGTGGACGGGGCCCTTTACCTGAGGATTTACATCGGGGGATTTTTGTTTCTCTTCCTATATAATATATGTACGGGAATCTTCACTTCCCTGGGGGATTCCAGGACGCCGCTCTATTTCCTGATCGGTTCCTCCCTGAGCAATATCGTTCTGGACTACTGGTTCGTGACCGCCTTCCACATGGGCGTGGCGGGCGTGGCCTGGGCGACCTTTCTGGCCCAGGGCGTGGCCTGTGTCTTAGCGTTTCTCACTCTTTTGTACCGGCTGGGGAAGATCAAAACGGAGGGGAGGCCGCCCCTGTTTTCCGGTCTGATGTTAAAGCGGGTCGGCCGCATCGCCGTGCCCAGCATCCTGCAGCAGAGTTTTATCTCTGTCGGAAATATTTTCATCCAGTGGAGGGTCAACGGATTCGGCTCCTCTGTCATCGCCGGATATTCGGCGGCGATTAAGCTGAATACGTTCACGATCACATCTTTTACCACTCTGGGCAACGGTCTCTCCAGTTTCACGGCCCAGAACGTGGGTGCGGGGAAGTGCGGCCGGGTGAAGGAGGGGCTTCGGGCGGGGATCCGGCTGGCCTTCCTGATCGCCGTGCCCTTTGCCGTCACTTTTTTCTTCTTTGGGAGCGCCATGATCCGCCTGTTCCTTCCGGAGGATGCCGGTGCGGGAGCGGCCCTGTCTGCCGGGGCGACCTTCCTGCGGATTGCGTCTCCCTTCTACTTCGTGGTGTCCGTGAAGCTGATGGCGGACGGAGTCCTTCGGGGGGCCGGGGCCATGCGGCAGTTCATGACGGCGACCTTCACGGACCTGGTACTGCGGGTGGTCCTGGCCTTTGCCTTTTCGGCGGTCCCGGCCCTGGGCGCCACGGGGATCTGGCTATCCTGGCCGGTGGGCTGGACCACGGCCACGGTGGTCTCCTGCGTGTTCTATAGGAGCGGGAAATGGACTCACGGGAGGGTGTAGGAAGGGCCGGTTGGTTTGGGAGTAGGATCCCGTACCGACCGGCCTTTTTTGTTAAAGCAGGACTATAAAGAGCGTTTGTCAGTTATTTTGCGCATTTTTGCCTTTTACCGAGAAGGAGCAGGCAGCCCAAACCGGAAAGGGCAGTGATCAGGAAGGGGAGGATCGGGGAACGATCTCCTGTCGGAGCGGCGACAGTCTGTGTCTTAGCGGAGGAAGTATTGGCATCTGTCTGTGGCTTGGATGACGAAGGGCCGGTGCCGGTTGCCTGATTCTTATCACCTGCATTTTCCGGGGCGCCTGGTTTCTGGGCCGGCTCCGCTTCCTTGGCGGTAATTTCCAGAAGGAACGGGGAGAATTCATTCACGTCAATCCAGACTTTTCCGTTTTGGACGGTCCGGTCTGCTGTCTGGATACTGCCGTCAGACAGAAGATGGCGGATTCTGACGGAGGTTCCGTTTTTCAGATCTTCCGGTACGGAAAAAAACAATCTTGCAGATTCGCTGCTCAAGTCATATGTACCATCCAGGTATACGTCATAAAAATCTTTTGATTCATATCCGTCCTGATGCAGTTGATCGTATGCGCTGCCCTTTTTTTCTTTCGCTTCAACGTGTAATCTTGTAGTGCTGTCCATTGTCGGGTGGCTGACAAAGACTCCGGTGGCCGGATCAGAGATGCCCGCATAAAATGTGCAGATGCTTAAATCGGCATCAATCCCTTCCATGCCCCATGTGTCATAGTAGCTGCTTGATTTATCACAGTATAAGGTTTCATTGCCATAGGCATCTTTTGCACGTATCCATACGGTTTCATTTTTTCCGTATACAGGCGAATACAGGGGGATGTCATACAAGCCGGTTTCCTGATTATACGAACCGGATGCGCCATAGGCATTGTCTATATTGACATACAGCAGATCGACAGATATAATCGGAGACGCATCTGTAACTTTTACGCTGACATTCGTCCGTTCGTTTAAAACGGTGATATTTTTGTCGATGGTCAATGAGGAGATATCAATGGTGGGCCCTTGGCTGTCTTCGGAATTTCCGCCGATGGCTTCAAAGTCTGCCGCACTTAAATCGACATCAATCCCTTCGATGCCCCACGTTTCATAATAAACGCTTGATTTGTCCACATAGACTGTTTCATTGCCGTGTACGTCCTTTGCCCGTATCCATACCACCTCGTTTTTTCCATATACAGGTGAAGACATGAGAATGTCATACAGGCCGGTTTTCTGGTTATATTGTCCGGTTGCGCCATATGCATTATCGGTATTTACGTATAATAATTCAACAGCTGCGATGGGGGATTCATCGCTTATTTTTATACTCAATGTGACGGTTTCATTCCGCTCCACCTGTGTTTTATCCATGGTGATAGAGTTGATCTGGATAACGGGAGGAACGGTTTCTTCAGAAGATGTCCGAATCACTTCAAAATTTGCCATGCTCAGGTCGGTGTCAATTCCCTCGGGCATCCATTTTTCATAATATTTGCTTGATTTATCTACATATGAGGTTTCGTTTCCATAAACATCCATTGCTTTTAACTGGATTACTTCGTTTCCTCCATAATAGGAAGAGGACATCTTGATATCGTATAAACCGGTGGTTTCATTATAGACTCCGGTTGCGTTACAGGCATTGTCCACGTTGACAAACAGCAGTTCTACAGATTTGATTTCGGACTGATCGCTAACGGCTACCTGCAGGGTAACGGTTTCGCCGACATTTACTTTATTTTTATCAAGAGTTATGGAGGAGAGATCGATGACTGGCCCCTCTGTATCCTCGGTTGTTGGGACTGTCTCCTCTGCAAAACTTGGGATAACGGCACAGGAAACTAAAATAAATAAAATACTTAAAAAGGCTGTTACTTTTTTCATACGTAAAATCCCTCCTGCTTTTGAACGATGATATGTTGAACTATAGTCTGAAAATATTGTAACATGGAATACGAAGAAAGACAATGGCAAAACCAGGGATGGTGGAAGAGTTCTCATGATCCGAGCGTTATGGAACTGCCCTGCCCGCTGTTTTTGACGGATATTTTTTGCGGGATGCTCTCTTCCAGCCTGCCCACGTGGGAGATGATTCCCACCAGGCGATTGCCCTCCGTCAGTTGGTTCAACACTTCCAGGGCGATTTCCAGCGTGCCGTCGTCCAGGGAACCGAAGCCCTCGTCGATGAAGAGGGCATCCAGGTTCCTGCCGCCGGCATGGCCCTGTACCACGTCGGAGAGGCCCAGGGCTAGGGAGAGGGACACCAGGAAGGACTCGCCGCCGGACAGGGAGGCGGGGCTGCGCTGTTTTCCGGTCGCCATGTCCAGGACCTCGATCTCCAGGCCGGACTTTGCATTCCTGCGGTCCGTGCCGAGGCGATGGATCAGCTCGTATTTTCCGCCGCTCATGATGAGCAGCCGCCGGTTTGCCATTTCTAAAATTTCACGGAAGGCGGCTCCCATCACGTAGCGGTCGAAGCTGAACTTTCCGCCTTCATTGCTTGTGCCCACGGCCAGATCCGCCAGCCGGTCAAGCCGCCTCCAGGCTGGCTCCGTGTTTGCCAGTTTTTCCTTGGACCGAATGACCTTCTCTGTCACCTTCCGGTGGTTATCCAGCAGTTTTTCCAGACCGGCGCAGGCCTCGTTCGCCCGTTTGTAGGAAGCGGCGGCCTCATCGATCTGCGTCTGCAGGTCACCCAGGTCCGTATACGAAAGCTCCTTTGTCTGGCCTGTCAGCTCTTCGATCCGTTTCTCCGTGTTTTTACAGTCATTGGCGTATTCCGTCAGTGCGGCCGCCTCCTGTTCCAGCCATGCCTCGCCGCCCATGTCCCCGACCGGAAGGAGTGCGGCCGCCACGTTTTCCAGGGTCTTAAGACCGCTTCGGGCCAGGGCTTCCCCCAGGGCTGTTTCTGCGTCTGCCCTGCGGTTTTCAAGCTCCGGGAGCTTCTCCTTTTTGCCCGTCAGGTCGCCCCGGAGGATGTCCATCTTCTGCCTGGCATCGTCCAACCGCTTTTGATCTGTCTCGACCTGTTCCTGCAGATTGTCCCGCAGATTCTGCCTGCCAAAGATCCTTTCGTCGGCAGCGGCCTTGTCCGGATATTGCAGCTGCTTTTGCAGCTCTGCAATGGCGGCGCTCAGGGCCTTTGCCTCCCCCTCCTGCTTCTGCGACGACTCCTTCCACCGGGCAATGTCTTCCCTTAAAGTTTTAAGCTCCTGTTCTTTTTCCCCTTTTTCTTTCTCCAGTTTTTTCTTTCGCTTCTGTTTTTTGACGGCCGTCTCCAGATTCTTTTTCCGCTCTGTCTCAATCTGCGAAAGCCGTTCCTCCTGTGCGGACAGATAGCCGGGCGAGACCAGCGTCTCCCAGTTCCTGCAATCGGTGAAAAGCGCTCCCGCATCCCGCAGGACGGCGGTCTTTCTATTTTTCAGGGCTTCCTCTGCTTTTGTGACCGCTGCCGCCTTTTGATTTCGCTGCCGCTCTTTTGCGTCAAAATCCGCTTTTGCCTGTTCCACCTGGGACTGCGTCGGCGTTTCCTCCTGCGGCAGGGCAAAGGCGTGCTCCTTTTCGGCGGAAAATCTGGTACGGCAGACCGGGCAGACAGCGCTGCCACGCTCTTCAAGCTCCTTTTCCAGCCCGTCCGCCAGAATTCCCGCCTGTCCGCAGATAAATGCCTGGTATCGGTCATGGTGGAGCCGTTCCGCCTCTGCGGAATCGGCGGCCAATGTCCGGAGCTGCTCCCGCAGCAGGGCAAGCTCCTTTTCATCCAGGAGAATGGAACCGACCTGCTCCCGGATTCCCGCTTCCCCGGTCAGTGCGGCCATATCGTCCCTTGACTTTTGATACTCATGTTTCAGGGAAACGGCCTGTGCGTCGATATCTGCAAGTGTTTCCAACTCGCTGCCGATGTCCGCCAGCTTCCTGCCCTCTGACACTTCCAGATCTTCTGCCCCGGCTCTTCGCTTTTCTGCTTCCGCTGCTTTTTCTTTTACCTTGGCGAGCTCTGTCTTTTTGCCGTCGACCTCTTCATATAGGCGCAGGGATTCTTTCAGGCGGTCGATCTCGGAATTTAAGCGGACGATCTGTCTTTTTTTGTCATCATCCGACTCGACGGCAGAGCGGGCCTTTGCAACCGTCCGCTCCTGCTCGGAAAGCTCCTGTTCCAGTGCGGCGATCGCCTCTTTTGCCTCTTGCAGTGCAGTTTGGGCTTCCTCGCTCGCCGTTTGTTTGGGAAGAACCTGCCGCAGGGCCTTTTTCGCAGCTTCATGGGCGGTGCGCCGCTCCTCCATGTCCGCCGCCTGTCCCGCAAGCTCTGCCAGATGTTTCCGCCTTTCGGCAAGCTCGTCCAGAAGCCGGTTTTGTCCGGCGGCAGAACCCTTCCGCTCTGCGAGGGCTTTTTCCCGGGCCCCAAACAGCTCCCTCTCCTCGTCAAGGCCCTTTTGCCTCTGCTCCTCTTCGGCGGTCAGCGCCCTCAGATTTTCCGTCAGCCCGGGATGTCCAGGAAGGTACAATTCCGGACTGACGCCCTCCGACACCTCCGGCGGCAGAAAAAGCGTCTCCATGGTGTCCGCAATGGTCTTCTTGACGGCTTCCCGTTTTTCTCTCAGCTCATCCCGGGCGCTTTTTAAAAGCGTCTGGTAGCGGACATAGGAGGAATTGTCAAAAAGCTTCCCGAGAATTTCGTTTTTCTTGTCGCTGTCGGCCTTCAGGAATTCCTTGAATTCTCCCTGGGCCAGCATGACGATCTTGCGGAACTGCTCCGCATTCAGGCCGAGAAGCTCCGTGCAGCGTTCCGTGACCCTTGTCGCAATTTCGACGGGATCCCGGTCCGGCTCATGGAGGACGGCGCCCACCACGGCGTCTCCGAACTGGTCGGCGCTTCCCCGCTTTTTGCGGTAATGGATGGTCCGCCGGACCGTGTATTCTCTGTCCCTCTGCCGGAATTTTAGCAGGACCTCCGTGTCGACGGACTTGTCCACAAAGTCGCAGTGCATCATTTCCGGTTTGCGGTCCGGCCCGCTGGCCACGCCGTAGAGGGCGAACATGATGGCGTCAAAGATGGTGGTTTTCCCGGCCCCGGTGTCGCCGGTGATCAAGTAGAGGCCGTGGGAGAACCGGTCAAAGGCGATGGTGGTCTTTTCCGCATAAGAGCCGAAGGCGGTCATTTCCAGTGAGATTGGTTTCATTCTGCTCCCTCCTGTCCCAGTGCGAAGTTTAACAGGGCTTCGATCTCTTTCCGGGTCGGTGAATTTTTGTCGGTCTCCGGGTCGCCGTTTCGCACCTGCTCGCCTGCGAATTGCAAAAGCGCCTGTTCCTCCCGGCCCGGCATCTGGCCGCCGCATCGGTCGGCGTAGAAGTCCACAAACAGCTCTTCCACGGCCTTTTCAGCCGCCGCACCGGCGGCCGGGACGGTCTGCGCCTCCCCGAAGGGCCGGTATTCGGAGAGCAGTTCCATCAAAACGCTGCCTCGGCTTTCGGTGAGGCTCCGGAAAAAGGCGGAGATTTCCGGGGTGATCCGTGTGTCCGTCAGCAGGATGCTCAAGTATTCGCCCCGGGCGGTGTTTTTTAGTTCCGCCTCCCGGACCTCCTCGTAGGTTCCCGTGATTTTCCGGAGCGGGTGGAGAGGGGGAATGGTCCGGACGCTTACTTGCGGGGCGCTTCCCTTTGGGCCGAGCTCTACGAAGAGCGGCCCCTTGGCGGGCTGCCTGGTCTCCTCGAAGTGGTAGCACAGGGGGGAGCCGGCATAGCGGACGTTTTCCCGGCCCACCGGATAGGAGGAATGGATGTGTCCCAACGCCACGTAATCAAACCCGTCGAAGGCGCGATAGTCCACCTGCCCCACGCCGCCCACCATGGATTCGGAGCCGCCTCGGAGGACCTCCTTCCCGTCTGCCGTGACATTCTGGTGGGCGATCAGGACGTTCCTCCGGGAAAAGTCAATGTCCTGGCGGGCCAGAAGCTTTCGGACGGCCGTATCGTAGTCGTGGATGTCGCCGTCCTCAAGCTTCCTGGCCGCAAGGGCCGGAAACACGTAGGGCATCAGCCAGAAGGTGACCGGCCCGTCCGGATCTTCGAGGGTGACGTGTGCAAGCTCCCTGGAAAGCACGCCGGAAATATGTACCTTTTGTTTTGCCAGGAGGCTTCCCCCGAAGGCCAGGCGCTGGCCGGAATCATGGTTTCCCGCAGCCATCAGGACCGGTACGCCCATCTCGGCCAGGGCGGTCAGCATGTAATCCAGAAGCGCCACCGCATCGCCGGGAGGGGAGCTCCTGTCATAAATATCGCCCGCAATTAGAACGGCGTCCGGCCGGAGCTCTCCCGCAAGCTCCAGGAAGCCGTCCACCCAGGCTCTCTGGTCGCCGCTCTCCAGCAGCGATACGCCGTGGATCGATTTTCCCAAGTGGAGGTCCGCTAAATGGAGGAATTTCATGGTTTGGATCCTTTCTTGCCCTTTTTCTATATCATAATCGCTTTATATGGCAATTGCAAGCGAACGCAAGCAAATATGTAGATTCCGTTGCGGAAACGAAGTCTGTTGAAAGATGCGGTCGGTGGGGAGTTTTTCTTGTGTTCGGCAGATTGAATTTATAATTGTTTGTGTTCGTCGTCCATGCGGGTTATAATGGGAAATGTAGGAAAAATCGTCCCGTTTCCAGGTGGCGGTTTGTTTGGCGGGAGTTAGTGTATAATTATTATTGGCAAAAACAGGAATGATTCCTAAAAGAAAAAGAGAAGTAAAGAAGAATCCCCACTTCCCAAACATACAGTTTTCCTTTATGATGTTAACTGTCATGAAAACAAAGAAAGGGGACTGCATGATGGAATCTATTGTAAAGGAAAAGCTGGGACCTTTCAAGGGGCTGGAGCAAAAAATCTTCCGGTATGTCTGTGAACTGGGGTGCGGGATCACAAGGGCAGTATTGGCAATCCTATGACAAGGAACTGGCGGAAGAACGGGACGTCAGGAAGTACCGAGATAAGGGGAAAAGGAAAACGAGCATCAAGACCGTGTACGGGCCGGTAGAATATCTGAGAAGGGCATACGAGACGAGGCTTGAAGACGGGGGGGGGAAGCCTATGTGTACCTGCTGGACGCGACCATGTAGATGGACAAGATCGGTCTGGTCTCCACCAACCTGAAAGAAAAGATCGCAATGACGGTGACGGAATCCCCATACCGGGTCACGGCGGACATGATAATCGGCAGCTGTGGCCAGGACATCAGCGCTGGAGGGGTATGGAACGTCCTGCAGCGCCTGGGTGAGCGGATCAGCGAAGAAAAGAGGAGCGTGCGGTAAGCCGGATGAAGGCGGGGCAGACGGAGGGGAGCCAGGAAACGGCGGTCCTTTTTGAAGAGATGGACGGCGTATGGCTGAACATGCAGGAGGAACACCATAAGAGGATGAAGAAGCGGGAAATGAAGGTGTTCACGATGTACGAGGGATGGGGTGCGGAGAAAGAAAGGCAGAAGAGGAGCACGCTGTCGGAAAAGAAGATGCTTGCGGGGATAGAAAAGAGCGCAGAATTCCATGAGAGGCGGGAGGCCTGCATCCGTCAGAAATACAATGTGGACGAGCTTGGGCAGAAGGTCCTGAACGGGGATGGGGGAAGCTGGATCAAAGAACCGTACGACCCGGAAACGGTCTTCCAGTTGGACTGGCACCATATTTACCAGGAGATCCTGAGGAAGCTCAGCGATAAGAAAGCCCGGCGGGACGTCCGTGCCCTGTTGGAGGAAGGGAAGCCGGATGAGATGCTGGGCTGTATCGAGACCTATGCCACAAGCGTGGAGAGCCCGGATGAAGGCGACAAGCGGAGTAAAAAGCCAGGGGGTTGTACCAATACCTGTATAACAACCGGGAAGGGCTCCCGCCTTATGACAAACGGGGGATCCGGATTGCGGGGCCGAAGGAAGGCATCGCATATATAAGAGGATGGGGGTATATAAAAACAGAGAAAACATCATTGGAAAAATAAAAGAAAACCTGCTAACAAAAGTCAAGACTTTTTAGCAGGTTTTTAAATAAATTTTGGGTATGAATTTTTTCCACGACGATTAGACCGGTGGAAAATCCGGTCTGTCGTATTCTCTGCTTTAGTTCTTTTTAATTCTGGTATACTTCCATTACACG
>JAAWRC010000006.1 GCA_022800815.1 Lachnospiraceae bacterium | reverse complement strand
CTGCCCATATCGATATCACATAATCGAAAAAAGCGGACCTCCGGTAGACAAACCTGTCAAAGCTCCGCTCTCCTCATCTCTACCTCTTCCCCTCCTCCATCATCGTCTCCAGAAAGATCCCGTACCCTTTCGTGGAATCCTGCACGAACACGTGGGTCACGGCGCCCACCAGTTTGCCATTCTGGATGATGGGGCTTCCGCTCATGCCCTGCACGATTCCGCCGGTAAGATTCAGAAGTTCCGGATCAGTCACCTGCACTACCAGTCCCTTGTTGCTGTCGGTGGTGACGTCGGCCTTGATGATCTCGATGTCGTAGTCTTTGAGGGTCCCGTCGGCGGAGCAGCGGATCACGGCGGAGCCCAGCTCCACGTCCTGCTTGTATCCCACGGGAAGGGCCGTCGCCTCGGAGAGCAGACTCTGATCCTCCAGATGGCCGAAAATGCCGGATTCCGTATTTTTATCCACGGTGCCAAGGACGCCGTCCCCGTAGACGATGGTTCCCAGGAGGGAGCCGGGAATGCCGTCCTCCCCCTTTAGCACGTCCTGAATCTCGGCCCGCTCCAAGGTGCCGCCGGAAGCCTCCAGCCGCTTGCCGGTGTCGCTGTCGCTCATGGCATGTCCCAGCGCCCCAAAGCTTCCGTTTCCTTCCGCATAAGTAAGGGTTCCGATTCCTTGGGCGTCGTCCTTGACCCAGATGCCGGCCTTCACCGTCCCATCCTCCGTGAGGACCGTATCCACCTTGGCCTCCATAATCTCCTCATTCCGCCGAATCGTAAAGATGCAGGGCTTATCCCCATTTTCCGATATGGCTGAAATCAGCTCCTCCTTATCCTCCACAATTCGTCCGGCCGCCTCCAGAATATAATCTCCGGATTGAATAATTCCATATGCCGGTTCCACCACGTTTCCGGAGACGTCCGTCAGCTCGCTGGTGCCGACCACCATAATCCCGTCCATCTCCAGATAGATGCCGATGGGCTCGCCGCCGGGAAAGACGGAATGCTCCTCCACCACCTCCACCTGGACGCTCCTTAGGGGCAGCCAGCCAAAAAGCTTCAAATCCATGGAATAGTTCCCGGTCTTCATCCCCTGGACCGTAAAAGAATCTCCCGTGTAAATGCGGACCGCACCCTCCGGAATGTTGGATTCACCGCCGATAAGCACCTCCTCGCTCTCCGTCTCCAGGGTGCTCCCCCAGGGCAGGGCGAAACGGAAGGTTCCCTCCTCTCCCACCACGACATGGATTTTTCCGGGAACCTGGTTTCTGATGTAATAATAAGAGAAGATGCAGGTAAAAATAATCATAAGCCAGATCAGGCGAATCAAAAAACGCCTATATTTCTGCTTCCGTGTCATGGTGCGCCTCCTGTCTCAAAATTTCTATCACATTTCTCTATCACACTCCTTTAGTATGGGACAAAAAAATGAAGCCCATGCAAAAAGAGCCTCATTCCTTCTCGGTAATTTTTCCCTCGAAGAAATCAGGCTCCCTTTTTTCTATAAAAAGACGATTCGCAAATATTTTTTAATCGGTCAAAATTCCACATTTCCCCAGACCACGTCCCAGTAGTGATCCGGGTCTGTGGCACCCTCCGTACTGAGACACAGCACACGGGAATCCTCTCCCAATTTTAAGCGCTCCCGCTGCTCGCTCAAATTGGGATCCTGCATAAGGGCTGCTAAGACTCCCATTCCGACTGCGCCGGATTCCCCGGAAATAATCCTCTCATCGCCGGGAAGGGGTGCACCCAGAATCCGCATCCCGTCCGCCGCATAATGATCACTGCAGGAAATATAAGCGCCCGCATAGTCCCGCAAGATGGGCCAGTCGAGGTGCGACGGTTCCCCGCAGGCCAGCCCCGCCATGATTGTATCCATCCTCCCGGCCACAACCTCAAAGGTTCCGTCTTTGCGCTTTGCCGACCGGAAGATGCAGTCGGCCTGGGCCAGCTCCACAAGGACGATCATGGGCGGATGCTCCCGATATACGTTGACAAAGAACGCAGTCATGGCCGCCGACATGGAACCAACTCCGGCCTGTAGAAAGATATGGGTCGGCACTTTCTGCAGTTCTTCATAGGCCTCCAGTCCCATGGTCAGATATCCTTTCATGATCAGGCATGGAATTTTTTCATACCCATCCCACGCAGTGTCCTGCATTAAAATCCATCCCCGCTCCCTCTCTCTTGCAGCCGCCAGGCGAACGGCGCCGTCATAGTTTTTTCCGTGATCGAAGCCTCGGCTCCCTCCGCCAAAATATGCGCAAGCCTTCGCTGCGAAGAGCCGGTCGGCATATACACCACCGCCTTCTGCCCCAGCTTTCTCGCCATCCAGGCGACCGCCCGGCCATGGTTGCCGTCCGTGGCCGTCACAAAGGTGCACGGTCCCTTTCCCTTCCGTTCTTCTGCGACGACATGCATGGCAAAAGAAGCCCCCAGCGCCTTGAAGGAATCCAGGCCGAAACGCCAGGATTCATCTTTCACAAAAATTCCCCCGAGGCCCAGCCGTTTTGCCTGATGCGCCAAACTTCTCAGGGGAGTCGGCTGATATTCCGGAAGTTTTTCATGGAAGCTTTTGGAAGCTCTCGCTGCCGTCTGGTTCCACGGACCGATATCCGCTTTTTCTCCGGATACCATCTCATTTATGATCATCTCAAAGCTGCGTCTCATGCGTCCTCCTGACACCATTCCACAATCGTCCTCGCAAGAATCCGGACACTGTTTACATAATCCTCAACCTCCACCCACTCGTTGTTAGCGTGCATCTGCTCCGTCTTTCCCGGCCCGAAAATCACCGTGGGCGTGTTCCCGTACTGATTCAGAAACCGGATGTCGGCCGCCCCCTCCCTGCCGCAGATGGAAGGAGCCTGCCCCATGACCTCCTCAAACTCTCTGCTGAGGGCCGTCACAATGGGGCAGTCCGCCGGGATGGAGGAGGCCTCCCCCCGTCCCTCTTAGGATCCCGACCATGTTGGGCCGGTTCTCGTAGGTGTCAGGCCCTGACACATAGGCCGGATGTTTTTTTAATTCTTCCGCCGACGGGACAAAGGTGTCCACCTCCATGCCCATCTCCTCCAAGACCCGTCCCATATGGGCCTGAATCTTGGCCTCGTCCCCCGTCACGCTGGGCATCCGGATGATCGTCTGCAGAAATTCAATGATTTCCTGTTCATGCTCATCGATCCAAAGCTCTGCCTTTGTCTTCTCCATAGTCATGCCTCCGATAAAGAAATCGCATGTGCCGGGTACATCTGCGCACACATCCCACATCCGTCACATTGGTCTTTCCTGGCCACATAGGTTCCCTGCTCTTCTTCGATCGCGCAGTACATGCAGATTTTTTTACAGGTCCCGCAGCCCACACAGGTCTCTTTGTCAATATGGGCAAACTTCGGCAGCTCCTTCGCCAGCTCCTCCACGGTCTTGATGTCCTTCAGGGCAATTCCCCGGATCTCTTCAAAAGACTGATATCCTTTTTCATCCATCCACCGCTCCAGATCCCGAATAATCCTGGTAACGGTTTCATATCCGTTCCACATGATGGCCGTGCAGAGCTGAACCGTCGTCGCTCCCAGCATAATATATTCAATCACTTCTTTATAACTGCTCACGCCGCCAGGGGAATGTTCACCTTGCGGGCAACCTCCGAGAGATGCCTCATGATAATGGGACGGATCGCCGGACCGGTATAGCCGCCATAGGATCTCAGGTACGGTTTTCCGGTTTCGATATCCACGCCCGCAAAAGAACGGATCGAATTGCTGATCGTGATGCCGTCCGCCCCGGCCTCCTTTGCCGCTGCGGCAATCTGCGTCATGTCGGCCACATTGGGCGTGAGTTTCACGGTAAGCGGAAGAACGGACGCCTCCTTAGCCGCCTTCACCTGCCTGTAGGTGAGTTCGGCGCTTTTCCCGATGTGCAGCCCCACGGTCGAAGCCGGCATCGGACAGGACACGTTGAGCTCAAATAAGTCCGCCATGCCGGTCTTCTGCATTTCTTCGACCAGCTTCGCCGTATCCTCAGGCTCCGTCATGGCAAGAACGCTCACCTGCATGACCGCTCCCCCGGCCTTGGCAATCTGTAGTTCTTTTGTCACCCACTGCTCTCTGGTCATGGTCGTGAACAGATCCATGTTCACCTGCCCGATCGGCTTATTGCCCATCCTGTGCAGAACCATTCTCCCGTTGCGGGGATGGGCCGCCCAGTCCTGTTTCGGCCCGATGGTCTTGGGGATCACGCCGCCGATTCCGGCCTCCGCCGCCCGCCTCATCGCCTCCCCGTCCCAGCCGGGAGTCGCCGACGCCAACACCAGTGGATTCCGATAGGTTACTCCACAATAATTTACTTCTAAGTTTGCCATAGCTTTCCCTCCGTTTGCTTTCTCTGGAAAAACTATAACATGGGAGGTTTCCCATTGTCATTAGATCAATCGACCAATGTTTCCCGGTGACGGTTGAGTGTTTCAACCAGTCACAGAAGATAGCGCAGCTGCAAGCAGAGCTGGAGATTGAAGCTCACCTTCCAGTCCTCCAGGCTCATGTCAAGCAGGCTTTCAATCTGTTTCATCCGGTAGATCACCGTGTTCTTGTGGACAAACAGCCGGTCCGCCGTCTTTCTGTAATTGTTGTTGCATGCAAACAGGCCTTTCCGGTGCCAAATCCGTCCGCCAGGCTTTTTCCCGTCTTCATGGCCAGCCTGGCCTCCTCCAGACTCTCAGAAGCCTGGGACACCTTTGTCCTGACAGAGCCGAGCCCTGCCAAAAAGGTCAGCGGCGCATACTCCTTTTCCAGTTCTGCAATGACCGCTTCAAGCACCTTCTGGCAGCGGCGGATTTCTTTCTCGTTTTTGATCTTCACCATCCCCGTCGCCCCAATGCTGTCAAAGCAAAACAAAACCTGAGGAAATTCCGTCTCGATTTTGTTGCGGATGATTTCATGAATGTCTGCATTTATGTTCTGGATTCTGGATTCCGAGGAGTTTTTTAAGGGCCCGCAGAGATAATTCTCAAACCCATTGGCGTCCAGCACGAAAATGCTGTACTGCCGGCTGATGTCATAGCCCAGATAATTTTCCCGCTGCAGGATCATTCCCTCATCCTTATAGCGCCGCAGCAGAATGTCCTCCAGGAGCTGTTCCTTCATGGCCTGTTCCCGCTGCAGAAGCTCCCTCTCCTTTAAGAGTTCAATGGCAACGACGGAGCCCGCCTGTTCGATCATCATCAGGTCCGTCTCCTCGATCTCCAACTGCCCGGTATCCAAAATCAGGTAAGCCAGATATTCCTTGTGGACATAGACGGGCACGCAGATCATTCTGTGCCCGTCCTGCATAAAAATCTCATTCCCCTTGTTTTTCTGCATCTTGAAGCGTTCGGCCTGATTGCGGTACCGCTCGGAAAACTCATTCATCCACTCGGAAAACTCGTTCATCCGCTCGGAAAATTCCTCCTTCTCCGACGACGCAAGAACCATTCCCTGCAGGGACAAAATGCAGACCGTATTGCGGGTCATCCCGGAGCACGGAACAGATCCCGCTCAATCCCTGGTTTTCCAGCAGCATCTCCATAAGCCCGTCGTGCACCCGCTTCATGCGCTTCATCACATACAGCTGTTCGGAAGTGATCCGCTCAAAAATCGGGATGATGCAGTCCATGTAAGGCAGTTCCTCCGGAAGTTCAAATAAGGGAAAACCCAGTTCGTCCGCACAGACGATCATCTTTTCCGGAACCTTTTCAAAATATTGGCCCGGCTTAATGGCCAACGCCGTGGCCCCGATATAATTTAACTGCTGAATCAATTCGCATCCTTTTTCCTCGTTCTGAAAGGCATAGCCGTAGGAGAACAGAATCTCCTTTCCCTTCATCCATCTCACCACGTCCGGCACTTCCTGGATATTGGCTGATTCCACGATCCGGTCAAGGCCGTCCTTCCCCGCCACCAGCCTGGCCTCTGAAAAAGGGTAAATTGTCATGATCTCTTTTAACTGGATTCCCATCTTTCCCCGCCTCCCCTCCCGCTGCCACCATTATAATATCCCCCGGAAGAAACTACAAGCGTACAAGCCTTTTCCCGGAAGGTCTTTCTTATAAGAAAAAGCCCCGAAAGGCTTTTTCCCGTTGACGGCTCTGTTTTTGTCCTAAATGTTCTTATCTTAAGTATTCTTATCCCAAGTATTCTTATCCCAAATACTCAAACAGCATGTTCACAAATTTTTCCCGGTCCACGCCGAAGGCCACATGCACATTTTTCGGCCTGTCCGTCCGCACCCGGGGATCCACGATGGTCATCCCGTCCGCAAAACCGCCGCTAAAATCCACATCCACCCGGCAAAACTCCACGTTCTGGAGGACGGAAGGATCAATGGCCGCACATACGGCCAGGGCATCGTGGGGCGGCGTGGTTCCCTCCGGGGCGAATACAATCGGCTGCAAAGTATCATAGGCTTCAATTCTCGCATCCAGCAGGTCAGCGACCGCAGTCCCCACCTTTGTCCCCAGATTTCTGAAACGGACGCTCTCCTCTTTTCCCACCCAGCCGCAGTGGGTGGCATCCAGGGGAACCAGAAGGATCTCACATCCGGAAGTCATCACAATCTGAGCCGCTTCCGGATCCATATGGATATTAAACTCCGCACCGGAGGTGACATTGGTCTGCCTGCAGCCTCCGCCCATGATAATGATCTGCTTAATCTTCGGGATAACCCTTGGCTCTGCCCTCATGGCCACCGCCAGATTCGTCAGGGGTCCCACCGCCACCAGGGTAATATCCCCCTCTGACTCAAGCAGCGTCTCAATCAGCCAGCACACTGCCCGCTTCTCCTGCGCTTTGGACACGGCCGATGGCAGTTCGTTCAGATAGGGTTGATGATAGCTGATCACTCTTCCGTCCTCTGCAATTTCTTTATCCTTGGCGACTTTATCTAACCGGAAAGGCACCATTCCCGCCACCAGAGGTTCCTCTCACCCTTTATACTCCGTAACCTTGGCCTCAAGAAGATCGACAACGCACAGCGTATTCTCTGTCGTGTTCTCTACCGGCTTGTTCCCATTCACCGTCGTGATTCCAAGGGCCTCGAGTTGCGGGCAGCGCATTGCCACCATCAGGGCAATCGCATCGTCGGAGCCCGTGTCCACATCCATAATAATCTTCTTTTTTTCCATTCCTTTTATCTCCTTTTCTGCTTCTTTTTCTTCTCTTTCCCCGTCCTGCTGGAATAAATGGCCAGGCCAATCAGAGTGACCACGTAGGGCATAGCCTGGAAAATCTCAGCAGGCAGACTCAAGGTCTGCAAGGTCACGGCCAGGGCGTTGGCCAGGCCAAAGCCGATGGAAGTGACAAACGTGGGCAGCACACTGGCATTGCCTAAATTCTGAGCTGCAATTGCCATGAAGCCCCGTCCGGACATCATGTCACGGGCAAACCAGGAAAGATATCCCATGGACATGAACATGCCGCCCAGAGAGGTCACGGCGCCGCCGATGATCAAAGTCACAAATTTTGTCCGTTCCACATTGATGCCGACACTGGCGGCAGCATTTTCATTTTCCCCCACGGTACGGATCCGCAGCCCGAGAGGAGTCTTAAACACCACGATGTACACCAAAACCGGTATCAAAAAGGCGGCATAGGTCAGAATGTTATGTCCGGATAATACCTTGCCCAAAATGGGAATATCCTGAATAATCGGAAGGTTGACCGTGGGAAAGGCAAGGCTCGGCAGCACGTTGGACGTTCCTTTCTCACCGCAGAGCAAATACATCAAAAACACGGTTCCCCCGGAGGCCAGGGTATTTAATGCGATACCTGTGAGCACCACGTTGGAATTTAATTTTAAGGTAAAATATCCCAAAAGCAGCATGATCCCAATGCCGCCTGCCATTCCGGCCGCAAAGCCTAAAAACAGATTTTGGGTAAACGCACTGGCCGCCATCCCGAAAAAGGCCGCACTCATCATACATGCCTCGAAAGCAATATGTAGCACTCCTCCCCGTCTGCAGATCAGGGCCCCCATGGCTCCAAACAAAAGCGGAGTTGTGATTCGGATTACAGAATACAGGAAGTTTGCGATATATTCTGCACTCATCACGGTTCTTCCACCCCCTTTTCCATTTTCTGCATGGCCAGCCGCTTCTCGGCCGCCCGGATGATCATTCTGTGCTTTTGTTTATAAAGAAAACGTTCGGCCACCACCAGCATAATAATGATCGCCTGGATGATGCTCACCAGTTCCAGCAGTCCCAGATGGATATCGCAGTCCCAGATGGATATCGGTCCCCCTCACAAGCTTTGGCAGAACCGCTGTCTTGTCAAAGGTGGCGTAGGCATTATACCCTGCAGAATTATCCCGCATGGCATGGTTGATCAGCCCGACCGCCAGATACATACAGACATAATTGACCATCAGAGAGCTCACAATGGGTTTTGAATTGCATTTCACATACATGATGGCCGGAATAAAACAGGCCGCCATTCCAAACAGCCCTCCCAAAAGGCAGCAGACCGCCACGCCCGTAAACAAAAGAGGAATCATCTTGCTGATAATCTCACCAAAGCGGCGCATCGTGGCAAAAGGTCCGAATATAAATTTGGAAATCGAATCCAGTGGTTCCTCACTGACAAACAGTACCACCAGAAAGGCGAACAGCATGGCAATAACAATGGCGACGATCACCCGGAGCACATTGAAAATCTGTTCGATTTCTTTTGGCGTCCTCACTTTTGTCTGTCTACTCATCTTCCGTCACCCCCTTGATCTGTTCCTCGGACATGGCCTTTACACCGAGCATGTATTCTCCCAGTTCTTCTTCCGTGACTGCGCCCGCCTCTTGAAAATAAGCGGCAATCCGTCCGTTGTGCATCACAATCAGGCTGTCACTGACTTCCAGCACTTCATTTAAATCCGCACTGATTAACAAAACTCCCGCACCCTTCGTCCGAAGCTCCACCAGCCTCCTCCGTATAAAATCACTGGCCCCAATGTCGATTCCCCTTGTTGGCTGATTGGCAATGATCAGAGAAGCCCCTGACATAAACTCTCTTGCCGCAACCACCTTCTGCATATTGCCGCCAGAAAGCATACGGATGGGCTGTTCTCTGTTGTCGCATTTTACCGCAAACTCTTTGATCAGATCATCAGAAATCCGGTTGATTTTCTTCTGATCCAACAGGGGCCCCTTTTTGTATTCCTTTTTGTAATAACGGTCTGCGATTATATTGTCAGAGATACTGCCGTCGCCCACGATTCCATAAGTCATACGGTCCTCCGAGATATGGGCGATCCCTTTCTCTCGAAGCGTTCGGACAGTCAGCGTGCGCACATCGCTCCCATCCTCTCCCACCGTCACCTTTCCCTCGTACAGACGGTCCAGTCCGGTGATGATCTCGCTGATCTCCTTCTGCCCGTTTCCTTCCACACCGGCCACGCCGAGGATTTCCCCTCTGCGGATGCGAAAACTGATGTCATCCAGGATCTTTTTGGTCCCATGTACGTACTTTGTCACATGTTCTACTCTCAGTACGGTCTTGTCGGTGGATTTTTTTCTTTGTCAATGGTCAAAACCACGTCCCGTCCAACCATCATCCGGGAAATATCAGCCTCCGATACTTCCTCAATCCGTTTCATACCGACGGTTTTTCCGGCACGCATGACGGTCACCCTGTCGCACAATTCCATCACTTCATTTAATTTGTGAGAAATAAACAGGACGGTATAGCCTTGCTTTTTCAGTCCCTTGAGTTCCGAAAAAAGCTCTCACGTCTCCTGTGGAGCCAAAACAGCCGTGGGCTCATCCAGAATGACAATTTTCGCACCTCGTATGAGTACCTTCAGAATTTCCACTTTCTGCTTCTGCCCTACGGACAAATCCCGGATTCTGGCATTCGGGTCCAGATGGAAATTGTATCGTTCGGCCGCCTCCCTTACCATCTGGACAGCTTTTTCTTTATCAAAAAAATCCCTTTCTTTTTTGGCTCCATGCCGATCCCCATTTTGATTGCCGCATTTGGATTCTCGATATGAACTTCTTTTCCATCCAGGAAAATCTTTCCTTCTTCCGGCTTTTCCACCCCAAACAGCACTTTCATCAGGGTACTTTTCCCGGCGCCGCCTGCCACAGAAAAGATCACGTCCGCACCCTGATTGGCATGTGCGATCGCCAGTTCTTTCCCTTTGGCCGTATCCTTAAAATCTCCGATCCAGGAGACAATGATATTCCATTCCGGATCTTCGGAATATTCTTCCAGGGTAGGCACCTGCAAGGTGGTATCGCCGCCCAGTTCCACGACTTTATGATTAAATCCATACTTTTCTCCGGCCTGCTGCAGCCCCTCATAAGAAAGATCGCAGATGGCATGATCGCCCAAATTCGACGTCAAAATTAAAACCACGTTCATGTCACTTATTTTTTTGTCAAATCCTTTTACCACTTCTCCCGACGAGCCAGCTTCTTCTGCCGCTTTCGTCCCGCCATCCTGCGTCACTCCTGTCTCCACGGATTTTGATTCCCCGGACTTTGTCTCCGCCTTTTCCCCGGAACCCCCGCAGGCCGCCAATGAAAATGCCATCACTACAGCGAGAATCATTGCCCCTGCTCTTTTTGCCTTTCTCATTTCTTTTCCTCCTTGTCCTCAAGATCGGATGATCTTTGTCGATTTCTACGTCAAACCCCTCCTTTGTAAATTCGCCAATCGTACAAAACAACCTCTCCCCGTTTATCTCTATGAACCAAAGCCCATACAAAAAGAACCCCATCCTCTCCCAGGTAATTTCTCCCTGAAAGAAATGAGGTTCTCTCTTAAATTATTCCTGCCTTTTTCGCTTTTTCGCCAGCCCTTTCATCTCCCCGGCATTTTTTCTCACGGCCTGCGTGATGGCGGCGCCGCCGAGAAGTCTCGCCAGTTCTTCGATTTCCTCGTCGGCCGTCAGCTTTGTCACCTCCGTGACGGTCCTCCCGCCCTTCACCGTTTTTTCAATTTTATAGTGGCTATCGGCCATGGCCGCAATCTGGGGCAGATGGGTAATACAGATGACCTGATGATTTTTTCCGATATCATTCAGTTTTTCAGAAACACTCTGGGCCGTCCTGCCGCTGATCCCTGCGTCAATCTCGTCAAAAATCAGCGTTTCGATGTCGTCGCTGTCCGCAAGCACTGCCTTGATCGCCAGCATGATCCTGGAGAGCTCGCCGCCGGAGGCCACCTGGGAAAGCGGCTTTACGGGCTCGCCCGGATTGGTGGAAATCAGAAATTCCATCTCGTCAATCCCCTCTGCAGTCACGTGGGAAAGCTCCGCAAATTCCGCCGAGAACTGCACGTCCAGAAAATTGAGGTCCGCCAGAGCCTTCCGGATGGACTTTGTGAGCCGGAGCGCCTCCGCCTTCCGGATCCCGGAAAGCTCCTCCG
This sequence comes from Lachnospiraceae bacterium, assembly GCA_022800815.1. Lineage (GTDB taxonomy): Bacteria > Bacillota > Clostridia > Lachnospirales > Lachnospiraceae > Lientehia. The sequence continues at coordinate 88,966 of JAAWRC010000006.1, read as the reverse complement.
CCAGGCGGTACGCCTCCTCCCTGGCCGTCCCGAACGCTTCCTCCGCCATCCGCTTCCGCTCATCAAAATCCCTGAGAGCCTCAAGCTTCTCCTTCCTGCTCTCCAACGCCCGCATCATCTCCCCATAGGTAGCGCCGTATTTTACCTGCAGGCCGTGAAGAAAATCCAGGCGGCTTTCCAGCCCGGAAAGTTCCCTCTCGTCGAATTCCAGCCCGGCCGCATAGTCAGAGAGCGCCCGGCCAAGGTCATTCACCAGCCCCTCCGCCTCCTCTGCCTGGGAGAGCAGTTCCGAAAGCTCCTCGTCGTAATGGGCCGCCTCCGAGAGCTCCCTGACCGCACGGCTCAGGAAATCTCCGGCCCCCGCCTCGCCGCCCGCATATTCCATGGCCCGGGAAAGGCCCTCCAAAATCCTTCCGCCGTTCACCATCTGCTTATGGCGCTGCTCCAGCTCCTCAATCTCCCCGTCCCGAAGCTCCGCCCGGGAAAGCTCTCCGATTTCATAGGAGAGGAAGTCCATCTCCCGGATCCGCTCCTCCTCCCCCATCTCATAGGAGGCGAGCTCCTTCTCCGCCGCCCTCAAAATCCGGTAGCTCTCGCCGAGCCGCTCCTTCACGTCCCGTTCTTTAGGTCTGGCGTAGGCGTCCAGAATCTCCAGATGCTTTGCCTTGTGTAACAGGGACTGGTGCTCGTGCTGGCCGTGGATGTCGATGAGCAGGGCGGTCACGGCCCGAAGTTTGGACACCGTCACCGTCTCGTCGTTGATGCGGCAGACGCTCCTCCCCTGGCTCATCCTTCTGACGATGAGCACGGAACCGTCCTCCTCCACCGCCACTCCGAGCGCCCTCAGGGCCTCCTCCTTTTCCTCTCCGGAAACCTGGAATAAAAGCTCCACCCCGGCCGGCTCCCCGTTCTCCCTGAGAAGCCCTCTGGCGGTCTTTGCCCCCAGCGCCATGTTCACGGCGTCAATCAAAATTGATTTTCCGGCTCCCGTCTCTCCGGTCAGGACATTTAAGCCCTCCCCCAGATTCACATCCGCCTCGTCAATCAGCGCAAGATTTTTGACATGCAGGTTCAACAGCATGAAAACCCTCCTTTTTTCCTGAAAACCTACAAAGAGACCGCCATGATGCGGCGCAGCTTTTCCATGACGATGATGGTATCGTCCACGCTGCGCACGGCGCACATGATGGCGTCATCCCCGGCAATGCAGCCCACGATCTCGTGGAAGTGCAGGGCGTCAAGGGCCGCCGCCACCGCCATGGCCATGCCGGGAACCGTCTTTACCACCAGAATGTTCTGTGCCATGTCCATGGAGACAAAGCCGTCCCGCAGAATACGAATATATTTGTCATTCAGATTGCTGTCCGTCTTGTGAAGTACCACGTATTTCTGCCCGCCCCGCTCCATGGGCACCTTCGTCAGCTTCAGCTCCCGGATGTCTCTGGACACCGTGGCCTGGGTCACCTTGAAGCCCGCCTCCCTGAGCCTGTCGGCCAATTCCTCCTGGGTTTCGATCTCATATTTTCCGATCAGTTCCACGATCTTGCTGTGGCGTTCCAGTTTCATATGCCTTTGTTCCCCCTGTTCTATTCCGCCGACATCTTATGGCGAAGCGTCTCCAAAAATCCAATGCGGGAAAGCTTCAGAATCTTCGTGGTCCTCTCCGCCTTCTCGATCTCGATGAAATCTCCCGTGAAAAGCGGAAACTGGCTGTCACTGTCAAAGCCCACCAGGGCCTCCGTCTCCGGTCTTCCGGGAAGGGAGGCGAGCTCCAGCTTGATTCTGCTCCTGTCCGAAAACACGATGCTCCTGTCAAGCATTCCGTGGGGTGCCACCGGGGTCAGCATCAGAAGGGAGGCCGTCGGCTCCACGATAGGTCCACCCGCCGACAGATTGTAGGCGGTGGAACCCGTGGGCGTCGCCACGATGAGCCCGTCCGCCGCATAGGCGCTCAAGAATTCCCCGTCCACGTAGACATTGAAGCGGACAATGCGAAAGCCGGAGCTTCTGCCCACCACGATGTCGTTCAGGGCAATGTCGGAACTGACCGGCCGTCCCTGACGGTACAGGGTTCCCTTCAACATCATCCGCTCCTCGATGACCTCCGGGCCTTTTTCCAACAGGCCGGACAGACCGGGGAGGGCCATGTGCACGTCCAGCTCCGCCAGATAGCCGAGGGTTCCCAGATTGACCCCCAAAAGCGGCACCTCCTTCTCCCGAAGCTCCCTGGCCGCCTTGAGAAGGGTTCCGTCGCCGCCCAGCACCAGCACGCAGTCGCACGCATCCGGCAGCGGCCCCTCGTCACCCAGAACGCACTCCCGCCCCTGCTCTCTTAAAAAATCCCGGATCCTCTTCGTCACCACAAGTCCCGGATCCTTGTCCTTGTTGGTTATCATGTAAAATCGGTTCATCTCAGTTCCTCGTGGGCCCTCGCCACCACCTCCCCGGGGCTGATTCCCGGGAGGTCCTCCCCGTCTTTTTCCAGATGAAGCAGGTACTCGATATTCCCCTCCGGCCCCTTGATGGGGGAAAATTCCAGGTGCCTTCTTCCGAAGCCCAGCTCCCTCGCATGGTCCATCACCTTTTCGATCACCTCCAGGTGGGTTTCGGGCTCCCGAACCACGCCCTTCTTGCCCACCTTCTCCCGCCCCGCCTCGAACTGGGGCTTGATCAGGCAGACCGCCTCGCCCCCCGGCTCCAAAATCTCCCGCACCGGTCCCAGCACCTTCGTTAAGGAGATAAAGGACACGTCGACGGAGACGAAGGAGACCGGCTCCCCGACGTCCTCCGGTGTCACGTAACGGATGTTGGTCTTCTCCATGCAGACCACCCTCGGGTCCTGTCTGAGCTTCCAGGCAAGCTGTCCCCTGCCCACGTCTACGGAGAACACCTTCGCCGCACCGTTTTGCAGCATACAGTCCGTGAAGCCCCCGGTGGAGGCACCCACGTCCATGCAGACCTTTCCGGAAAGGGCGAGGTCAAAGTGGTCCATGGCCTTTTCCAACTTAAGCCCCCCTCTGCTCACGTATTTTAAGGTCTGCCCCCGCACCTCGATGGACGCATCTGCGGGAAAGGAGGCTCCCGCCTTGTCCTCCCGCTCCCCGTTCACGAAGACAAGCCCCTCCATGATCATGGCCTTGGCCTTCTCCCTAGACTCTGCAAAGCCTCCGGATACCAAAAGTACATCCAGCCGTTCCTTCATCTCTCATTTTCCTTCCAGTCGTTTTCTCCCCGTCAGCCTTCCCCGTCAGCCGTTTCCCCGGGACCGTTTTCCTCCCACGCCCTGAGGACCCGCTCCAAAATGCCCTCCGCCGAAAGGCCCAGCTTCTTTTTCAGCGCCTCCGTTCCTCCCTGCTCTACGAAGGTGTCGGGAATGGCGGCCTTCACCACCCTCGCCCGTGTCCGCCGTTCTTCGAGCCAACCGGAAAATCGCTCCCCGAAGCCGCCCGTCACCACGTTTTCCTCCATGGTCACGAACATCCCGTGGTCCCTCAACAGCTCGCCAAAAAGCGCCGTGTCCATGGGCTTCACGAAGCGGACGTTCACGAGCGTCGCCTCGATTCCGGCTTTTAAGAGGCCGTCCCGGACCGCAAGGGCCGTCTCCACCATGGAGCCCACCGCCAGAAGGGCGATCTTCTCCCCTCTGAAGATCACCTCGCTCTTCCCCAGCTCAATGGGCGCCTTGTACTCTCTGAGCCCCGCCCAGGCCGCCCCCCTGGGATACCGAATGGCAAAGGGGGCTCCCAGGCCCAGGCCGAAGGTCAGGCCGTCCCGAAGCTCGTATCTGTTTTTCGGCGCAAACACCGTCATCCCCGGAATGCTTCCGAGATAGGACAGGTCGAACATGCCGTGATGGGTCTCCCCGTCGCTCCCCACCAGCCCCGCCCGGTCGAGGGCGAACACCACGGGGAGCTTCTGTAAACAGACATCGTGGAGAATCTGGTCATAGGCCCTCTGCAGGAAGGTGGAGTAGACGGCCACCACCGGCTTGAGCCCTCCCGCCGCCATCCCGGCCGCAAAGGTGACCGCATGCTCCTCGGCGATGCCCACGTCATAAAACCGTTCCGGATAAAGGGAGGCGAACCGTTTGAGGCCCGTCCCCTCGGTCATGGCCGCCGTGACGGCCACGATCCTTTCATCCTTCCCCGCAAGCCTGCAGACGGTGCGGGAGAACGCCTCCGTGTAGCTGGGAGAGCCGCCCCCGGCAAGGCTTTTCCCCGTCTCGATGTCAAAGGGCGTCACCCCGTGGTACCTGGCCGGATACCGCTCCGCCGGCTCGTAGCCCTTTCCCTTTTTCGTCTTCACATGGATGAGCACCGGACGGTCAATCTTCTTTGCCTCCTCAAGAATGCGGACCATCTGGGGGATGTTGTAGCCGTCGATGGGCCCCACGTAGGTAATGTCCAGATTCTCAAAGAGCATCCCCGGCACCATCACCATCTGTTTCAGGGCCATCTTCGCCTGGCTGATGTTCTCCACCAGGGATTCGCCCACCCCCGGCACCTTGGAGAGCCCCCGGCGCACGTCCCGCTTTAAATTGTTGTAGCCGCTTCCCAGGCGGATCCCCGACAGGTATCTGGAAAACCCGCCCGTGCTCTCGGAGATGGACATGTTGTTGTCGTTGAGCACGATGATAAAATTGCTCGTCAGCCGGGAGGCGTTATTCAGGGCCTCGTAGGCCATCCCGCCGGAGAGGGCTCCGTCGCCGATGACGGAGACCACCGTGTAGGACCCGCCCAGCCTGTCCCTGGCCTCCACCAGGCCGAGCCCTGCGGAGATGGAGGTGGAGCTGTGCCCCGTGTCAAAACAGTCGTATTCGGATTCCTTCCGTTTGGGAAAGCCGCTTAAGCCCCCGTACTCCCGCAGACTGTCAAAGCCGTCCCGCCTGCCCGTGAGAAGCTTGTGGGTGTAGGCCTGATGTCCCACGTCCCACACGATTTTGTCTTCCGGCAAATCCAGGGCCAGAAGGAGCGCCATGGTGAGCTCCACCACCCCCAGGTTGGAAGCCAGATGTCCCCCGTGCTCGCTCACCTTCTCCAACAGAAACTGCCGGATTTCCGCTGCCAGCTCCTGGTATTTTCCAGGATCCAGGGCCTTCAGATCCTCCGGAGAACTGATTTTCTCTAACATGAGATCTACCCCTCTTATTTTTCTCTGGTAATCAGCGTGAGAATCAGCCTGTTCAGGAATTCATTCCGCACGGGCAGGCTGCCGAGCGCCGCCTCCGCCCTCTTAGAATAATCCTCCACCTGTTTTCTGGCCGCCTCAAGTCCCCTCAGAGTCACATAGGTCTTCTTTTCATTCTTTTCGTCGCTTCCCACCGGCTTTCCCAGGGCTTCTCTGGTACTGGTCACGTCCAGAATGTCATCCTGAATCTGGAAAGCCAGCCCCACGTCCGAGGCCACCCGCTCCACGAGGGCCGTCTGCTCCCGGTCCGCACCGCCGAGAACCGCCCCGATCATCATGGACGCCTCCAAAAGGGCCCCCGTCTTCAACCGATAGATAAAGTCCAGCTCCTCCTCCGACACCGGCTTTCCCGTCAGCTCCACGTCGACGGTCTGGCCGCCGATCATCCCGTAGACTCCCGTCTTCCTCGCCAGGATCCCGATGCACTCCCCCACCAGGTCCGGCCGGTCCGTCTTCTGAAAGGCTTTTGCCGCCGTCTCAAAAGCATAAATCATCAGGGCGTCCCCGGCCAGAATCGCCATGTCCTCCCCGTAGACCACCCAGGTGGTCTTCCTTCCCCTCCGATATTCGTCGGCGTCCATGGCGGGCAGGTCGTCGTGGACCAGGGAGGACGAATGAATCATCTCGATGGCCGCCATGAAAGGGCCGATCTCCCTCCCCTCCCTGCCGAACAAATGACAGCACTCCTGCATGAGAAGGGGCCGAAGCCGTTTTCCTCCCGCCAGGACACTGTAATTCATGGCCTCGAAAATCGTCTTCTGACATCCTTTCTCCTCCGGGAGATAGCTGCGGAGCAATTTCTCTATCCCCCCCACTTTCTCTCTCAATTCTTCTTCAAAGTTCATGGAGTCCCCCACTTTCCTCTAAAACAAGTACCTTTTTCTCCACTTCATCTATGCTTTGCCTGCATCTTCTCACCAGCTCCAGCCCTTTCGCATAAGTCTCGAAGGACTCCTCCAGGGTGAGCTCGTCCCCCTCCAGGCGTTCCAGCAGGCCGTCTAGCAGGCAGAAGGTCTCTTCGACACCTGGGGATTTCTCCCCAGAAAATCTTTCCGCACCCGGCGTTTCTTCTGCATGCAGCGTCCCTTCCGCATCGAATAATTCTCCGATATCTAAGTCCTCTTCGACATTTAAGGATCTTCCCATTACAAAAACTCCCCTCTCTTTTTCCAAATATTCTACTCCGGCACAAAGTCCGGATGGAGGAGACGGCCGCACTTTTGGACTCATTTTTCGGTAAGAATCCGGTCCGTCACCCTCGCCCGCAGGACGCCGTCCGAAAGTCGAAGATCCAAAAGGTCTCCGCAGGACGCCTCCGAGGCAGACCTTAAACGCAGTCCGTCCTCCTTTGTCACAAAGGCGCAGCCGCCCGTGATCTTATCCAAGGGCGAACATCCGGAAAGTCGTCCGGCCAAAAGCTCCAGCCGGTAACTTCTTTCTCTCAACGCATGTTCCATGGCGGCGGAGAGCCTGTCCTGAAATCCGTCCAGCAGCTGCCTTTTTTCCGCAATTACATGTTCCGGCCGGAATCTCCGCATCCGGAGAAAACGCCGTTCCAGTTCCCGCTCATAACAAAGAAGCCGCTGTCTCATGGCTGCCTGCAGACGCTTTTTCCCCTCCTCCAGCTCCAAAAGGAACTGACCGTATTCATAGACCGCCAGCTCTGCGGCGGCAGACGGCGTCGGCGCCCTGAGGTCCGCCACGAAATCCGCAATGGTAAAGTCCGTCTCGTGGCCCACGGCGGAAATAATCGGAACGGAACAATCGAAAATGGCCTGAGCCACCAGTTCCTCATTGAACGCCCATAAGTCCTCGATGGAGCCTCCGCCCCTTCCCACGATCATGCAGTCCACGCCGAGACACTCCAGCGCCTCGATCCCGGCCGCAATGGTCTCGGCCGCCCCCTCTCCCTGTACCTTTGCCGGATACAGATAAAGGCTCACATAGGGGTTTCTTCTGCGGGAGATGCTGATGATGTCCCGCACGGCCGCCCCCGTGTCAGCCGTGACGATCCCCAACGTCTTAATATAGCGGGGAACGGGCTGCTTGTACTCTTTGGCGAAAAGACCTCTGTCGGAAAGCTCCTGTTTCAGAGCCTCAAACCGCTCATAGAGACCTCCGACCCCGTCCAGGGAGATCTCCCTGGCATAAAGCTGGTATTTTCCGTCCCGTTCATAAATCCCCACATATCCCCTTACGACCACCTGCTGCCCCTCTCTCATCGGAAAGGACAGCCCTCTCCTGTTCCCAGCGAACATGACCGCCTGAAGCAGGGAACCCTGCTCCTTCAGAGTGAAATAAATATGCCCGGAGGAATGATACTTGCAGTTTGACACCTCTCCCCGCACGGAAACGGCATTTAAAAGGTAGTCCTGGGTGAACATGTTTTTGATATATTCGTTGATCTGCCTGACCGAATAAATCCCCCGCCCCATCGCTCACTGCTCCGTCACAAGCTTCGCCAGAACTCCGTTTACAAAGGAGGGAGAGTCGTCCCCCCCATATTTTCTGGCGATCTCCACCGCTTCATTGATGGCCACCTTTTCCGGGACGGATTCCTCATGGCGCATTTCATAGAGGGCCAGCCTGAGGACCGTCAGATCCACCTTGCCCATGCGCTTCGTCTTCCAGCCCTTTGCCACCTCGTCGATCTTTTCGTCCAGCTCCGGAACCAGACGGTAAACGGCCCTTGTCTTTTCCCGCATGTAAGCCCTGTCTTTCTCCTCCAGAGGTTCCAATTCTTCCAGGTACATCCGTACCTGCCCTTCAAATTCCTCCTCCGAGTCAAAAAACTCCCGGCGGAACAGCATCCGGAATATGTGTTCTCTCAGCTCTCGTCTGTTCATGTTGTCCTCCAATCCGACTGTCTGTGTCACCGGCGTCCCGGGCCGGATACTTCGCAATCCAATGAAATGCGTCACTGACGCCTTTCCCTGGATACTTCGTAATATGATGAAAAAGGGTGCTTTTTTACAGCACCCTTTTCAGTTCTCTCCGGATCTCCCGGGATCCTCTTTTCTATCTGGTCTTGTCAATGTTCACGCCGGCGATTTTCACGTTCACGTCGATCACCGAAAGGCCCGTCATATTTTCAATGGCCGTTTTCACCCGTTCCTGGACCTGTGCGCAGACCTCGGGGATGCTGTAACCATATTCCATATTGAGGGAAAGATCCACCGACACGGAAGTATCCAGCACATCCACCTTGACGCCCTTTGACAGGTTCTTCATCCCCAGTTTCCCAACCAGCTCATTGGTAATGTTGCCCGCCATGGAAGCGACCCCCGTGACCTCCGTGGCCGCCAGGCCCGCAATGATCGCAACCACCTCGTCTGCGATCTGGACCTCGCCGATGGTCTCCTTATCATGATGCAGGGTATGCGTATTTCTGTTTTCAAATTCCACTGCCATCCCTCCTGTATTTCAGATTCACGCTCTTCCTGATATTATAACAAAAAGCTGAATATTTATCAACCGGGATATGTAATTCTTTACTGATTCACGTCCATCAGCGTGATAACCACGCTCTCCGCCGGAGTATCCGCTTTCCGCTTCACGATATCCTCGATCTGGGCGCGCTCCGCATCGGTGAGTTCCGCCTTTCCCACCACCACGTCCACCGTGGCGCCGTTGATGCAGACCACCGAATCGGTAAAGCCCTTGGCCCCAAGCAGGGTCTCCGCCGCATTTTCTTTCTCCGCCACGGCGGTCAGTGCAATCATCTGATCCACGGCATCCTTTTTCTGTTCCTCCCCGAGGGCCTCGTTGTTGATGATCTCAAGGAGCGCCTCCTTGTTTTTGCTCCTGACCTGCTCCCTGTTAAGCTGGGCCTGGGACACGTAGCTTTCCACCGTCATGCCGCTTGTGAGCACGGCCTCCCCAGGCATATCCGCCCCTGCCGGCTCTCCGCTCTCTTCCCCCTCCGCAGGCGTATACACGTCAGTGAGCCCTTCGTTCCCCGCCAGGGAAACCGCCTGGTTTTCTTTCAGAATGTCCTCGTCGGAAATGTCCAAAAGTCCTGCCGCAACCGTTTCTTCTTCCGTTTCCTTCGCATCTGCCTGCGCCTGTTTCTCCCCGCCCGGAAAATCAAATTTTCCGGCGTAGCTTAAGTAGCCCGCCACTGCGATCATCACCGCCAGCAGAGTTAAGATAATCTGGTTTTTTTTCACAATTCGCTTCACAGTACCGCTCCTTTTTAAGATTCTTCTTTGACTCTCTTTAATACTTTAATTTTATGTGGAGGGACGTCAAATAATGCTTCCATCGCCTCAGAGATTTCTGTTTTTACTTTCACGTTGTCTCCCCCTTCCGCCGAAACGACAACCCCCGTCACTTTCGGACAGAGTTCCTTCGTCACGTAAGGGACGTCCTCGCTTCCAAACAGGACCGTCTGCCTGGACTGGCTAAGTTCCTCCGAGCTTCCCACGCCGCCCTCGCTGTCCGTCTCGCTGGTGCTTTTCTGCTCCTGGGACCAGTCCATCTGCAAAATGGTTTCCCCGTCGGATTCCACTGTTAAAAGCACCGTCGTTTTTCCGGCCCCCTCGATGGTGGACAGAAGCGTCTCCACCCTTTTTTCCAGTTCCCGTACATAGTCCTCCGCCCCTGAATCTGCAGGTTCCACAGACGGAAGCGTCTCCTCTTTCTCCCTCTCCGTCTTCTTTTCTGTCGGCAGTGCGATGACAAACAGCAGAATTCCTGCCAGAAGAAGCAAAATCCAGGTTTCTGTTTTCATCTTCTGCAGCTTTTTCAAAGAAAATCTCCATTTCTTCACGGCCCCGTCTTCACCTCCCCGCCTTTCATCTGACAATACGCACCGCTTCCTCCGGCACCGAAAACTCCTCGGCCAAAAGCTTCCTCCATTCCCCCTCCTGTGCCTCTTCCAGATAATTTTTTTCCGGCGGTTCCTCGGAGAGAATCTGTACTTTCTTTTTTTCTATGACAATCTTTCCAGTCTCCCCCTCCTCCGCTCTGCTTTCAAAAGGAAAAATCTCCAGCTGCTTCACCCGGCCGAAGGTTTCGCTGTCCTCTTCGGCGTCGATCGTCACCCGGACGGAACAATCCCCGTAGCCCTCCCTTTCCAGAAAACGAAGGACCTCTGCCGCCAGCTCCTCCTCATAACCCCTTACCACCTCCTCCGCATAGACCTCCCCCATCAGGGCAAGCTCGCCTTCAAAATCCGCCCTCGCCCCCTCCCTCTCAAAAGAAATCTCCAGCTGCGAAAAAACCTTTTCCAGTCCAAACAGCCTTCCCGCAGGCGCAAGTACCACCAGAACCAGCACCATCCCCATAAAGTACCGTATATACTTGATATTTTTCCCCTCCGGAAGCAGCCTTATGATCAGGGACAGGAAGATCAAACAGGCCGCAATGGTTTTGACCCATCCATAAAATTTCTCCAGCACCGCTCTCCCTCCCCGTCAAACAGAAGTAAACGCACAGATCACCCCGATGATCAGCAAAAACATTCCGGCTGCGGCGGCAGTGATCTTTAACAACATCCTGACGGCGCCCGCCACCCCCGCCAGACACTCCGTCACCCTCTCGTCTGCCATTGGCTGAACCACGGCCGCCGCTCCGTAATAGAGAACGGTCAAAACCGTCAGCTTCAGTACCGGTACCGCCGCCAGGAGCACGAGCACGATGAGCGCCGCCGTGCCGATCCCGTTTTTGATCAGGCAGCCCGTACCCGTCACCAGGCTGGCGGCCGCCCCCGCACTGCCCCCGATGCCAGGAATCGCACTGAGCAGCTTTACCAGGGAGCCCGACCTGACCGAATCCGCCGCAGGAATCACCATACTCTGGATCGCACCATATCCCACCACCAGACCGATCAGCGTCTTCACTCCCCAGCCCAAAAGCAGTTCCAAAAGCTCCGTCATTTTTGTGAGAATCTCCTCTTTCGAAATGCGGTTGACCAGTGCGAGGACCACGTAAACCTGAATTCCCGGGATAAAAATCATCTGAAACAGCCACTCCGCAATGCCGGTCACCGCTATGATGAATTCATAAGAGAACACCGAAGTCAGCGGTTTTCCCGCCGCCGCCACCGACAGGGTGAAAGCCGGAATCAATGCGCTCATAAAGGCCATGACATGGGACACCGTGTCCTTCGCAATCTGAACCGCCCCCGAAAAGGCCGTGAGAAGCAGGGACAGGAGAAGAAGGTACGTGACATAAAATCCCATTTCTCCCGCCTGCCTGTCCTGAAAGGAGGACGCCAGTCCGGAAAAGACCGTTCCGAAGGCCGCAATCAGGAGAATGTGTCCCAGACTGCTCCTGCTGGCTCCCATCTCTGAAAACAGGCTTTTTTTCAGGTAGGAAAACACCTCCGAGACGAACTCCCCCGCCTTCCCGGAAACCAGCATTTCCACCAGGTCAGAAAAGGAAGGGGCCTCCTCCATGGCCTCCTCCATCACGTCCTGCGCACCGCTGTAATCATACTTGTCCACATCCCCGGACGCCTGGGCCTCTCCAGAAAAAAACAGCAGGGCAAAGAGTGTCGCCATCCAGGGCAGACATCCGAAAGAACACTTCCCTCCGGCCCTTCTCCTCTCCCCCCTCATGTGAGAAGCCGTCCCATGAGCTCCAGAAGGGACAAAATCACCGGCATGCTGACTAACAGGATCGAAAGCCGCCCAAAAAGCTCGATCTGTCCGGCCACGGAGCCATAACCGCCGTCCCGGCAGAGAGAGGCCGCGAATTCGGACACGTAGCTGATTCCCAGCATTTTTAACAGGATCTCAAAATATTTCTCTTCAATAACGGCATGCTCCGAAAGTGCGTCCACCGCCGATATGATTTCCGAAAGTTTCCCAAATGCATAGAAAAAAATAAGGATTCCCGCTCCAAACACCATGTAAACGGAAAACTGGGGTTTGATTTCCTTAAACTGCATGGCCATTAATACGGCGGCCACCCCCACCGCTGCGATCTTGATCACTGCACTTCCCTCTTCCATCCTGAACTTTTATAGTGAAAACAGCTTCTTAATGGATTCAAACAACTCATAAATATACGGAACCAGCCAATAGAGCACCAGCAAAAGCCCCGCCAGGCTAGTGAGAAAGGCATGCTCCTCTCTTCCGCTGTGTTTGAGCACCTGGCAGATGACGGACACCAGAACGCCCACTGCCGCAATTTTAAAAATCAGGCTAACTGTCATGTCTCCCTCCGTACCTTATGATCAGACAAGCAGTATGGTGATAAACACCCCTGCCAGAATACCCAGGCAGTTGTACAGGCGCATTTTTTTCGGAAGTTCCCCCTGAAGCTCTTTCCTCGCATCTTCCACCTGTTCTGCGGCCAGTGCAATGGTGCGCAGCTGGGTCTCCCTGTCAAGCAGCCCCATCTCATTCCCCAGTCTCGCAACGATCTCCTGGTCTGTTCTCGTCAAATGGGCATCCTTTAACCGTTCCCCCGCAGCCCGGTTCCAGATGTCCATAAGCCTTTCCCCCTCTTTCTTTCTCATTTCCTCCGCAAGGAACAGAAAAAATCCCTGAAAGGGAGGGCCGCTCCGCCCCGCCACCTGCTCAAAAGCCTCCTCCAGGGTTCCCCCGCCAAAACGGATCTCCCCGGAAAGCAGGCACAGGATCTTTTTCAGCTCCTGAAGCTCCCTGTAGCGCAGATGCAGACGGAAGCTCTGCCCAAAACCGATGGCCGTGGTGGATATGATGATGCAGACCGCTCCGATGACCTTCAATGCCATGGCATTTCCCCGCTTTCTCTTTTACTGTCCGGATCGTACAGGATGCGCCCGTCTCTTCCATAAATTCCAAGGACCTGTCCCACCTGCCTCCGACCCGCATTCGCCCCTCCAAGAAGAATATGCCGTTCAAAAAGCCCTTCTCTTAAAAGGCGTTCCATGGAAGGCTTTCCCCGGATTTCTTCCAGGGTGCCTCCGTGTGCCGTGGCCAATACGCTGCAGCCGCAGCAGGCCGCCTGGCGCAGCGCCTCCGCATCCCTGTCACCTCCGATCTCGTCGGCGGCCACCACCTGGGGCGACATGGACCGGATCAGCATGGACAGGCCCTCCGCCTTCGGACAGGCGTCCAGCACGTCCGTCCGCTCTCCGATGTCATTCTGCGGGACCCCCTGATAACAGGCCGCAAGTTCTGACCGCTCGTCCGCAACTCCCACGGTGACGCCGGCATGTCCCTCCGTCCCGTCGGAAATCAGGCGGATCAGGTCCCGAAGGAGCGTCGTCTTTCCAAAACCGGGAGGCGACAGAATCAGCGTGCTGCGGACTCTGTCGCCGTCGTACAGATAGGGAATCAGTCCCGCCGCACAACCTTTCACCTGATGCGCCAGACGGATGTTCAGAAAAGAAACATGCTTAAGGCTTCGAACCCTCCCTTCCACCAGAACCGTTTTTCCGGCCAACCCGATTCTGTGCCCTCCCTGGACGGTCAAAAACCCCTGCCTCAGTTCCTCCTCATAAGCATAAAGAGAATAACTACCGGCATATTCCAGGGTTTCCTTTACCTCGCTTCCGCTTATCTTCCTCAGTCCCTTTGTGGAATTTTCGCCGCCCTCCGGCCCCGTTGCCACAGGTTCTCCCGTTTCCAGAAATCCGTATTCCCGGCCTTCATACCGGCACAAAAAGGGCCTTCCGGTCCGAAGCTTCACCTCCTGCAGACCCTCAAAGGAAAAAGGAGCCCGCTCCACGATTCCCCGCAGGGATCCGGCTAATATTTTTATCAATTCTTCTCCGCCTCTCATGCTCTCACCTGCCTCCTACCTTAATCTATGAGCCTGTCCCTCGAATTAGAACCAGGGAATCCGGTACAGAAACCGGAAAAGTTGACATTCCACGTCTTTCTATGTACAATCAATGGAGACATGCCAAAGAAATACAAAACAAGGAGCAAAACCCGTCATGAACGATCAGAAAAAAATATACCTGTTTGAGGAAGCTCCGGTCGCAAAGGCCGTCATGGCCATGTCCATTCCCACCATCTTAAGCTCCCTCGTCATGGTGATCTACAACATGGCCGACACTTATTTTGTCGGACTTTTAAATAACTCCGTCCAGAACGCCGCCGTGACGCTGGCCTCCCCTGTCCTGCTGGCCTTCAACGCCGTCAACAACCTGTTCGGCGTGGGAAGTTCCAGCATGATGAGCCGCGCCCTGGGCAGAAAAGATTATGATACCGTGAAGAAGAGCTCCGCCTTCGGTTTTTACTGCTCCGTTTTCAGCGGTCTTTTGTTTTCCCTGTGCTTTACCCTGTTTCGCTCTCCCCTCCTCACGGTCCTGGGTGCCGGGGAAGATACAGTTTCCGCCACCGCCCAGTACCTGAAATGGACTGTCACCTTCGGTGCTGTTCCTTCCATATTGAATGTGGTTCTCGCCTACATGGTCCGCTCCGAGGGAGCCTCTCTGCACGCCAGCATCGGCACCATGAGCGGCTGTCTTTTAAATATCATCCTCGACCCGATCTTCATTCTTCCCCAGGGCCTCGGCATGGGTGCCGCAGGGGCCGGTTTTGCAACCTTCCTCTCCAACTGTACCGCCTGTCTGTATTTCTTCGTACTGCTTTTCGTAAAACGAAAAAACACCTATGTCTCCCTGAATCCGGCCATGTTCCGTCCCGGAAAGGCCATCGTGGCAGGGATCTGCGGCGTCGGCATACCGGCCTCGATCCAGAATCTGTTAAACGTGACCGGCATGACCGTGCTCAACAATTTTACCTCCTCCTTTGGCCCCGAGGCCGTCGCCGCCATGGGAATCTCGCAGAAGCTGAACATGATTCCCATGTACATCGCACTGGGACTTTCCCAAGGGCTGATGCCCTTAATCAGCTACAACTACGCTTCCGGAAACGTTCCCCGGATGAAAAAGACTCTGCTCTTTGCCGTGCGCACCTCCATCTCCTTCATGGTGACCATGAGCGTCCTGTATTTCCTCGGTTCCGGCTTCTTCATCCGCCTCTTCATGAAAAATCCGGCCATCGTGGCTTACGGCAGCCGTTTTCTCAGAGGACTCTGCCTGGCCCTCCCCTTTCTCTGTATGGATTTTCTGGCCGTCGGCGTGTTTCAGGCCTGCGGCATGGGGAAAAAAGCTCTTGTGTTCGCCCTTCTCCGAAAAATCATCCTGGAGATCCCGGCCCTCTATCTGTGGAATTTCCTCTGGCCGCTTTATGGTCTGGCCTATGCCCAGTTCACCGCAGAATTCGTTCTGGCCGTGGCGGCAGTCCTCGTCCTTGTCCGTATGTTCCGCAAACTGGAAAAAGACGAGGCTTAACGCACCGACACGTTCATTTTTCCCGCCGCCGTGCCCTTCGTCTCCCAAAAACCACTGCGCCGAAGGTTCCCGCCGAAACCGCCGCCAGGAGAATCAGGGCGGCAACCGGCGAGGCGTCCCCCGTCACGATGCGCCCGAAGCTCTTGAGGGGTTCGATCTTGCCCTCGAACAGCAAAGTGACCGTGTCATCCTTGTCCGTCACACTCACCCCTCTCCAGTCCCCGGAAAGGGTAATATTGGTAAGCATCTCCTCCAAAACGTCCACGCCCGGTTTCACGGTCGTAAAATAAACCGGATTCTGGGTTCCGATCTCGAAACCTGCGGGTGCCGTGCCGAACTCATACCGATAAGCCGTCACCTGTTCCCCCTCCTCCAGAGGAATGGATGCAAAGGATATGACATGATTTGCCGTGGAGCTTAGGCCCCCCGCCAGGGGATGCCATTCGTCGGAACGATTGGTCTGATAGGCGATGGAATAGTCCAGCTCGTCGCTGAAAGTTCCCGTATGTAACTCCCGCATGGTGACCTGTTCCGGCAGATAATCCGTGCAGGTAAAGTTCTCCAGAGACGTATTGGAGGCGTTCCTCAGGGTGGTGATCGTATACTTATAAGTATCTCCGGTCTGAGTCCGCCGGATCGTCCTCTTGGCAACTTCCAGATTGATCACCGCCAGCTCGTCCTCCAGGGTCACCGTCTGGACCTCCCCGGTATCGGACACCGTAAACTCCCGGTCGACAGCCGTCAGATAGCCCTCCGGTGCCGTTTCCTCATGAAGAACATACGTCTCTCCAGCCGTCAGCTTTTCAATCAGCTTCGGCCGCTCTTCACTGGTCCACTCACAGACCACCTGACCTTTTCGGTCCAGGATCTGCAGCCTGGCTCCCGCCAGGGCCTTTCCGTCCGCCACGTCCACTTTGGAAATTTCCGTTTTCGTGACATCGTCCTCCATGCTCACCTTCTGGACTTCTCCCGTGTCTTCCACGGTGAAAGTAACTGTCTCCGCCGTCACATAACCGTCTGCGGGGCGTGTCTCCGTCAGAGTGTAGGTTTCTCCCACCGTCAGTTTTGTGATCCGATGAGGTGCCTCCCCCGAGATCCATTCCTCCACGATCTCTCCTTCCGAATCGGTCAGCCGCAGACTGGCCCCCGCAAGTTCCTCCCCCGTCGTCAGGTCGGTCTTGGAAACCTCAATCCTGGTAATGTCATCTTCCATGACGATTGCCTGGATCTCTTCCGTATCCTGCACGGTAAACTCCATGGGCTTTGCCGTCACATAACCGTCCGCAGGAGAAAGCTCCGTCAAAACATACGGCTCTCCCACCGTTAATTTTTCCAGGACATGCGGCTCTCCGTCCGTCACCCACTCGTCCACGATCCCTCCGGAAGCGTCCGTCACCCTGAGGGTGGCTCCGGAGAGGCCTTCTTCCGGCTCCTCCCCGCCCCCTCCTATGGAAAGCCCCGTCTTCCGGATATGGACCCTCGTGATGGCGTCTCCCATTTCAATCTTCTGAATCTGCCCGGTATCCTTCACCATGAAAGATATGGGTTCAGCCGTCACGTAACCGTCCGCAGGACGGGTTTCCGTCAGGGTATACGTCTCTCCCGCCGTCAGTTTCGTAATTCCGTGGGGCGTCTCCCCCGAGATCCATTCCTCCACGATTTCCCCCTCCGAATTGGTCAACCGCAGACTGGCCCCCGCAAGCTCCTCCCCCGTCGTCAGATCTTTTTTCGAGATCCCGATTCTCGTGATGTCGTCTTTCATCTGCACCTTCTGGACATCCCCCGTATCGGCCACGGTAAAAGAGACGGACCGGGCCGTCGCATAGCCGGGTGCCGGGAGGAGCTCCGTCAGGGTATACGTCTCCCCCACCGTCAATTTTGTGATCTCATGGGGAGTCTTCCCCGATATCCATCTGTCAATCAGCCTTCCCCCGGAGTCCGTCACCTGCAGACTGGCCCCAGGAAGTTCCTTCCCGCCGGTCAGATCCGTCTTGGAAATCTGCACCCTGGTGACGTCGTCTTTCATCACGACCGGTGCACTCCCGTGGGACGCCGTAAAGGAAACGCTTTGGGCCGTCGCATAGCCAGGCGCCGGGAGAATTTCCGTCAGGACATAGGTCTGTCCCTTTTTCAGATTCTGAATCATGTGAGGTGTTGATTCCGATGTCCACTCATCCACCACGTTTCCGCTTCCATCTGTCACCCTGAGCCTGGACCCAGGGAGTTCCTCTCCCGTCGTCAGATCCTGTTTGGAAATCTGCATGGAAACCGGTGCCTCCGTGACCCGGATCGTCAGAGACGCCCGCACCGGTTCATAGGCCCCGCAGGTCATCACATCTTGATACCCGTCCGCCGTATATGCAAAATTGTCGCCTTCCCAGCCCCCGGACAACTGCTTTTTTAACCGCACCACGCCCGTCCCGGCATCCGTGCCCGTGGCCGTGATCGTAAGGCTGTTTCCCTCCTTCGCAATCTGAATGGGCCCGCTCCCCTCCCCCGTCATGGCGGAAAGCGCACCGTTTGCGTCCGTGACCGTCGTGCTCTGCCCCGCCTGCAGGGTAACCGTCTGTTTGTCAAAACCGGGAACTTTATAGTAATCACTGATTTTCTGTTCGATGGCATCATAATAAACCTGCAGCTGCTCTCTGGTACCCATGGTATTCGTAGAAATCCACTGTTCCCCGATCTCGCCGTTTCGCTCCATAATATATTTCCATATCAGCGACTGGGCCGCCGCCCAGCCGTCCAATCCCCAGCCGGAGTGCTCCCCGTACCAGGCAATCAGGCTGAGCTTCCCCGCAAAGGCCGCATCCTGACCAAAATATTCCGTCAGCGTGACCCAATGATCTCTGGCGGAAGTCACCGTGTTGACATGTGGTTCCAGACAAAACAGCCTTTCCCCCGTCTCCTGCACGTAAAAATACCCGCCCTTCGACGTATGGCCGTCCACATAGTGAAAACACCATCCATCCTGGAAACCCGTTGTGACGTTTGTCGTCTGCGGGTGAGCCTGTGCGCAGGGAGCAAGCCCCATGGCGGTCAACACGACCGCCAGGAACAACCCGAGAACCCTCCTCCATCCTCTCATGAAAATTCCTCCCTTCTCTCTAACACTCCGTCTCCATAGTTTTGGACGGCCACCCTGCGCCGGAAAGATTGTCCTCCCACAGGGCCATGGTATCCTCCACGTCCTTGTAGAAGGTTCCCGTGGGTGAAACGATCTTCGCCTTTCTGATCCGCCCCCTCAAAACCTTTCCGGAAGGTCTTAACACCAGTTCTCCCGTCCCGGAGCCGGACAGCCTGAGAAGTCTCTCCGAAATCGGAATGACCCAGAAGCCCTTTTCCCGCCTGGCAAAGGTCTTCCCAAGAAATCTGCCCTTTTTCTCCCCGCCATTCGCATAGACGGCGACCAGGTTCCTCCTCCTGGCCACAATGCCGCAGACGAAAGCGGTTCCCAAAAGCACGGTTCCCAGAAATCCCGCCACCGCATCGTTTAGGGGTACCGCCGACTCTTCCATGGAAGCCGCCATAGGCACCGCCTCTTCCGCAAAGGTTTCCGTCTCGCCCATGGCCTCCGTCTCCAACGGAATCCCCTCTGCCTCGGTGGCTTCCGGTCCTGCGGAATCCCGTACCGCATCGGTACGCTCCATACCCCGGACTTCCTCCGGCCGGCCGACCGCAGGAATCTCATGGTTTCCTTCCGGTACGGCCTCTCCCCGCTCCTGCGTCTCTTCCTCCTGAGGGGTTTCCGCTTCCGGTGCCGTCTCCCCCGCTTCTTCCTCCTCCACTGTGCCGGTGTAGGTAGCCGTCGCCTTCCACTGGACGGGGACCTCCCTGTCCCGGTCCACGTTCACCGCATACCGGCACACCGCCTCGTAGGCCAGCGGCAGACCGGACTGGGTCGTATCGGTAACGTGGTACTCCACCCCGATCAGATCCAGTACCCTCCCGTCCTTCACGATTTCCTTCTGCAACCGCTCGATGTCATTATCCTCCACCGCATAGCTCACGTATTCCTCCAGAACCTCCTGATCCCTCCAGAGCTCCTTTCTGGTCACCAGAAGCTCGACGCCGCCCTCGTTCAACCGGTAGGTGACACCGTCGCGGGTGAGGGTTTTCGGCACCGCTCCCACGTCATCGGAGGTCAAGAGGAATTCCTCCTCGATGGTCCGCTCCTCCTCCAGTATTCCGGTCATGTTCCATAAATTACGCATATGATTCGCTCCTTTCCGTTTGCCTGATTATTAGGCAATTGCGAAACATAAAATTACGAGAATATTCGGCAAATTTCGAGTTTCGCAATTGCCTGTGCCTGATTATGTCTGCTGACTGCATGGTTCCGCCTCAAAAGGCGCCGGAGCGTTTTCGTCATGTTTCACACCTGCCTCACCCCGCTTTCCTGAGCCGTCCTCCGATCGCTCCGGTACATTCTTTCTGTTTTTCATGTCTGGGAAAAGTAAGTTTGATAAGAAATTAAAGATAACTGAGACTGGATAGTTCCGGGCTGCGGCCAATCTCTAGGCCGTCCTGCCCGCACCTCAAAAAAGTCCGGACAAAAAGATCCGCCAAAATCTGCATACGTTAAAACCTGTAAGGAAATTTCCCGGCCTGACACGGCCTGATACTTCATAAGAAAGTTTTCATGAAAGAATCTCATCGGAGAACTTCTTTTAAGATTGTAAAACACATTATACTGCATGCGCTCCCGTCTGCCAACCGTTTTTTCGCAGTTTATAAAAAATTTAGACAGTCGGCCCGAAAAGAATCCGCACAAAAAACCGGCTTCTTTCCGTCCGGGACGGCGTTCTCCCAAACGTCGCCCTCCCAAGAAAGAACCGGTCTGTATGCTGTCGAAAGCTATCCCTTCCTGCGTCTTCTGATCATCTCCCGGAGTCTGCGCAGGGCCCTGTCGATACCTCCCACCTGACGGATCAGCCCCAGACGGACCGCATCCTCGCCCACGAGAAGGGTCCCCAGGTCCTTGGTCATGTCCGCCGTGTTCATCATCAGCTCCTCGATCTTGTCCTGAGGCACGTCGCTGTGGTCGGCGATAAAGCCGGTGATCCGGTCCTGGATCCGCTGGAAATAATGGTAGGTTTGCGGCGCCCCGATGGTCATCCCCGTCATCCGCACCGGATGGATTAACATGCTGGCCGACGGCACGATGAAGGAGTCGTCCGCCGATACCGCAAGGGGCACTCCGATGGAATGGCTGTCCCCGATCACCAGCGAAACCGTAGGCTTGCTTAAGGAGGCCACCATCTCCGCCAGGGCCAGCCCGCAGGAGACGTCTCCGCCCTGGGTATTGATGAGGAGGAGCACGCCCTCGATCTCCCTGCTGTCCTCGATCTGGGCCAGCTTCGGCAGTACGTGCTCATATTTGGTAGTCTTGCTGCCGGAATTTAAATTTTCGTGACCCTCGATCTCCCCGATAATCGACAGGAGATAAATGTCTCCCCTGCCCTTTCCCTCGTCCAGCAGTACCTGCCCGTATTCCTCGATCCGTTCGTCACCCTTTGCATCCTTCCCGGAAACGGACGAGCCTGCACCATTTTCCGCCCTTCCTGCCTGATTCTGTGCGTTCTGTACATCCTCCATATGGCCGCACCTCTTTCCTTTCTTCTTTCCCATGACCGACCTCCTGTGGTCTTTTTCCCTAGTATGGAAAGATTGCGGCCGTTTTATTCACTCCACTCCGGACTCTTTATCCGTCATGCTCCTGCACCCTTGTCAAATTTTTCCAGATATCTTCCGTCCCCCGCCTGGAATAGGACCAGATGTTCTTGATCTGTCCCTCGACCTGCTCATAAGGCCATTTTTTCTCACTCCGCACGGGGCTGTTTGGGTCGTGGAGAAGAAGCCTGTCCCCTTCCCTTCCGTAGATCACGATAAAATGTCCCGTGGTGGTAAAGTCCCCCGGCTGCATGCTGCAAATCAGCGGATGGCCCGCATCCAGTTCTGCAAAGACCGTCTCTTTGGAGAGGGCGGGATTGCCCCAGGAAAGTCCCAGCCTCTCCGCACCGGAACTCATAAGTTCCCAGCTGGTTCCCACCCCTTCCAGATAATAGCCATTGTCGGAAGCAAATTCTGCCATGGTCCCCGGGTCCATGTCCGTATCGCCGGTAAGCCCCACGTAGACCATGGAAAGGCATGTCGGCCCGCAGCCGCTAAGCGCCATCAGGTCATCCCCGTAGACCTCGTAGCCCCACCGTTTGTCCCACTGGATGAAGAGCGGTACTTCTCCCTCTGCGCACTCCCCGGAAAGGTCGACGGGTTCCGCCTTCCGGTCCTTGTACTCCGGATAATGGTACACAAACTCCGCAGCCTCCGGAGTACTCTCCAGAAAGCTTCTCAAAAACTCCGGATACTCGCCCGGGTGGTTCTCCACGTAACGGCTCATTTCCTCCGCCGTCATGCCGCTCCCGTCCGAACCGCCGCTTTCCGCACTCCCCCTGCCGTCGAGGGTCGTGATGCCCCCGACAGCGGCCGTCCGGCTCCCGCCCCCCTTCTCACCCTGCCTGGCTTTCGGGGCCGTGATTCTTCCCAGCCAGAAAGAACCGCCGCAGAGGACCAAGACGGAGACGCACAAAAGAATCTTCTGATTTCTTCTCCTCCTCCTCTTCATGAGCTTTCTCTCCCGCAGCCTGGCCACGCTGTCCCGGCGTTCATACTGCGGCGGTATCTTTCTGGCGGTGTTCTGACTCATAAGGCGGCCTCCTTCGTATGCAGCATACAATCCCTGATCTCATACAGATTTTTTACATGTCATTATTATACCAGAGAAATCTTGGATAACCATGAATCGAATATGAAGATTTACGAAAAATTGAAAAAAATTTGTATATTCTCTGATACATGCGCACCCATGACGTTCCGGGCGGACACCTGTAAACCCCTCCTATCGTCCGCCCGGAACATCATGGGCGCTTTGTTTCACAAGGATAGCCTCTTCCAGGGAGAAGGAGTAGATATACCGCTCCTTGACCCGCTTTCCCGTGCTCATTTCCAGGGCGGCCTGGTAGTAGTCCAGCTGGGCCCGGTAACGTTCCGAAAGACGGCGCCTCGCTGTCTCCCTGTCGTCACCGTCCATGCGGTCCGTCTTGTAATCCACCACGACCAGCTCCCCGTCCTCCTCGAACCAGGCGTCGATGATCCCCTGGACCAGCAAGGTCTCATCCTCCAGGTGGCTTCCCGCATACTCGCTCCGTATCTGTCTCGCCGGAAGCCCCATCACGAATTGCTGCTCCTTTTTCAAGCGTTCCGCCTGCGCCATCCTCCTCCCGAGAGGGGAAGCGAGGAACCGGCGGACCCTCCCAAGGTTCAGAACCCGGTCCGTACCCCCCGGCAGAAGCCCGGTGCGCTCAAGCTCCTTTACCGCCAGGAACACCGCCCGGTCCGACGGCTCGATCTGAAATGACAAAAGCTCCAACAGCCGATGGTACGCCGTCCCTCTTGCGGCCCCCGAAAGAGGCTCGTCCGGCGCAAGGAACCGGGGAGCGTCGGCGGAGGAAGCTCCGGTCCTCTCCCCGTCGGCGGGAGAGGCTTCCCGCAAAGTCTCCAAAACGGGAAACGCCTCCTCAGGGACCGCCGGGATAAGCAGCTCCCCCTCCGCACCCTCCGCCTTAAGCTGGGAAACGCTGAACTTCCTGGGGGCCGTCACCGCCTCCTCGTAGGGATACCGATAGGACAGGCTCTTTGCAAACTGCTCCCCAAGCTCCCCTCCCTCCTCCGGCAGGCGGGCCGGAAGCTCTCCTCTTCGGAGTCTGCCCAGGGCCTGCCGAAACACCTCGTCCCGCACAAGCTCCTCCACGGGGAGCAGACGGAGCCTGAGGGGAAGCTCCTTCCCATAGAGCGGATGGAGCACAGGCGGCGTAATCCCCCGGTCCGAAAGGATCTTCCCGTAAGCCCGATTCCGCACTAAGGCCATCAGGAGCCAATCCAGATAGGAGCCGGCGGAGGAGACCGCAGAGTAGGGAAGCGTCTCCTCCTCCGTGAGCCGGAGACTGTTCCATTTGACCAGCTTCGTCTCCAGAGACCGATCCGTCCCCGTGATGATCAGCTTCTCCTCCGCCCTGGTGAGGGCCACGTACAGGACCCGAAGCTCCTCCCCCAGCATGTCCAGGAGAAGCTTCCTCTGGAACAGCTTTTTGGGGAGGGTGGCCGCCCGCACCCGCTTCTCCACGTCCACGAAATCCGCTGCGATTCCAAGCTCAGGATGGAACAGGACCCTCCGGTTCAAGTCCTGCCTGTTGAAAGGCTTGCCTGCGCCGGAAAGGATGACAATGGGATATTCCAGCCCCTTGCTCTTGTGGATGCTTGTGATGCGGACCACGTTTTCCCCCCCGTCCGCCGAAGACGCCTCCCCGAAATCCACCGAATACTTCTGAAGCCTCTCGATGTAGCGCACAAACTGGAACACGCCCTGATAGCTGGTATTCTCATAATCCAGCGCCCGCCGGATCAACATTTCCATGTTCTTCTTCCGGATGCCCCCACCCGGCATGGCGGCCAGCATAAAGCCATAGCCCGTCTGATCCAGGATATACCGGAGGAGCTCGTGCAGACGCAGATAGACCGCCTTATCCCTGAAATCAGAGAGCATGGAGAGAAATCTCGCAGACTTTGACACCAGTTTCCCCACCCCGGACGACGCCCCCTCCTCACCCGGACCAAGGGTCTCCCGCTGTCCGGCGTAAGCCACAAGGGCCCCGTAAAGGCCCCGCATGTTTCCCGGGACCGGGTTCCTGGAACCATACGCCGTAAGAACCGCCAGCTCCTCCGAAGAAAAATTTCCCATGGGCGAGGTCATGACCGCCGCCAGCGGAATGTCCTGCATGGGGTTGTCGATGACCCGCAGGAGATTTAGCATGCACCGGACTTCCCTGGCCGTGAAATATCCGGTCCTGGTCTGGGCGAAGGCCGGAATCCCCGCTTCCATAAGCACGTCCGCAAAAACCTCCGCCCAGCCGCTCATGGTCCGAAGGAGGACGACGACGTCGCCGTACCTGGCCGGCCGGTATTCCCCCGTCTCCCGGTCAAGGACCGAAAATCCGCTTTCCGGCGAGACCAGCTCCCGGATCCGGCCGGCCACCACCCTGGCCTCCAGCTCCTTTGCCTGATAGTCCCTGAGGTCTTCTTCCAGCTCCTCTCCCCCGGCAAGGTCCAGGAGTACCACCTCCGTCTCCGGCTCTCTTTCCCCCGTCTCCGGAAACTGCCGTCCCGGAATCAAAGCCGCATCCTCGTCATAAGTGATCCCCCCCAGCTTCCGGTCCATCAGCTGGCCGAAGAAAAAATTGGCCGTCCCAAGCACCGCCTCCCGGCTCCGGAAATTCCGGTGGAGGTCGATCTTTTGATGGCCGCTCTCCCCCCTGGTGTAGGAGGCGTACTTTTCCATGAAAAGCTCCGGTCTGGCCTGGCGGAACCTGTAAATGCTCTGCTTCACGTCGCCCACCATGAACACGTTGGGGCGCCCCTCCCGCTCCTTCGAGACACTGTTTAATATGGCCTCCTGGATCCAGTTGCTGTCCTGATACTCGTCGATCAGGATCTCATGGAAGCTTCCGCCGAGCGCCTTCGCCGTCTCCGAGGGAAGGAGGCCGCCGTCTTCGGAGGGCTCCGTGAGAATCCGCAGGGCAAAATGGGCCACGTCGTTAAAGTCCACCAGATTCTTTTCCCGTTTGGCCTCCCCGAAGGCCCGCCCGTAAGCGAGGGTCAGTCCCACGAGCTCTTCCATGGGCCCCCGCATCCTGCGGATGTCCGAACAGACCTGGGAAACCGGACCCAGGTAAAAGGTCTCCGCCAGGGAAAGGACCTCCTTTTTCATGGCGTCCCGGAGGGAGGAGAGAAAATTCTTCCGCTCCTCGTCCGCCAGAGCCTTCTTGCTGATCCTGGGCTTGGTCACGAAGGAGCTCTTCGCCCGTGCCAGAAGCTTTGCCGCCTCACCGTAACTTTCTGATGCGAGAAGCCCGTCCGCAAGCCGTCTGTCCGATGCGAACATGGCTTCATAGGGAGCCAGCGCCGCATCTTCCCCGCAGAGCGCCAGAGCGGCCTCGTACCTCTTTACCAGCTCCCCCGCCGACAGGTGGAGCTCCTCCATCAGCGCCTTCATCCAGGTCGTCTCCTCAAGGGCCTCCTCCGAATCCGCCAAAAGTTGTTCCCTCCAGATACCCAGCTGACGCTCCGGGTCCGGGTAAGCCGCCGCAAAATCATACAGCCCGAAAATGTATTCCGCAACCTTCCCGTCACTTTTCCCCTCCCCGTAGCTCTCCACGAACAGGAGAAACTCCGGGGAGGCCGTCTGATATTTCTGCTCCAGAAGCTCCTCCATGACCTCCTCCCTGAGAAGCTTTAACTCCCCCTCGTCCCCGATCCGAAAATCCGGGTCCAGATCCAGGAAGCTGAAATAATTCCGCACCACGTAGAGGCAGAAGCCGTCGATGGTCATGATCTTCGCATGGGGCAGAAGATCCTCCTGCCGCTTCAGATTCGGATCCTCCGGGGAGGCGAGAAGCCGCTCCGAAAGTCGTTTTCCGATCCGCTCCCGCATCTGGGCCGCCGCCGCATTGGTAAAGGTCACCACCAGAAGCCGGTCAATGTCCACCGGCCGCTCCGGGTCCGTGATCATCGCCATGATCCGTTCCACCAGGACGGCCGTCTTGCCGCTGCCCGCCGCCGCCACCACCAAGATGTTCCGGTCTCTCAGACCAATGATCTGCTCCTGTTCCCTCGTCCACTTCACCGCCATGTCTCCTGCCCGCCTTTCTTCCTTCCGCTTCCTCCGTCAGTTTCCTCTCTCCCGGCCATCCCTGCCTGATTCCGCCTCCGAAGTCCCGCCGTCTGCAGAAGCATTCCCCTCCGCCGCAAACTCCGCCCAGATCTCCTCCGGCTTCCGCTCCGGAAGACGCCGGTATCCATAGCCGGGGAGCTTCCTGTCAAAGCCGCACACCGCCTGGAACTCACAGTAGTCGCAGCCCGTCCGCTCCTTTCTCCGGTAGGGCCTTGCGGAGACCTCGCCCGATACGATAGCCGAGCCAAACTGCTCCATCCTCCGGTACACGAAATCCCGAAGATACGCAAACTGCTTTTCCGAGATGGCGCCGGAGCGCCCGGAAACCGGCTTTCCGTCCTTCATGACCGCCGGAATCCATCTGGACTTTCCGTCCTCCGTCTCCCGCTGAAACAGAGAGACCACCCGTTCTCCGCCGTTGAAAACCCCCTTCGGCCTGAGCGTCTCCAAAAGGGAGGCCTCCATGATTCCCTCCTCGCCCTTCCGTTCCAGGATCGGATCCTGGATCTGGTAATAAAACATTCCCGCCGGGACGATCTCCTTGCCCGGATGCCTCTGACTCTCCTTTCTCATGACGGCGTCCAGATAGACCACCAACTGCAGCTGCAGCCCGCCGTAAACCGCATTCAGGTCAAAATCCATGCCGCCGGACTTGTAGTCCACGATCTTCACGTAGACCCGGTCCGCATCCTCAAACAGGTCCACCCGGTCGATCTTTCCCGCAAGCTGCATGCTTCCCCCGTTCTCCAGCGAGATCCTCATGGCCGCACTCTCCCCCGGGGCAAACGTCATCTCGAAAGCGGCGGGCTCGAACTCCCCCGCCCTAAGCTGCTCTCCCAGCGCCCACAGGGTCTTCTCCGTGATCCTCCCCATCCTCTCAAACAGGTATTCATTTCTGGCTGAGGACTTTAGCACGTTCCCGCCCAAAGTCCCGGCCGCCTCCTCCATGGCCCGCCCCACCAGGGTCCTTCTCCCCTCCTCGTCGAGTTCCGCCACCGGAGTCCCCTCCTCCTTCGCATACCGGAAACAGAGCTCGATAGCCTTGTGGAACACGTTGCCCATGTCCAGGGCCGCAAACTCAAACTCCTTCCGCCTCACCAGCCGAAGGCCGTAGGTCAAAAACTGGGCGTAAGCGCAGGACGCATAGGTTTCCAGCCTGGTCACGCTGCCCGTGAGGGGCTCCCCGTAAAGGGCCTTTGCTGCAGCTTCAGAGATCCGGTCCCCGCCGTAGGAGAAGAAGGCGGCGTCCAGGATCCCCGCCAAAAGACGCCGGTTCTCCTCCCCCTCCGAGAGACAGTCGTAGAGGGCGGCCCACCGTTCGGAGGCCCCATCCTCCCGGTACTCCTCCATGCCGTCGGCCAGCATGCCAAAGGCCAGCGTCCTCGTCAGGACCGCCGCTCCTCCCGGCTTTCCGGAAGAAATCCCCGGGAAGAGCTTCCGGACATGGAGAAGGTAGGGAGAAGGACTCTTCTTTTCTCCCGCAGCGTCCGCCGCCGCATAGGAAACGTACAGCTTCCGGGACGGCTTCGTCACGGTCAGATAAAAGTAAAACTTGTCGATCAGGCTGCTCTCCCTTCTGGAAGGGGCCAGCTCCGCATAGGGGGCCAGCTCCTCCCGGTCCAGCTCCGACAAAAGTCCCCCCTGACGTTTCCGCTTCGGCACGTTCCCGTCGTTGACCCCGATAAAAAACACTGCCCTGACGTCCTTTAGGCGGCTCCTCTCCACGTCGCCCACCAGGATCCGGTCCAGGGCCGCAGGAATGACGCCCACCCGGATCTCCCGGCATCCGGCGTCCAAGACGTCGTTGTAAGTCCTCACGGACAGGACCTGGTCGCCCAAAAGTCCCACAATCCGGTCAAACAGCCCCATCAGCTGTCCGTATGCCTGTTCGTATTCCTTTGCCAGACTGTAGGAGCCCTCCCCGGAAAAAGCCGCCGCCATGGAGCGAAGCCTCTCCTCCACCCCTCTTTCTTCCAGAAATCGGAACAGGGTCTCCGTCATCTCCCGCACCGTCGCCCCCTTCTTCTTAAAAACCTTCCTCAGGGTCAGCAGCGGGGCGGCCGCCTTCTCCCTGGCCTCGTTGAGGACTTTCAGGTTCACGTGCTCCCCGCCCCGATAGAGGACCTCCCAGGGGGCCGCCCATCGCCTGTGGCCCCGAATTCCCAGGGCCAGCACGTAATTTTCCATCTCAAAAAGGATCTCCTCCCCGAAGGGAAGAAATCCGCATTTCAGGAAGCGGAACACGCTCTCGTAAGAAAAATCCTTCTCCACCGCCTCCAGGGCGGCCCGCATGTATTCCACCGCCGGGTTGGTGAGAAGGCTCCGCTTGTCATCCAGAAAGGCCGGCAGCCCCGCCTCCTCCATGGCCCGCACAAGAAGGGGACGGTAGCCTTCCATGTCGCCGCAGACCACGGCGATCTCCCGGTACCGGTAGCCCTCCTCCCGCACCAGGGACGCCAGCCGCCCCGTCATGGCCCGGACCTCCTCCGCAGGGGAAGCCTCCTCCGAGAGAAACAGCTCCTGCGTCTCCCCCTCATATGTCTCTTTGCCATTCTGAAACAGCCTCTTTGACAAAAAGGCCAGCTCTCCGGAACCGGAAAACCGCACCGGCTCCCTTAAGACCACGTCCGCCTCCCTCCCCGCCCCCGTCTCCTCCGCCATTTTGCTTAAAACCGCCATGGTCTTCCTGCTCAGGGAAAAGAAATCCTCCCCCCTGCTCTCCAGCCGGTCCGCATCGATGGTGAAGGCCGCCGTCAGGCGGCTGCAGCAGCGCAGAAGCTCCCCGATCACCTGGTACTGAGCCGGGGTGAAGCCGGTAAACCCGTCCAGGGTGACGACGCTGCCCCGGAGTTTTTGCGAGCGGGGGATCGCCAGGCAGAGGGAGGGGAGTAACTCCTCGGCCGTGATCATCCCCTCCCCCAGGGCCTCCCGGAAGGCCCCGAATAAGAGCCGCATGTCCTCAAGCTTTCTGTTGAGGAGGGGCCTGCCCTTCGTCTTTTCCATCAGGCGGGAGAGCTCCTCCTCCCCGATCCGGTACTGGCCGAACTCGGACATGGTGGATTTGAGCTGCTCGATAAAGCCGGCCCGATCCAGGTGGTTTTTGAAGACCCTGAGCTTCTTTTCCACCGACGCACAGGACTTCCTAAGGAGCATGCTCTTCCCCATGTCGTCCAGAACGACCTTCGGCATGCAGGAGAGCTCCTCAAACACCCGGTAAGCCAGCCGCTCAAAACTCACGATGTCAATATTCATGATGCTGTGGCCGGAACTCAACATGACCAGTTCCTTCTGGGTCTCCATGGTGAACTGCTCCGGAACGATGGCGTAAAACCGCAGGTCCGGGGCACTCTCCGCCTCCTCCACCAGTCTGCGATTCATATAAAACGACTTTCCGGTGCCCGCACCGCCAAGCACAAACTGAAGCGACATGGTCCCCTCCTTTCAAGCTCTCTTCAGGTAATAGGCGATTGCGTCAGGATCATTTACGACAGGTCCCTGAATTCGCCGATCATCCGCTTGATTTCCTGCATCTGCCTGTCTGTCTCGGCAATGGTCTCTGCACAGGAGAGGAGCCGCTCGCTGATCTCCTCGTGGCCCTCCACCTTCTCCATGTTCTTTTTGTAGCGGAGCTGATGCTCCAGACTGGCCCAGAAATCCATGGCAATGGTCCGGATCTGGACCTCCACGTGCATGGGCGTCTTTCCCCTGGAAAAGAACACTGGCACCTCCACGATCATGTGGTAACTCCGGTATCCGTTCGGCTTGGGATTTTTGATGTAATCCTTCACCTTCAGCACTTTGATGTCATCCTGGGTGGCAAGGAGGGATCCGACCATGTAAATGTCGTCGATGAAAGAACAGATCACCCGGACCCCGGCAATGTCGTTGAGTCCCGTCAGCACGTTCTCCTCGTTGATCTCCAACCCGTATTTCCTTAACTTGTTGTAAATGCTGGCCGGCTTCTTGATCCTGGAACGGATGGAAGAGATCGGGTTCCGGTTATAACGGACGGAAAACTCGCTGTCTAACACCTCCAGCTTCGTCTTTACCTCCCGGATCGCACACTCATACATCATCATGATGTTGGCAAAGGTGCGAACCTTCTCCTCCATCTCGATGCCCAGCTCCATCTGCCTGCTCTTTTCCTTCAGCCCCTGGATGTCCAGCTGCCTGAGCTTTAACTCCCTGATATCCAGATCCTGCATCCTAAGCTCCTGTATGTCCAAACCACTTTCCTCCTGTCGCTTCTTTTCCTGGCCCCAAAGATTCTTTCCCCATTATTATAGCACATTCGGAGGGCTGCGGAAAAGAAAAGAATTTCCCGCATACTCCCGCCCTTCCCCTCATATCCTGTACAAAGAGCATTGGAGAAGGTCTATGAGTTCCAAAACCAAAATTGTTGTACTCCGCATGAAAGAACTGATCTATACCGGAATCTTTGTCGCCATGGGCATTCTGCTCGTCATCCTTCTGGTCTTTATGTTCGCACCGAAAAACAAGACCACAAAGGTAAGCGCAGACCCCGGCAAATACGTTCCCGGCGTCTACACTTCGGTTCTTTCCTTAAATAACCAGGCCCTCGACGTGGAGGTGACCGTCGATTCCGACCACATAAAATCCGTCCGGTTCGTCAACCTCTCGGAGGACGTGGCCGCCATGTACCCTTTAATGGCCCCTTCCATGGAAAATCTGGCCGCCCAGGTCGTGGAAAACCAGGGAATTTCCGGTCTTTCCTACGATGAGAGCACCCAGTACACCTCCATGGCCCTGACGGAAGCCATCGGAAAAGCGCTTGCGAAGGCGGAAGCCGGGAAAGTCGAATAAAAAAACACCTACATAGTCCGGGCGGCGGGAAATCTCCCGCCGCCTTTAAAATTCCGGTTTCCTCTTGTCCAGATACCGGATCATCCCCGGTCCCAGTTCCCTCGTCGGCCGTGCGAGAAATCCGTGTTCCTTGTAAAACTCCTCCCGGCCCCTGGCGCACATCAGGTCCAGCATCATCTCCGTGCCCTCCTCCGTCAGAGACCGCGCATGGGCGATCAGCCGCTTCATCAGCATGTGGCCGACCCCCATGCCCTGGGCGTTGGGATGGACGATCAGATCCTGAATGTAGCAGATCACCGCCCCGTCACCCACCAGCCTTCCCATGCCCACCGGCTGTCCCGCCACGTAAAGCCCCACCGTGTAAAGGCTCCCGTCAAGGGCCGCCTGGGCCTGCTTCCTGGTAAGCCGCTTCCAGCCCACGGAGGAGCGAAGCTTCAGATATGTATCCACGTCGATGACGTTTTCCCGAAATTCAAGCGCTTCCATAATTCTCTGCCGCCTCCGTCCTCCTCATTTGCCCTCTGTCCGCCCGTCTCTTTTGTCCGCCGTTTCCGGCTTCTCCCGTCCCCGTGTCACCCCACCGTGTTCCTCAGGGTCCCGATCCCCTCGATGACGCATTCCACCGTGTCGCCGCTCTTTAAGAACCGGGGAGGCGCAAATCCCATCCCCACGCCGGCGGGCGTCCCGGTGGCAATGATCGTTCCCGCTTTCAAGGTGATTCCCCGGGAGAGCTCCCGGATGATGTGGGGCACGCCAAAAATCAGCAGCTCGGTGTTGCTGTCCTGCCTGAGCTCCCCGTTGACCTTCGACTGAATGGCCAGCTTCGGCGGGAAGGAAAATTCGTCCGCCGTCACGATCCAGGGCCCCATGGGCGTAAACCCGTCCAGGCTCTTCCCGAAATACCACTGCTGATGACGGGTCTGGAGCAGCCTTGCGCTGACGTCGTTGACGATGGTGTAGCCGAGAACGTACTCTGCCGCATCCTCCTCCGACACTCCCCTGGCATCCTTTCCGATCACCACCGCCAGCTCCGCCTCGTAATCCAGCCGCTCCACCATGTCAAAGTGGCCGTCGATCTCTCCCCCCGGCCGCACCGCGGCGCCGATGCGCTTGGAAAAATAGACCGCATAGGGCCGCTCCCCGCCGAATGCCTCCTTCTTGTAACGAGCCGACTCCTCCGCATGGGCCATGTAATTGATGCCGAGACAGATCATGTCCTGTTTCGGCTCCGGAATGGGGGCCAGAAGCGTCACCCGCTCCAGGGGAATCTCCCCCTCGCAGCCCGCCTCCACCGCTCTCCCAAGGCCAAAGAGCCCTTCCTCCGCCAGAAGGCCGATCCACTCGTTCATGCTCTCACAGGCGTATCCCAGCGCCTTCGCCGGATACACCCCGGTTCCATCCGGTGACAGCACCCCCGCCGCTTCCGTTCCTTCATATAAATACGTGACAAGCTTCATCCGTTCTCCGCCTTTCCCGTTTTCCCCTTCGCTTTTCGTCCCCCGCACCCGTGGTCTCGCCAGCCCTTACGCCTTCCTCACCCGCTCCGGGAAACCGATCTTCTTCTGCACCTTCCGCAGGGTTTTGTTGGCATAATACCCCGCCCTCTCCGCATTCTCCCGGATGATGCCGTCCAGGTACGCCTTGTCGGCCGCCAGCCTCGCCTGCTCCTCCTGAAGGGGAACCAAAATGGCCGCCACCGCCTCGCCCACGGCCGCCTTGAAGTCGCCGTAGCCCCTTCCGTCGAACTCCCTCACCACCTCGTCGGCGGTCTTTCCCGTACAGGCCCTGTAAATATCGATGAGATTCTTGAGACCCGGCTGCTCGTCGCTGTAGCGGATCACGCCCTCCGAATCCGTGACGGCCCGCTTGCACTTCCTCATGATGGTGTCCTTGTCATCCATCAGGTAAATGCTTCCGTTGGGATTCTCGTCCGACTTGGACATCTTCTTCGACGGGTCCTGCAGACTCATGATCTTGGCCCCCACCTTCCCCAGATACACCTCCGGAACGGTAAAGACCTCCCCGTAGACGGAGTTGAACCTCTGGGCGATGTCCCTGGTGATCTCCAGATGCTGCATCTGGTCGATGCCCACCGGGACCACGTCGGCCTGGTAGAGGAGAATGTCCGCCGCCATCAGCACCGGATAGGTGAACAGCCCCGCATTGATATTGTCGGCGTGCTTCGCAGCCTTGTCCTTGAACTGGGTCATCCGGTTCAGCTCCCCCATATAAGTAAAACAGTTTAAAATCCAGGCCAGCTCCGCATGGGCCGACACATGGGACTGGTAATAAATGCAGTTCCTCTTCGGGTCAAGGCCCGCCGCAATGTAAAGAGTGAGGAGCGTCCTGGCCCGCTTCCTGAGGGTCGCCGGGTCCTGGCGCACCGTGATGGAATGCATGTCCACCACGCTGTAAAAGCAGTTATATTCGTCGCTGATGGTCACCCAGTTCTTGAGGGCCCCCAGATAATTTCCAAGCGTCAGATTGCCCGTCGCCTGCATGCCGCTGAACAGTGTCTTTTTTCCGTCTAACATTTTGCTTCTCCTTCTGTTTTGATTCGCCTCCGTCAAAAAGGAGGGGTGCGGACGGCCATTTCCCGCTGTCCGCTACTAGTATAACCCTCTGTCTGCGCACTGTCAACAAAGGAGTCGGGCCGGGCCCCGAAAAGCCGGTCAGGCATCCGCCCAGAAGGCGTCCTCAATGATGCGCACTTCGTCTCCCATCACGGCCACCACGTCAAACCTGCAGCCGGCCCACCAGTCGTAACCATGCCTGTGCATGTAGACCTCCGCCGTCCTCCGGATCGCCGCCTGCTTTCTTCTGTCCACCGCCTCCTCCGGGAAGCCGCTCCCGGCGTCTCTTCTGTATTTGACCTCGATAAACACGAGGAGTCCCCCGTGCCTGGCAATGATGTCAATCTCCCCGAAACGGCAGCGGAAATTCCGCTCCAGAATCCGGTAACCCCTGGCATACAGGGCCCGCACCGCCTCCTCCTCGTATCTGGCTCCCGTTTCACGCCGGTTCAAATACCTCCGCTCCCTTCCTTCGGCAAAACCTTCACGGTTCGTCCAAATGCATTTTTTTCAAAAAGCTTCTCCTGTGAATCGGTGTCATCCCATAACGGCGGATGGCCTCCATGTGCGCCCTGGAACCGTAACCCTTGTGGAGGGCGAATCCATACTCCGGGTAGTCCCCGTCATACTCCCGCATGAGACGGTCCCTGGTCACCTTGGCGACAATGCTGGCCGCCGCAATGGAAAGGCTTTTGGCGTCCCCCCTGACGATGGGAACCTGCCGGACGGAATCGGGCAGCCCCGGAATGGTAACCGCATCGTTCAGGCACACGTCCGGGCGGACGGAGAGCTTCCCCACCGCCTCCCTCATGGCCTCGTAAGTGGCCTGGAGAATATTGATCTCATCGATTCGTTCCGGTCCCACGAGACCCACCCCCACGGCCAGGGCCCGCTCCATGATCTCCCCGTAAAGAATTTCCCGCTTTTTCTCCGAGAGCTTTTTGGAATCGTCGACGTGGAGAATCCGGCAGCCCGCAGGCAGGACCACCGCCGCCGCCGCCACCGGTCCGGCAAGAGGGCCCCTCCCGGCCTCGTCGATGCCGCAGACAACGCCAAGGCTCCCATATTCCCTCTCGTAAACGCACATGGCCTCCAGCCGGGCGCACTCCTTCTCCAACGCCCTCTGCTTTTTCTCCACGTCCAATGCCAGCCGTCTCACGCCGGCCCGTTCATCCTTCTTATATAATTCAAGCAATGCGGGCAGTTCCGCATTGCCTGACTGTGTAAGCTGCAATTTTATCTCCTGTATCGTCATATTCCTCTCCCGCTCATCTGTGGCTGACGAAGCCGAGCCTGTCAAGGGGCCAGATCCGAAGCCACGCCCGGCCCACGATCTGACTCCGCTTCACGTTCGCCACGGAGGGATCCCTGCTGTCGGAGCTGTGGTTCCGGTTGTCCCCCAGGACAAAATACTCATCCTCGCCCAAGGTAATGGGTTCCGCCGCCAGCATGGGGTCCTGAATCGGCTCCAGCCCATAGTCCTCCTCCAGAATCTCCCCGTCGATGTAAATGTCGTCCCCGATGATCTGGACCGTCTCGCCGGGAAGGCCGATGATCCGTTTGATAAAGAAGGTGTTCTTTTCATGGGCGAAGCGGAACACCACGATGTCAAAACGGGCCGGATCCCGAAACCGATAGCTGACCTTCTCCAAAATCAGCTGGTCCCCGTCCTGCAGGTTGTCGTCCATGGAATGGCCCGACACGCTGGTCCTCTGCGCCACGAACATGATGATGAAAAACGTACAGCCGAAAATGACGGCCGCATAAGCCAGGAAGCCCAAGACCTCCCGGAGCACGTTCCGCTCCTCGCCCTCCGCAAGACCGCCGTCCCCGGGGACGGCATCATCCGTTTCATCGGTCGTCTTCAACAATTCTTCCCTTGTTACTTCCTCTTGCCGTCTCTCTCTCTTCCTCATCCCCGCTCCTCGCCGGGAAGCTCCAGGGTGATGGCCCCAAGCCTTCCGCTTCTGAAATCATCAATGACCAGTCGGGCCGCCTTTTCACCGTCCGGCTTACTCCCCTTCAACAGGCAATTTCGGATCCTCGCAATCTCCATCAGCAGGCTGACGGGCTCTCCCTCCATGGCCGTCCCGGAAAGCTGGTAGCGCTCCCTGAGGGTTTCCGGATACCTTCCCCGCAGAAACTCCAAAAGCTTGAGGGAAAGCCCCTCAAGGCCCAGGACCTCGTCCTTCACCGACCCTAACATGGCCAGGCGCATCCCCACCTGCTCGTCCTCGAATTTGGGCCACAAAATCCCCGGCGTGTCCAAAAGCTCCACGTCCTTTCCGAGACGAATCCACTGGTTCCCCCTGGTGACCCCCGGCTTGTTGCCCGTCCTGGCACAGGCCCTCCCGGCGTAGGAGTTGATAAAGGTGGATTTTCCCACGTTGGGGATCCCCACCACCATGGCCCGAACCGGCCGGTTCTTAATCCCCCGCCGCAGGTCCCGCTCTTTCTTTTCCCGGCAGGCCGTCTGAACGGCCGTCTGAATCGGCCTCATGTCCGCCCGCCGCCTGGCGTCGGCCCGGACCGTCACAAGGCCCCGCTCTCTGAAATAGTCCTCCCAGGCCCTGTTTGCCGCCTCGTCCGCCAGATCGGCCTTATTTAACAACACCAGCCTGGCCTTTCCCCGGCCAAGCTCGTCAATATCCGGGTTTCTGCTGGAAAGAGGCGCCCTGGCGTCCAAGAGCTCGATCACCAGGTCAACAAGCTTCATATCCTCTTTCATGGCCCGTTTCGCCTTTGTCATGTGTCCCGGATACCACTGAACCTGCATATTATCCCTCTTTCCAATCCAATGTCCCGCTAGCGGATCAGGCCGAGCCGCTCGAAAGGGGACATGCGAAACCACACCCTGCCTCTGATCTGGTCTCTCCGGACATTCCCCACGTTGGAAAACCGGCTGTCCTCGCTGGTGTCCGCATTGTCCCCCAGCACGAAGTACTCGTCCTCCGCCAGCTCAATCTCCGACTCCGCCAGCCCCGCCGTCTTGATGGGCTCCCTTTCCGACAAATCGGTGGCCGCAATCCCGTTGACGAAAAGACGGCCCTCCCGAATCTGAATCCGCTCTCCCGGAAGCCCCGCGATCCTCTTGATATAGGTTCGCGTCTCATCCTCCGGGTCCGTAAAGGCAATCACGTCCATCCTCTTTGGTTCTGAAAAATTATACCACAGTTTATCCAATAAGACAACATCCCCGCTTGACAAGAGCGGCTCCATGGAGCGGCCCGACACCGTAAGCTTCGTGCCGAGCATGACAACGGCGAAAAATGCCAGGGCGATCACCGCCACAATGTCCACGCCCCAGCTTATCCCCCTGATAAACCATTTCCGTTCCTGTCCGTCTCCCTCGTTTTGATAGTAAGGTCCCAATCCAAATCCTCCGCGCGCCGCACCATCACCCGTCATCCGAACCTTTGCCGTGCCCCCGTTCCACGTGACCCGACGCCAAAGAGCCGGGCCTTCGCAGTAAGGAAAAGGGACAATCCACGAATGTAATTGTCCCCCTCAAATCCCTCGATACGCATTTCTTCGACGAATTATTTCTTTAACTCCTTCACCTTGGCAGACTTGCCGGACCTGTTCCTCAGATAGAACAGCTTCGCCCTTCTGACCTTGCCCCTTCTCACCACTTCGATTTTCTCCACGAAGGGAGAATGAACCGGCCAGGTCTTCTCCACGCCGATGCCGTTGGAGCTCTTCCGGACGGTGAAGGTCTCCCTCGCCCCGCCGTTCTGTCTCTTGATCACGGTTCCCTCAAAGATCTGAATCCTCTCGCGGGTGCCCTCCTTGATCTTATTGTGCACTCTCACCGTGTCGCCCACCCGGAACGCATCCACGGATTCCTTCATCTGGCCTTCTTCAATGGCCCTGATCAGCTCGTTCATTGCCAAACCTCCTTATGAATAGTTGGATGTTCTTAATGCCTGTGGCAACAGCGGACCATCTCTGATCTTTCACAACTGTTTTACTCTATCACATTTCCCCCTGAAAATCAAGTGTTTTCAGCAGTTCTTTTTCTTCCTCCGTGAGAACCGCCTTTTTCAAAAGATCCGGCCGCATGCGGGCCGTGCGGAGCACCGACTGCTCCCTGCGCCATTTGTCCACGTTCCCGTGGTGGCCGGACAGCAACACCTCCGGCACCTTCTTTCCCATGAACTCCTCCGGCCTCGTATACTGGGGATACTCCAAAAGATTGTCGGAAAAGGTCTCCACCTCGGCCGAGGCGTCGTTGTGAAGCACCCCCGGCACCAATCTGGCGACGCTGTCGATGACCACCATGGCCGCAAGCTCCCCGCCCGTCAGCACGTAGTCCCCGACGGAGAGATAGTCCGTCACGACCATCTCCAGAACCCTCTCGTCGATCCCCTCGTAGTGGCCGCAGAGAAAAATTAACTCCTCCTCCTTTGCCAGCTCTTCGGCGATTCCTTGGTTGAACACCCGCCCCTGGGGGGTCAGATAGATCACCCGCGGCTGTCCTGCGCAGGCTTCCGTCACGGACTTCCAAGCGCTGTACACGGGCCCCGGCTGCATCAAAAGCCCCGCCCCGCCGCCGTAAGGGGCGTCGTCCACCCGGTTATGCTTATTCTCCGCAAAGTCCCGGATGTTGACCGCATGGAGCGAGAGGACCCCCTTCTCCTCGGCCCGCCCCAGAATGCTGGTGCGAAGGCCGTCGAGAACCATGTCCGGAAACAGGGTCAGTATGTGACACTTCATAAAAGCCCTCCTTTACAGGTCCAAAAGCCCGTCCATCACATGGACCAGGACCTCGCCCTTTTCCAGATCCACGTCCAGCACGCACTCGTCTATGACGGGCAGGAGAACGCTCTTCCCGTTTTCCATGAACACCTCGTAGACGTCGTTGGCCCCGGTCTGGATGACTTCCCGCAGCGTCCCCAGTTTTTCCCCCTCGTCGGTCATCACCGCAAGGCCCACAAGGTCCGCAATAAAATATTCCCCCTCCTCCAGGGAAACCGCCTGGCTTCTGTCAATCCACAGTTCCGCCCCTTTATAAGGCTCGATCTCATTGATGTCGTCGATCCCTTTGAACTTCACGATCACGAACTGTTTGAAAAACCGGACCTTCTCGATCTTAAGGATCCGTCTCTCCCGCTTTGTGACTACCGTCACCTGTTTCAAATCCCGATACCGGGCGGGATCATCGGTGGTGGGAAACACCTTGACTTCCCCGCGGATGCCGTGGGTGGACGAAATCACCCCTACCCGAAACTCTGATACCATGACAACAACGTTTTCCT
Source organism: Lachnospiraceae bacterium (assembly GCA_022800815.1). Classification (GTDB taxonomy): domain Bacteria; phylum Bacillota; class Clostridia; order Lachnospirales; family Lachnospiraceae; genus Lientehia. The sequence goes on along the minus strand of JAAWRC010000006.1, from coordinate 50,098 downwards.
TTCCGTGTCTTCGTGCGCTATCGCAAAAGAGGTCCGCCCTGCGGACCTCTTTTTCACCCCTTATAACCCCTTACTGAATCTCCAGAATCGCCTTTTTGTCCTCTCTGGCCGCCGCAGCCTTTACCACGCTGCGGATCGCCTTTGCGATCCTCCCCTGCTTTCCGATGACCTTTCCCATGTCGGAAGGGTCCACGCCTAGTTCAAGGACGGTTTCTTTTCCTTCTTCCTTCTCCGTCACGGAAACGGAATCCGGATGATCCACCAGAGCCTTTGCAATTACTTCAACTAATTCTTTCATCGCAATACCTCCAATAAGGATTATTTTTCTACACCGGCAATCTTTAAAAGCTTTGCAACCGTGTCGGTGGGCTGTGCGCCGGTGGACAACCACTTCTTCGCCAGCTCTTCATTGACCTTGATCACGCTGGGATCCTTGGTCGGGTCATAGTAGCCGATCTCCTCGATGAACCTTCCGTCTCTGGGAGATCTGGAATCCGCCACGACGATTCTATAAAAAGGCGCCTTCTTCTGACCCATTCTCTTTAATCTCATCTTTACTGCCATCTGTCTCTCACCTCCTTATGCCAATAATAATATAGATATGATCGCATAGGAAAGGTTTATCTTTTCCTATGCGCTGCGCCGGGGCGGGCCGCATATGCGGCAACTTCCTTTCCGCCCCGTGTGCATCAAAAAGGAAGTTTAAACCTGCCTTTTTTTCCTGCCTTTCCCATCATGCCGGACATCTGCTTCATCATCTTCCGGCTCTGCTCATGCTGCTTGACGAGCCGGTTCACCTCGGAGATATCCACGCCGGCCCCTACGGCAATCCGCTTCTTTCTGGACGGGTTGATGATGTCCGGGTTGGAGCGCTCCGCAGGGGTCATGGAATAGATGATGGATTTGGTCCTCTCCAGGGCCTTCTCGTCGATCTCCACATTCTTCATCTTGCTCCCGATGCCGGGAATCATGCTGAGCATGTCACTAAGGCCGCCCATCTTCTTAATCTGTTCCATCTGCTCCAGATAATCGTTGAAGTCGAACTCGGCCTTCTTCATCTTCTGTTCCAGCTTTTTGGCCTGGGTCTCGTCAAACTGGGCTTCTGCCTTCTCGATGAGGGTCAGCACGTCGCCCATGCCCAGAATCCTTGAAGCCATCCGGTCCGGATAAAACTGCTCCAGATCAGAGAGCTTCTCTCCCATGCCCACATACAGGATGGGCTTTCCGGTCACCGCCCGGATGGAGAGGGCCGCACCGCCCCTGGTATCGCCGTCCAGCTTGGTGACGATGACCCCGTCGATGCCGATCCGGTCATTGAAGGTACCAGCCGCATTGACCGCATCCTGTCCCGTCATGGCGTCCACCACCAACACCGTCTGGTCAATCGGGATATTTTCCTTGATCTCCAAAAGCTCCGCCATCATGTCCTCGTCAATATGGAGACGGCCGGCCGTGTCTAAAATCACCACGTTGTTGTTGTGCTTCCCAGCATGTTCCATGGCCGCCTTCGCAATGTTGACGGGCTTGTGCCTGTCACCCATGGCAAACACCGGGACGCCCTGTTTCTCGCCGTTCACCTGAAGCTGCTTCACCGCCGCCGGCCGGTACACGTCGCAGGCCACCAGAAGGGGCCGTTTTCCCTTGGCCTTGAGTTTCCCCGCAATCTTGGCCGCAGTGGTCGTCTTGCCGGCGCCTTGCAGGCCCGCCATCATGATCACGGTCACCTCATTTCCGGGATTTAACTTGAGCTCCGTGGTCTCGCTTCCCATCAGGGAAACCATTTCCTCATTGACGATCTTGATGACCATCTGCCCCGGCGTCAGGCTGTTTAGCACATCCTGCCCTACGGCCCTGGCTTCCACGGACTTTACAAACTGCTTCACCACTTTGAAATTGACGTCCGCCTCCAGAAGTGCCATCTTGACTTCCTTGAGGGCGGCTTTCACGTCCGCCTCGGAAAGACGGCCCTTGCCCCGCAGCTTTTTAAATACGTTCTGCAATTTATCTGACAAGCTCTCGAATGCCACTGTTTTCCTCCGCTGCCTGAAACTATCTGATATCCGCTGCCCTCTCCTACAACCGGCTGATCTCGGCCGAAAGTTCCTCGATCCTAAAAACCAGCTCCTTGTCCTCGGTCAGCCGAAACTCTCTTGTCAGCCGGTGGATCTCCTTCACCTTTTCCTGGGTTTTTAAAAACTTTTCCACCAAGCCCAGCTTCTCCTCGTACCCCTGTAAAATACGGGCACACCGCTTCATCAGGTCATGGACTCCCTGTCTGGAGATCCCCCGCTCCTCGGCGACCTCGCTGAAAGACAGGTCGTTGAACACCACGTCCTCATAAATCTGCTTCTGATGCTCCGTCAGAAGCTCCCCATAAAAATCATACAGGAGCGCCCGCTCCACGATTTTTTTCACGGTTCGTCACCACCTCGTACATCATACAGGAAAAGAGGCGGCCTGTCAAGTGTTTTTTCTTTACAAACTTACGTTCGCATTGTTTCATCTTGTGTTATCTCTGTTTATTTCAATACTGCTGCCTGATAGGATATTTTTATCATAGTCTATCTTTTTCCGTCTTTCCTCTCGAATTTGTCACAGAATTGTCACAGCTATTATGATATTCTGACCGCCTCCTGTTCTTTCTTTTTATCCTCTGTCAGATGTGTATATGTATCCAGTGTCACGGATGTAGAAGCGTGTCCGAGGTTCTGGCTCACAATCTTCACATCAGCCCCGGCAGAATAAGCAAGGCTTGTGTATGTATGCCGAACCATGTGCAGACAAAAACTCTCAATCTTTTCTGTACCGATTTACCGTTTTATTGATGGTTATGGTATTCTCTTTGAAACTCACATCATCCCACGTCAGCGCCGCCATTTCTCCAATCCTCATACCTAAATTAAACAGGACAACAAACGCCGGGTAACTGTATGAATACCGCTCGCTGTTCTTTACATAACCCATAAACAAATCAATCTGCTACTGTTCTATGGCCGTCCGCTTCTTGCTCTCTGTCTGCGGCACTTGTAAATTCTTTGCAGGATTCTTGATAATAAATATCATCATCCAAGGCGCATTCAAAAACAATATTCAGACAGCTTTTCAAATTGGACATGGTAGAATGTTTCTTGCCGTCTTGAAGCATTTCATTAATGATTCTCCGGCAATCTGCCTTTGTAATCTTTGCTATCTGCTTTTTCCCGATTGTGTTCCTGATATATGATTGTAATATGACTTATAATTTGTGCAGGTTGTGGCTTTCCTACCGCTCTTTGCAAATGTTTCCATCCAAAAATCAAAATAGGCGTTCAATGTCATTCTGGCATTTCTGGCATTATATACCGCTTATTTTTTGAATCGTAGTATTCGCCAGTTTTGAGATTCCTGCCTCGGTTGTCTTTCCTCTTTACCCTGATAACCATTCTAAGCGGCTCCGGCTCATTCCCGGCATATTCTCAACCGCCGTTACAATAACCGTTCTTACGCCCCTCTCTGTGCGTATAATCGCCATATCCCCGGCTGATACCCGGTCATTGAGAAGTCCGGGCAGTTCCCATGAATACATCTTGCCGCCGGGCTTGTGGGATGCCCTCACAATCTGCCGCCTGCCGTACCTGATAGGAACACACCGGATGCCATGCGCCTTTGCCAATAAATAGAGAGGGTAGCAGGCAGCTTTTACAACCACATTACAATAAACGTACAGAACAAAAAGAAATCCTGATATGTAATCATTGCATCGCCCTCCTTTCTTTCGTGCCCAAAGAGCATGATATCTGGAGGGCTACTTAAACCCTCCGCAAAAAACAAGAGGGGTAAAGCCGCCTTTGGCTCTATGGTTTTCCCATATCGACAATATAACACACATTTCCGTTGAAAGATAAACACATTATAGCATCCGCAAACCGAGCCGAACAAGAAAGGAATCTTTGACGTTTTATCTGACAAATAAGACTTGACAAGCCAAAATCAAACTAAAATTTCTCAATCATTTTCTCTATCACGACAGCTTCCTTCTCCGCAATGTTTTTCTGCCACAGTAGACAAATAAAAAAAAGAGATTATAATAGGAAGCAAGACAGACAAACAATGATCAGGAGGGGATACTTTATGGAAAAGATTGCGTGGGACGACAAGTTCAATATCGGTGTGGACATCATAGACAAGGCACATGCAAAGCTTTTTCGGATCATACATAAAATGATTGATCTTTCCAACGATCCGGCCACCACGAAACACACCAGCCAGGAGATGATCAAATACCTGGAGACCTATTCCATGGCGCATTTTGCGGAGGAGGAGGCGTACATGCGCTCCATCCGCTACGGCGGATATGCCCAGCACAAACGGAGCCACGACCACTTCCGGGATCAGACCCTGGTCTCCCTGAAAAAAGACCTGGAGATGTCCGGCTATTCCCCGTCCTCCATCCAACGCCTCATGGGAACCATGCAGAGCTGGCTGGCGGAGCATATCATAAAGGTGGACCAAGCCATTGTGAAAAAAAACGTGGGGGCGGGCTATGATTTTTCCTCCCAGGCCGCCCTGATCTCCAAGGCTGTGAACCGGGCCTCCCAGGACGTGTTCCAGACAGAGATGAAACTGATCAACACGGACTACAAAGGGGAAAACATCGGAAACGGCTTCTACTGCCACCAGTGCTACGACATCGAGGGCGGGATCCGGCTCCGCCTGCTTCTGGGAATCGAGGAGCCCCTGCTCCAAAGGGGGCTGGAAAAGCTTTATGGCAAGCGGAGGGCGGCGGCCATGTCGGGCAGCCGACCGGCAAATGAAGTCCTTCTGCAGGTCTTCCGGCAATTTTTCGTACACATGGGAAAGTTTTTCCAGGGCGAAGCCGAACGGGAGCCGGACAAGGACAACCTGTTGAACACGGACGAGTTCCGCATGGACTTTATGAAGGGCTATCCCTGCCGCCTGCTGTTCGGTTCCAAGTCCGGATATTTCATCTTCTGTTACCGCACCTGGCGGGTGAGAAGATGACTGATTTTTTATAGGAAAGTAGCCAAAAAGAAAAACGATTCATATGATAAAAAGGGGGAATGCCAACAAACATCAGGAAAGGAGACCTTTATGAAAAAGGTCGCTTGGGATAAATCGTTCAACATCGGCGTGGACGTCATCGACAAGGCGCACGCCGAACTTTTTCGCATCATACACAAGATGATCGATCTTTCCGACGATGCGTCAACGACCCGGCATACCTGCAAAGAACTTCTCAAATATCTGGAAGCCTACTCCATGGCGCATTTCGCAGAAGAAGAGGAATACATGCGCTCCATCCGGTATGCCGGATATGCGCACCACAAACAGATCCACGATCATTTCCGGGACGAAACCCTGATTTCTTTAAAAAGAGAGCTGGAATTGTCGGATTATGCCCCGAGGGCCATCCATCATCTGACAGATACCATGCAAAACTGGCTGGTCGAGCATATCATGAAGGAGGACCAGGCGATCGTCAAAAAAACGGTTGTCCGAAAAAGCTGCCACTGCTCCGGCCAGACCGACCTCATATCCCGGGCCGTCGGCCATGCCCTGCAGGACGTGTTCCACGTGGAGGCAAAGCTGGTCAACCCGGATTACAAAGGGCGGAACATCGGAAACGCATTCTACTGCCAGCAGTGTTATGACATTGAGGGCGGACTCCGGCTTCGGCTCTTTCTGGGCGTGGAAAAGCCCCTGCTCCACAGAGGGCTTGAAAAAATCTATGGAAAGCGAAAGCTCCCTCCGCCGTCCGATGATGACCGGCCGGCGGACGAGGTCCTCCTGCAAGTCTTCGAACCGCTTTTCGCACACATGGAACAGTTTTTCCAGGGTCATGCCGCACAAGCCCTGGATGCAGACAGCCTCCTGGACACGGACGGCTTCCGTACCGCTTTTATGAAAGGCTGCCACTGCAGCCTACTGTTCGGCTCCAAGTCCGGATATTTCATCTTCTGTTATCGGACCTGGCGGACGAAGCATTAAAAACAAACAACCAGACAGGTAAGAGGATGTGCAGACGCCAGGCGTTTACACATCCTTAATGATGATCCCCATCTTTTTCGCCAGCTGTGCCGCCTGATAAAGGTCCACGGTCACGCCGGAGAGCTCTCCGTTGTCGTCGGAGACCGTAATGCCCCCGATCTCGCTGTCCGAAAAGTCCATCCCCCTCAGAGAAGTCTTAAAGAAGCTGGCATTCTTAAGGCTGGCCTCACTCCAGAACACCTGTCTGCATCTGCAGGCAGTCAGGCTTCCATGATCAAGTCTCGTCCGCAGGATCTGCACATGCTCCAGGCGGGACGAATCAAAATTCGCATCTTCAAAATTGCACTCCTCCAGGGAAAGATGTTTCAAAACCATTCCTGTAAACTTCGCCCCGACTCCCTTGCAGGAATCAAAAACGATCCGCTCCATATATCCCCCGTCAAGATCACAGCCGGAAAGGTCACAGTTCTCAAAAAGGACGTCGGTGAATTGCCCGCAAGAAAAAGAGCAGTTCCAGAAACGGCAGTTTCGGAATTTCACGCCGGAAAACCGCATGTGGGAAAAGTCCTCCCCCTCACAGGTGAGACCCGCAAACTGCCTTGTTCGAACCGCCGTCTCCTCCTCCTGACATCTTCGAAGGAATCCCCTGTCCTCCGCCTCCATCTCCTCCGCCAAAATAGGGGCAAGCGGTTTTTTCTTTTTTTCTTGGTCCATGTCGAATTTTTCCTTTCCATGTAATATTTCACAAACACGAATCATTCGCTCTGTTCTTCCTGCGCAAATTCCCGATAATAACGCTCTGCCCTCTCCTCCTGCAATCCAAGATACCTTCGAAGCGCCAGAATTGTCTGTTCCCTCGGAACATTTAATTCTAAATTACTCATTATTAAAGCATCCCTTCTTTTCTCCCTCCTCCAGTATACACTGTCCCAAACTAAACATATGCTCCTTCTCCCTCCACAACTCTTCGTTTCTGGAAAAATCAATATAATCCAAAATTGACTCCATAAAGTCATCCTTGTGGGGATACATATCTCCCATGGTCCCTCTCACTTGTGATAGGGTTCCCCCGCCCGTATCTTAAAGCTCCGGTAGAGCTGTTCCAGGAGGATCACCCGCATCAACTGATGGGGAAAAGTCATCCTGGAAAAGCTTAAGGCTTCGTCGGCCCGTCTCAGCACGCCGTCGGAAAGCCCCAGGGAGCCGCCGATCACAAAGGCGAGATGGCTTTCCCCGTATAGTCCCAAAGCAGAAAGATGCTCCGAAAGTTCTTCGGAGCCTAACATCTTTCCATCTATGGCAAGGGCGATCACGTACATGCCGTCCCTTACGTGGGAGAGCAGCCGCTCCCCCTCCTTCTCCTTGATCCGCCGGACGGCCGCCTCCCCGGCCCCGTCCGGCGTCTTCTCATCCGGGACTTCGACGATCTCCAGCTTACAGTAGCGGGAGAGACGCTTCGCATACTCTCCGACGGCCTGCGTATAAAACTTTTCCTTTACCTTCCCCACCGCCAGAACCGTGATCCGCATGCGCCCTCTCCCCCCTCATTCCCCATATCTGCCTCCCGAATCTCTCTCACTCTTTATCCCTCACGCTCGCATGAAGCTCCTGCAGGGATTTCACCTGGCCGTTCCCGTGCTCCTTCACGAAGCGGATGCCGCCGATCATCGCCTTGGCCGCCGCCATGGTCGTCGCATAGGGCACCTTCTTTTTGATAGCCGCCTTCCTTAAATAGCTGTCGTCCATCTTCCGCTCCTTCTCCACCGGCGTGTTGACGATCACGTCAATCTTCCCGTTGGTGATCAAGTCGTACATGTTGGGACGGCCCTCCTGCAGCTTGTTGATCATCTCCGCCTCCAGCCCGTTTTCCCTGAGAAGCTTGCAGGTATTCCTGGAGGCGATGATCTTGAAGCCGACGGCGGCAAATTCCTTCGCCACCTCCACGGCCTCCGGCTTGTCCTTGTCGCTGACGCTGATTAAGACGGTCCCCTCCAGGGGAAGCCTGGTCTGGGACGCCTCCTGGGTCTTGTAGAAGGCCTCGCCCCAGGACTCGGAAAGCCCCAGGACCTCGCCGGTGGAGCGCATCTCCGGCCCCAGGACCGGATCCACCTCCTGGAACATGTTGAAGGGGAACACGGCCTCCTTCACCCCATAATAGGGGATCTCCTGCTCCTTAAGGGCGGGCACCGGCGAAGGTCTGCCGGTCAGCTCCCCGGTCACGATGTCGATGGCCAGAGGCACCATGCGGATGTTGCAGACCTTGGACACCAGGGGCACCGTCCGGGAGGCCCTGGGATTGGCCTCCAGCACGTAGACCTTACCGTTCTCAATGGCGTACTGCATGTTCATCAGGCCCCGGACATGCATCTCCTCCGCAATCTTCCTCGTATATTCTTTGATAGTCTTCACATTCTCCTCCGACAGATGCCTGGAGGGAATGATGCAGGCCGAATCGCCGGAGTGGACGCCGGCCAGCTCGATGTGCTCCATGACCGCCGGCACGAAGGCGTGGGTGCCGTCGCTGATGGCATCCGCCTCGCACTCGGTGGCGTGGACCAGGAACCGGTCGATGAGGATGGGACGATCCGGCGTCACGCCCACGGCCGCCTCCATATAGCCCGTCATGCTCTCCGCATCGTAGACCACCTCCATGCCACGGCCGCCCAGCACGTAGGAGGGGCGCACCATCACCGGATAGCCGATCCGGTCCGCGATCTCCAGGGCCTCCTCCACGTTAACCGCCATGCCCGCCTCCGGCATGGGGATCTCCAACTTGTCCATCATGGCCCGGAACTGATCCCGGTCCTCGGCCAGGTCGATGACCGCCGGGGCCGTCCCCAGGATCTTCACGCCGTTCTTCTCCAGATCCGCCGCCAGGTTGAGGGGCGTCTGTCCACCGAACTGGGCGATGACGCCCACCGGCCGTTCCTTCTTATAAATACTCAGCACGTCCTCCAGGGTCAGCGGCTCAAAATACAGCTTGTCGGAGGTATCGTAGTCCGTGGAAACCGTCTCCGGATTGCAGTTGACAATGATGGTCTCAAAGCCCAACTTCTTAAGGGCCAGGGACGCATGGACACAGCAGTAGTCAAACTCGATGCCCTGTCCGATCCGATTGGGACCACCTCCCAGGATCATGACCTTGGGCCGGTCGCTACGAATGGGATTTTTGTCCTCGCCGTTGTAGGTGGAATAGTAGTAAGCGCTGTCCTCGGTGCCGCTCACATGGACGCCCTCCCAGTTTTCTTCCACTCCCAGAAAAATCCGCCGCTCCCTGACATCCGCCTCCGACACGCCAAGGATCTGGCTCAGATACTTGTCGGAAAATCCGTCCTTCTTCGCCCGGATCAGCGCCTCGTCCGAGGGCAGGCCTCCCTTAAAATCAAGAAGCGCCTCCTCTTCCTCCACCAGCTCCTTCATCTGCTCGATGAAATAACGCTTCACCTTCGTGATCTCATGGAGTTCCTCGACCGCAGCCCCTTTTCGTAGCGCCTCGTACATGGCGAAATACCGCTCGCTGGAGGGCGTCGCAAGAAGCCGCAAAAGCTCGTCCTTCGTCCTCTTGTCAAAATCCCTGCAGTGGCCCAGCCCGTACCGACCCGTCTCCAAACTGCGGATGGCCTTCTGGAAAGCTTCTTTATAAGTTTTCCCGATGCTCATGACCTCGCCCACGGCCCGCATCTGCGTACCAAGCTTATCCTCCACGCCCTTGAATTTCTCAAAAGCCCAGCGGGCGAACTTGAGCACGATGTAGTCCCCGCCCGGTACGTATTTGTCCAGAGTCCCGTACTTACCGCAGGGAATGTCTGCAAGGGTCAGACCCGCCGCCAGCATGGCCGACACGAAGGCGATGGGGAAGCCGGTGGCCTTGGAAGCCAGCGCCGAAGAGCGGGAGGTCCTGGGGTTGATCTCAATGATGATGTCCCGGTCCGTCTTCGGGTCATGGGCCCACTGGACGTTGGTCCCGCCGATGACTTCGATGGACTCCACGATCCGATAGGATTTCTCCTGGAGGCGCTTTTGCACCTCCTCTGAAATGGTCAGCATGGGGGCGGCGCAGAAGGAATCTCCCGTGTGGACACCCATGGGATCGATATTCTCGATGAAGCAGACGGTGATCATATTGTTATCCGCATCCCGGACCACCTCCAGCTCCAGTTCCTCCCAGCCCATGACGGATTCTTCCACCAGGACCTGTCCCACCAGGCTGGCCTGGAGTCCCCTGGCGCAGACTGTCTTTAACTCCTCCACGTTGTAGACCAGGCCGCCTCCGGCGCCGCCCATGGTGTAGGCCGGACGGAGTACCACGGGATAGCCCAGCTTGTCGGCAATGGCCAGGGCCTCGTCCACCGAGTAGGCCACCTCGCTCCTCGCCATCTCGATGCCCAGCTTCTCCATGGCGTGCTTAAATTCGATCCGGTCCTCGCCCCGCTCGATGGCATCCACCTGGACGCCGATCACCTTCACGTTGTACCGGTCCAGAACGCCCGCCTTAAAGAGCTCCGAGCAAAGATTAAGGCCCGACTGTCCGCCCAGGTTGGGCAGCAGCGCATCCGGCCTCTCCTTCGCAATGATCTGCTCCAGCCGCTCCACGTTCAGCGGCTCGATATATGTGACATCCGCAATCTCCGGGTCCGTCATGATCGTGGCCGGATTGGAATTCACCAGCACGATCTCATAGCCCAGCTTCCGAAGCGCCTTGCAGGCCTGCGTGCCCGAATAGTCAAATTCACAGGCCTGACCGATGATGATGGGGCCGGAACCGATGATCAATACTTTGTGGATATCTTTTCTCTGAGACATAGCTTTCCCCCTGTTTTTCCTGTCGTCGTCTTATTGAGTTTTTGTCCCTCTCATTATACAAAAAACCGACAGCAGGTGCAAGGAAAAAATGGAGGTCAGGAAAAGCTTTACACAAAGAAAACCGGCCAAAGAGGACCGTCCGTCGATTCCCCGAATCGACGGACGGTCCTCTTATACACACGCCTTTGTCACTTCTTCCTGTCGGTTTCCGCAGGTTTTACAGCCTGGAAAGGGCATAATCCGTCAGGATCTCGATCTGATAGGACATGGTGACCGCACCGGGATCCAGATGCCCCACACCCTTGTCCGCCTGATAGGTGGCGCGGCCCCTCACCGCCTCCATGCCCTTGGTGCTCTCCGCACCATCCAGGGCCGCCTGCTTCACCTTCTTAAGGGTCTCCTCCTCGGAAGTCCCCTCCGCCAGGCAGGCCTTGTAGCACTCCACCGCCGGGTGGAGGCTGTCAATCATGGTCTTCCATCCAGGCTGGGCGTTTCCTCTGGACATGATTGCATCCAGCATGGCCGAAAGAACGCCGCAGAGCTCCTCGTTGCCGATGGTCTCCTTGTCCTTGAGGGTCTTGGCCGCCGCCAGGTAGGCACTGCCGTAAAGGACGCCGGAGGAACCGCCGATCACGGACATCATGGTCTTCCCGATCTGCTTGAACTGCTCGAACAGGGTCATCTGGGCCAAGGAATCCGAGAGTTCGTTGAGCTTTCCGAAGCCGCTGTCGATGTTGGCCCAGTGGTCGCCGTCGCCGGTGGCTGCGTCCAATTCCGTGATATAGTCTCCGCTGGCATGGATTTTCTGATAGGCCAGCTTAATGTATTCCACATAATCTTTGCTTGTCAACTGAAATCCCATAATGATTTATTCCTTTCTTCATGAAATATGTCAGGCAATTGCGAAATTCAAAATTGTAGAGCGGATTCCGACGAGGGCTTTTCCTGGAAGCAATCGTCAGAATCCCTGTCATATTTTTGTGTTTCGCAATTACCTTATATGAAATGTGTGTGGTCCGCCGAATCAGACCCGGAACGCAGGCGCCTCGCTGGGAGCGTCCAGAAGCTCCTTCAGCTCGTCGTCCAGCTTCATCAGGGTCAGAGAGCATCCGGCCATCTCCAGGGCTGTCATGTAATTGCCCACGAAGGTCTTATAGATCTTGACGCCTTTTTCCGCCAGGTAAGCCTGCACGTCGCCGTTGAGGATGTAAAGCTCCATCAGGGGAGTGGCTCCCAATCCGTTTACCATCAGGGCAAACTCGCCGCCCTCCGTCTCGATGCCGGAAGCCTTGTAGTCCTCCAGGATCTTGTCCAACAGAATCTTCGCAATCTCCTTGGACTCTTTGATCTCCGACTTGCTGATGCCGGGCTCGCCGTGGATGCCCATGCCGATCTCGATCTCATTCTCTTCCAGAAGGAATCCGGGCTTTCCCACCGCAGGAATGGTGCAGGCGCTCATGGACATGCCCATGCTTCTCAGATTCTTGATGGCCTTCTCGGCCGCCGCCTTCACCTCGGCAAGAGAAGCCCCGGCCTCCGCCTTGGCACCCGCAATCTTGTGGACGAATACCGTGCCGGCAATGCCCCTGCGGCCGGTGGAATAGGTGCTGTCCTCCACGGCCACGTCGTCCTTCACGATCACGTAATCCACCTCGATGTCATCCATCTCGGCCATGTCCGCCGCCATGGTAAAGTTCATATAGTCGCCGGAATAATTCTTGATGACGAGAAGCACGCCCTCGCCGCCGTTGGCCTGGTTGATGCCCTCCTGAATCCGCTCCGGATCGGGAGAGGAAAACACGTTTCCGGCCACCGCCGCATCCAGCATACCCTTCCCCACGTATCCTGCATGGGCAGGCTCATGGCCGCTTCCGCCTCCGGACACGATGCCGACCTTCTTGCTCTTCTCTTTCCGAGAAATGACCCCCAGTCCCTCGCTGTGAATGACCGCCGGATTGGCCATGGCCAGTCCGTGCAGCATCTCCTCCACCACATTTTCCGGTTTGTTGATGATCTTCTTCATAGTTTTGCTTTCCTTTCATTATATTTGCCTATGTTTCCCAAGCATACAGGTATGCCCGCAGGGCGTTTCCTCAGTTTTGCCCACGGTTTTGGGGCATACAGGTATGCCCGCAGGGCGCTTCCTCAGTTTTGCCCACGGTTTTGGGGCATAGAGGTATGCCCGCAGGGCGCTTCCTCAGTTTTGCCCATGGTTCCCATCTGCATCATTATCATGCACCACTAGTCATATTATAGCACATCGCCCGGAGTCCGCAATGTCTTTTTTCATATTTTGTATAATTTTTCATATATTTTTCTGATTTTTCCGCCCATGTTCATTCCGATTTCTCTCCCGCATGCCCGCATGCGTTTCCCGCCCCGCCCCCACGGTGTTGAAACGCCCGAAGAAAAGGGGCAAAAGGGACGGGGCCGTCTGCGGCCTCCGCCGCAGTCCGTCCCGTCCCCCTATGTACCTGACAGCCGAAATCTCCTTACTCTCCCCGCTGCCTTCTGAGCTTCAAAAAGAACTCGTCAATCCTGCACTTGATGTCCGCAGGCTTTAAATATTTTAACAGATAGCCTTCCGGCTTTAAGGACAATACCTTTTTCACGCTCTCCGGATCGTCCCTGCTGGTCAGGAAGATCACCGGGATGTCCTCAAACTCCTTCTCGGAGCGAATCATCTCAAACACATGGCTTCCGTCACAGACCGGCATTTCATAGTCCAAAAGGATCAGATCCGGCCGGTCCAGGGTGATCGCCCGGATCGCGGCGGCGCCGGAATCCACCTCCGAGACCTCGTACTTCCCGGCGAGGAGCCTGCGCATCCCCATCCGGATCGTCATGGAATCGTCGACCACGAGGATCTTCGACATCGGCTCCTTCTCCCGCTCCCGGATATATCTTCCGACCTCCTGCATGACGTTGTCCGCCACCAGGGGCGTCCCGATGCCGCTCTGGAGGAGATGGGGCGCAAAAATGGAATAAGCGAAATATCCCGCACTTGTATCGAACAAGAGGCCCACCTGCGGCTTCTTGTCCTCAAATAAATCCTCAAACTGGTCATAAGTCAAAAGGTTTTCCTCCACCAGCTCATAAGACTCCGCAGAAGGGAAATGGCACATGACGCGCCATACAAACTGGCTCGCCGTATAGCGGACCGCATTGAGCAGCATCACATCCAACTTGTCTGAATGGACACCCATGATCTTTCCGACCGTGCTGACCAGAAGCTTTTCCTCGAAAGCCAGGAGGATCTCCCACTTCTTGTCATCCGCCTCCCTGCCATAGACCAGCCGGTAATACACTCCTTTTCCAAACCGCTCCCCGCCGTAGGCATCGCTGATCACCTGCGCCTTTAACTGGAACATGTCGTAGAGCATCCTGCTGATGACCCGCTTGAGGTCCGAGAGTTCCGTCTCCGGCAGAAGCTCCGTCCATTTGCCTTCCCTCTTCCCTCCTATGGCCTGATCCTCCGTCAGGGTATGTCCGATCATCCACCCGGCGCAGACTCCCAGGAAATGATTGACCGCATCAGAGGAATAGCCCTCCCGGGCCAGCTCCTGCTCCAGGGCCGGAAGCGTGTTTTCCCGGAACCCCCTGTGTATGCGCCGGTGCATCTCCAGATCTTCATAAGCGATCAGCTCCATATACTTCTCTTCGTCCGCAAAATGCTGCATCGCATGCTCTTTAAAATACTTGATCCCTTCCTGGCATGCCTTCTTACTCTTCCTTTCCTCTTCCCCGAGAGCAAAAAGCCTGTTGATAATCTGAAAAAGCCTCCGGTGTTCCTCGTCAATGATCTTTACACCAATATCAAATTCTTCCTTCCACTCCAGTTGATTATCCATGTCAATCTCCTTAGTTCCATTTTTTGGACGTTCCCACCGCCCGATTATAATTACTATATCATAGAATCAGGAAAATACAACCATTCCCGGCAGAAAAAAATCAAAGAAAAACAGTGTAAAAAAAGGGATCACGGCGGATCCCCCTCTTTTCCCGTCTTTTACAAATGCTTCGGGAAATTTCCCGAAATCTGGCAGCCCTCGTTCAGCACCAGGAACGCATGAGGGTCCGTCTCCCTCACCATCCGCCTGAGGATCGCCGCCTCATATTTGGAAAGCACGGAATAGACGATCACCGTGTCCTTCTCCGTGTAGCCGCCCACCCCCTTCCAGAGGGTGGCGCTGCGGTTGAACTCCCGGATGATCATCTCCCGGATGGCGTTCCCGCTGTTCCTCGTGAAGATCATGACCTGCACGTTGATGCTCTGGCTGTAGGCCTTGTCCACCACGAAGGACAAGAACACCGCATAGATAATGCAGTAGATGGCCACGGACACGTCAAACAGCAGGATGCAGATCCCGTAAATGATGCCGTTGATGAGAAGAGAGAGCTTCCCGACACTGATGCTCTTCCCTTTCTTTGCCAGATAGACTCCTAAAATGTCCAGGCCGCCGCCGCTGCCCCCGGCCTGCAGGGTGATCCCGGAGCCGGCCCCACAGACAATACCGCCGATCAGGGCGCAGGTGAGCGGTTCCTCAATGACCGGCACCTTCGGCACCGGGACAATGCTCAGGAAAAAGGTCACAAAAATCACGTTGATCCCCGTCTTGATCAGAAACCGCTTCCCGATGCTCCGCATGGCCATGACGAAGAGCGGCACGTTCAGAAGGGAATACAGCACCGCACTTAAGTTAAAGCCCCCCAGATTCACATGAAACTTTTGCACCAGGACGCTCTGGATGATCTGGCAGACTCCCATCACTCCGCTGGCATAAAAGCCCATGGAGGCCACGAAGGTGTTCATTCCGACCGAGTAAATAAAAGCCCCCACCACGCAGAGCACATACTTGGTCCACTTTCTCTTCTGTATATACCGTTCCATCTGTTCCATGACTTTTTCCTCATCACCATCAAAGATCAATAACAACCTCTCTCTTGTATCTCAAATTCCCCCTTTTGTCAATACCTTTTCCAAAAATAAATTATTTAACCAACTTTCCGTCCTTCATCACGCAGGTTCCGTCCACAATGCAGGTGGGGCATTTCATGATCAGGTCGATGTGCACCGGCGTGTCGCAGCTTCCGCCGTAGGACAGATTGTTTCCGATGCCGATGTGCATGGTTCCCAAAACGCCCTCGTCCTCCAGCATGCGCCCGCTCAATTTCCCGGCCGGATTTAAGCCGAAGCCCACCTCCGCCGCCAGATATACCCGTTTGTCATCAAAGGCCGCCAGGGTCTCCCTGAGAACGTCCGCCTCCTTTCCGCCCTCGATGGAGGTGATGTATCCTTTTTCCACCTTGAGGGTGATGGGGCATTCAAGAACCCCCAGCCCCGGCAGGGGAATGCTTCCGTCGATCACCAGGGTTCCCTCCGCAGAGTCGTCGGCGGGCCCCACGGCGCACTCTGCATCCGGCGGGGAAGAGGCCTCCCCCCTCTCCCTGGACACCCCGTAGCCGGTGTCCGCATGGCGCCCCTCGATCGAAGTGCGAAAATCGGTTCCCGCAGGCGTGGTGATGGAGAGCTCCTTCCCCACGATCCTCGTCTTTAAGTCGTCCACGATCCTGCGGACCTCGTCCCAGTCCGTGAACAGGCATCCCTCCTCCAGCATCTCCATGGAATAATCCGCCATGTTCACGAAACGGGAACCCGCTTCGCAGGCGGCAATCCTGGCCGCACTGTTATACAGGGAAAAGGTGGTCGCCGAAAACATCACGTCCGACTCCTTCATGGCCGCCGCAATCGCATCCGTGGGCGCTTCCCCGTGGGTGGAACGGTCCGGCATGCAGACCAGCGTGGCATCCGTAAAATCCGCCGCACATGCGTACATGGCCTCGCCGACCTCCCTGCTCGTATTGTCCGTAATCACGAGAACCCGCTCTCCCTTTTTCACCTCTCCGCAGGTGTGGAGCAGAATCTCGCAGCCCTTCCTTGCCTTTTCACTCATAATTTCCTCCTCGATTTCTCCTTTTCCGTTCCGGCTTCTCCGGACAGTCTGTAGATTGCAGATTGTATGGAATCTGCTTCCTATAAAAAACCATTAGTAAACCGCGAAATGGACTCGGCAGATCTGCTAATGGCTTCCCTGTTTCTTTTATTTTTTCTGATTTGCATAATTCGCCCCCATCAGGCGCTCGGAACTGTTCTCCACATGCCGTTTTACCACCTGGTAGACAAGCTCCGGATCCTTCTTCTCCAAGGCGCAGGCGATGTCCATGTGCTCCCTGGTGGCGACCTCCACGATGGAAGCCTGCATGTCCGCATTGTCGTACTCCGCCGCCCAGCGGATCCTGAGAGAATGGGCTTTCATGTTTTCCAGCGTGTTTTTCAAGAACCGGTTTTCCAGATAATCCGCCAGCATCTGATGAACCTCCAGGTCAGACTCCATGTACTGGAGGAGATCCTCCGGATGCTCCAGCACCATATGAAGTTTTTTCTTTACCTCCGCAATCTTTTCCGAAGGAACAAACGTCGCGGATAGCCTGGCCGCATAAGGCTCCAAAAGGGCCCGCATCTCCCATATGTAATAAATGTCCTCCTTCACGACCTCCGCCACAAGGGCTCCCTTCCTGGGCACGATCGTCGTAAAGCCGTCCCGCTCCAGCATGTTGAGCGCCTCCCGGATCGGCGCCCGGCTGATGTTCATCTCTGCCGACAAATCTTCCTCCCGCAGCCGGAATCCCGGTTTTAACTCTCCGTCTATGATCCTCTGCTTGAGATTGTCATAGGCCAACTGCTTCAAAGACGGAATGGAACTAAAATCTGTTCCTGGCATTTCCCTCCTCCTCCTGTCAATTACTTTCTATACTATATTTACCACGGATTGCCAGAATTGTCAAAGAGCAGAAGGGAAAACCGGAACCGTCCCATGATTTATTTCGCCTTTCCGGCTAACTTCACCTTTTTCTTCTTTTTCCTCAGTGTCTTGTCGGAAAGCATGTCCCACTGGGCCGCCAGCATCTTTTTGATCTCCCCGGGCTTCTTCCCGAAAAGGGACACGATGCCGTCCGGCAGAAACGCCAGCGTCAAGATCACGATCACTCCGTAGAGGATCATGCGGAGCTGGTCCGTGGAGCGAAGGAGCTCCGGCAGGAAGGTCAAGATCACCGCGCCGACGATCCCGCCCTCCAGGCTGGAAAGCCCGCCCACGATCGCCATGGACACCAAGGTGAGCGACGGCTGCCACCGGAACTGCTCCGGGCTCAGGTAGCCGATAAAGGGGCCGTAGAGGACCCCGGCCAGCCCCGCGACCGAAGTGGCGATGACGAAGGCCACCATTTTATACTTCCTCGTGTTGATCCCGATGGACTGGGCCGCCTCCTCCGACTCCCGGATGGAGATGAAAAACCGTCCGAATTTTACCCTCACGATCCGTCTCAGCGCAAAATACACCAGAGCCAAAATGGCCAGGCAGAGGAAGAAATACGGCTGGAGCCCCGTGAAATCCAGGGGGCCGATCGAAGGCGCCTTGATCCCGGAGATCCCGAAGGGGCCGTTGGTCAGCCACTCCATGTTCAAGAGCAGCACGTAAATGATCTCTCCGAAGGTCTGTGTCACCAGAGCCAGGTAGGAACCGCCCTTTAACTTAAGCGTCGGGATGGAAAGCACCCATCCGAAGACTCCGGCGATCACCATGGCCACCGGAATGGTCAGCCAGAAATTGAGACCCGCCTTGGTCATCAGGATGGCCGAGGTGTAGGCGCCGATTCCCAGGAAAGCCGACTGCCCCAGATGGAGCTGCCTGGCATAACCGGAAATGATCACGATTCCCATCACGGCAATGGCATTGATCAGGGCGTTGATGCCGACGAACACAAAATAGCTGTTAAATGAAAGATAAGCCACCAGCGCCAGCAAGACCACCATCGCAATCTGTTTTCTATATTTTTTGATCACACTCATGTCGTCCTTCCTCCCTGCTCAATGCTTGGTCTTCACGCGGCGGAAAATCCCGTAGGGGAAGAACGCCAGAACCACGATACCGGCCACGTACACGATCATGTCCTTATATGCGGAAGCGATGTAAGTCGCCGCAAGCGTCTCCGTAAGGCCCACCAGGATACCGCCCACCACCGCTCCCACGAAGTTCCCGAGACCGCCCACCACCGCTGAAATGAAAGTCTTCAGGGCGAGGGACGAGCCCAGCTCGATGGTGACGGAATACAGGGGGGATACCAGCATTCCGGCAATGCCGCCGAGCGCCGCCGTAATGGCAAAAGTCGCAGCCCTGGTGTTAAACACCTTGATCCCCATCAGGCTGGCCGTGGAAGGGTCCTCCGAAGCCAGTCTCAGGGAAAGGCCGAATTTCGTCTTTGAGAAAAACAACTGCAGCACGATTAAAAACACTACGGCAATTACAAAGATGCATACATTGTTAAAAGGAACCGACACCCCGCCCAGGTTCAGCCTGGTGGAGGGAAATACGTTCGTCAACGCCCTGGGCTGCGGCCCGAACACCAACAGGCAGACATTGCTTACCACCGTGGACAGGGAAATCGAGACCAGCATGAAGGTAAGCGCCGACGCGTTCCGGAACCGTTTAAACAGCACCTTTTCCAGTACAAAGCCATAAAACAGCATAAACAGGATCACGACCGGCATCGCCACCAGAAACGGAATGTTCAGGCTGATGACGACCGTATAGATCACAAAGGCCCCGATGGTAATTGTATTGGAATGTGAAAAATTCAGATAGCCCAAGGCCTTAAACACCATGGTAAAACCCAGTGCGGCCAAACCGTAAATCATGCCAATCGTAATTCCATTGACAATCTGTAATCCTAAAAGTCCCATGTTCTCACCTCGTCCATGTTCTTGAATCCCTGCCGCGGATAGCAGCAACGATAAGCTCAGGCCTTTACAGAGGCTTTGTAAGCTCTCCGTACAGATCAGGCCTCCTGTCTCTGAATACCGGCATCTGCGCCCGCTCCGTGAGGAGCATGGCCCTGGAAAGCTCTCCGTAAAGGATCGTCTCCTCCTCCCCGGCCGTGGCGACCAGTTCCCCGAGGGGATCTGCGATGGCGCTGTGCCCGAAAAACTCCATTCCGCTGTTTTCCCCGATTCGGTTACAGGAAATGGCGTACATCCGGTTCTCAAAGGCTCTGGCCGAGGTCAGCCGGTGGAGCATTTCCGGCTGGTTGGAAAAGCGGGGCATGTTCCAGAGCATCACCAGGATTTCCGCCCCCTTGAGCGCATAGGTCCTGGTGAGCTCCGCAAACTGGTTGTCGTAGCAGATGCCCACGCCGATGGTGCCGATGTCCGTGTGGAACACGTCATTGGTGTTTGCCGGGATGAAGTAATGCTTTTCATAGCCCGGGATATGTACCTTCCTGTGCACGCCCGCCACCTTGCCCATGGGATCCACGAGCACCGCCGAATTGTACAGCGTCGCCGGGATCTGCGGGTGGGCCTCCGTCATGCCGGAAATAATGTACACGTCGTATTTTTTCGCCATCTCGCCGAGGGCTTCCGTAAATTCCCCGGGAACCTTTTCCGCCCCCATCACGTACTTGTGGCCGAATTCCTTGTTCCGCTCCCGGATGTAACCGATGCTGCAAAGCTCCGGAAACACCACCAGGTCGGCGTTCTTTTCTTCTTTCGCCTTTTTTATGGCCGATTCCATATAAGCCAGGTTTGCCGCCTCGTCAAAGAGCGCAATGTCCATCTGCACGGCCGCCGCCATTACCTTTTCCTTCATTGGCTTTTCTCCCTTCATATCCGGATCAGTTGGTGGACGCAGAATCCAGGTACGTCCAGGTATCCCCCTCCGCAGCCTGGACGATCATCACGTCGCCGATGTACTCGCCGGTGGCCGGGTCGATGGAAATGTTGCCCTGCATTCCGTCATGATCCTTGGTGTTGCGGATGGCCTCCTGGATCTTGTCCGCATCCGTGGAACCAGCCGTCTTGATGGCGTTCAGGAGAATCATCATGGCGTCGTAGGCCCTTGCCGAGTTCTGGGAAGGCTCTTCTCCGAATTTCTCCTTATAGCGCTTCACGAAATCCTGCACCTTCGGGTCCGTGCTGGCCGAAGTGAAGGGCACGGAATTGATGCAGCCCACATAGGCGCCGTCAGACAAAGAGAAGGTGTCCCCGTGAATGGTTCCCGTGCCGCTGTAGAACTGGATGTCCCATCCAAGGCCCCTGGCCTGCTTCATGATCAGGGCGCCGGGCGTGTACTGGCACCAGATGAACAGGCAGTCGATGTTCTCGCTCTTTAACTTGCTGAGCTGGGTCGTCATGTCCTTGTCCTCGTTTGCGAAGGATTCGGAGACCACCTCGAGCCCCTTCGCCTCGGCCGCCGCGGAAATTGCGTTAAAACCGCCCTGGCCGAAGTCGTCGTTGCAGTAAATGACACCGATCTTTTTCGGGCTCCCCGTGGTGGTGATGTAGTTGATCAGCGCAGAGCACTGTAAGCCGTCGCCGGGGAAGGAACGGGAAATCCATTCACACCCGGAGGTCAGCACCGTCTCCGCAGAAGAGCCGGGCGTGATCATGGGGATCTTGTACTTGTTGATCACTTCCAGGTCGGCCAGTGTACAGGCGCTGTTGTGGGCGCCGACGATCGCCACCACCTTGTCCTGGTTGATCAACTTCGTGACGGCCGAAGCGGACTGGGAAGCGGAAGAAGCGTCGTCCTCCGAATACAGCTCCACCTTCTTTCCGTCGATGCCGCCTGCCGCGTTAAAATCCTCGATGGCAAGCTGCTTGCCCTCCAGCTCGTCCGTCCCGCCGTTGGAGCTGTCCCCGGTCAGGGGGCCGACCGCCCCGATGCGAATCACGTCATCCTTCTTGGAGCCGCACCCTCCGAGCACGGATAAGCCTATCATCAGAGCCAATGCCAGACATCCTGCTTTTTTCAACGTCTTCATACCTGTTCCTCCTGTTCTTTGTTTTATTTTTTCTATACCGAAAGCCTCCAGTCCCCGGGAAGCTGACAGCCAAACTTTATGCGCCCAGATACTTTTTCTGTACTTCGTCGCTGGCCAGAAGCTCTTTCCCCGTCCCCTCCATGGTCAGGTGCCCCACCTCGAGGACGTAGGCGTAATCGGCGATGCCAAGGGCCATCTCCGAATTCTGCTCCACGATGATGGAGGGAAGGTTCTTCTCCTCGTAAATCTTCACCACCGTCTCAAACACGAAGTCGATCAGGTTGGGAGCCAGCCCCATGGAGGGCTCGTCCAGGAGAAGGAGCTTCGGGTTGGACATGAGCGCCCTCCCGATGGCCAGCATCTGCTGTTCCCCTCCGGAGAGGGTTCCCGCAAGCTGCTTCCTCCGCTCGGAAAGCCTGGGGAAAAATTCATAGACCATCTCCACGTTTTTCTGGATCTCGGCCTTGTCCTTCATGATGTAGGCCCCCGCCAGGAGGTTCTCATAGACGGAAACGCTTTTAAAGATCTTCCTGCCCTCCGGGCACACGGAAATCCCCGTCTTGATGATCTCGTGGGGTTGCAGGTCCGTGATCTCCACCCCGTCGAACATCACCCTCCCAGACGAAGCGGGGACCAGGCCGGAAAGCACGTTGATCAGGGAAGACTTTCCTGCGCCGTTGGCGCCGATGATCGCATAGATCCCCTTTTTCTCAATGTGGATACTGACTTCATGGAGGGCCTGGATCACACCGTAATGGCAGCTGAGGTTCTCAATACGCAACATGTCTTATTTCCCCCTTTTCTTGCCAAGATAAATACTGATAACGTCCTCGTTGTTCTGGATTTCCGAAGGAATCCCCTCCGCAATGACTTTTCCGTAGTTGAGCACGGTCAGGCTGTCACAGAGAGACATCACGAATTTCATGTGGTGCTCGATTAAGAGGATGGTCTTCCCGCTCTCCCTGAGCTTATGTACCAGCTTTGCCGCCTCGTCGCTCTCCTGCTCGTTCATGCCCGCCACCGGCTCGTCCAGGAGGAGGAGCTTCGGCTCCGTGGCCAGTGCCCTGGCGATCTCCAGGAGCCTCTGCTGCCCATAGGGAAGGTTCGTCGCCTTGACGTCCTCTTTTCCGCCCAGCCCCACGAAGGAGAGAAGCTCCCTCGCCTTGTCATGGCACTCCTTTTCCTGGGCCTTCAGAGCCTTCGTCTGAAAAATGGCGGAGCCCAAATTCACCGTCTGATGGGTACAGGCCGCAGTCACCACGTTTTCCAGCGCGCTCATCTCGGAAAACAGATTGATGTTCTGGAAAGTCCGGCACAGCCCGGCCTTTGCTACCGCATTGGGCGTCCGGCCGGAGATCACCTGGCCGTCCATCTCCACGGTCCCCTTGGTCGGAGCGTAAAATCCGGTGATCACGTTGATGAGCGTCGTCTTGCCTGAACCGTTCGGCCCGATCAGGCCCCTGATCTCCCCGTCCTTCACCGTCATATTGACTCCGTCCAGAGCCACCAGACCGCCGAAGTGCATGGATACTTGATTCACAGATAACATCCTGATACCTCCCTGTCTCCGAATAATCTTGTTGATTGTAGATTGTATACAATTTATCCGCCTGTTATATATAATCCTACCATACTGTCCTCCGATTTGTCAATAAATTTATGCAGTTTTGCCAAATCCTGTATTTGCCCTCGCCGACATGACAAAAAGACGCTATTTTCCTATGAAAACAGCGCCTTTGCCAAACCGTTATTTATAATAATCCTTTTATCGGACTTTGTCAACTCCTTTTTGAGAGGGTCCCGTTTTCCGGACCACGCTCCCATTTCGCACCCCGGTGGGCTTATCGTCTTTCAGAGCGGTCTTCCCTCCCACGATCACAAAACGTATTCCCGTTGCCGTGGCGGTAGGTTCCTCGAAGGTCGCCCGGTCCGTGACCGTGTCCGGGTCGAAAATGATGATGTCCGCACGCTTTCCGGGTTCCAGCCGTCCGATATCATCCAGCCGGAAACGGTCCGCCACACAGGAAGTGAGCTTTGCAACCACGGACTCCAGGGGAATCTCCATCTCTCTGGAAAGGCGAAGCATCTTCGCATAGCAGCCGTAGGTGCGGGGATGGGGATATTCTCCGTAAGGCATGGCGTCTCCGCCGCAGAGATACAGCGGGGACCTGAGCAAAGTCATGGTATCCCGCATCAGGATGCGGAAAATCTCCGGATCCTCCTCCGTCTCGTTGCCCACGTAATTGATGTCCAGCTTAGATTCCACCAGAAGGTCCAGGAGCATCTCGTCGAGCTCCTGCCCCCGCTCCGCCTGCACGTCCCGGATCAGCCTTCCGCCATACTCCGGGTGCCCTCCCACATGGCCAAAACGGGGCGGCTTCCCGTTGCCCATGGCCGTGATCCCGAGAAGATACTGCATCTCCTCCCTGATGCGGGGCCTGAGCGCCGGATTTCTCAGGTTTTCCAGCGTCCTCTCGAATCCTCCCTCCACGACCCAGCCGGGAAGGATCGTGTGGATGAACGTGCTTCCGGACAGGTAGGGAAGCGTCTCTAAGGTAAAATCGCAGCCGCCCTCGTTGGCCTCGGCAATCTTTTCCAGAAGCCGCTCCGGATGTCCGTGGTCATGGGGATACTTGGTTCTGTAATGCAGGATATGGATTCTTGCCCGGCTCTCCTGCCCCACCCGGATGATCTCGTCGATGGCACTGTCCGGCTCTCCCTGCCTCGGGTAACGGATGTGGGTCAGGAAGGTGCCGTCATGCGCCCTAAGCCGCTTTGCCAGAAAGACCAGCTCATCAAAATCCGCATAGGTACAGGGATAGTAGGAAAGCCCCGTGGACATCCCGATGCAGCCGGCCGCCATGGCCTCGTCCACGATCTCTCCCATGACCCGAAGACGGCGCTCCCGGTCCTCGGCCCGGTTGTAAAAGCCGGAAGCCGCAATCCTGGCCGCATTGTGGGTCGCCGCCACCGCCACGTTGATCCCCGCCCCGGCCGCCTCCTTCATATATCCCTCAAAAGAGGAGAACTCATGATCCAGCAGGGCGGGGTCGTAGCCAAAGAGACCGGCACTGTATTTCATGTTTTCCTCCAGATGCTTCTTTCCAAGAGGGACGAAGCCCAGCCCGCATAACCCCACAATCTCTGTCGTCACCCCCTGGCAGAGGTCGAACTCCTGTCCGGGATTCTTTAACAGGTCCAAGTCCGCATGGGAATGGGAATCGATCAGGCCTGGAGACACTACCTTTCCCCCGGCATCGATCACCTCGTCCGCAATTTCCTCCAAAAAGGGCCCGCCGACCTTTGCAATTCGGTCGCCCTTCACCAGAACGTCCCCTGAAAAAGCGGGAGTGCCGTTCCCGTCGATGATCCGCCCGTTTTTGATCAACAAAGAATATTCTTTATTCATACTTATCCAGCCACCTTTCCGCAAAAGATACCGGTCATGCCTTAAACTTTGCAGCCGGTCGCTTTCCGCTTATAAATTTTACAGACTTTACACCCTCCCCCTCTTCTGTTATACTTGCATTGTGGAAGCAAGTGTACTCACCAGCAAGGAATGCAGGTGTTGATATGTCGTTAGAAGGACAAAAAGAAGTCGCCACTAACAGATATGTCGATTTAATGAGAATCAAGGCCCATGAAACAGGTGAAAATAAAGAACTCAATTACCAGATCAAGGTCGCAAAAGTAAAATTGGCAAGTTTCGGCATTGATTACTCAGATCTCGAATTTTGAACTTTTGCGGCAAGCGCAGAACAAAACAGGCAGCAGAAGCACACCTGGATGCAGGCATGCTTCTGTTGTTTTTATATGCCGCTTTGCCGTTTTTCTTATCCCAGCTTCGAGAGCGCCTTCTCGATCCGGTCCAGCCCCTCCACAATCTTTTCCATGGAATTGGTGTAGGCGATACGGACGCATTTCGGCGCATTGAAGGCTCCTCCGGGCACGATGGCCACATGGGCGTCCTCCAGAATGTAGCTGCAAAAATCAAAGGAATCCTTGATTTCCTTCCCGTCATGTTTCTTTCCGAAATAATGGCTCACGTCGGGGAGCAGATAGAAGGCCCCGTCCACGTTGGCGCAGGTGATTCCCTCCATGGCAGTCAAACGGCCATAGGTATAGTCCTTCCTCTTTGCGTACTCCGCCACCATCTCCTTGATGGTCCCGTCGTTATGCTTTAGCGCCTCCAGGGAAGCCCACTGGACAAAGGTGGTGCCGTTGGAGGTGGTGTGCCCCTGAATGGCATTGATGCCCGCAGCGATCTCCGCCGGAGCCGCCGCATACCCGCATCTCCAACCGGTCATGGCAAAGGCCTTGGACATGCCGTTGATGAGAATGGTATGATTGTAGGCGTCCTCAGAGAAGGAAGCCACGCACTCATGGACCTTTCCGTTGTAAATTAACTTCTCATACACCTCGTCAGAGATAATGTAGAAGTCATGCTTCACGGCCAGCTCGGCCAGCTTTTCCAGGCTCTCCCTGGTGTAAACCGCACCGGTGGGATTGTTGGGGGTATTGATCATGATGGCCGCCGTCTTCGGCGTGATGGCCTTCTCGACGGCCGCAAGGTCCAGCTGGAAATCCTCCTTCGTGTCCACGCACACCGGCACGCCGCCCACCAGCTTGACGATCTCCACGTAGCTCACCCAGCCGGGCATGGGGATGATGACCTCGTCCCCCGCATTGACCACGGCCATGACCGCATTGTTGAGGGCCTGCTTCGCCCCGGTGGATACGCAGATCTGAGACGGCGCATATTCTACATGGTTATCCCTCTTAAGCTTTTCGCAGATGGCTTCCCTGAGCGCTGCGATCCCGGGCACGTTGACGTACCTGGTCTTTCCCTCGTCCAGCGCCTTTTTGCAGGCGTTCCGGATGTTCTCCGGCGTGTCAAAATCCGGCTCCCCCGCATTTAAACCAATTACGTCCACGCCGGCGGCCTTCATGTCGGCCACGACGCCTTCCAGCTCGCAGGTGGCGGAAGGGGTAATATTCTTCACAATGTTACTTAACATAGTCGTCCTCCTTAATCCCCCTTCACCCTCGCACCCACGAACCGCACGGCGGCTTTGGCCAGCACAAGGGTAGGGTCAATGTTCGGCTTCTCAATTTGAAACAGGTCGAATGCCACCGGAAGCTCCGTGCAGCCAAGGACCAGCGTCTCCGCTCCGTCCGCAAAAAGCTCCTCCATCGCCTCGTAAAACCCGGTGAGATCGATGGACAGATTTCCGGCCTTCACCCCCTTATAGATCACGTCCATCACGGACCTCTGCCTCGCAGGGGAGGGCATGCACGTCTCGATTCCCATGGCGTCAAACACCTTCTTATAGACCCCGGACTGGCAGGTCCCGTCCGTGGCCAAAAGCCCGACCTTTTTCATTCCCTTCTGCCTGATCTCCTTCGCAGTCTCCTCAATCATGTTGAGGAAGGGGGTATCCACAAAGGGGACCAGCCGGTCATAAAAATAATGGGCCGTGTTGCAGGGCATGATGAGCACGTCGGCTCCCATTCCCTGAAGCCTGACGGCGCTTTTCACCATCTCCGGGACCGGGTCCGGCCCGCCCGACAAAATGGCAGCCGTCCGGTCCGAGATCTCCGTGTTGTTATCGATGCAGACTCTCACATGTTCCTGATCGCTCTTTGCGTCGGTCACTTCCACAATCTTGCGGAATAAGTCGCAGGTAGCCAGGGGCCCCATGCCGCCCACAATGCCGATGGTTTTCTTCATGATGCAATTCCTCCCCGAATTTCTTATCTTCTGCGTTTTTCCGGACAGTTTCCTCTCTGTCCAGAAGAATCAGTTCCCAGTATAACCGTTTTCCAGAAACTATTCAAGGAACTCTTCTCTTGAATTTTTGCATTTTACATTCTAACAGAAAACCCAGGAAGAAAAGCGGTTTTTTCTAAGCCGAAACCATTTGAAAGCCGTCGGTACTTAGAGCGTTCCAAGCCTAAGCGAAGGAAGGCTCTTATGTACCGCTACGAGCTTTCAAGAGCGGAAGCGTGTTTCGGCGTGAAAAGAACCGATTTTCTTCCGTATTTCCTGTTAACATGAAAATGCAGGAACCCAAAACCTATTCCACATGAATCACAAAATCAGGGCAGGAGGTTTCACACTGGCCGCACTTCACGCAGTCCTCTTCTCTGGCCGCCTCCACGTAATTATATCCTTTCTTATTCACATGATTGGTGATCTCAAACACATTTTTCGGACAGATGCTCATGCAGATCTTACAGCTCTTGCAGAGCTCCTTGTCAATATATACTGCCACGATCCATTCCTCTCTTTCTGTACCGGACGGCCTGCCGCCCGCACCGTTCTATAATAATGTCCGTATGGTTTCCACCATCTCCACCGGATTTTTTACCACATGGACTCCCGCATCCTGAAGAGCTGCGATTTTCGTCTTTGCCGTGCCCACGTTCCCGCTGACGATGGCTCCCGCATGGCCCAGGCTCTTCCCCTGGGGGGCGTTGCGCCCCACGATCAGGGAGACCACTGGCTTCGTCACGTGCTCTTTGATATAAGCCGCCGCATCCTCCTCGGAGCCGCCGCCGATCTCGCCCAGGAGCACGATCACGTCCGTGTCCGGATCCTTCTCATAGAGGGCCACTGCGTCCTTCTGGGTAAAGCCCCAGATGGGGCCTCCGCCGATGGCGACCACGCCGGACTGCCCGATCCCCGCATCCGTCAGGGTCTTACCGATCTCATAGGAAAGGGCGCCGCTCTTGGACACCACGCCCACGCGGCCTTTTGTAAAGAACCGCACCGGGTGCGCACCCACCTTGCAGACGCCGGGGGCGATCACTCCGGCGCAGCCGGGTCCCACCAGGATTGTGTCATGAGCCTTCGCATAGGCGATGATCTCCACCACGTCGTGGAGGGCGATCTCCTCCGTGGTGAGGACCAGCACCTTGATTCCGGAGTCGATGGCCTCGAAACAGGAATCCTTGGCCCCGGCCGGGGGCACGAAGCAGATGACCGTGTCAAAGTCATGAGCCGCCTTGGCCTCGGAAATGTAATCGTAGACCGGCACTCCGTGGACCTCCTGCCCGCCCTTTCCGGGCGTCACTCCGGCCACGATGTTGGTGCCCGCCTCCAGCATGACCTTTGTCTGCAGGGAACCGGATTTCCCCGTGATGGCCTGAACCAATACTTTCGAATCCTTGTTGATCAGGATTGACATTCCCCTGCACCTCCTTCCACCGTGCGGACAAATTCCTTCACCGTGTCGACCAGAATGTTGTAGGTGGGCATTCCCGCCTCCTTCATGGTCTCAAGCCCCACTTCCTCCATGGTGCCGCACATCCTGGTGAAAATGGGAATCTTCACGTCGTGTTCCTTCACATACTTGGTGATGCCGAGGGCCATGTTGTCCATGCGGTTAAAGCCGCCGATCAGCACGATGATGACGCCCTTCACCTCCGGATGTCCCGTGAGGGTCAGGTCCATGGCCCGGTACATGACCTCCTCCGTGGTCATTCCGCCAAGCTCGCAGAAGCTTGCCACATGGCCTCCGGCGTCATTTAACAGATCCAGCGTCAGCATGCCGGTCCCCGCCCCGTCGGAGATCAGCCCCAGATCTCCGTCCAGGGGCACGTAAGTGATGGTGGTCGCCTCTTTTTCGGGGGCCTTATAGGCATGAAGTTTCTCCCTGGCCTCCTCCAGCTCAGAAAGCTTCCCCTGCATATGGCGGGCGTGGCCGTCGATCACGAATTTGGAATCCATGGCCACAAGCTTCCCGTCCACCAGCCCCAGGGGATTGATCTCCACCAGAAGGGCCCCGGCTTTAAAGAAGGCGTCCTGCACCTTCTTCACCATCTCGAACAGGTCCTGTTTGTCCTCCACCCCAAGCTTCTTCGCCAGGTATTTCAGTTGATATCCCTTAAGTCCGGTGAAAGGATCGATCTCCAGCTTCACGATCTCCTCCGGGTTCTCCTTCGACACCGTCTCGATGTCCATTCCGCCCATGCGGCTGGCGATGAGGGTCGGCTTCGCCACGCCCTGCAGAGTGATCGAAAGGTAAAGCTCTTTCTCCGCCTTCATCATCTGCTCCGCCAAAAGCCCGTGGACCCTGTGGCCCTTGATCTCCATATTCAGAATGTCATGGGCATACTTCTCATAATCCGCCTCATTCTCACAGACCTTGACGCCGCCGGCCTTGCCTCTTCCCCCGGTCATAACCTGGGCTTTAAGTACAAACGGAAACGCCATGGGGGCCGCTTCCCCCTCCGAGACGATCAGATGGCTCTCAGGCACAGGAATCCCATACTCCCGCATCAGGGCCTTTCCTTCATATTCAAATAGATTCATGGTCTCTCCTTTAATATAAGTAGTATCAGGTAATTACAAAACGTGGAATTGAAGGGATATTCTGTCAATATGTCCGTTCGAGGCCTGCAGCGCCAACCATTCCAGCAAGCCCAGAACCACAGAAGGCACTCGGGATTCGTCCCTCCTGCCTTCCCTGGTCTTGCTTCCATGGCGCAGAGGGCTTCTCCCGGAAATATTGTCAGAATATCCGACAAATTTTTGCGGTTTCGCAATTACCTGAAATATAAGTTGTGCTCTTTCGCATAAGCGGCTCCCGCTTCCGCCGCCTTAAAGTTGAGCTCCACAAACCTGGGATTCACATTGTCCTTCACCACGTCCAGAAGGTCCTGGTGGCCGATCAGCCCAAGGGCCTCGCTTAAGAAGCCCAGCATGACCATGTTGGCCGCCATGCGGTTGCCGAGATCCACCGCGATCTGGGTGGCCGGAACCTCAAAAGTGTGGGCGATGGGACGGGTAATCTTCGTCACCAGACCGGGATCAATCACCAAAACACCGTCCTCCTCCAAAGTGGGAATGTATTTCTCATAGGCCGTCTGGAACATGGCCACAAGCAGGTTCTTCTTCTCCGCCACCGGAGAATTGATGACCTTCCTGTCAATAATCAACTCCGCCTGGCACTGGCCGCCCCGGGCCTCCGAGCCGTAGGACTGGGTCTGAACCGCATACAGATTGCCCTTGGTCACGGCAGTCGTCCCTAAAATCACGGCAGACAAAATGATTCCCTGCCCGCCGAACCCGCATAAGGTAACTCTCTGGGGATATGTAATCATTTCCTTCTCCTCCTCACATTAACTCGTTGGTGCCCTCGTAGACGGGCTTTTCCACACGGATGTATTCGCCGCAGCGAAGCTTGCCTTCCATCTCCTCCGGACTCATCTTCTTCGCCTGGGCATCCGTATAAGTGTGCTCCTTGATCCAGGCGATCACCGCATTAGGATCACCGGTCTTCAAGGCATAGCGGCCGAAATGGGTCGGACACTGGGAAACGATCTCGATCAGGGAGAACCCTTTATGGGTGAGGGCCCGCTCCATGGCCTTCTTACACTGGATCGGCTGAGCCGTGGTCCAGCGCTCCACGTGGGTGGCGCCCGCCGCCTGAGCCAGGGCGCACACGTCGAACCTGGGTTCCGCGCTGCCGTAGGGAGTCGTCATGGTCCTCGCCTTCTCCGGCGTGGTGGGAGCCACCTGTCCCCCCGTCATGGCGAAATTCATGTTGTTGACCATGACCACCGTCACGTCCAGGTTCCTTCTGGCCGCATGGATCAGGTGGTTGCCGCCGATGGAAGCCACGTCGCCGTCACCGGCAAAGATCACCACGGGCGTATCCGGCTGCATCATCTTCACGCCGGTGGCCCAGGCCAGGGTCCTTCCGTGGACGCCGTGGAACATGTCCGTCTTGATGTAGACCGGGATTCTGGCCGTGCAGCCCACGCCCGCCACATGGACCATCTTCCTGGGATCCATGTCAAGCTCCTCAAGCGCCTGCATATAGTAGTTGAGCACCTGGCCGCAGCCGCAGCCGGAGCAGAAAAAGTGCGGAAGCTTCTCCGGTCTCAAATATTTTCTTCTGGGATTGATTTTCAGTTCACTCATCTTACTTAACCCCCTTTTTCATATCTTCAAAGATCTCGTAGCCGGTATGTACCAGGCCAAGATTCTTGGTGATGGGAACCACTGGACACCGGCCCGCCGCCGCCCTCGCGATCTCATTCACATACTTGCCCATGTTCATCTCCACCGCAAAGATGCCTTTCACCTCTCTCGACACCTCCGAGATGGCCTTCTCCGGAACGGGCCACACGTTGCAAAGCTTGAGTACGCCCGCCTTGATCCCGCACTCCCTGGCAAGCTCCGCCGCCTCGATGGCCGGACGCACCTCGCTCCCATAGGCGATCAGCGCATATTCCGCATCGTCCATCAAAATCCGCTCCGTCCGGCAGATCTTGTCCGCATTCTCCTTCACCTTCCCGCAGACTCTCTTGTATAACCGGTCGAACACCTCCGGATCCCAGTCGATGCTCCCCTTCTCGTCATGGGGATTCAGGGAATAGATCGTCTGGTAGCCGGCGCCCAGGGGAGCCGCATCGGGACAGCCAAACTCCGGCGCCGCAAAAGGCATGTACTCCTCCGGCGACAGAGAGGTATAGTTTCTGTTATACAGGTCAATCTTGGATGCCTCCGGGATGTCCAGCCGCTCCCGCATCAGGGCGATGGTGGTCTCCGACATGATGATGACCGGATTCCGGTACTCCTCGGCCAGATTAAAGGCCCAGATGGTATAGTCATAAAGCTCCTGGACGGAGGAAGGACAGACCACGATGGCCTCGTAATCGCCGCTGGCGCCGTAACGCATCTGATACACGTCCGCCTGGCTGGCATAATTTTCTCCGCGGCACCGCTGCACGTCGGCGATCACCAGGGGCGCCTCGATGGTATAGGCATAGCCGAGCCCTTCCTGCATGTAATTGAAGCCGGCGCTGGCCGTGGCCGTCATGACCTTGCCGCCGGCCAGGGACGCTCCTGTACAGGCAAAAATGGAGAAGAGCTCATCCTCCCCCTGTACAAACCTGCCTCCCACCTCCGGCAGCCTCTGGGACATCCTCTCCGAAATCTCATTGGCGGGAGTAATGGGATATCCGCCGAAGAAATTACACCCGGCGCTGATGGCGCCTTCCACAAGTGCGTAGTTGCCCAGCATAAAATGTACGCCGGTCTTTACGCGGTTCTCTGATGCTTTTACGATTGGCATATCGTGTTCTCCTTTCCTGCTATCGGGATCCGTTCCCCGGAAACAGTTTCTTTTTGTATATTATATATTGTCGACAATATTCAGTCAAGTGATTTTCTGTGATTTTGCATAAAATACTCACAGAAGATCTCTTAACTTTTTCTTTTGCCGAAAACTTACAAAATAACCTGTCTTACTCTATGATCAAAAGTTCCCTCTTGGTATTTCCGAAAGGCCTGCAGCCGGTTTCTGTCACGAGGACCGTCTCGCTGAAGCCCACGCCGTATTATCCAAGTTCCCTGAGGGCCGGAGGGAACACCATGCCGGGCTGTAAGAGTCTCTGATCTCCCTTCTGGAGGCTCATGATATGGCCCTCGCCCCAGTCAGGTGCAAAGGCAATGCCCAAGGAATATCCGGTACGCTTCCTGTAGTTTTCGTAAAGACCGGCCCGCTCAATGCAAACCTTACTCCACTCTGCCATCACCGGAGAAGGTTTCCCAAGGCATACCGTCCGCATCAGTGCGCCGTTATAGCGGTTCACTGTGGCAGCCAACTCGAGAAGCACGGTCTCTCCATTCCGGATAACCCTCTCCCCCCAGGAGGAATGCATGGCTCCTGCCCTGGGGCCGGAAGCCACATAAGGCTCTGTCCCGTAATACTCACTGCCCTGTAGACACATTTCCGAGAAGAAGGCCGCCGCCACCTCTTTTTCCTTATTGCCGGGCCGAACCTTTTCCATGCCCTTTGCCAGGGCTGCGTCCGCAATGCGGCAGCACGCCTCAATATATTCGATCTCTCTTGCGGATTTGATCATCCTGGCCGCTTCCACCGTACCGGAGGAATCCACCACCTGCGCCCCCGTAAGCTTCGCCTGCAGGCTCAGGAAATTCTTCGTGGTAAGGAACCAGGAGGTGAACTCCACGCCGACCTTTCCGCCTTTCAATCCCTTTTTCAAAATCACATCCACGGTCTTCTGCAGGGGATCGTCCGTGTCATCATAGGCTACCAGCCCGTCACCGGAAAGCCAGGAATACACCATGGCATTTCCGACCTCTCCTCTTCTTAAAACCAGCGTCATTTCCCCTTCCATGGGAACTACCAGGCACATATACATATAGTAACCCGGTGACTTATGCCCGGTCAGACAAAACACATTTTCAGGCGTATTCACTAACAGCATGGCAAGCCCCTGCTCCGCCATGGACGCCTTCACCTTTGCGATCCTTGCCTGAAATTCTTCCATGGAAAATCCGATTTCTTTTTGATTCATAAATAATCCCTCTTTCTTTATCGTCCATGCCCCTTTCATATTTGAAATATCTCCTTCAGCCTCCCCATGGCCTCCTTCACCATATCCATCCCGCAGGCCAGGCTAAATCTTGCGAATCCCCGTCCCTCCTCTCCAAACCATTCCCCGGGATCAACTGCGATTTTCGCCTGTTCGAGGATCCGGCGGTTGATTTCCTTACATTCCAGCCCTGTCCCCCTGAAATCGAGCCAGGCCAGATATGTTCCCTCCGCCCGCACCATGCGGACAGTGTTTAGTTCTTTTTCGCAGAATTCATTTACGAATTCAAAATTATGCCTGAGATACGCCAGCAGGCTGTCCATGTATTCATCGCCGCACCTGTAGGCAGCCTCCCCGGCAATCGGCCCGAACACATTGGAATAAGGAAGGCGGTTAGCAATCACCCTGCCCTGTATCCGCTTCCTCAAATTCTCGTTTTCTGCAATGAGCAGAGCCGCCTACAGCCCCGCCATATTGAAGCTCTTGATGGGGGAGCAGGCCGAAATCACCTGATCTTCTTCCTCCGCATTCCGTCCCAGGGGGATGAAGTTTTTGTCGAATACAAAATCCGAATGGATCTCGTCACTGAAGATCACTACCCCCCCCCCATTTTCTACAGATCGCAAGAATATTTTCCAATTCTTCCTGACTCCACACCCTCCCTACGGGATTGTGCGGCGAACATAAAATTAGAACCTTGTTTTCTTTCTGCCTGACCAGCCTTTCCAAGCCTTCGTAATCCATCCGGTAATACCCGTTATTTTCAATCAAGGCATTTCGACATATGCTTCTTCGATTGTTCATGATTCCAGCCATAAAGGGGCGATATACCGGCGGCTGAATAATGACACCGTCCCCCGGCTCCGAACATTCCTGGATGACTGCGTTGATTGCCAGCACCACGGCGGGAATGTAAGTCATCCACTCCGTCTTCGTTCTCCAGTGATATCTCCGGTCAAACCATTCTCCCGCCGCCACTTTAAACGCCCGGTCCGACTCCTCGGACACATACCCGTAAATCCCATGCTCCGCCCGCTTTTGCACGGCTCTTCTCACAGCTTCCGGACTTTTCTTATCCTCCGGGAGATCCTTTTCCTCTGCATCGGCGTGTGCATAAAAAAGTCTCTGGCATTATTGTATAAGACAGGCCTTAAAAAATATTGTATAAAACGTACATAATTTCGCATTTAAAAGGTGTATCATTATGAAATATCCCAAATCGCCAAAAAGGATCCCATGAAAATCCAAGCTTTTCAAAATCTTGAATCTTCATGGGATCCCTTTTTAATCTTCGCTCTCAATTTATACAAATATCCAATCATCTTTATCGTAAGATTTCGGCGTCAGAAGCGTATAACGCTTAAACTCCCGGATAAAATGGGACTGGTCGTAATATCCCAGATTTTCGTAAATAAAATCGCAATCCTTCTTCTCGATCCCTTACAGGGCATGCTGAATGCGGACAATGCCGGAATATTGCTTGATCGGCATCCCGATATTTTTTCGGAACACCAGATTGGTATAATGCTGACTGTAACCAAGAGTCTGAGCCAACTCAAAAACCGTCAGCTTTCCCATGGCTTCCGCCACATCCTCCACAATCTGCCTGGTCATGGGGCTGACCCGGTTCTTTCCAAATACGCTGTCCCGCTCCAGCACATAGAGGACACGTTCTTCAAAGCTTCCCAGCCGCTCCAGGGCTTTCTCCATGAAGGTGATGTCTTTATAGACATTGACCGGACAGTTGTTATTGATAATATGGCCGATATCATTTAAGAATACCTCCGGCACCACTCCGGCGTTGAATTTTATTCCAAAGCAGCGTTCATGACGGCTGACCAGGGAGGGCTTTCCTGTCAGTGCGCTTCCTATCAGACGGGCATGGCACCGTTTCTGATTCCACAAAAACCAGATATTCACACAACCATCCGGAATCGACAGAATCTGTTCCTGCATGGGATTCCAGATTTCATAAAATTTATTAATCAGATCATGCTCCACCTGTATTTCCTGATAGGTGGTGCGAGTGCCGGTACAGAAAGTTTTAAATTCCATACACTTCCCCCTGACAAATCATTGCGATTCCTACGGTTCCCTTTTTTTATTATACCCCTGTTCACAAGAAAAAATAGGATAAATCGTACCATTTCGTCGGATCCAACATCCTCTGCCGCATGCCTGAAATCCCGGACGTCTGTCGTGTATCATGGGGACAGAACAGTGTCGCTGTCTGCGGAAGAGATCGTCGGCTGCCTGAATGGGCTCTCGGTGGAGGGTGTTTGAAGGTTGGAAAAAGAGCTGCCGAAAAACGTATAAACATTCCTTTCTATACGGAGAAGCAACGGGAACTGCTTTAAATTTTTATACCTCCTGCTTCCTCTTCACGGCCAGGGCGATGGAGACCTCGGGCGCATAGTAGGGAATCAGGCACGCCTGCAGGGCATGGTAGAGATCCGGCTTGCCGGGCCACACGGTACCAGCCACCTGGTTGTTTCGGTCAAGCTGGTGGAACCAGGAGCCGTTCTCATGGTCCAGCACGGTCTCGTCCAAGTACTTCATGAACTCCGCATAATCCGCCGCATACTGCGCCTCCCCCGTCACCCGGTAAAGAACCGCAGCCGTGTTGATGGCCTCCGCCAGGGTCCAGTGCATCCGGTCGTGGACCACCGGCTTTCCATCCCAGTCCGTCGTGTAGACGACCCCCGGCGCTCCGTCCGCATTCCAGCCGTCCGAGACGGCCCTGTGATACAGGTTCTTTGCGGCCTCGACATAGGGTGCCGCCGCCCGGTCCTTATGAGCGGAAAGGGCCCACTGAGTGATCAGCCTGGACCACTCCAGCCCATGTCCCGGCGTCGCCCCGTAAGGCTTGAAGGGATCGTCCGGCCGCTCCCTGTTGCAGTCAAGGTCCGGGACCCATTCCTTCGTGTAATGCTCCGGGATCCTCCAACTGTTCTTCTCCGCCCAGGAAACCACGTTCTTTATGATTCGTCCGGCCCGGACCCGGTAAGTCTCGTCCTCCAGAACGTCCGCCGCCGCCAGGAACGCCTCCACCGTGTGCATATTGGCATTTAAGCCCCGGTAATCATCCTGGACCGTAAACTCCGTGTTCCAGGTATCGCAGGAAAGCCCCTCCGCCTCATTCCAGAAATAGCGGTCATAGGTCTTGATGGCTTCCCCTAGAAGCTCCTTTGCCCCGTCCACGCCGGCCAGGACCGCTGAGGAGGCTCCCAGGATCACGAAGGCATGGGCGTAACAGAGCTTTCCGGAAAGAGGGGCGTTCTCTGCGTCAAGGCCGGCATACCAGCCCCCGTTTTCTTTATCCCTCATCTCTCCCCAAAGAGCCCGGATGGCGGCTTCCGCCAGCTCCTTTCCACCCTTAAATCCAAGGAACTCTCCGATGGCGTAGACGTGAGCCATCCGGCAAGTCTCATAGACCTCCCTGTTTTTCTCCTTCCAGGGCGTCCCGTCCTCCTTCAGATAATAGGCGCTCCCCCCCGGTGCGGGAAATTTCCGCCCAAACTCCAGGAGTTCCATGGAGATTTCCTTCAAAAACGTCCGATTTTCCGCCGTGTCAATCTCGTATTTCTTTGCATTCATATTCTCTTCTCCTTCCCGTATTCCCTCGGATACAGTCAGTTGCGAAACCAGAATATTCCCTTCGTCTCATGTTTCGCAACCGCCTATTGCCCCAGGTACTTTTTCAAAATCTGTTTCAGACGATCCACGTCGATGGGCTTCGCCACGTGTTCATTCATACCGCACTCCATACAATGCTTAATGTCGTCGGAGAATGCATCCGCCGTCATGGCAATGATCGGGAGAGAGCTGTCCGGCCTTGGCATCGCCCGGATGGCCTTCGCCGCTTCGTAGCCGTTCATCACCGGCATGCGGATGTCCATCAGGATAATGTCATAATAGCCGAGGGCTGAGTCTTCAAAGAGTTCCACGCAGACTTTTCCGTTTTCCGCCCGCTCCACCTCAAAGCCGGCTTCCGTCAGGATGTCCTCGGCGATCTCCCAGTTCAGGTCATTATCCTCCGAGAGGAGAATCCGCTTCCCGAAAAACTCCTCCTGCCCCGTCTCCGCCACCAGAACCTCAGGTTCCTCCACGCCGGCGAAATGCCGGAGTCCCAGGTACAGGTTGGACTTGAACAACGGCTTGGAGATAAAGCCCTGGGCACCCGCCTGCTTGGCCTCGGCCTCAATATCGCTCCAGTCGTAGGCCGATATGATTAGGATGGGCGTAGCCTCTCCCAGGTAACGGCGAATCTCTCTTAAAGTGGCAAGGCCGTCCATGCCAGGCATCTTCCAATCCAGGAGCACGATCTCGTAATCGTCCTCCTCCAGATGGCGCTTCCTCACCATCTTCACTGCCGTCCTTCCGTCCACGGCCCACTCCGCCTCTATGCCGATCTCCTTCAGGGTGGAAACGGCACTTAAGCACAGATCCTCGTTGTTGTCCACCACCAGCATCCTCCAGGGCGGCAGGGCCATATCCTCCTCCTTCACCTCGGCCCGCTCCATATCCAGAACAATATGGAACTCGCTGCCCTTTCCGGGCTCGCTGACAAGCTCGATGGTGCCTTCCATCACGTCCACGATGGATTTGGTGATGGCCATCCCCAGGCCCGTTCCTTCGATCTTGTCCACCCTCTCATTCTGCTCTCTGGAGAAGGTATCGAAAATGTGTTCCTGAAATTCCCGGTCCATGCCGATCCCGGTATCCTTCACCCGGAAATGGCACCGCACATAAGCCTCTCCCCTGGGGGAAGGCTCCTGACTCAGATAGACGTTGATATACCCCTCCTCCGGCGTGAATTTGATTGCGTTGGAGAGCAGGTTGATCAGAATCTGGTTCAGACGGATGCTGTCACAGTGGACCTCCTCCGTCTCAATCCTCTGGATGAAGATGTCAAAATGCTGGTTCCGGGCCCTGATCTG
Source organism: Lachnospiraceae bacterium (assembly GCA_022800815.1). Taxonomy (GTDB): domain Bacteria; phylum Bacillota; class Clostridia; order Lachnospirales; family Lachnospiraceae; genus Lientehia. The sequence goes on along the minus strand of JAAWRC010000006.1, from coordinate 11,135 downwards.
CGGCTGCACGATATTCACGATATTGTCCATGGTCTCCCTGAGGGAGATCTGGTTGATGTTGAGGCTCAGATTCCCGCTCTCGATCTTGGACATGTCCAGCACGTCGTTGATCAGGCCCAGGAGGTGCTTGCTGGAGAGGGTGATCTTCCTCAGACAGTCCTGCACCCTCTGTTTGTCGTCAATGTTGGTGGTGGCAATGGCCGCCATGCCCACGATACCGTTCATGGGCGTGCGGATGTCGTGGCTCATGTTGGAAAGGAATTCGCTCTTGGCCCGGTTGGCCCTGACCGCCTCCGCTTTCGCCTCGTTGAGCTCCCTCATCTGCCTCTGGGACATCCGGTAATACAGCACGAAAATGGCGATGATGGCGGCCATGATGATCATGCAGGCGCCGGTCATGGTGTAAACCCTCTGGTTTCCCAGGCTGTTGACGGCGTCGTCCAGCGTCCCGAAAGGCATGACGCTCACCAGATACCAGTCCGAAAAGGACAGCGGACTGCAGTAAATGTGGTTATGTACCCCGTCCATGGAAAACAGGGCCGAATAATCCTCCTTCCCGGCGATGGCCGCCTGCAGCTCCTTCACGTACTCCTCGCCGCCTTTTCCGTCAAACCCGCCGTACTGCTCCCTCATGCGGTCAAAATAGCTTTCCCGGTAGGCGTCCCCGGTGCGGATCACATAGCTCCCGTCCGCATGGATGATATGGGTGTAAATCAAGGAGTTTTCATCGTTTAAGACCAAGGCCTCCTGCAGGTAGGTCATGGGGATGCCCGCCACCAGCGCCGTGCCGGTCTCTCCCTCCTCCTCCATGTCGTAAGCGCTGCTGATCCCCAAGATCAACAGCCGTTCCCCGTCCGGTCCGGTGCCGTTGGTCACCATCTTTTTGCCCTCCGCAAGCACGGAGAGGAATCGCTCCTGATCGACGATCTCCACCGGACCCCCGTAGATCACGTCACAGGTCCCATCCTTGGAATAAAGGCCCAGGTAGGTAAACTCCCGGACGCTGGCGCTTAAGGCCATCTCCTCCTTCATGTCCGGACCGAATTCCACGTCCTCGGGGCTTGTCCGCTCCGTGATCCCCTTCACCTGGGACAGCCTGAGTTCAACGATGGCCGTAAACTTCTGCTGAAGCTGCCTGTTCATCTCTCCCATGTAGATCGCCCCGATCTCGCTGATCGAGGCCTCGCTCCGCCGTGACATGCTAAACGCCACCCAGGAAAAGACTCCGATACAGAGAAGGATCAGAGAGGTAAAACTGATTAATAAAAATTTCTTCGGCTTCTGGATCATCCGTGTAACTCCTTCTATAATCATACTATCAATTTACCATACTTACCCCTGTTATTCAAGCCGCATTTCATTCGAGTTCTCCCGGGCAATCAGGCCGACGCTTTTGGATGACGCCCACGACGGTCTCCAGAAGCTGCAGAACGTCCAGGGGCTTGGTCAGATGGGCATCCATGCCGCTCTCAATGGACTTTCTCCTGTCGCTCTCGAAGGCGTTGGCGGAGAGGGCGATGATGGGAATCCGGGACAGGACGGGGTCCGGGAGGGTACGGATGGCCCTGGCGGCCGCAAGCCCGTCCATGACCGGCATCTGAATGTCCATGAGGACGAGAAGATAGTCCCCCGGCCCGGCGGCGCTCAGCTTTTCCACGGCCGCCCGTCCGTTCTCGGCGGGCTCGATGACAAAGCCCAGCTCCGTCAGAAGGTCGGTCTCAATCTCCATGTTGAGGGCGTTGTCCTCCACCAGGAGAATGGTGCGACCGAGAAGCTGTTCCAGTGTCACCGCCGGTTCGCAGACGGTGTCCTTCGGCCGATTCCGGGTGCGGAGGCGGAGGGTGACGGTGAAGGTGCTGCCCTGGCCCGGGTTGCTCTCCACCTCGATGGTCCCTCCCATTCGGACGACCATGTTCCTGGCGATGGTAAGCCCCAGGCCGGAGCCGTGGACTCCGCTGAAGGTGGTGTTCTTCTCCCGCTCAAAGGGCTCGAAAATATGTCCCAGGAAGTCCTTTCCGATGCCGATTCCCGTGTCCGTCACCGTAAACCGGTAGACGGCATATTCGTTGGGGAGCTGTTCCGGCTCCGTGAGGGCGAGGGTCACATGTCCGTCCTCCGGAGTGTAGGTGACCGCGTTGTCCACAAGATATAAAAGGATCTGCCGGAGCTTTCCCCGGTCGCAAAACACGTCGGCATGCCCAAGGCCCGAGTCATCCGCCGAAAGATGGACACCCTTGTCCAGCGCCTGGCGCAGCATGGTCTTCTCGACCTCCTGGATCAGCCCGGACAGGCTGCACGCCTCCTCCAGGACGGGAGTGTCGTTGGCCTCGCTCCAGGAAATCTCCAGCACTTTGTCGATCAGGTCCAGAAGCTGCCTGGAAGCCGCCTCGATGCGGTCGAGGCAGCCCAGGGCGGTTTCCGGCTTGGAAAAATTCTGTCTTGCCAGGGCCGCATAGCCGAAAATGGCGTTCAGGGGGGTCCGCATGTCGTGGGACATGTTGGATAAAAAGGCGTTCTTGGCCGTGATGGCCAGGTTCGCATTGCCCAGTGCGTCCTCCAGAATCTGGTTCTGCTCCATCTCCCGCCGAATCTCGTCGTCGATCCTGCGGCAGCCAAAAACAATCTGGGAGACGCCCCCGTTCTTTCCCACGTTGACGATGCGAAGCTGCATGTACTGCTCCGCCCCGCCGCCGCAGATCCGGTAATTGATATAATAGGTCCGGTTTTCGGACAGTTTTTTTCGAATGTGCTCCGGGGACGTGGCCCTGCCCACAGAGTCCCGCTCTTCCGGGACGACCCAGGTGCGAATGTATTCCGACATATAGGAAGAAAAACGGCGGGAATGATCGGAGGCGTCAAACCACCGGCTGATCCGGCCGCTCAGACGATAGGGCAGAATGCTGTCCGCATCCAGGTTTATGTAGAGGATGGACTCATAGTGGATGCCAAGTCCCTCAATCACCTCCAGGCGGCGCAGATGCTCCTTTTTCTTCTCCGTGGCGTCGCCCAAAAACACGTAGAAGACGCCCCCCACGGAGCTGGTATGTACAAAGTGGCCGTAATCCTCGATCCAGCATACCTCGCCGTCCTTTGTCAGGATCCGGTACTCCACATAGTCCAGATCATACTGGCTGATGCGTATCTGCTCCGCAATACTTTCCTCCACGGCCAAAAGATCCTCCGGATGGACCATTCCCCGGAAGGTATTCCCGGTGAGTCTCCGGAACTCCTCCCTGGTGTCGCACCGGAAGATCCGGACCAGCGCCATGTTGGCGTACAGAATCCGCTCCTCCCCGCCCGCCTGGTAAATGAGAAAGCCGCCGGGCATCTCGTCCATGAAGAGAATGATCTCCCAGGCCGTCTGAAGCTCCCTTGAATCCGCAAAGGAGGGAAATTCGTCCCGGCTCTCCATGAGTCGGTAAATATCCATGCCGTTTCGTTCCAGGTTGTTCAGTAAAGACAGCAGTGATTCGATTAAATGATGTCCAAGTTTTTGATTGTTCATGCTGGCGTTCCTCCGGGCCGTTCTCATTTCGAGTGTACCATAAAAAGAGAAAATTGTCATTATCCCCGGCCCGTTTTCCTTCTGAAAAATCTGCGCCCAAAATCGATTTTTTCTAAAACCAGAACTCCTCGGAAGGTCCCCGGCGGCATATTTCCTTTGCACAGGCCTGTATATTAAAAAACGCCATGGAATGAATATATTATTACCCCTGTGGGTATTTTCTCATTCCATGGCGTTTTTAGCTATGAACTATCTTATTGATTTTTTCTACTTTTTCTTCAATCTTTCAAATATATTAATATTTTTTCTTCTGGAGTCTGGAAAAATTAAAACAGAGAAACCTTTTACATCCGGAAAAGCCGCTCGCTCTCACTTTTTACTATTTTTCCGTAAAGATACCTTCCCTTCAGGCTCTCCACCATCTCCTGATACCTCCTGCCGCAGGCCTCCGTCCTTCCGGCCTCGATGTCCGAGAGACAGGGAGAAAGCCATTTCTTCCAGATGTCTTCGTAGATGCCAGCCCCATCTCCCCCCAGATTGATACAGGTGACGATCCCCGGGGCAATCTCATAATACTCCTCCACCAGGGCACGTCCCTCTTTCGTCCGTAGCATGTGGTTGTCCCGAAAGTCCCGGAAACAGGTAAGCTCATAACAGTCGTCGGGCTTTCCGAAGGACTCGCAGACTGCCGTCGTGATAAAGCACATCTTTCCCTTTTTAAAGCCGACCACCATATCCTGATAGTTTCCCTTGGCGATCTTGGATTTCGGATGGGCCGAAATCCATTCCTCCACCAGAATGTCTGCCAACCGTCCGCCAATGGACAATTTCTGCTCCTGTACCATGGGAATGGCATAAACTGCAAGAATCATTTTATACTGGTCCAGCTTCATGGCACGGGCATTCTTCGACCGGAGGGAGGCATCGGCTGCCACGGCCTCGTCGAGGGCCTTTACCAGAGCCGCCGCCAGCTCGTGCATCAAGGGCTCCCCTTTGTCCTCCGAAACCATGGCATATCGATCCACGGTCTCCAGTACCGGGTGACACTGTCTCTTGTAACTTTCAAAACAGGCCGCATATTCCGAACGGCTGAAACGCTCCATCACGTCCAGATGTTCAAAAATAATCTCATTGAAATGAAGTCTGGCGTAAATCTCATTTGCCTTCGCATCGTACTGATCCAGTTCCAGCATCTGGTCAATCAGATCCTCCGCCTTCTCGTCCCCATTTTCATAAAGCTTCTGGAGTATCTCCCCCAGCGGATTCTTCTCCTTCTTTTCCTGGATAATGACCAGCTCCTCCTGGGTCAACACCGCACCGCAGTACATACAGGAAAACTTTGCAAGCTCCTCCGGAATACTCAGCTCTCCACCACACTTCGGGCATTTTCCATTCCTGTTTGCCATATCGCTCTCTCTTTCTTTATAATATATTTCTATAGCAGACGACACCCGTCGTCTCCCCATGGAGTCTGCCGACCGACCTTTGGCCGCATGGAAACGCAGAACCCGCCTCACAAAAGCTCCCCTGCGCCATGGATGGTCCTGTCACAGAATTCCTCATTGCGAAGCTCCGTATCCAGGGACAAGAGCCGCTTGACCTTCTCCTCCTTTGAACACTTCCGGTCAAGAACTGCCGCAATCAGATCCTCCTTCGGCCTCTCCGTGAAGGCAAGGAGCGCCCGCTTTCCAAAGGCCCGCTTGAGGGCGATTCCACCGCAGATGTCCACGGCCATCACCGCATCAATTCCCTGTTCCAAAATATCTTCAATATCCTTCAACATACTTCCATAGCTGTTTTCCGCATAGCGCGTCGTCTCGAAAAAGGCCCCCGCTCGCTCCAGCCGTCCGAATTCCTCCGGCGTGACGAAATGATAGGCGTCCGCCCCCTCACCGCCCTTTGGGCTGCGGGTGGTATAGGATTTCGCCCGAAAGGCGCTCCCGCTTCTGATCAACTCCTCCATAATCTGTGTTTTCCCCGAACCGGAGGGCCCGATGAGGGCAATGACCCGGCTTCCCGCCTCCGCTTCCCACTGATAGGACGCCGGATTCATCAAAATATCAAGAAAAGTCAAAAACTCTTCATAATTATTCACCGAAATGCACCCCGTCATATGGCGGTTCCATGGCTTTCGCATCAGCACCGGGTAAGCCGAGCCGGAAGCGGAAATGTTGTGGCCGCCGTCGTCCAGGAGCATGTCCACATTCATCAGCTCCTTCCGAAATCCCATGATAATATTCTTCTCAGGCACCATGGGAAAAGCCTCCTTAAGCCTTTCCGCCCGGATTCCCATCAGATGGGTCGGCAGGGCCGTGATGAAGAACACCTCCGCCCGCCTGGAAAGCTCCCTCACGAATTCCACCGCTCCCGGAAGCAGGGGCTGATTCCGCACGAACTCCTCCCTCCCGTAATACCCAAGCAGCACGTCGGTCCGCCGCCCCGTCTCGCCCCAGGACCGGACCTCCTCCACCGTCATGGGCGGGGAAAATCCGTACTCCGCATTGGCAAGGGTCACCGCATACTCATTGCAGGAAAAAAGGATATCATCCACATCCAGACCGATTTTAAAATATTTTTTCACGGCATCCCTCCCAGGGCGACAGGGCCACCGGGATTTTCCCTGAAAAACAGGAGACTGAACCAGGTCACCACGTTGCCGCCATACATAAACTCAATGTCGCATTTCTCCGCCAGTTCCGTCACCAGGATCCCGTAGCTCTCCACGCAGGGAAACATTTTCTCCGGATGGCGGCAGAACTCCTCCGGGTATGCGCAGGTCTCGCAGACGGCGCAGGACTCCGTGGACAAGGCCATGACTTCAAGTCCCCGCTCCTTAAAAATGTCCCTCACCCGTCTCGTGGTCTCCTCGTGGCCCGCCCGATAGGCAAGCGTCTGCTCCAGATCCGCAATATCCGCCACCTCGGAGAAGGTGGTAAACAAGAATCCCTCCTCGTAGGAAAGGCATTTCTCCCGGCACTCCTCCACCGTCCCCACGGCGGGCGGACAGGCCCAGGAGGTTCCGTACCTGGGGCACTCCGTCTCGCAAATATAGCGCACCCGCTCCAAAAAGGTAAGCTCCTCCGTCCGAATCCAGGCATACTGAGCCAGCGGAAGTTCCAAAAGCCGTTCCTCGATCTGCATCTTTTTCTCGTCCGTCATCTTAATCGCTCCGTAAAATCACAGTCTTGCTATTTCGCTTTTCTCAGTATAACATATCTTTTTCCGTTTTCCTATACGATGTTATATTTTCCCATATGCCGCTTTCCCGTATGTCATATTGCTCATTGACGGGGCCGGTGAAACTCTATATAATGGGCTCAGTGAGCAGAAACGCCATGAATTCGCAGCCGTTGTCTCAGACTGCGGAACGCCATCTCTGAAAGGACATGCCATGTGGATTGCAGACCGTTGGAACGATTATGAAATCATTGATACGTCAAAAGGAGAAAAGCTGGAACGGTGGGGAGACTACCTGCTGGTGCGCCCCGATCCCCAGGTCATCTGGGACACTCCCAAAAACCATCGGGGATGGAGCCGGAAGAACGGCCACTACCACAGAAGTAAAAAGGGCGGAGGAGAGTGGGAGTTTTTCGATCTGCCAAAGCAGTGGTCCATCGGCTATGAGCCCCTGGGCCTGACCTTCCGTTTAAAACCCTTCAGCTTCAAGCACACCGGACTTTTTCCGGAGCAGGCCGTGAACTGGGACTGGTTCTCTTCCCTGATCAGAAGAGCCGGCCGCCCCGTGAAAGTCCTGAACCTGTTCGCCTACACCGGAGGGGCCACCCTGGCCGCCGCCTGCGCAGGAGCGCAGGTGACCCACGTGGACGCCTCCAAGGGCATGGTGACCTGGGCCAGGGAAAATGCCGTCGCCTCCGGCCTTTCGGAAGCTCCCATTCGCTGGATCGTGGACGACTGCGTAAAATTTGCAGAACGGGAACTCCGCCGCGGGAACCGTTATGACGGCATCGTCATGGATCCCCCCTCCTACGGCCGCGGACCAAAAGGGGAAATCTGGAAGATTGAGGAGAGCATTTTCCCCCTGGTCACGCTCTGCGCAGAACTTTTAACTGCGGAGCCTTTGTTCTTCCTGATCAATTCCTACACCACCGGGCTGGCCCCCGCCGTCCTCTCCTACATGCTGGGAGTGGCCCTGAAAAAGCGGGGCGGCCGCATCACTTCCGGCGAGGTAGGGCTTCCCGTCACGGAAACCGGGCTCGTCCTCCCCTGCGGAGCCTCCGGGCGGTGGGAAAGATGATCACCATTTGTTGCGGACCTTCTCGGCAAAGCCCAGCATATGCTCCACGGAAAGCCTTGTCCCGTCATCGAGAATCGCCGTTCCGTCGAAGTAACCGAACACCTGATGCTGGTCGCTTAAGATGACTCCGGCCGAGGTATAGGCCTTTCGGTCCAAAATCGGTGTAAAGGAAAGCTCCAGCCTCCCGTCGGAAGAAGTGAAGGTCCAGGGTTTCAGGTAATCGATCCGTCCCCCGTCCTCACCGGGAATCAGGAAGCGGACATCCTCCAGCTTGTGGGCCTTCCCCTTATAAAACAGCATGTTTTCCGTGGCTGCCGAGGTGTCGCCGAAGCCATAGCCCAGGTTAAAACCAAACGTCTCCCCGCCGTTCATCCCCATGGCTGCGCTCCAGTACCAGGTGTTGTCATAGGTCCAGACGCCCCTGCCCCAGTCCAGGAGGGCGAAGCTATCCTCCTCCCTGAATTCATAGACCCTCCCGGCATACTCCGCCTTTCCGCTGGCCCGCATTCCGACAATCTTCTGATTATAATAGAAGGCCGTCTTTTTCTCCGGAAAGGGCGTGGCGATGACCATGCTGTCCTCCGGCTCCCCCGTCAGCTCAAAGTGAACCCGGATGGGCAGGCCGTTCTCAAACCGCCTGATCTCTCCGTCCAAGATCCGTTTCCCGTCTTTATGGCAGAAGGACATCTTCATATTTTTCTTATTCAGCGACACGTCCCCCTCCGCCGAGGTATTCGGAAACCTTGTTTTCCCCATGGGAAAAATCGTCATCGGACTGGTCGTGTGCTCCTTCCTCCGTTCAAAATCCAAAAATGAAATGCTCACGAGCCCCATGTAGGAATTGTCATCCAAGGTAAGCGCCACTCCGTACCTGTCATTGTGAATCAGGTAATAATCCCACTCCTTGATCCGCAAGGCCCCACCCTTTATGCGATCCCTGTCATACTCCTTTATCAATGACGTGGCATAACCTGCCTGACACAACTCTCCCCGCTCATTAAGAAGCGGTCCCGATGAAAGCTTCCTCTGTTTCCCCATAAAAATCCTCCTCCATTCTGATATTCCATGCAGACCCCCATAATCCGTCCCCTGCATGTAAATTTGCCATGGCGCCCCGCCCCATGTCCGTGTTATACTGTATTATAATGATAAATCCCTCCGGGGGTTTGCGCATCCCCCCACAAGAAAGGAGCCATCCATGACTTGTATAAAAACAGCATTGGTCACCGGCGCTTCCCGCGGTATCGGCAAGGCCATCGCCCTGCGGCTCGCAAAAGAGGGCTTCCGGCTCGCCCTCTGCGCCAGAAACGAAGGGCCGCTTTTAGAGATGCGAAAAGAGCTTCTGGCCCTGGGCGTCCCCTGTCTGGCCGTCGCCACGGACGTGTCGGACCCTGCCTCCTGCAGACGGCTTTTTGAACAGGCCGAAGCCGCCTTCGGCTCCGTGAACGTCCTGGTCAACAATGCGGGGATCTCCCATGTGGGGCTTTTACAGGACATGAGCGACAGCCAGTGGGACGCCCTGATCGGCACCAACTTGTCCTCCGTTTTTTACTGCTGCCGCCTGGCCATCCCCTCCATGGTGTCCGCCAAAAGCGGTCGAATCCTAAACATCTCCTCCGTCTGGGGGAGCGCCGGTGCCTCCTGCGAGACCGCCTATTCCGCCTCCAAGGGCGGCGTGAACGCTCTCACCAGAGCCCTTGCAAAGGAGCTGGCCCCCTCCGGTATCCAGGTCAATACCCTGGCCTGCGGCGCCGTCGACACGGACATGAACCGCTTTCTCTCCGACGAAGAGAGGACCGCCCTGGCGGAGGAGATCCCCGCCGGCCGGCTGGGCACCACCGAGGAAGCCGCCGAGATGGCCTGGAGGATTCTCTCCGCCCCGGACTACCTGACCGGGCAGATCGTCACCCTGGACGGCGGCTGGATCTGACCCCACCGATGAAAATCCCCGTCTGATGCCGTCCGAAAACCGGGGATTGCCGGTGATCATTCCTCAAACAGCAGAATCTTCCCCCCATTGTCTGCGAAATAAGGAGTCCCAAGCGTCTCAATCAAAGCCTTTCCGCCCGTGGCCTCCGTCAGCCGTTTCATAAAAGCGTCCGCATCTTCTTCCGGGAGCATCAGCCTGGAGACCACCTGATCCGTGTATTCCGTATCCAAAACGGGAAGCTTCATCTGTCCGGCAATATACTGAAGCTTCCCGAGTCCATTGTAATCACAGGTCACCGATACTTTCTTTCCCGGTCGTTTGTTTAAAATGACGCTGTTCTTAAGCCCTTCCTTTACCGCCCCGGAATAAGCTCTCACCAGTCCTCCCGTCCCAAGGAGGGTCCCGCCGAAATAGCGGGTCACCACCACGCATACATTATGGACCCCCTCTCCCAAAAGCACGTCCAGCATGGGTCTCCCCGCCGTCCCGCCAGGCTCCCCGTCGTCGCTGCAGCGGGTCAGCTCATTTCCCCGACCAATGCAAAACGCCGTGCAGTTGTGGCTCGCATTCCAGTATTTCTTCCTAATTTCCTCAATAAAGGCCACTGCCTCCGCCTCCTGCTTCACGGGGCACACCGTGGCGATGAACCGGGATTTTTTATCCACCAGTTCTCCCTCTCCCCCCCGATAGGCTTCCAGATAGCTCTGTCTCATCTTCCCCTCCCCAACCGTTTGTCATGACTCTATTGTAATATAGACGCCCCCCGCTCCGCAACCCCGTTTTTCCCCACGGCTCAATCCCTTAAACGAATCCGTCAGACCCCGTTCCCCGTCCACCAACATAAAGAGGCTCCTTTTTGATAAAAATCGTCCTACTCGAACTTTTATCAAAAAGGAGCCTTTTCCAGGGACGCAGACTATGCGCTCTGCCCCTCCAATTTCAAAACCTTCTCCTCAACACATTCCACTCTGCTCCGCAGATTTGATATCTCTAGCCCCTGAAGTCGTGTTCTCTCAGCAATCAGGACTACTCCGTCCAGCTTTTCAATCAGGCTCAGATGGTTCTCGGCCAGTATCCGAAGATTGCGGTCCGTTCTGTTTTCCAGATTCAGTTCCAGATTGATCACTTTCCGTTTCACCGTCCCCAAATCCTCCTCAGCCTTCTTCAATGTACATTCAACCGTCCCGAGTCTCCTTTCGATTGCTTCAACTCGCTCTTCAACCGCTCCAAGCCGCTCTTCAACCGCTGCCGTCCGTTCTTCCACGACCTCAAGCTTCCTCTCGACCGCTTCCATTCGCTCCTCGACGGCCTCAAGCTTCCTCTCGACCGCCTCCACTCGTTCTTCCACGGCCTCCAGTCTCTTCTCGACCGCTTCCATTCGCTCCTCGACGGCCTCAAGCTTCCTCTCGACCGCCTCCACTCGTTCTTCCACGGCCTCCAGTCTC
>JAAWRC010000042.1 GCA_022800815.1 Lachnospiraceae bacterium | reverse complement strand
ATAACAGAGAGGGGCGTTTTTCAAACCTCTCACCCACGTTTTGTAATGCGGTCAGCCGCCTGGCGACGGCCTTGGCGGCGCCCTCCATGCCGTCAAAGCGGTCCATGGCCCTTGCTCTGCAGCGTGTCCAGGGACATTGCCAGCAGGGCCTTCTTTTGTTTTCGGTAAAGCAGTAGTTTTTGAAACATGAGTTTGTTTCCTCCTTCTTGTTTTTTTTGGGTGGAAGTTCACCGCACATACTTGGGCCAGACATATCCGCTCAGGCTGCCGGCCGTCACCTTGTACCAGACATCCCCGTCCGAATCCTTTCCGGTCCCGGTGATTTTCAGGGCCGATCCCCCCTTCACCGTTCCGAGGACGGAGCCGTTTGGCGTGCGTCTCACGTTCAGGGAGGAGCAGCCGGTGACGACGGCGTTTCGGCTTTCGGCCTGACCGGAAGAGGAACCTGCGTCCCCGGCTTTCAGCCCGAATTTGTCGATGATTCCCCCTGCGATGGCCCGGGCGGTCTCTTTCTGCTTCTTTCGGTAGAGGGCCAGGTCGGCTGCGCTGTCATAGAAACAGACCTCGATCAGTGCGTAGTCGACGCCCAGCCGCAGGGCCGTGTTCATGTTCAGCAGGTCATTTCGGCGCACGATTCCATTGCTGCCCCGTTTTTTGAAGCCCAGGGCTGCCACGCCGTCCACGACGGCCTGCTCCACGGAGATGCCGCCCTTGTAGGCGCTGTGGAGCTGGACGCTGGTTCCCCGTCCGCCCCCGGCGTTGAAATGGACCTCGAAGATGTAGCGGTAATCTTTCAGGCTGACTTTCAGACAGCCGTTTTTGTTGTCCTGGTACATGTCCCTCTCATAGGGATATACGTCCACCTGCGCATAGGGGGACAGGAGGGGCAGGAGGGAGCGGACTAGCTCGACGTTAAGGCTGCCTTCGTCCACTCCCGTCGCCTTGCATGGATTATGTCCCGGCCTGTGGCCGGAAACCAGTAAGATCTTCATTTTGCAGTTCCGCCTTTCTGTTCGTTTTCTTCTACTTTGTGTTTCAATATGGCGATGGAATCTGCCAGCCACTTTGGCACCGGCGCTCCCATGCGTCCGGCATTCTCAATGACGGACAGCATCTCGTTGAGCAGATACCAGACGGTGACCATGAGGCCGAACACGGCTGTTCTCGGCGCCGCAAAACCCAGGGCGGAGGCGGCATTTAAAATCACGTAATCTGCCGTCATGGCCACGGCGATCACGCAGAGGTATCCCACTTTCTTGATAATTCCCATGGCGCCTTTTCTGCTGTTCCACCCGTAGGACGGATCGTCCGGGTGGGCGGCGGCCTCCAACTTTCCCGCCATCATGCCGGTAATGTAGTCCGCCGCCATCATGCCCATCAACAGGAGCAGGACGGGAAAGAGGATGCCCAGCCTTGCGCTGATGTAGGCCAGGACGCCGGACAGGAATACCTGTATCATTTCGATGTGTTTCATGTTATCATTCCTTTCGTTTTTGTCTCTGCGGCCTGGTCGAGGTCCCGGTTGACCTCCCCGATCACCTCGGACAGGCCGCAGGTTTCCAGGAGGACGGCGTATCCGTCCAGCTCTTTTCTTGTGCGGGCGAGAAGCGCCTCCCCGGGCCAGGTCCTCAGGTCGGCCAGCTCTTCGGCGGTCAGGTCGGTGCGCTCCGGGAGAAGGTCCGGGGCCGTCCCGGCGTTCCGGGCGGCCAGCACCTCCTCGACATACAGTTCATAGTGCTCCCTGCAGCAGGCCAGGGTTCTCCAGTTTCCCGTAGCTGCGCAGTAGGAGCAGCTATAATAGTGTTTCCGGCCGCCGTCCTTCCCAAGGCTGCATTTGGAATATTTGCAGATGGTATTTGCTTTCATGGCCGGTCACGCCGCCCTACAGGGCGACGGCGTCCTCCTCGTCAAACACGATGAAGTCCCAGAGTCTCTTGGTGGCGGAAGAGCCGCAGCCGCCGGAGAGGGCTTCGAATTCCATGCCCTGGACGGAAGGGTCGTTGCCGAAGGCCAGGTCGAAGTTTCCGGCCGCCTTCGCCTTGGGATAGACGATCTTCGCATAGTAGCTTTTCTCCGTGCAGATGTCCTTGGCGAAGCAGTCGGCCACCAGCATTCCGGTGGCGGAGAACCGGTCTTCCCGGTTGCTGATCTTCTTGGCGTCCTTCACCTCGATGTCATAGAAGGTGTAGACCGTCTCCCCGGCAGAGAAGGCGCCGGTGGGAAGGGTGATCTTCTTGGCGGAGGGATCGTACTGGAAGGCTTCGTCGGAAGCCTCCGCAGCGATGGGATAGGGGCGGCCGACCGTCCCGTCGGCGTTTCTCTTATAGATGTAAGGGATCTCGTTCCCCACTGTGCCTGCGGGTTTCACCGTCACGTCGGCGGTCACTCCGTCCGCAGTGGCAAGCATGAAGAAATGCCTGGGAACAATGGTTGTCCCCTCCACGATCTCGGAGCCCACCTGCATGGCCATGACGCCGTCCACGATGGAACCGTTGGTGGCGGTGATCCGGCTGGCCTTGTTCCGATCGGCAGAACCGATCTTCACGCCGTTCTTGCCGGTGGCGTACACGGTCTCCTGCTCGTTGGTCATGGTCGCCTCCTGGAGGTCGTCCACCACGAACTGGCAGACTCCGGTCTCCAGGTCAAAGAAGCTGATCCGCTCCATGTTCTGTACGATATACTTGTTGGAATTTACACTCATTGTTTTTCTCCTCTCGAAATGAAATTGACCCGGTAATTGTGAAGCCGAAATACACGGGGGAGGATTCTGACGATCGATTCCAGGAAAAGCCCTCTGCGCCATGGAGGTGAGACCATGGAAAACCGGAGGGACCATGCCCGAGGGTTTTCTGTGCTTATGGGCTCATTGGAATGTTTGGCGCAACAGGCTTTGGATGGACTCGATCGTCGGAATCCGCTCTGTACAATTTTGAACTTCGCAATTACCGGTAACAGGACCCGCCTATCTGTGCAGGTCCGGAATCGGGTTCCATATTTGTTTGTTTTTCATTTTGCCGCTGTCGATGGTTCCGTGGTAAATGCCGGACAACACGTGGTCCCGCTCCCTGCCGTAGGTGATGAAATAGTAGGATTCATACAACAGGCTTAAGGGAAGTTCCATGACGGAAGCGTAGTCGTATTTAAAGCCGGGACTGTTGACGCAGTATTTGATCATGTCGGAAATTGGGGACCGGTTCCCGGCTCTGCCGCTCTGGTATTCCCTGGCGAGCTTTTTCCGCTTCCGCCGCATGCGGTCGATGAGAAACCGCTTGGCGGCGGCGTTGCCCACGTCGTATTTCACCTGCTCACTGATAAAGTGGACGTGGCGCAGGTAGGTGACGAGCTGCCGGTAGACGGCCTCGTCGATGATGAAGTCCGGGTCTTCCCGGTGTACCAGGAGCTTCCTCCCGTCCTCCTCACGGACGCATTTCAGGAAGGCCGTGAAATCGGTCCTCCCGAACAGAATGCAGGAGAGCTCCGGCGGGATCCGGGAAGCGCCGTCAAAGAACAGGTCGTAATCCGTCAGCTCCTGGTAGTCGATGCCGTTGTCGGAAAGCTCCACGGCGATGTCGTAGGGCTTTCTTGTAAACAGGTTCAGCACCTGGAAATAGAGCGTTTCCCCGAAGTCCATGATCTCATGGATCCTGGGAGTATAGACGGTCAGATGACGGCTGACCCGGTAGTTCCTGCCCCCGATCACATGGGCAAGCTCGTCCATGCCGCCCTCCTTCACAGCCGGTTGATCTCCCGGCATCGGAAGGTCAGGGTGCGGGCGGGGCGGCCGTCCGGAAGGACGCTCTCCAGATCGGAAACGTACTCCAGGGGGCTGGCCCCGTAATTGGGATTCCGGCCGAACATCCCGGTGAGGATGGATGCGATGTGATCGGTTCGCATGAGGGCCGCATCGGAGGACAGCCGCATCTGCTCCGGACGGACGATCACGTGGAAGGTGATCGTCATATCCTTGAGAAGCGGATTTTTGGATTCTGTCTGCGGCATGTCGACGGCAAAGGTGAGGAGACACGGCTCCTCGGTCAAAAGTTCCGGCGGCCTAAGATACGGGAAAATGGTTTGATGGATCAGCCCGTCTCTGTTCTCGAGATAAGTCTTGTCGATGGCTGCGATGAGTGCGTAACTTAAGGCGTCGTTTTCGTTGTGGAGAAGGTCTGTCAAAACCTTCTGTTTGTAAGCGGCAATGGTTGTTTCCTCTGCCATTGGAAGTCACCTCCCGGTTTGTTACAGAAGGCCTCCTTCGCCCATTGCAATTCTCCGCCGCTTCCGGATGCCGGCGTATCCGGGAGCGACGGAGAGTCCGGACGGACAAAATCGAACTTCTGTTCATATAACGGATTTTACATTATCTGGAAAAATCAAGTAAAATCAACATATTTTTCGGAAATACAGAACATGCATTCCGCAATTTAGGGCTGCTGCGCAGAGGGAAGGAAGCTTTCCAGAAAGAATTCCCTGTTGGTCCGGTAGAGGAGATTCAACATCTTCCTGGTATATTTGGTGGCGTCCCGATAGCGGCTGCGGCCGCCGGTGTGCTTCTCCAGGCCCAGGGCGGTCTCGATGAGCCGGTTGACGGTGACCGGGTTTTTGATCTTGATCCTGCCGATCTCTTTTAGGAAGCGTTCCGTTTCCTCGGAAAAAGAGAGCATGCCCTCGTCCGTGTCAAAAAAGCAGCGGTTTTCCTTTACGTACCGGTCGTATTCCTCCACGAGTCCCCGGATCTTGGTCATCTGCCGGTCGTTGGCCTTGCCGGGAAGTTTGACGAAAAAGGCTTCCGTGTCCACGGTCTTTCCCCGTCTGGAACCGGGGATCCGGTCCAGGCATTCCTCCAGCCAGTTCATGGGGCAGACCAGCTCCCGGTTGATGCGGTTCTTCAGCTTCTCCTTTTTCTTGCGGATCTCCGAGTCGGGGAGGGCGGCACCGTTCCGGGTAAGGGGGATCTCCTTCGTGTAGAGCATGAACTCCGGGAAGTCCCGGCGGCCGCTTTCTCCGGCCCCCTCTGCCAAAGGCTCCCCCACGGGATTCATGGAATCCAGCCGCTTGATCCGTTCGATCTCTGCCGGAGCGTCGATCTCGTATTCCCGCTTGCAGCCGTCGATGACGACCTGCGCCAGCACCGATAAGATGATGAAGTTGTCATAAAGCTCCCTGGCCGGATGGGTCCAGTAGTAGGTCATGGCGAGCTGGGCCAGGTTGCTGGACTCTCCGATGGCCCGCTGGGACCTCGCAAATTTGTTGTCCATGCGGGCATATTCTGCCGGAGTGTTTTCATAAGTGACTCCGCTCTCCTTTAACCGGTTCACCACGGTGGGAAAGTTCTGATAACAGACTTTGGCGGCCGAGACGATGGACGGATGGTCCGTCACGAAGAAGAAGTCTGAGTCAAAGTCAAGACCGTTTCCCCGGTCCTGGATATCGCTTCTGATGCAGTTGACGGCGACGATGCCGGGGCCGAAAGGGAAATAGTCCCGCATTTCCCCGCTGTAACGGTTGTGAAGAAGGATCAGGTTGTTGGGGCTGTTGTGGGGGGAGCGGAAGGCGGCCAGATATGCCTGATCCGAAAAACGCTCCGTGAAGCATTGGATGGCGCCCGCCTCGTGATTTAAGGTGGGATCCTTGGTGAAATCCTCCCCGACGCTGTAGAGGAGCAGGGCGTAAGGATTTCCGCAGATGGTCAGGTTGTCCCCCGGGACGGTGATCTTCCCTTTCCGCAGCCGGAGCACGTGGCCGTTGAGGATCTTGGCCTTCTCCGTCTTGAACCATCTGGAGGCGGCAAAGTCCGGATTGTGCCGGTAGAGGTCGGCCAGCATTTCGTAGTGATTGACGGCGGTGGCGTTCTGCCGCAGATAACGCTCAAATGCGTCATTGTCATTTTTCAAGTTCTCCACATGACGGACGCTGGTCTTGGCGATCGCCTCCACGTCCTCTTTGGTGCAGGGGAGGGTGTTGATCATCTGATAGCTCATCTGCTGGACGTCCCCCAGCTTGCTCTCGTGGTCGGTTTTCACGATACCGAAGAGGCTGCCGTCGGCCCGCACCCGGTCACACCAGTAACGGTAGGCTGCGGGGAGGGAGCCGCCCATCAGGTCTGTGAATTTTAACCATTTGGCGGCGTTGTCGGTGGTGATGACCTGGACGTCCCTGAGTTTATGGGCCGTGCCGAACATGTCCGTGACCTCATACGTTTCGAAATCCTGCCCCTCTGTCCCGCACCAGTCCCGGAAAAATTTTCGGATGCGGGCCTTAAAACCGCAGGCTTTGAAGAAATGGTTCCGAAGAAGCAGCATTCCCCCGGCCCAGTCCGGGAACAGCTCCGCCTCCACCAGGGCCATGCCGTCCCAGAGGGTGTTTTTGACCTGAGTCCGGCACCGCTCCACCAGACATCGCTTCACCGGTTCGGAATCGTCGGCCCGCACCACCTCCGCAACAGTCTCAAAAAGGCTGTCCCGATCCTCGAGGATCAGAATGTGCTCGACGGGAATGTGCAGGGTATCCACGATGGTGCTGGTCACCAGCGGGGCGTAGGCGGAGAACTCGACGATCCTGGCGTTTTTCCTGGGCATCCTGCTCCCGAGCCCCATGGTGAGCCAGTCGCAGGCTTTGGCGTAGAGGGAGGCCCGGATGAACATGGCCTGTCCCGCCTTGGCCTTGGAGGCGTTCCGGTACAGCATGCGGTAAGAGTCCTGCATTTCGGCAGGGTCCCGTGCGGGCTTTTGCTCTCCGGAGGCATGTTCTCCCGACGCATTTTTCTCCGGAATACGGACGCCCTGCTCGTAAAATTCTTTCCGGATCTCGTCCTTTGACTTTTTCACATACAAGTCCCTCTGCTGGCGGACCTTCTCCAGGCGGCCCTGAATCCTGGCGGCGGTCTCCTCGTCCGGGGCTGCTTTCAGAAGCTTTTTGAGCCTCGCCTTCTCCTCTTCGCAGGAGGGAAAACCGAAGTCAAAGTCCAGGCAGACGATGTCCCCGGTAAAGTCCTTTCCCGTGACCTGGAGCCCGTTTTTCTGCAAATAAATGCGGAACAGGCTCTTGTGAAATCGGGAATAAGAACATTCGTACCGATCCCTGAGCCCGCAGGAAAAGCCGTACAGGGTGGCGGCCTTTATGGTCCTGATTTTTAAACCTGCCTCGTTCATCATAATCGTCACCTCGTTATTTTTGAAACATATGTTTTTTTATCACGAAAATATACGGAATTAGTGTGTAAAATGGATTATACAATAAAGAACAAACGTTTGTCAATATATATTCTGAAAAAGCAGAAAAAATAAAAAAGCGGTTGACAGCCTGTGCACAGTGCGATACAATGAGAAAGAAATGAAAACATATGTTCATAAGAAGAAGGAGGAGAACATGATGAAAAGCGCGGGCAGGTATCGCCCGATATGGGAAGGAGATTTTGCACTCTTGAGTTTCCGCATTTTTCTTTTTTGGAAAGTCAGGAAGAGAAGTGGTTTTTTCTAAGCCGAAACCATTTGAAAGCCGTCGGTACTTAGAGCGTTCCGAGCCTAAGCGAAGGAAGGCTCTTACGTACCGCTACGAGCTTTCAAGAGCGGAAGCGTGTTTCAGCGTGAAAAGAACCGCTTTTCTTCCGTATTTCTCTCGACAATGCAAAATACGGAAACTCAAGGATTTTGCACTTTGTTGACGAAAGCGGAATGAAAACGTATAATAAGAACCATATTAATATGGAGTGCAGAGCAATATGTACAAGATTGAGAAGATGAACAAAAACCTGCTGGCCTTCCGGGTGGAGGAAGGATTGATGAATTATATTCTGCAGGAGCCGATTGAGATCGGGGAGAGGATTCCCAACGAGTTTGAGCTGGCGGAGCGGTTCGGCGTGGGCAGGAGCACCATCCGGGAGGCGGTGAAAAGCCTGGCGACGAAGGGAGTTCTTGAGGTGCGCAGAGGATCCGGCACTTATGTGATCAGCAGAAACACCATCGAGGACGATCCTCTTGGGCTTGCCCGCTTCACGGACAAATACAAGCTGGCCCTGGAGCTTTTTGAGGTGCGGCTCATGCTGGAGCCGGAGATTGCGGCCCTGGCCTGCAAGTATGTCACGTCGGAGGAAAAGGAAGAGCTGAAACGGCTCTGTGACGAGACGGAGGAGCTTTACCGGGCCGGAAAGAACCACACCTGGAAGGATATGGAATTTCATTCCTGCATTGCCAGATGCAGCCGGAACCGGGTGGTGGAGCTTCTGCAGCCGATCATCCAGACGGCGGTGGCCACCTTTGTCAATCTGACTCACGGCAGACTGATGGAGGAGACCATAGAGACTCACCGGGCGATCGCCGAGGCGATCGTGAGCGAGGACCCGGTGGGGGCGAGGTGTGCGATGATTATGCATTTGACTTATAATCGCCGGATGCTGCGGAAGCTGATGGAGGAGCGGACGGCGCAGGAGACAGCGGATGATTTGGAAGCAAACCATGAAAGATCCGCTGGGACGGAGAGGGGATAAGCGGAGACATCAGATAAAAACGAAAACGATTCGTTAAAATGCACAAACGAGAGCGGGATTTGAACGATAATCCCCTCTTTTTTTGTTGAATAAAGAGAAAAGAAATAAAATACATCAGATGTATTGACGGAAAACAAGGGAATAACTATAATAAAACCAACAAAACATAAGACGTCTGATGTTAAAAAAGAAATGAGTATGAAGGAGGACTTATATATGGAAGGAACTGTAACTCTTGACCCGACCAGGCTGGTCATTGCGGCCCTTGTCGGCCTGGCACTTTTGTTGGTTCTGATTATCAAATTCAAGATTCACGCCATGCTCTCGATCCTGATCGGGGCCGTGGTCATCGGCCTGATCGCCGGCATGCCCTTCGGCGACATCGTCACGGCGGTGGACGACGGCATTGGAAACACCTTGAAAGGCATTGCGCTTTTGGTGGGGCTCGGCTCCATGTTCGGAGCGATTTTGGAGGTCTCCGGCGGTGCGCAGACCCTGGCCGTCACCATGGTAAATAAATTCGGCGACCAGAAGGCGGCATGGGCCCTCGGCATCACGGGCCTGGTGATCGCCATGCCGGTTTTTTTTGACGCCGGCCTGATCATTCTGATTCCACTGGCATTCTCCCTGGCGAAAAGGACAAAACGTTCTTCTCTGTTTTACGTGGTGCCGCTGCTGGCAGGACTGGCCGTGGGGCACGCCTTCATTCCGCCGACGCCCGGCCCCGTGCTGGTGGCGACCATGCTGGGCGTCGATCTTGGATGGGTCATTCTGGTCGGCATTTTCTGCGGAATCTTTGCCATGATCGTGGCGGGACCCGTTTGGGGGAGCATCTGCGGAAGGAAGTACGACGTGGCGATTCCGGAACATGTGGCAAATCAGGAGGATTTTGACGAATCCAAGCTTCCCAGCTTCGGCGCGGTGGTGGGCATTATCCTGATTCCGCTGGTTTTGATCGTTTTAAAATCTCTGGCAAGCGTGATTCCCGCCCTTTCCGGTGTGGAACCGGTCCTGTCCTTCCTGGGGCAGCCCTTCGTGGCCCTTTTGATTGCGACCCTCGTGGCCATGTTCCTCCTTGGTACCAGGCATGGCTACAGCCTGGAAGAGCTGGAGAAGATCATGACGAAGTCCCTGGAGCCTACCGGCCTGATTCTCCTGGTGACCGCCTGCGGCGGCGTGCTCCGCTACATGCTCCAGTATTCCGGCCTCGGCGACGTGATTGGAGAAGCGGTATCCTCCGCAAAGCTTCCCCTGGTGGTGGTGGCGTTCCTGGTGGCGGCTCTTGTCCGCATCTGCGTGGGCTCCGCCACGGTGGCCATGACCATGGCGGCGGGCATCGTGGCTTCCATGCCTGGCCTCTCTGCCTACTCGCCCATGTATCTGGCCTGCGTGACTGCGGCGGTTGCCGGCGGAGCGACGGTCTGCTCCCATTTCAATGACTCCGGCTTCTGGCTGGTGAAATCTCTGGTGGGACTGGATGAGAAGACGACCCTCAAGACCTGGACTATCATGGAGACGCTGGTCGGCGGCACGGGCTTTGTCGTGGCATTGATTATTTCTTTCTTCGTCTAAAAAGAACCGGGTAAGCTTTTCTGTCCGGTTTTTCAAAAAGGGCTTGCGGGGCGGGAGACCCGAAGGGTATATTGAATATAGGAAAGGAAGGGAATTTTTATGGAACTTGAGAGTCAGAAAATGAGAAAACTGGCGCCTGAACTTGACCCGTTGCGCATCGGGACGGGCTGGAAGCCGGAGGATCTGGGAAAAGTGCAGGTGTTGATCGAGAGCACCTTTGGTGACAGCCATCCGGGAAGCGGACATCTGGATGTCCTTGTGGAAGAAGTGCGAAAGGGGATCGAGGCGGCCGGAGGCCACGGGGCCAGGTATTTTGCGACAGATATCTGTGACGGCGAGAGCCAGGGCACGGACGGGATCAATTACAGCCTGGCCAGCAGGGAGATGATCGCCAACATGATTGAAATTCATGCAGGCGCCACGCCTTTTGACGCAGGTGTTTATCTTGCCAGCTGCGACAAGGGGATGCCGGCCAACCTGATGGGTCTTGCCAGGGTCAACATCCCTGCCGTGGTGGTGCCGGGGGGCACCATGAATGCGGGACCGGAGATGCTGACGCTGGAGCAGCTTGGCGTGTACAGCGCCAGATATCAGAGGGGAGAGATCGACGAGGAGAAATTAAACTGGGCGAAATGCAACGCCTGTCCCAGCTGCGGGGCCTGCTCGTTCATCGGCACGGCCTCCACCATGCAGATCATGGCGGAGGCGCTGGGGCTTGCCCTTCCGGGCAGCGCCCTGATGCCGGCCACCAGCCCGGACCTTCTGGTTTTTGCGAGACAGGCCGGCGAGCAGGCGGTGCGGCTTGCCACCATGCCGAACATGCGCCCTGGCGACATTGTGACCATGGAAAGCTTTGAGAACGCAATCCTGGTCCATGCGGCGATCTCCGGGAGCACCAACTGCCTGCTGCACATTCCGGCGGTGGCCCATGAATTTGGCATTGAGATCACGGGGGATACCTTTGACAGGCTCCACAGGGGCGCCCATTATCTTCTGGATGTCCGCCCGGCTGGACGGTGGCCGGCGGAGGTATTCTACTATGCGGGCGGCGTACCGGCCATCATGGAGGAGATCAAGGACCATCTGCACCTGGATGTCATGACGGTGACGGGAAAGACCCTGGGAGAAAATCTGGAGGAGCTCAAAAAGAACGGGTTTTATGAGCGCTGCGAGAAGTGGCTGCAGGATTTTAACAGCCGCTATGGTGTAAACCTGACCAAAGAAGACGTGATTCGTCCCTATGACAGGGCCATCGGGACGGACGGGAGCATTGCCATTTTGAAGGGCAACCTGGCCCCGGAGGGCGCAGTCATCAAGCATACGGCCTGCCCGAAGGAAATGTTCCGGGCGGTTCTTAAGGCAAGGCCCTTTGACAGCGAGGAGGAATGCCTGGAGGCGGTGTTAAAACACAAGGTCCAGAAGGGGGATGCAGTGTTCATCCGCTACGAGGGCCCCAGGGCCAGCGGCATGCCGGAGATGTTCTATACCTCCGAGGCCATCAGCAGCGACAAGGAACTGGGGAAGAGCATTGCATTGATTACGGATGGACGGTTCTCCGGAGCTTCTACCGGTCCGGTGATTGGCCACTGCAGTCCGGAGGCGGTGGACGGAGGCCCCATCGCTTTGGTGGAAGAGGGCGATCTGATCGAGATTGACGTGATGGAGCGGAAACTCAACATCGTCGGCATTGCGGGCGAGAGGAAGACCATGGAGGAAGTGGCGGCAGTCCTTTTGGAGCGGAAAAAGAACTGGAAGTCCCGGGCACCCAAATATAAAAAAGGCGTGCTGCGCCTGTTCAGTGAACTGGCGGCCAGCCCCATGAAAGGCGCATACCTGGAATACGACAGGTGATTGCCTGGGATGGAGTATTTTTGGAAAAAGGAGAGCAATATGAAGACAATGGAGGAACAGATTCAGAGCTTCGGCGTGGTCCCGGTGGTGGTGCTGTATGATGCGGAGGATGCAATGCCCCTGGCAAAAGCCCTCGTGGAGGGCGGGCTTCCCTGTGCGGAGGTCACCTTCCGGACGGAGGTGGCGGAGGAATCCATTCGCCGGATGAGTGAGGGATATCCGGAGATGCTGGTGGGAGCGGGAACGGTCTTGACCACGGAGCAGGTGGACCGGGCCGTGGGAGCGGGGGCGAAATTTATCGTAAGCCCCGGTTTTGACCCGGAGATCGTGGATTACTGCCTGAAAAAGGAAATTCCGATTTTTCCGGGCTGCATCACTCCGTCCGAGGTTGCCCAGGCGGTGAAGCGGGGACTGAAGGTCGTCAAATTCTTCCCGGCCGAGCAGTTTGGCGGCGTGGAGACCATCAAGGCACTGGCGGCGCCTTACACGGTGATGAAGTTTATGCCGACAGGCGGTGTCAACGCAAAAAATTTGAAGGATTATTTAAGCTGTGACAAGATCATTGCCTGCGGCGGAAGCTGGATGGTGAAGGGGGACCTGATCAAAAGCGGAAGGTTTGATCAGATAAAGAAACTGACAGAGGAAGCCGTATCGCTGGCGAAGGCGGTTCGGAGCTGACAAAACTTAAGGAGGCAGACGGAATGGATTTGAATGTGAGACCAAAGGAAGCGTGCAAGTTTGATGCGGTATCTCTGGGGGAGGTCATGCTTCGCCTGGACCCGGGCGAGGGACGTATCCGCACCGCCCGCTCCTTCCGGGTGTGGGAGGGCGGCGGAGAGTATAATGTGGTGCGGGGCTTAAGACGCTGCTTCGGGATGAGGACGGCGGTGATTACGGCCTTTGCGGACAATGAAGTCGGCATGCTCATGGAGGATTTTATCCTGCAGGGGGGCGTCGATACTTCCCTGATCAAATGGATGAAGACGGACGGGATCGGCCGGCTCTGCCGGAACGGCCTGAATTTCACCGAGCGGGGCTTCGGCATTCGGGGGGCGGTGGGCTGCTCCGACCGGTTTAACACGGCAATCTCCAAAGCGGCGCCGGAGGACTTTGATTTTGACCACATTTTCGGGGAGCTGGGGGTGCGCTGGCTTCATACCGGCGGCATCTATGCGGCCCTTTCGGAGCAGTCCTGCGAGACGGTTCTGGCGGCCATCAAGACGGCAAAGAAATATGGGACTGTCGTATCCTATGACCTGAATTACCGTCCCTCCATGTGGAGCGCCATCGGCGGCCAGGCGAAAGCGCAGGAGGTGAATAAGGAAGTTGCGAAATACGTGGACGTGATGATCGGGAATGAGGAGGATTTCACCGCCTGCCTGGGATTTGAGATCGAGGGAAATGATGCGGACCTGAAAGAATTGAACCTGGACGGCTACAAGAAAATGATTAATGAGGCGGCGAAGGCTTATCCAAACTTCAAAGCGGTGGCGACCACTCTCCGGACCGTGAGGACGGCGACCGTCAATGACTGGAGCGCCATCTGCTGGGCGGACGGGGAGATTCATAAGGCAAAGGATTACAAGGGCCTGGAGATCATGGACCGGGTCGGCGGCGGGGATTCCTTCGCTTCGGGCTTGATCTACGGACTGATGACCACTGGGGACGCCGGCACGGCGGTCAATTATGGGGCGGCCCATGGGGCTCTCGCCATGACCACGCCGGGCGACACCACCATGGCCAGTAAAAAAGAAGTGGAAGCCCTCATGGGCGGCGCCGGCGCAAGAGTGCAGAGATAAGAGTGCAGCCCTTGCAAAAACAGAGAGATTCTGCTATACTGATAGGCGAACGAGAAAGGGATTTTCAGTGCCTTGCAGATGGAATTCATTTGCGGGTTAAAAGGGAATCAGGTGAGAAACCTGAGCGATCCGGTCACTGTAAGCAGGGAGTGAGACTATATGAAGGCCATTGCGTCTGCGGATGCGAGAAGGCATAGTCGGGCGATGATCTGCGAGCCAGGAAACCTGCTGAAAAGGTTGGTGAAGAGCTTCCGAAGAAAGCAGATCCCCTTTGGCAGAGACAAACGTGTATGGGAGATGTCCGCTTTCTTTTTAAGAAAGCGGGCTTTTTTCTTTTTGTGTATGCGGGGAAAGAAGTCGGCGGAGCCGACGGAGGTCCTTGCTTTGCTTTAAAAAGGAGGAAACCAACAGGAAAGGCCTCCTCCCGGTGGCCGCAGCATGAGACAGATGGGAGCGAAGGAAATGAGACAGAAGGGCGGAAGGATTCTGGTGTTTTTGCTGGCATTTGCCGTGACGGCTGCCTCCCTGCCTGGAATTCCGGCGAAAGCGGCGGAGTTTCCGGAGGAGGAGACGGTTCTGGCAGGGGTGGACGTAGGCACCGGAGAAGGGAGGGAATCAAAAACCGAACCAGGTACAATGGGTGAACCGAGCGGGGAAGCCGTGAGCGGGGAGGCAAAGAAGCCGGAAACCGCAGGGGCGGCGTCTGATACAGAACCGGAGGAGACGGGAACTGCGGAGACAGAGGGGGAGACAGGAGCAAAGACAGAGCAGAAGCCGGAGACAAAGGAAGAAACAGAAACGAAGACAGAATTGGAAACAGAGACGGAACCGGAGCAAGCGACGGAAGAGGAGTCGGAGCAAGCGACGGAAGAGGAGTCGGAGCAAGCAACGGAAGAGGAGTCGGAGACAGGGGCGGAACCGGAAACGAAAGCGGAACCGGAAACGAAAGCGGAGCCGGAGACGGGAGCGGAGTCAAAGTCGGAAGAGGAAACGAAAGCGGAGATAAAGACTGAGACGAAGCCGGAGGAAGTTCCCGAAGCGTTTTTGGGGATGGAAACGGAATTCTCCTTTACCGGGATGGGAGAGGCGTTTCACACGCAGCTTTTTGCCGCCGGGAAAACGGGAGCCGGGGTCCAAGTGCTGAAAGTCTCCGATGGCACGGAATATAAGATGTTTACAATTGCCGATTCCACGGCGAAGATCAACGGGGAAAGAGACGGCATTGAAATTACCGTTTATACGAATAGCAAGAGTTATGACAAAATTTACCTGGGAAAGAAGGAGGACGAACCGAAGGAGCCGGTTGCGGCGGGGACTCCCTGGAACGGTACGGGCTGGAGCTTTTCATTTGAGGTGCCTCTGGAAAAGGGGGGACAGAACGTTCCGGTCTGTCTCGGCAAGGCGGATGGCTCCTGGTATACAAATGCTGACCTGGTCATGACCATCCCGGACAGGGACGGCCTTGAGGAACCGAAACCGGAACCGACTCCGACACCGGAGCCCGAGCCGAAACCGGAACCTGCGCCGGAGGAGCCGTCCCCGGGGCATTCTTCCAACACCTATGACGTGGTCGAGGTGGAGTCAAACGCCGCCATGTTCCGGGTGACGGACTGCGTGCTGACCGAGGAGAACGGAAAGACGGGGGCGGTCATTACCCTCGGCGGCACGGGTCATGATTACCTGTATTTGGGGACTGCGGCGCAGGCTGCGTCGGACTCGTCTGCATGGATTCCCTTTGCGGAGAATGCGGCGGGGGCCTATGCCTACACGCTTCCGGCCGTGGAGTTCGACACGCCGGTGGCGGTGGCGGCCCATTCCAAAAAGAATGACAAATGGTACGACAGGACCCTGACCTTTAAGTCGGAGAGCAGGAAGCGGCTTGCCAAGGAGGGGGATTATCAGACGGAGGTGGAGTCAAACGCCGAGATGTTCCGGGTGGTGGGCTGCGTTCTGACGGCGAAGGACGGGACCATGAGTGCGGTGATCACCCTCGGTGGAACCGGTTACGACTACCTGTATGCGGGCACGGCGGAGCAGGCCGGGAAGGCGGCCCCCGCCGAGTGGATTCCCTTTACGGAGAATGGGGAGGGAGCTTATACTTATATCATTCCGGTATCTGCCCTGGACGCCCCCATCCCGGTGGCGGCCCATTCCAAAAAGAATGACAGGTGGTATGACAGGACCCTGACCTTCCGGTCCGGTGGGATGCGGCGGACCGCAAAGGACGGGACCTGGCAGGTGTCGGTGGAGTCAAACGCCGGGATGTTCCGGGTGGTGGGCTGTATTCTGACGGCGAAGGGAGGGACCATGAATGCGGTGATCACCCTGGGCGGCACGGGCTATGACTATCTGTACCTGGGGACTGCGGCGCAGGCTGTGTCGGCTTCCTCCGCCTGGATTCCCTTTGTGGAGAACGGGGAGGGGGCTTATACATATTCCATTCCGGTGGCGGCCCTGGACACGCCGGTGGCGGTGGCGGCCCATTCCAAAAAGAATGGCAAGTGGTATGACAGGACCCTGACCTTCCGGACGGAGGGCATGGTGAAGCTTTCGGACGAGGGAGGACGACCGGAAAATCCGGATGGACAGGAAACGCCGGGAGGGCAGGAGGAGCCGGGCGGTCCTCCGGAGAATGATGCGGCGGATGCGGAATCCTCCTATGAGGCGGACGTGAACGGTTCCACGAGACGGGTGGACAGCTCCGTGAACCTTCCGGACGGGGTTTATAAACCGGACAAGTTTTCCTGGTCCGGCGGAACGGGCCGGGTGAGCATTTCCTGCCCGAAGATCACCGTGACCGGGGGCCGGGCCTATGCGACGCTGGTGTTCAGCAGTGATTCTTACACCTATGTCAAGGCCAACGGCAACAAGTACCGGGGCTCCATCGGCGGAGGGACTTCGACCTTCGTGATTCCGGTGGAATTAAACAAGAACAATGTCATCATCGGCATGACGACCAAAATGTCCGCTTCCCATGAGATCACTTATTCCATTTACATTTACCTTGCTGCGGCGGAAGCGGGAGCGGATGTGGCTGGCGGCGGGAACGGCCTTGCCGGGGAGACGCTGGATGAGGAGGCGCCGAAGATCATCGGCCTCACCTTTGAGTCGGAGACGAAGGTGGAACATGCCGAGCGTTTTAAGATCTACCACTATAATGACGGAATCACGCTGCTGGAGATTGACATGACGCAGGCCGGGGGGAAGGAGGAACCGGAGATGGAATCTCTGGAGCCTGAGAATGCGGCTGGTCAGGGGACGGCGGAAGAGAAAGCAGATTCCGGGGCGGCGGACGAGGATGTGGCTTCTGAATTGGACGAGGAGGGCGCAGACGGCGGGGAGATCGTGACGGAGGCAGAGATCACGGCCAAGCTGTATCGGCAGAAGATCGTGAAATACCTGCTGGTTCCGGGGGATGTCGAGTTTCCGGTGGGCTTGGAACGGGAGGCGGTCGTCATCCGGCTTCCGGCTGAAAGAACCTATGTGGCCTCTGCGGAGGCTCTCGAGCTGCTGGAGTGTCTCGGGGCTCTTGGGCAGGTGACGGCCGTTGGCTTTGAGAAGGAGGACTGCCCGGTGAAGGCCCTTTCAGAGGCCATGGAAGCGGGCGAGGGGGAGAAGGAGGCGGCCGTGGTGTTTGGAGGTCTCGACCGTGACCCGGATTTTAAGACTCTCCTGAGCAGAAAATGCAGCCTGGCCCTGCTTCCCGGGGAGCTTATTCCGAAGGAGCCGGAGGAGGCGGACGCTCAGACAGAGGAAAGGGACGGCGTCATTTCCCCGATTGAGGCGGAAAGAACGGAGCAGGGGGAGGAGACTCTCACCTTCGAGGAACAAAAGGAACGGTTTGAGGAGCTGACGGAACGGTTTTCCATGCTCTCCATCCCGGTGATTCTGGACCGCTCCGGGGAGGAGGAGACGGAGCTGGCCTCCTATGAGTGGGTCAAGCTCTACGGCGCACTGTTTGACTGCGAGAAGGAAGCGGAGGAGCTTTTCGAGGCGGCGGTGAAAGCAGCCGAAAAGACGGCGGAGGACGGTGCAAAGATGAATAAAAAGACGGAGGAGGAAGCGGCAGAATGAGAAGACGAAGGATTGAAGGCGGCAGACGATGCCTTGCCCTCCTGCTTGCGGCCCTCCTGTTCCTCTCCGGGTGTGGTTCGGCCGGGGGCGGCGAGGCGGCAGACGGGACGACGCAGGCCGTAGAGGAACAGGCGGGAACGTCCGAGGGAGACGCGGCGGAAAAGCCGGATGGGAGCGAGGCCGGAACGGCGGCTTCGGACGCCGGTGCGGAGACGAAGGAGGAGACGGAAGCAGAGGAGGCCTCCAATGCAGCAGCCTCCGGCACCGCACCGGAGGGACGGACGGCGTCTTCCGATGCCCCGGAGCTTGCGGGCCTTGTCTTTGAATCGGAGCTGGAACTCACCTACGCAGAGTCCTTCGACGTGTACCATTACGAGGATGGCTACGCACTGATCGACGTCCATGAGAGCGCCAGATATCTGGTGGTGCCGGAGGGAAAGACGGTGCCGGAGGGGCTTCCGGAGGGTGTCGTCATCCTGCAGCAGCCCTTTGAGCGCATTTATCTGGCGGCGACATCCGCCATGGCACTTTTCGACGCACTGGACAGCCTGGACAGGATTCGCATGACGGGGACCAGGGAGTCGGGCTGGTATATTGAAAATGCGGTGAAGGCCATGGAGGGCGGCGACATGATTTTCGCCGGAAAGTACAGCGAGCCGGATTACGAGCTTCTGGTGGACGAGAGCTGCGACCTGGCGGTGGAGTCGACGATGATCTTCCACACGCCGAAGGTGAAGGAGATGATCGAGGAGCTTGGAATCCCGGTATTCATTGACCGCTCCACCTACGAGAAGCACCCCCTGGGAAGGACGGAGTGGATCAAGCTCTACGGCGTCCTTGCGGGGAAGGAGGCGGAGGCCGAGGCCTTTTTCGAGGGGCAGACGAAGGTTATAAGCGAGCTTGAGGATTTCCCGAATACGGGAAAGACGGTGGTTTACTTCTATATGAATACCAACGGCGCTGCCGTGGTGCGCCGGGCGGACGATTACATTCCCGGCATGATCGAGCTGGCCGGAGGAAAGTATGCATTCCCGGATCTTCTGGGGGAGGAGTACAAGAGCGCCTCCGTGTCCCTCAGCATGGAGGAGTTTTATGCCACGGCCGTCGATGCGGATTATCTTGTCTACAATGCGGCCATCGACGCACCCGTAGGGAGCATGGACGAGCTTCTGGCCAAGAGCGGGCTGTTTGCGGATTTTAAGGCTGTGAAGGAGGGGAACGTCTGGACCACGGGCAAGTCCCTCTACCAGGCGACGGACATCGTCGGTGAGATGATCCGGGATCTGCACTTGATGTTGACGGAGGGGCAGGAGGAGAATATGACCTTTTTGACCAGGGTGAAATGACACGGAAGGACGGGGACATGGGAGGAAACGGAAGAGCTTCGGAGGGCGAAGCGGAGCGGGGCGGGAATGCCTTTCACAGGGAGAGTTTCAGGCGGCGTTCCCGGTATGCGCTGGTGTTTGCCGTGCTGCTTGCGGCATTTTTCGTGATCACGGTTTTGAATATCAACACGGGAAACGTCCATATTTCCGTGCCGGAAATTTTCAAGATTCTCTTTCTCGGCACCGGGGACGAGACTCAGTACAGCATCATCTGGAAGATCCGCCTTCCCAGGATTCTGATGGCGGCAATCCTGGGAGGGGCCCTGTCCCTGTCCGGCTTCCTGTTGCAGACGTTTTTTGAGAATCCCATCGCCGGGCCCTTCGTGCTGGGGATCTCCTCGGGGGCGAAGATGGTGGTGGCTTTGACCATGATCTATTTTATGGGAAGGTTCCATGCGGTTTCCTCCTACACGCTG
Organism: Lachnospiraceae bacterium; assembly: GCA_022800815.1. Classification (GTDB taxonomy): domain Bacteria; phylum Bacillota; class Clostridia; order Lachnospirales; family Lachnospiraceae; genus Lientehia. The sequence continues at coordinate 9,678 of JAAWRC010000042.1, read as the reverse complement.
ATCGCGGCGGCCTTTATCGGCTCTCTGGTGTCCATCGGGTTCATTCTGCTGTTTTCCAGGCGGATCCGCCATATGGCGACCCTTCTGGTGGCGGGGATCATGATCGGCTACATCTGCTCCGCCGTCACGGATTTCGTGGTCACCTTTGCGGAGGATTCGGACATCGTGAACCTTCACGGCTGGTCCCTGGGCAGCTTTTCCGGCATGAGCTGGAGCAACGTGGCCGTCTCGGCTGCAGTCGTCGGCATGACCGTCCTGTTCACCTTCCTGCTGTCCAAGCCCATAGGGGCTTATCAGCTGGGGGAGGCCTACGCCCAGAGCATGGGGGTCAACATCAGGGCTTTCCGGGTCACGCTGATTCTGCTCTCCAGCATTCTCTCGGCCTGCGTGACGGCCTTTGCGGGTCCGATTTCCTTTGTCGGCATTGCCGTCCCCTTCCTGGTGAAGCGGTGCTTAAACACCGCAAAGCCGCTGGTGGTGATCCCGGGGACTTTTCTTGGCGGCGCCGTGTTCTGCATGCTCTGTGACCTGATCGCCAGGATGGCTTTTGCCCCCACGGAGCTTAACATCAGCACGGTCACGTCGATCTTCGGGGCCCCTGTGGTGATTTTTATGATGCTGCGTCGGCAGAAAGGGAGGTAGGCCATGGCAGACTATTATCTGAAACTTGAAGACCTGTCCGTCGGCTACGGCGGGAAGCCGCTGCTCTCCGACATCAATATTGAGATTGACAAGGGGGAGATCATGGCCCTGATCGGCCCCAACGGGGCCGGAAAATCCACCATTTTGAAGAGCATTTCCAGGCAGCTTAAGCTCCTTGGGGGAAAGGTGTTCCTGATGGAGGAGAGCGTCCAGGACTTTTCCTGGCGGGCACTCTCCAAAAAGATGGCCGTGGTTCTGACGGAGCGGTTGCGGCCGGAGCTTATGACCTGCCGGGACGTGGTGGCGACGGGCCGTTATCCCTACACGGGGCGGCTGGGAATCCTCTCGGCGGCGGATGAGCGGAAGGTGGAGGAGGCCATGGAGGCGGTCCACGCCGAAAACCTGGGCGGCCGGGACTTTCAGGCCATCAGCGACGGGCAGCGGCAGCGGGTGCTTCTGGCCCGGGCCATCTGCCAGGAGCCGGAGATCATCCTTCTGGACGAGCCCACCTCCTTTCTGGACATCCGCCACAAGCTGGAACTTCTGGCGATCCTCAGGCGGATGGCCAAGGAGAAGGGTATCACCGTGGTCATGTCCCTCCACGAGATTGACCTGGCGGAAAAGATCTCCGACCGAATCCTGTGCGTGAACGGGGAGGCCATCTCCCATTATGGCAGGCCGGAGGAGATTTTCAAAGAGGAGGTCATCCGGGAACTCTACGGCATTGATAACGGGTTTTTCGACCCCTGCTTCGGGAGCATCGAGCTTCCAAGGCCCGAGGGGGAGCCGGAGGTCTTCGTGCTCTCCTCCTGCGGGACGGGGATCCCCGTTTACAGACAGCTTCAGAAGGAAAACATTCCTTTTGCGGCGGGGATCCTCTACACCAACGACGTAGACTACCGACTGGCGAGGCTTCTGGCCTCGGAGGTCATCACGGAGGAGCCCTTCCGGGAGATCCGGGAGGAAACCCTGGAACATGCCCTTGCGGTCATGAAGCGCTGTAAGCGGGTGATCAATGCGGGAGTTGCAGTGGGGTCGTGCAACCGGAGGATGGGGGAGCTTTTGAAGGCGGCGGATTTTTGAAGGAAAGATGAGGGACGGGCCGCTCCGTTCTTTTTGTGAATAAGAAAGAAAAAACATTACAAGACGCATTCCAACTGGCAGTCGCCGCCGGGATCGCTTTTGACGACCCAGCGGCCGTTTTCTTTTCTGCGGCAGTCGGTGACGACCTGTCTGCGGATGAAAGAGTATAGGGAGGGAATACGAAATCTCCAAGATAACGGTGGAAAATCTCCGGATTTAGTGATATGATAGAAGGCATGTTGTACCGGGCGGAGGAAGGCGCAGCCCGGCAGTCAGAGTTCGGGAGCGTGCGGGATGGAAGAATCGGGAATTCGTTTGAATAAATATCTCAGCGAGGCGGGAGTCTGTTCCCGCAGGGAGGCCGACCGGCTTGTTGAGGCGGGACGCATCACGGTGGACGGGCGGCCGGTCCTCATGGGCCAGCGGGTGAGCCCGGGGCAGCAGGTATGCCTGGACGGAACGCCGGTGGGCGGGAAGGAGCGGCCGGTGCTCCTTCTGGTCAACAAGCCGGCCGGGATCGTCTGCACCACGGCGGAGTTTAAGGAAGAGAAAAACATCGTGGACCTGGTCCGTTATCCCATCCGCCTCTATCCGGTGGGGCGGCTGGACAAGGAGTCGGAGGGATTGATTTTGATGACCAACCAGGGGGATCTGATGAATCAGATTTTGCGTCCGGGGAATGCTCATGAAAAGGAGTATCTGGTGGAGGTGAACCGCCCGGTGACGGGGGGCTTTCTGGAGGGGCTCAGGCGGGGCGTTCCAATGCTGGGGACGGTGACGGCCCCCTGCCGGGTGGAGAGGACGGGGCCGAAGAGCTTTCGGATGATCCTGACCCAGGGGCTAAACCGCCAGATCCGGCGGATGTGCGAATATTTTGACTATCGGGTGACGCACCTGAAACGGGTCCGGGTCATGAACCTTACCCTGGAAGGCATCGCCCCCGGCGGATACCGGGAGGCGACAAAGGAGGAGCTTTCAGAGCTCGGGAGGCTCCTCGCCCGCCCGGCGCCAAGGAAACGCTGATTAAATCACCGTTTCCTTGGCGACTCTGGCAGAGGCACACGGATTTGCAAAGGAATATGCCGCTTTGCGGCGCAAATCCGGTGCGCAACACCTTAATTTTAGGGAAAGGAACGGCGAAAAATCGCATGGAACAGGAAAAAAAGCTTGCACGGATGAAGGAGCTGGTCTCTCTCCTCGGAGAGGCCGGAAAGGCGTACTATCAGGAGAGCCGGGAGCTCATGAGCAATCTGGAATATGACCGGCTCTATGACGAGCTTTTGGCGTTGGAGCGGGAGACGGGCATCGTCCTCGGGGGGAGCCCGACCGTCCAGGTGGGATATGAGATCCTGAGCGAGCTTCCCAAAGAGGCCCACGAGTCTCCCATGCTGTCTCTGGACAAGACCAAGGAGCCGGGGGCCCTGGCCCAGTGGCTGGGGGAGAAGGAGGGACTTCTCTCCTGGAAGCTGGACGGCCTTACCATCGTGCTCACCTATAGAGAGGGGCGGCTTTACAAGGCGGTTACCAGGGGGAACGGCGAGGTCGGCGAGGTCATTACGAACAATGCGAGGGTCTTTGTCAACGTGCCCGGCGTCATTCCCTATGGGGGGGAGCTGGTGCTTCGGGGCGAGGCCGTCATCCGGTATTCGGATTTTTATAAGATCAACGAGGAAATCGGGGACGCCGACGCAAAATACAAGAATCCCAGGAACCTGTGCAGCGGTTCCGTGCGCCAGCTGAACAACGAGATCACGGCGAAGCGGAGCGTGAGGTTTTTTGCTTTTGCGCTGGTGAAGGCGGAGGGCGTGGATTTTGAAAATTCCAGGGAACGGGAACTTGCCTGGCTTTCGGGGCAGGGCTTTGACGTGGTGGAATTTAAGCGGGTGAACCGGGAGACGGTGGCGGCGGCTGTGGAAGAATTTGCAAAGGCCGTACCGGACAATGACTTTCCCTCCGACGGGCTGGTGCTTTTGTTTGATGACATTGCTTACGGCCGTTCTCTGGGGCGGACGGCAAAATTCCCCAGAGATTCCATTGCCTTTAAATGGGCGGACGAGGTTCAGGCCACCCGCCTTTCCTATATTGAGTGGAGTGCTTCCCGGACGGGGCTTATCAATCCGGTGGCGGTCTTTGAGCCGGTGGAGCTGGAGGGAACCACGGTGAGCCGGGCCAGCGTCCACAATGTGAGCATCGTGGAGGAGCTGGCGCTGGGCGAGGGGGACGAGATCACCGTCTACAAGGCCAACATGATTATTCCCCAGATTGCGGAGAATTTGACCAGGAGCGGTTCGGCGAGGATCCCCGAGGCCTGCCCGGTCTGCGGCGGACTTACGAAGATCCGGGAGGAAAACGAGGTGAAGACCCTGTACTGCACCAATCCGGAGTGTCCGGCGAAAAAGATCAAGGGCTTTTCCCTCTTCGTGAGCCGGGATGCCATGAACATCGACGGGCTCTCGGAGGCGACCCTGGAAAAATTCGTGGACGCCGGGTTCGTGCGGAAGTTTGCGGATCTTTTCCACCTGGAACGGTACAGGGAGCAGATCCTTTCCATGGAAGGTTTCGGGGAAAAGTCTTATGAAAATCTGCTGGCGTCTCTTAAGCGGGCGAGGGACACCACCATGGCCCGCCTCCTCTACGGTTTTGGGATTCCCGGGATCGGCCTGGCCAACGCAAAGGTTCTCTGTAAGGCCTTTGGCTACGATTTTGAGAGGCTTCGTCACGGGACGAGGGAGGAGTTTGAGGAGATCGAGGGGATCGGCCCGGTGATCGCCGACAGCCTTTTCACCTATTTTCAGTCGGAGAAGAACAATGCGGAGGTGGATCGAATGCTTGAGCTGGTGACGTTTCACGATGAGATGCCATCAGCGGACGAACAGGTTCTGGGCGGGAAGATCTTTGTCATCACCGGATCCGTGGAACACTTTGCAAACAGGAATGAGGCGAAGGCCCTCATTGAATCCCTGGGAGGCAGGGTGACCGGCTCCGTCACGGCCAGGACGGATTACCTCATTAACAATGATTCCATGTCGAATTCCTCGAAAAATAAAAAGGCGAAGGAGCTGGGGATCCCCATCCTCACGGAAGAGGAGTTTTTGGACATGATAAAACAGGAGTAGACAGTTATGCCGATTAAAGTACAGAACAACCTGCCCGCCAGGGCGATCCTTGAGAAAGAAAATATTTTCATGATGGATGAAAGTCGGGCTCTCTCCCAGGACATCCGTTCCCTTCAGATCGTGATCTTAAATCTGATGCCGGTGAAGGAGGAGACGGAGACGCAGCTTCTCAGGGCCCTGTCCAACACGCCGCTTCAGCTTGACGTCACATTCCTCCACATGAGGAGCCATGAGTCGACTCACACCTCCATGAGCCATCTGAATCAGTTTTACGTGACCTTTGACGCCATCCGGAAGAAGAAATTCGACGGGATGATCATCACCGGGGCGCCGGTGGAGCAGATGGAGTTCGAGGAGGTGGATTATTGGCCGGAGCTTTCCGAGATCATGGCCTGGACGGACACCAACGTGACTTCCACGGTCCACATCTGCTGGGGCGCCCAGGCGGGGCTTTATTACCATTACGGCATCCCCAAGTACGAGATGGAGAAGAAGCTCTTCGGGATCTTTGAGCAGAAGGTCATGAACCGCACCATTCCCCTGGTCCGGGGCTTTGACGACACCTTCCGGGCCCCCCATTCCCGTTACACCTATGTGAAAAAGGAGGACATTGCGGCCTGCCCGGACCTTCTGATCCTGGCCGAGTCCGACGAGGCGGGGGTGTTTCTGGTTCAGAGCAGGGACGGAAGACGGATCTTCGTCATGGGCCATCCGGAGTACGACAGGGTCACCCTGGATGGCGAGTACCGGAGAGACCGGGGCAAGGGCATGGACACGGCCATCCCGAAAAATTATTATCCGGACGACGATCCCGGACAGAGGCCCCGTCTTTCCTGGCGGATGCACGCCAACGCCCTCTACAACAACTGGATCAATTTTTACGTGTACCAGGTGACGCCCTACGAGCTGTAGGGAAGGGTCATGAGCGGTGCGGTGGGTGCGGACACACTGAAAAGTAATATCGTTTACACTGGGTGACGGGCAGGAGTCGATGGTTGAAAAGAAATCATCGGCTCCTGCGTCGTTTTACGGGAGGAATCCGGCTGACGGTTTTTTTCCGGTGGACAAGGCGTTCGGTGGGGAAATTTTTTGAAGAGAGGGAATAAAAATAACACAAAAATAGTTGACAAACAATATTATATGATATATAGTATTAACCAAGAAACAATATTATAAAAGATAAAGGGAGTTGGTCGCATGGTTTTTAACACAGGTGCCGCCCTCCTGGATGCCATCGTGCTGTCCGTTGTTTCCAGGGAGCTTGAAGGGACCTACGGGTACAAGATCACCCAGGAGGTTCGGGAGGCCATTGACATATCAGAGTCCACCCTTTACCCGGTGCTCCGAAGGCTTCAGAAGGATGAATGCCTGGAGGTCTACGACATGGAATACGGGGGCCGGAATCGAAGATATTATAAAGTAACGTCCAAGGGAGATGCCCAGCTTGCTCTTTATCGGAGCGAATGGCGTCGGTATTCCGGAAAAATATCTGCGATTCTTAGGGAGGTGTGAACATGAACAGGGCGGAGTATATGAGGGAGCTTTCGTATCTTCTGCAGGACGTGCCGGACGAGGAGAGGGAGGAAGCGCTCCAGTATTACGAGGATTATTTTGACGATGCGGGGCCGGACAGAGAGGAACAGGTGATTGCGGAGCTGGGAAGGCCGGAGAAGGTGGCGGCCATCATCCGGGAGGGCGCCAGGAACGGCTACGAGAGCCTGGGGGCGGAGTACACGGAGAACGGCTACCAGAACGAACGTTACCGAGGCCCCCAGTATGAGATTGTTCCTCCGGAGCGGGTGGAGCGGAAACAGATCGGTGACGGAACAGATCCGGAAACGGATTCCGGGACCTCCGAGGAATGCGGATGGGAACGGGGCCGGGGAACCGGCGAAGACGGTGGCGGTTATCAGAATCCGGAGGAGGATACCTGGGGGAACCGTGCCAGATCCGTATTCAATGAGCTGGGTCAGAGGATCTCCGAGGGAGTGGAGGAAGGACGCCGCCGGATGGAAGAGGGCAGAGAGCGGCGCAGGCAGGAGGAGAGACGCCGGGAGGCCTCCGGGCAGGACGAGGAGCGGTCTGCGGACGGCGGGCGGCACAGTGGGCAAAACCCGCCGGCAAGGCGCGGGAGGAATCCATTTCTGTGGTTTTTGATGGCGATCGGCTTCCTGTTTCTCTGTCCTTTTCTCCTCGGGATAGCGGCGCTTCTGTTCGGGTTTTTCCTCGTGGTCATCTGTGGAGCCGGGGGGATCGCCTTGGCAGTGATCATCGTTGCGGCCACGTTCGTGGTGACGGGGGTGATTCTCTTCGGGGTCGGGATCGGAAAGATGTTCGTGTTTCCCCTGGCCGGAATGATGTTCATGGGGATCGGGCTGCTTCTCTTTGGCTTCGGGATTTTGGCGGTCTGGCTGTCGGTCATGGTCTGCGGGAAGCTGATCCCCGGGGTGCTACGGATGATCGGGAATGTTTTCAGCTTTTTCGGCAGGAGAAGGAGAGGTGCGGCATGAGACGTTTTACAAAAGTATGCCTGTGGATTTTCGGGGTCTGCCTGGTACTGGGCCTTTTTCTCGGTTCCGTGAGCTGGGCTCTTGGATTCCGGGGATGGCGTGCGGTGCGGTGGGGAGACGGGTATCTGGAAGAAACTTATGAAAAGGTGGAGGGAGATGTCCGGGGACTGGAGCTCAAGGTGCAGGCGGGAAGCATTCTGGTGGAGGAGGGCGAGGAATTCGCCATTACCGCAAAGACGGAGGGAAAGCCTCTCTACAGTGTCGTGGAGGACGGGATCTGGAAACTTTCTGCCGGAGAGAAGGAGTACGAAGACGGCGCCACCATCGGCGGCTTTTATGTGGACAACGAGGGCGTGTACTGGAAGGCCAGCCTGGGCGAGGTTCACATCACGGTGCCGAGGGGCGTTACCCTGGACCGGGTGTCCGTCGAGGTGGGAGCCGGAGGCGTGGAGATCCATCAGATCGCCTGCAGGAACATGGACATTGAAGTGCAGGCCGGTTCTGCAAAGTTTCGGGCTGATGTGAAGGAAGGGCTCCGGGCGGAGTGCCAGGCCGGAGAGATCAGCGGACGTCTGGCCGGTCGACGGGAGGATTTCGGCCTGGAACTGGAATGCAGCGTCGGCAGCGTGACCGTGGACGGCTCCACGTGGGCGGGGCTGTTCGTGGATCAGGAATCGGACGGCGGCAGCCGTTTAAAGGAGATGAAGCTTTCCTGCGAGGCGGGAAACATCAATTTGGACTTTTTGGAGGAGGAATAAACTATGGAACCGAGACGTTTGTACCGTTCCGTGAGGGACAGGATGCTTTTGGGAGTCTGCGGAGGAATCGGAGAATACTTTAATATCGACCCGACGATCATCCGGGTGGTGTGGGCCGTGTTTGGCTGTACCGGTGCGGGGATTTTAGCTTATATTGCGGCGGGGATCATCATGCCCCAGAGCCCCGACATGTGACGGAGAAAGATTTCGGCCAACGAGGGTCGGCATGAATAATTTTCGGGAAAACGGCGATGCTCTAAGTAGCCCTGCTTAAGGGGAGAAAGGAGCATCGTTTGTCATGGGAAAGAAAAAAGACAAACCCATTGATCTTGAGAATTTAACGCCGGAGGAAAAATTAAAGCTGGAGATTGCCGAGGAGATCGGCGTGTATGACAAGGTGATCAAAAACGGCTGGCGTTCCCTCTCGGCCAAGGAATCCGGTCGGATTGGGGGAATGATGACCAGGAAGAAGCGGGAACTTCTGGCCGGTCACGAAGGGCAGGAATGAGGCCTGCCTGCGGCGCCCCGGGATTGTCTGCGGTCTCCGGGATAAAATGGAAACAAACTCTTAAGCTTTTCTAAATTTACCGGGAATCGCTGGAATGTCAGGAAAAAATATGGTAACATGTCCGTGAAAGCAACGAGCCGAGCAGAGATGGCTTTTTGCGCAGCAGGACGCTTGCGGCAGGGCGTGCAGAATCTGCGGCATGGTTCAGAGCGAAAAGACAAAGGAGAGGACTATGAACATATTATTTTTCCTGACGCCCAAAAGCGAGGTGGAGTTTGTCTATGAGGATTATTCCATCAGGCAGGCCATAGAAAAGATGGAGGCGCACCGATATTCGGAGGTTCCGGTTATCAACCGGGAAGGGAAGTATGTGGGGACGATCACGGAGGGCGACCTGCTCTGGTATATCAAATCAAATTGTGACTTGAATTTTCAGGAGGCGGAACATGTGAAACTGACGGGGGTCCGGCGGAAGCGGCAGACCATGGCGGTGTCCGTCAGTGCAAAGGTGGAGGATTTGATGGAAAAAGTACTGAACCAAAATTTTGTTCCCGTGGTTGATGACAACGATATTTTTATCGGGCTCGTAAAACGTAAGGACATTATCCACTATTGCTATCAGCATATGAAACGTTGACTTTTTGTACGGAAGATGATAAGATGATACCGCATGACGATTATGCGGATATGGCGGAATTGGCAGACGCGCCAGATTTAGGTTCTGGTGGGAGACCGTGCAGGTTCGAGTCCTGTTATCCGCAGGGAAAGGGGCTGAAATCCTTGGATTTGCTTGGGTTTCGGCCTCTTTTGCGTGGAATGAAAAAGGAGTTTTGGAAGGGCCGGAGTATGATTTTGACAGCAATGTTGACAGCAATAGAAGGAAATCAATGATTCAAGAGCGCTCTTATACCTGTGATATTTGTGGAGTGATCGGAAAATATGGAATGGAAAAGCGTATATAATATAAAAACTTCCTAAGCTGACTACTTGCGAAAAAACCAGTAAAATCAATACTTTTAAAAGCGGTTAGAAGTGGTAAAAAGCAGGGAAATGTATGTAAA
>JAAWRC010000041.1 GCA_022800815.1 Lachnospiraceae bacterium | reverse complement strand
GCGCTCGTTGAGCGCAAGAAAAAACGGTACAGCCCTTGTAATTGGGGCTATACCGCCTAATCTGAAATTACTTCCCTCTAACCGTAAACATTTGATTTTACTGGCTTTCCTTACCCAAAGTTTTCATTGTCGGGAAAAGCAGCACGTCCCGGATGGCCGCCGAATCGGTGAACAGCATGCACATCCGATCGATGCCGTAACCGATGCCGCCGGTGGGGGGCATGCCGATCTCCAGTGCGTTGAGGAAGTCCTCGTCGGTGTGGTTTGCCTCCTCGTCACCCTGGGCGAACTGCTCCTCCTGGGCTGCGAAACGCTCCCGCTGGTCGATGGGATCATTGAGCTCCGAGTAGGCGTTGGCCATCTCCCAGCCATTCATGAAGAACTCGAACCGCTCCACGTATTCCGGGTTGTCCGGCTTTTTCTTGGTGAGCGGAGAGATCTCGATGGGATGATCCATGACAAAGGTCGGCTGGATCAGGTGTTCCTCCACAAACTCCTCAAAGAAGAGGTTCAAAATGTCGCCCTTCTTGTGGCGCTGCTCAAACTCCACATGATGCTCCTTTGCCGCTGCCCGGGCTTCCTCCAGCGTGTGGATCTCGTTAAAATCCACACCGGCATATTTCTTCACCGCATCTACCATGGTGATCCGTTCAAAGGGCCTGCCCAGATCCATCTCGATGCCGTTGTAGACGATGGTGGTGGTCCCGAGCACCTCTTTCGCTACGTAGCGGTACATGTTTTCCGTCAGGTCCATCATGCCGTGGTAATCCGTGTATGCCTGGTAAAGCTCCATCAGCGTGAATTCCGGATTGTGCCTGGTGTCCAGGCCCTCGTTGCGGAACACCCGTCCGATCTCATAGACCCGCTCCAGGCCGCCGACGATGAGCCTCTTTAAGTAGAGCTCCAGGGAAATACGGAGCTTCAGGTCCTCGTCCAGGGCGTTGAAATGAGTCTCAAAGGGCCTGGCGGCTGCGCCGCCCGCATTGGAGACTAGCATCGGCGTCTCCACCTCCATGAAGCCCTGGGCATCCAGGAAGCGGCGGATGGTGCTGATGATCTTGGAACGCTTGATAAAGGTGTCCTTCACCTCCGGATTCATGATCAGGTCCACGTAACGCTGACGGTAGCGCAGGTCCGTGTTGGTCAGGCCGTGGAATTTCTCCGGCAAGATTTGAAGACTCTTGGAGAGCAGGGTGATCTCCTCCGCATGAATGGAAATCTCCCCCGTCTTCGTCTTAAATACCGTGCCGCGGATCCCGACTAAATCTCCGATGTCATATTTTTTGAACGCCTTGTAAGGCTCTTCTCCCACGCTATCCCTTGCTACATAAGACTGGATAGAGCCTTGCAGATCCTGGACATGGCAAAAAGAGGCCTTGCCCATGACTCGTTTGGACATCATCCTGCCCGCAATGGAAACTTCTTTTCCTTCCAGCTCGTCAAAGGTCGACCGAACCTCCTCACTGTGATGGGTCACATCGTATTTTGTGATCCGAAAGGGATCTTTGCCCTCCTCCTGCATGCCGAAAAGCTTCTCACGGCGCACCTTGAGGAGCTGTCCCAAATCCTGTTCCTGCGTTCTGTTCTGTTCTGCCACGTTCTCCCTCGCTTCCACTGTTGTTCATCCTTATTAGCCTGCTTCTACTGCTGCTAAAAGAGCATTTCTGTTTCTTTTCCAGCGCAAAGCCGTTTTTCTCCATCTATCTCCCGTTGTCCATAAACAACTATCAATCTCAGGATACCCTCTTGATGTCAAGAACTTTGTATTCCACATCCCCCGCCTGGGTCTCCACCACCACAGTCTCTCCGACCCGTTTTCCGATCAGGGCCTTGCCGACCGGGGACTCATTGGAAATCTTATTCTGAAGGCTGTTTGCCTCCGTGGAACCGACGATCCGAAAATCCATCTCCTCCTCGTATTCCACGTCGTAAACCTTGACCTCACAGCCCACGCTGATCTTATCCAGTTCTATCTCATCTTCCACAACGACTTTCGCATTCTTCAGAAGCTTTTCCAGCTCTTCGATTCGAAGCTCAATATCCCTCTGTTCATCCTTCGCCGCATCATACTCCGCATTCTCCGAAAGATCGCCCTGCTCTCTCGCTTCTTTGATCTTCTGAGCAATCTCTCTGCGTTTTACTACCTTGAGGTCTGCCAGCTCTTCCTCATACTTTTTAAGGCCGGCATACGTCAGAATGTTTTTCTTTTTTTCTGCCATACCACATTCGATCCCTTTCTTTGTTTCTTTTCCCCTGTGGGCGGGCGGACTGCCGTCCGTCAAGGTATACCCAAAGGGCACTCGTGAATGCATGCCCTGCGGGCAGGCGGACTGCCGTCCGTCAAGGTATTATATCCCAAAGGGCTGAGATTGTCAACGTTTTCACCCCAGTCTTTCCTCCAGGAGCGCCGTCAGCTCCGCCATGGTCTCCACCCGGTTTACGGCCTCTCTGAGCGACGCAGAGTAGGGACAGCCGGCCGTATACCAGGCCACATGCTTGCGCATCTCCCGCATGGCCAGGCCCTCCCCCTTAAACTCCGAAAGCATCCGGCCATGACGCAGGATCATTTCTCGGATCTCGCCGATCGTCGGTTCAGGCGACATCCGGCCAGTCTCCATAAATTCCCTTATTTCCCGGAAGATCCAAGGGTTCCCCCGGGCTCCCCGGGCCACCATGACGCCGTCGCAGCCGGTCTCCCCCATCATTCTCACGGCATCCGCCGCCGTAAAAATATCTCCGTTTCCGATAACCGGTATGGAAACCGCCTCCTTGACCTGGCGGATAATGTCCCAGTCTGCCGTTCCGGAATAATATTGTTCCCTGGTCCTTCCATGAACGGCAATGGCCGAGACCCCGGCGTCCTCGGCGATCTTTGCAATCTCGACCGCATTGACATGCGCCTCGTCAAAACCCTTCCGGATCTTGACCGTAACCGGCTTTTTTACCGCCTTCACCATGGCCCGAAGAATTTTCCCCGCCAGCTTCGGCTCCTTCATGAGGGCGGAGCCCTCGTGGTTATTCACCACCTTGGGGACTGGGCAGCCCATGTTAAAATCAATGACGTCGTAAGGCCCCGGCTCCAGGAACGCCGCAATCTCTCCGAGAAGTTCCGGCTCCGAACCGAAAAGCTGCATGGAGACCGGCCTCTCTGCTTCGTCCACGGCCAGCAAGTACCGGCCTCCCTTGTTTTTCTCGCCTCGGGAGGATTTTCGGGCATAATAAACCGCCTTGGCGCTGATCATCTCCGTACACACCAGCCCGCAGCCCATCTCCCGGCAGAGCATGCGAAAAGGCAGGTCCGTCACACCTGCCATCGGCGCCAGCACCACCGGCGCATCCAGAGACACGCCGCCGATCACCAGCCTTTTTTCCATATTCTCTTTTCTTTTCTTCATGCATCCTTCTCCAGATAAAAAGTCCGGTAGAACAGCTCCAGTGACTCTAGGAGCGGCCTCCGATCCCGCTGAATCTGCTTGATCTTCAGGGCGCTTCCAATCTCGTCAAAAGAGAGATCCCCCTCCTCGCTCTCCACCCGAATCAACAGATTTCCCTCGGCGTCAAACTCCATCAGGATCATACCGCCCACGTCCTCCACGTAAAGGACGCAGAGCGCCTGCAGCTCATCCCGGACATCCTCCGGCAGCATGGAAAACCTTTCATTAAAATAGTATTTCTGCGTGTAAACGTTTGCTCCGCATAAAACCCTGTTCCCATCCATGTCATACATATCCGTACACCCCCCTGACCGATACCTCGCCGGAATCCACGGCCCTGGTCCGCCCTTCCGCCTCCACCAGAAGATGGCCGTTTTCATCGATTCCCTTGGCGATTCCGCTCCAGTTTCCCTTCGGGTCGAGCACGCTGACCGCTTCGCCCTTGTTGAGAAGCCGCTCTTCATACGCCATTCTCAAAAGGGACAAATCCGCCGTTTTCAAAAATTTTTCATAATATCTCTCAAAAGCCTTCCACACGGCGACAATGACTGCGGCCCGACTTACAGCCCTCCCCCGCTCCAGAAGCAGGGAGGTGGCTTTCTCCCGAAGCTCTTCCGAAAATTCCCGGATATTGGCATTGATGCCAATTCCTATCACCACATGATTGATGTAATCCGGCTCCGCACTCATCTCCGTCAGGATCCCGCAAACCTTTTTCCCGGAAAGCACGATGTCGTTGGGCCACTTGATCCCGGCATGCAGCCCGGTTACCTCCTGAATGCCATCCGCCACGGCCATGGCGGCCACCAGGGTTAGCATGGCGGCCTGAGCGGGAGGAAATTCCGGCTTTAACAGAATCGTCATCCAAATCCCCGTCCCTCTCTGGGAAGCCCAACTCCGCCCTCTGCGGCCTTTTCCAGCCTCCTGAAATTCCGCAACCACCAGCGTTCCATGGGAAGCCCCCGCCTCGGCCAGACGCTTCGCTTCATTATTCGTAGAATCCGTTTTTTCCAAAAACACGGTGGGGCGCCCCGCCCACTCCGTCTCCAATCTGGAGACGATCTCTTCCCTTGTCACCAGGTCCGGGACCTCCGACAGGCGATATCCCTTATTCTGCACCGCCTCGATCACATAGCCTTCCTCTTTCATCTGGCCGACGGCCTTCCACACGGCAGTGCGGGAAACGGCCAGCTTTTCACAGATCTCCTGGCCGGATATGTAACCATCCCGTTCCCTGAGCAACCTCAAAATTTTCGCTTTCACCTGTTTACCTCCAAAGGCAGAGGGCGCCCACCACGCCGAGCATCAGTAAGATTCCGGCCAAGAAAAACAGGGCGATGCCAAGCGCCTTTTTCCTTCCGCTCCCCCTTCCATGCCCCCCCATCATCCGCGGGATGCCGAGCAGGCATTGAAAAATGGACGCCAGAAAAAAGACGATCGGAAACAGCCAGGAGTTTTCCTCCGGCTCGATAAACGATATGACTCCCACTGCGATAACCGCCAACCCAACCGTCGCAGACAGGATGTCAAACACGGTGCGTCTTGCATATGGATTTTTTCTTGCTCTGTTCACATACATAAAGTCTCAGTCTCCCACAGGGCGATCCTCATTCTCCCAAAGTCGCCACCATCACCGCTTTAATGGTGTGCATGCGGTTCTCCGCCTCGTCAAACACCACGGAACGCTCCGATTCAAAGACCTCTTCCGTCACCTCGTTGCCCTTCACGGCGGGCAGACAGTGCATAAAGATCGTGGTTTCCTTTCCCGTCGCATCCATGAGGGCCCGGTTCACCTGGTACGGCTTTAAGAGAGCCATGCGCTCGACCGCTTTTTCCTCCTCCCCCATGGAACACCATACGTCGGTGTAAATCACGTCCGCCCCCTTCACTGCAGCCGGGTCGTCCGTGACGGTCAGCACACTCCCCGCCGCCTTCGCATATCCTCTGCAGGTCTCCACCAGTTCTTCCTCCGGCCAGAGCGCCTTCGGCGCAATGATGGTACAGCCCACACCCATCTTTCCACAGCCCACCATCAGGCTGTTGGACATATTGTTGCGGCCGTCGCCGATAAACACGAAATTAAGCCCCTTAAGATGACCAAAATTCTCCTGCATAGTCAGAAAATCTGCCAGAACCTGGGTCGGATGATAGTCGTCGGTCAAACCATTCCAGACCACGACTCCCGAATATTTCGCCAAGGCTTCCACATGGGAGTGAAGGAAACCTCGAAACTCGATCCCGTCGAACATTCGCCCCAACACCCTGGCCGTGTCCTCCACACTCTCCTTCTTGCCCAGCTGAATCTCGCCCTTTCCAAGATAGGTGGGGAACGCCCCCTCGTCGTTCCCGGCCACCGTGAAGGCGCAGCGGGTCCTGGTGGAGGGCTTCTCAAAAATCAGCGCCAGGTTTTTCCCCCTCAGGCTGTCCCCCGTAATTCCCCGCTTTTTCTTTGCCTTTAAATCCACCGCCAGATCGAGAAAATTCTGAATCTCCTCCGGCGTAAAATCCTTTAATGTCAGAAAGCTCCGCCCTTTCAGGCTCTTCATGATCTCCATCGCCGTCTTATCCTCCGTCGCTTTTTCAGTCCTTCGCCACCTCTACCAGGCTTTTGATCCCGCCTGCGATCCCCTGAATCTCCGAGGGAATGATGATCTTCGTCGCCTGGCCGTCAGCCGCCTTGGCAAATGCCTCCAGGCTCTTGAGCCGCAGCACCGCCTCGTCCGCACCGGCCTCCTTGATCAGGCGGATGCCCTCCGCATTGGCCTCCTGTACCTTCAGAATCGCCTGCGCCTGGCCCTCCGCCTCGCGGATGGTCGCCTCCTTCTTCGCCTCCGCCCGCAGGATCGCCGCCTGCTTCTCGGCTTCCGCATCCAGAATCGCCGACTCCTTCTTACCCTCCGCCACCAAGATCGTGGACTTCTTCTCGCCTTCCGCCTGCAGGATCTTCTCGCGGCGTTCCCGCTCCGCCTTCATCTGCTTCTCCATGGAATCCTGAATCTCCCTAGGCGGAATGATGTTCTTCAACTCCACGCGGTTGACCTTGATCCCCCATGGATCCGTCGCCACGTCAAGCTGGGTGCGCATCTTCGTGTTGATCAGCTCCCTGGAGGTCAGGGTCTGATCCAGTTCCAGATCGCCGATGATGTTTCTGAGGGTGGTGGCCGTCAGATTTTCGATGGCCATCAGCGGGTTCTCCACGCCGTAGGCGTACAGCTTCGGATCCGTGATCTGGAAAAACACCACCGTGTCAATCTGCATGGTGACGTTGTCCTTCGTGATCACCGGCTGGGGTTTGAAGTCGATGACCTGCTCCTTCAGATTTACCCTCTTTGCCACCCGGTCGATAAAGGGCGCCTTCACATGCAATCCCACGGACCAGGTCGTCCGATAGCCGCCTAACCGCTCCAGGACCACAGCCTTTGCCTGAGGCACGATCTTGATGCAGGACGCAAGGATCATCAGTACGATCACCGCCAGGACGGCAACCGCCGCCAGCACCCAGATGCTGCCGGACGCCGCAATTAAAAAGCTTCCGTTCATAGTTCGTTTCCTCCTCATTGATAAATGGATTTATGACATCTGCGGTTTTCCCGCACCATTCTCGAATGTCACCGGATCGCCCGGACGATCAGCTTCACGCCCTCCACCGCCTCAACGGTCACCCTCTCGCCCTCGCCGATCACCTCGTCGTCATTGACGGAGCGGGCCGACCAGTGTTGTCCTGCGAGCACCGCCTCCCCCGTCGCCATCCGATTGTCGATCTGTTCCGTCACGCAGGCCTCACGGCCGATCACTCCCTCCACGTTGGTTTTCTCTGTTTCCTTGTTGATATATCGCTTCGCAAAGGGTCTGGTGAAAAACAGAAGCGCCAAGGACACCACGACAAACAAAACAACCTGAACCAACAGGTCCGCCCCGGCCATGCATGCGATAAAAGCCGCCAGCGCCCCCCCTGCAAACCAGATCGTCGTCAGTCCCAGGGTCAGCGCCTCAATAATCAGAAGCACAACGATCCCCCCAAGCCAGTATACTGCCGTCACGGCATTCACTCCCTTCCGGTATATATAATAAAAGCTTCCAGCCTTCCTGAATAGTATACCCTAATTTGGCAGTTATTACAAGACGGCAATCGAGGAGTTTCCGCCCCGCTATTCCCCCAGCATCCCAAAAAGACAGAATATCTGGTTTAAAAATGATTCCACCGCCGCAAACTGCCATCTCGGCAGGCGGCCCAGCCGTTCCGCCAGGTAATCAATCTCGTTAAACTCCCGGTCCCCGAAGAGAAGCCGGTCGCTGGAAATGGACATTTTTTCACAGATCCGTTTCAGGGTGGAAACCGAGATCCCCGCCATCCCCCGTTCGATATCCGACACGTTCTTTGGTCCGATCAACACCAGCTCCCCGAACTCCTCCTGGGTCAGCCCGGCACCCTCCCTGGCCATGCGGATCCGGTCGCCCACGAAAATATTGATCTCTTTCCTCTCCCTCATCATACCACCTCATATGTTATTGAATTAATACCGTTAGTATATGTAATAGTTTCAATATTAAAAACATTATGGTGATATGAACTTCTATCAGTGTGATGGCAGGAGTTCTTATTAATCCCCTTATTTACTTTATTAGTATCTTTATTCCTATTATTAGTTCCACATGTGGAGCAAGCAGCGCAAGCCGCCCGGTTCCTCCGTATCAGCGTGAGTATAAAGAAAACTGCCGCACCCCCGGTTTCCCGTTCGGTGCGGCAGTCCCGCTTTCTGTTTTTCACTGCATCCTCACTGTCTTATCTCTGTACCCAGATCTCCCTGTAGGACACGCCCCTGCTGGTAGCGCTTCCGTGATCTGCGTAATAAATGTCGATCTGTCTGGGATTGCTGTTGGCAAATCCTCCGGTGTCCTCGGCCACGAAGACGCCGTTCAAACCGGCAATTTTGACTCTCGTTCCATAAGGAATCAACCCCGGAGCCACGGCAATGGTACGTCCCTGCGTGGGAACCGCACCGGAGGCAGTCGTTCCCGCCCACTGCCCGTTGCAGCATGCGCCGCCACAGTAAGCCGTGATCTTGAACTCGCCGAGAGACACCCACCCGGAACCTGCGGAAACATCCTCCGCCGATGCGGCTTTGGCCCGTTCCGCCTTTCTGGCCGCCTCTCTTTCTGCCTCCGCTCTCGCAGCGGCCGCCTCCTCCTCACGGATTTCTTCCATGGACTTGGCTTTCCCAAGCACGAAAGACGTCGTCACGTAATCCGCACAGACATAACCTTCTTTGTCTCCGTCATAAACAATCCTGATCCATTTGAGCTCTGCCGCCGCTTCCGTCTCCACAGCCTGCATCTCCGCAGACTGCTCCTCCTCAGGCTGCCCTTCCGTCGACTGTTCGGGCTGGTCAGGGCTTTCCCCGCCGGTCTCGGGAACAATCAGGGCTTCCGCCCCCACGGGTGCCTCCAGGGCCACGGGCATCTCCGACTCCGCCGACTCCGCCTCCGAGCTCTCCGGAACAGGAACAGATTCCTGTGTCTCCGGCTCCGTCAAAGTCTCCTGGGGCACGGGCGTCTCCACGCTCTCCGCTTCCGGCTGGCTCTCCGTTTCAGACGCTTCGGTCTTCACCTCTCCCGAGGGCTCCTCCGGCACGACCCGGTAGGTTTCATTCAAATCCACCATGCCGACCCAGGGAGAATCCAAGGACGCCCCCGCTCTCACGCGAACTCCTTCCTCGATGACCGTTGCCACCTGTCTCAGGGATTCCTCCGCAAAGCTCTGCGCATCCTCGCCGGATACCACGTACTCATTGTGTACCCAGCCCTCCACGCCGCCGGAAGAAATCCTCGTCCAACCCTCCGCTGTCTCCAGTACTTCGCCGGCGCTGCCCTCGTACAGCCGTCCGACGATCTCGCTGTCCTCGGAAGGCTCCAGACGAATGTTCAGATAAGTATCCACCACCGTGGTGACGACCTTGTTCTCCAACTCAGGGGCGATGGTCTTTTCCGCTTCCGTCTCCGGAACCGGCTCTCCCCCCTGTTCGCTTTCTGTCTGAACGGCCTGCTCACTCTGCAGGGCCATGCCGTAATCCGCAGCGCCGCCCTTTACCGATGCGCCGGCAATCCTCGCCGCCATCGCCTCCGTCTGGGCTTCCCGGCTTTCGGAAGCTTCGCCGCTTTGCTGACTGTCGCTTTCTGTACTCTTTATCGTAGCTTTTACAATTTCTCTCGTATTCTCTTCCAGTGAGGTTTTCCTGATGTCTTGGACTTCCGCTTCTCCCTCCGGCGGCCCCTCTGCGGACGCCACCGTCATGGCATTCCCCGCAGACGCACGGTCCGGGTCTCCACAGGAAATCAGAGTACAAAGCAATGCACCGATGACAAAGCATAAAATGATGCTTTTCTTTCTGGCTAACATTGTACACCTCCTTGTGACCTGTTGTAACATTTTTGACTCATCTCAGGATAAAATATTAATCCTCTGCGTCAATTGTTACAACTTTGTTACACCGCCATCATAGCACTAACTTTTCGATTTGTCAACCATTTCCCACTTTGCTCTTTTTTTTCGCCCGTTTTCGACTTTTCCTCACCACTTTGTCCTCATTTCTGATTTTTCCGTCTTTTATGCTGAAAAAGCAGTACATTCCCCTTCCCACGCCCCGCAGAACCACTATATATAGAAAAAAGACTTCCCGAAAATACAATCCCATGTATTTTCGGAAAGGTCTTCCAGTTTCTATCCCTCATCCATTTTCTCCCCGTCCGCACCGCCGCTGGCGGGCCGCCTCGTACAGGAGGACCGAAGCCGCCACCGCTGCGTTCAGGGACTCCACCTGTCCCTCCATGGGAATTTTTATTAAAAAATCAGCGGCTGCGGAAAGTTTTTCCGAGAGTCCCGCCGCCTCGTTTCCAATCAGGAATGCGGACGGTCTTTCATAATCCGCCATCTCATAATTTCCGGCTCCTCCAAGATGAGCTCCATAGGACGCAATCCCCACTTTGTGACATTTGCCGAGAACCTCCGTCAGGTCCCCGCAGACCGCAAAAGGCATCCGGTAAATAGAACCCATGGTGGAACGGATCACTTTGGGATTGTAAACGTCCACCGTGTCCCGGCTCATGAGGATGCCGGTCACGCCCGCCCCCTCTCCGGCCCGGAACATGGTTCCCAGATTTCCCGGATCCTGGATTCCTTCCAAAAACAGGAGCAGCGCAGGTTCCTTTCTCCGAAAATCCTCCTCCTTCCAGTCCATGGCCCTCACCACCGCCAGAACTCCCTGGGGCGTCTGTGTGTCCGCCATCGCCCTCAGGGCATGGTCGGATACCGGCGTAAAGGGAATGCCCCCCAGCCTCTCCTCCCCGCCCTGCTCCAAAAAGGAATCGGAGGCATAGACGGAAAGCAGCCTGTCCCTCGGCGCCTCCCGCACCATCTTGATCCCCTCCACCACGAAGGCTCCCTGCTCTCTCCGATATCTCGCCTTTTTCTGGAGCGCCGACACCTGTTTCACCTGACTGCTCTTCGCACTGTCAATCCTCATAAAAGCTCCCGCTCCAGATCCTTGTTGCTTCCAATAATGATAAAAGTTTCCTGGCCCTCAATGACCCGGTCCGGGTCCACGATCAGGACGATATCCTCCAGATCCCCTTTTCTGGCGATGATGTTAATCCCCCGCTTCCGCAGGTTCAGCTCCCGGATGCTTTTTCCGATCCATTTGGAAGGAACCTCGATCTCCACCATGCTGAATTTTTTGGAAAGCTCAATGGTGTCGAGAAAGTTGCCGGAAGCCAGGTTCCGTCCCAGCCGGATCCCGGTGGCCTTTTCCGGAAAGATCACCTGGTCGGCCCCCACCTTTTTCAGCACTGCCGCATGCATGTCACTGTTGGCCTTGGCAAGCACGTAAGGCACGCCGCATTCCTTGGCACAGATCGTCGCCATAATGCTGGATTCCAGATTTTCACCGATCCCCACGATCACGCCGTCCATGTTCTGAACCCCGAAGGAGCGCACCACCGCCTGGTCCGCCACGTTGGCGCAGGCCGCATGGGTGACATACTCCGATATGTTCTGGACCCGGTCCTCCCTGCTGTCCACGGCCAGCACCTGGCAGCCGCTCTCCTCCAGCGTGACTGCAATGCTGCTTCCAAATTCTCCTAGCCCGAACACCGCAAATTCTTTTTTCGCCATTTTTTGCCCGCCTTTCCCGACAAAAATTCCCCAAATCCGCCTTCACGGCATATTTTGTCTTGTTTTGAAACTTTTTTGTTTCTTATCACTATGTTCTATTGCTTTTCATCCAATAACGAAGCCTCTTCGCCCCCGCAGAAGCCTTATCCAATCAAAATCCGCTCTTCCGGAAGGGAGATGCTCTGCTCCTTCCCTCTCCGCTTCATGGCCAGAGCCAGCGCCAGGGTCACGGGCCCGATCCGCCCGATATACATGACCGCAATCAGGATTAGCTTCCCGGCTGCACTCAACCCCTGGGTGATCCCCCTGGTCAGTCCCACCGTCCCCATGGCCGACACCACCTCGTAGACGGTGTCCTTAAACTCCAGCCCGTCCGTGGCGAACAAAAGGAGCGACGCCGCAATCACCACCATGAGAGCAAGTCCCGTCACCGTCAGAGCCGTCCGCCCCGCATCCGCCGAGATCCGCCGTTTCATGAATTCCGTCTCCCGCTTGCCCCGGACCGTGGACAGGATAATCAAAATCAGAATTCCCACCGTGGTCGTCTTGATGCCGCCCGCCGTTCCCGCAGGGGAGCCTCCGATCAACATCAGGATCATGGTGAGAAGCGTGGAACCGTCCGTCAGCCCCGCCTGGGGAACGGTCTCAAACCCCGCCGTCCTCGTCGTCACCGACTGGAAAAACGACGCCATGACCTTGTCGCCCACGCTCATGTTCCCGATGGTCTCCGGGTTTCGGTATTCGAAGAGAAAGAAAAACAACGCACCGCCAAAAATCAGTGCCGCCGTCATGATCAGCACCAGTTTCGTATGAAGGGTCAGCCCGGCGGCAAATCCCCTCTTATGCTCCTTCCGCTTCTTCCAGGAATCGATCAGATTCCACCAGACCATGAATCCGAGACCGCTCAGGATGATCAGGGCCATCGTCGTCACGTTGACGACGGGATTCCCGACGTAGGTGCGCAGGCTGGTCTCCCCCACCACGTCCATCCCCGCATTGCAGAATGCGGAAACCGCATTGAAGACGGCCTTCCACAGACCCGGGAAAAACCCAAACTCCGGAATAAATACGAAGGCATAAAACAGCGCCCCGATTCCCTCCAGAAAAAAAGTCCCTTTGACAATTCTGACCACCAGCCTGACCAGGCCGGAAAGAGTGTCCATGTTATACGTCTCCTGAATCAGCATCCGGTCCTTCAGGGTGATCCTTCTGCCCGCTAGAATCAGAATGCACATGGCGGCCGTGATGACGCCCAGGCCGCCAAGCTGTGCCAGAACGAGGATCACGATCTGGCCGAACAGGCTCCAGTGGAGCGCCGTCGTCACCGTCACCAGCCCGGTCACGCAGATGCTGGTGGTCGCCGTAAAAAGAGCGTCCACCGGATTTGTCCAAGTTCCCTCCGCCGAGGAGACCGGAAGCGCCAAAAGAAAGGCACCCACCAGGATCGCCCCCGCAAATCCCAGGGCAATAATCCTGGTAGTGCTGAATCCCCGTTTTTTTTCGGAAAAAGCTTTTTTGGAAAACTGCTTTTTTTCTTCCATGTCCCTTCGCCGCTTACTTCCCTTCGTAGCAAATCACGCTGGAAACGTCATATCCGGCAAGCTTCTCCCGTCCTTTAAGTCCCGCCAGCTCCATGACGAAACTGATCTTCACTACCTCGCCCCCTAGGCTCTCCACCAGCTTGACAATGGCCTCTATGGTCCCTCCCGTCGCAATCAGGTCGTCGATAATGACCACCTTCTGTCCCGGTTTGATGGAATCCTTATGCATCTCGATCACGGCTTTGCCATACTCCAGCTCATATTCCATTTCCACCGTCTCACAGGGCAGTTTACCCTTCTTGCGCACGGGTACAAAGGCCTTATGGAGATTGTATGCGATGGGCACGCCAAAAATAAATCCTCTGGACTCCGGTCCCACCACCACGTCAAATTCAATCCCCGCAAGTGATTCCTGCAAAAGATCAATGGCCAGGTGAAGGCCGTCCGCATCCTGCAGAATCGAGGTCACGTCCCGAAAAATAATCCCCTCCTCCGGAAAATCCGGAATGCTTCTCACGTACTCTTCTATCTTTTTCATCGTCCAATCCTCCGTTTCTGCGGATTTCTCCCGCTTCTCCTCCTATTATAAACTTCCCTGATTCCCTTGGCAACCCGAAATCCGATTTTCTCCCCTCGATGGACGCCTGCCCCTCCACCAGTCTCTGCTCCAGCTGACAGCCCTGAACCACCATCTGCAGGGTCCGCCTTCCCATATATTCATTGAGATCCGGATAATAGGTGACGGAGATCCGGTCCCCTTCCCGGATCACCTGATCCGTCTCCTCCGCATTCCGGAACATGACCGCTTCCATATTCAGTCCATGATCGTCGGACAGCAGAAATTTCAGCACGTTCTTGTTTTTCCCGCACAAACTTTTCTGCCGGACCGTCAGCCCCTTCTGGGCAAAGAGCGGTTTCTCGTTGCCATTGCCGAAGGGCTCCAAAAGCCGAAGCTCCGAGAGAAATTCCTCCGTCACATAGGAGAATGGCATAGGCACGTCGATCCATACCCGTCTGGCAAAATCCTCCTCCGAAAGCCCGCTGTCCCGGTTCAGCGCCGCCCGAAAGGCTTCCAGATTTTCCTCCGGCAGGGAAACCCCGGCCGCCATGGGGTGGCCGCCGAAGGCCGTCAGATATTCCTTGCAGCGAACCAAGTGCTCGTACATGGAATAAGGGGCAATGCTTCTCCCGGAACCCTTCACCCCGGAAGCCGCCCTGGTCATGATGAAGACCGGATGGTTATACTTCTCCCGAATCCTGCCGGCCACGATCCCCGCCAGGCTTTCATGGCATTCCGGCAGGAAAACGACGTACACGTCATCCTTTTTGATACCTGTTTCTTCTATATTATATATGGCGTCTTTCACTCCCCGCTCCGTCATGCCTTTCCGCCTGTCATTCAGCTCCTTTAATTCCCAGGCAATGGTCCTGGCCTCGGATTTCCTTTCCGAGAGGAGCAGGGCCAGCGACTTCTTCGCCGTATCCAGCCGCCCGCCCGCATTCAGACAGGGGCCCAAAATAAATCCCAGATGATAGCAGCTCAGGGCTTCCGCATTCAGACCGTTGGCCTCGATCAAAACCTTCAGCCCCAAAATCCGGGAATCCGCCATCCGTTTCAACCCCTCTTTCACCAGAATCCGATTTTCCCCCTGGAGCGTCATCACGTCCCCCACCGTCGCCAGTGCGGCCGCCTCCACAAAAGGGGAAAGCTCTTCCTTCGGAATCCCCCAGGTTTCATAGAGGGCCTGGGCCAGTTTATAGGCAATGGCCGCCCCGCAGAGCAGCTTAAAAGGATAACCGCAGCCCGACCGGTGCGGGTTCACCACCACGTCGGCCGGCGGAAGGCTCTCCCTCCGCTCTCCCGTGTCCGCCTCCTCAAAAGGCACCTCGTGATGGTCCGTGACCAGCACCGTCATTCCCAGGGCCTTCGCATGAGCCACCTGGCTGTTTGCGGCAATCCCGTTATCGCAGGTCAGCAGCGTGTCAATGCCGTCCGCCGCCGCCTGGTCGACCAGTCTCACGTTCAGCCCGTAGCCGTCCTGGATCCGGTCGGGAATATCGTAATCCGCCTGGGCCCCCAGTCGCCTGAGCGCCTTCACCAATATATAAGTGGCGCAGATCCCGTCCACGTCATAATCGCCGATGACCCGAATGGACTTCCCGCCGCTGATCTTTCTCCCCAGGATCTCCACCGTCTCCTCCATGCCCTCCATCAGAAAGGGCGAGTCGCAGTCGGCCAGAGTCCCGCGAAGATATTTCCGGATATCCTCATCCTCCGTAATGTCTCTGTTCCGGATGATCCTGGCCGTCACCTGGTCGATGCCGAATCGCCGGGAAACCCCCTTGAAATCCGCCTTTTTTCCATATATACGCCACTGTTCCTGCATATTTCCTATGTACCTCTTTCCTGCACAATCCCCCGGCGGCTGACTCCCAAAAGTTCTGCCAGCCGCCCTTTCTCAAACCCTCTTTCTATTTTATGCCCTCCTGTGCCGGGTTGTCAATCCGTTTTCCCGTATAGTCGAAACGGGAGCCGTGGCAGGGGCAGTCCCAGCTCCTCTCATCCGGATTCCACTCCAGCTGACAGCCCATGTGGGGACAGCGGACGGAGACCACGTGAATCTCCCCGCTCTCCTCCTTGTAGACACCGACTTTCTTTCCCTCATACTCCACCACTCCGCCGTGGCCCAGGGGCAGTTCCTCCGTCAGGGCGCGGGGCTGCATAAAGATTTCCCTGGCCAGATCCCTGACTGAGTGAAGCCCGCCCGACACGAACTTTTTTGCGGAAGCCGCCGGTGTAAACCGTTCCGGTGAAAACACGGCCGCATCCGGATTCTCCCTCCCGATAATGGAGTCCCGGATGAGCATGGCCGACACCATGGAGTTTGTCATCCCCCATTTCCCAAACCCGGTCGCCACGTACCAGTCAGGCGTCTTTGCAGAAAACCGACCGATATAGGGCACGCCGTCAAGCGTCATACAGTCCTGTGCCGACCAGCGGAACTTTTCTCTGCAGCCTGGCCAAAACCCTTTCGCCCGTTCCATGAGCTTCCCGTATCTTCCGCCCTCCCGGTTTTCTCCCGTCCGGTGCCCTTCCCCGCCGACAAGCAGAAGTCCGTCAGCGCTCCGGAAGGAAAGACCGTCTTCATCTACGCCGTAATACATTCCCTCCGGCAAAAAAGCCCCCCTTCCCTCCGGGCTTTCCGTATCCACCGCCAGCACGTAGCTGCGCTCCTGGTACATCCGCATAAAATAATAGCCCGGCACGTTCACGAAGGGGTAATGGCATGCAAACACTATGCGCTCCGCACTCACGGTTCCCCGTTCCGTCCGGACCTGTCTGTCCTCCACCGATAGCACCCGGGTATTTTCATAGACGGCAAGCCCCTCTGCGGCGCCTTTTAAAAATTCCAGCGGATGAAAATGGGCCTGCCCGTGGAAGCGGACCGCCCCCGACACCGGAAAGGGCAGCTCCGTTCTCGTGGTAAATTCCGCCGGAATTCCCAGGGCCTTCGCCGTCTCCGCCTCCCGCATGAGCCTCCCGGCCATTTCACCGTCCTTTTCAGATTCCCTTCCCGATCTTTTTGCCGCCTCCTGCGTCACCCTTTCCTCTTTTTCTTCGTCTTTGCGGGAATACAGGCATGCATGACTCTCCGTAAAATGACAGTCAATCCCGTATTCCTTTATCATGCGCCGGTATTCGCCGATTGCCTTTTCGTTTGCCGAGGCATACTGCCCTGCCGCCTCCATGCCAAGCCGCTCCGCCAGCCCGTCATAGATGAGACCGTGCTGGGAAGTAATCTTGGCCGTGGTGTTTTTCGTCTGTCCACTCCCGATTCTGTCCCCCTCCAGGACCACGGTCCTGACGCCGCTCTCGGAGAGAAGCCTGGCCGTTAAGATCCCGGCCATCCCGCCCCCGATCACAACCGCTTCTGTTTTTATGTCACCGGGCAGGCCTTCCCGTTCCGGTATGGATATGGTTTCCGTCCAAAGAGAATTCATTTTTGTCACCTCGGACTTAGTATGTGCCGAAAACAGAATTTTAGCATCAAAAAGAGGACCGACTTCCTGTCAATCCTCTTTTTCACATTCCACAAAGATCACCGAGCTCTCAGGCGGCAGCTCCATGGCCAGGAGCCCGTCCTGTATGGAAGCGATGACCTCCCTCTCGTCATAAGAATCACCCGCCGTCAGCATCAGCCGTCTCATGGTCCCGTCCGGCCGGACTCCGATCTCCCACACGGGAATCTCCACCCACATAGGCGACTCGCCGGTGTTTAAGGCAACCACCAGACGGCTCTCCCTGTCAAATCTTCCATAAGCGATCAAATGCCGCCCCTCCGCCAACGGCTTTAAAGAACCTGTCTTCAACGCCGAATATGTCTTGTGGAGCCTGATCATGCATCTATGAAACTCTATCAATTCCAGGTCTTCGTTTCCCCAAGGGTAAGGACGCCGGTTGTCCGGGTCCGTCCAGCCGCACAGTCCCGCCTCGTCCCCGTAATAGATGGTCGGCGCTCCCGGCCAGGTCATCTGTACCGCCACGGCCATGCGCAGCGCCCCCTTTTTCACGCCTTCGTCCGCCGCCTCCACCCCCATGGAACCGGTCCTTCCCACCGTCCGGTTGGTTCTGGTCAGAAACCGGGAATGGTCGTGATTGGAAAGCTCGTTCATGGCCACCTGGAGGGACTGGACGTGGAATCGACTCATTTCCCGAAGCATGGTTCGGAAAAACAGGCCGCCATCTGCATAAAAATCGTCCCGCCTCTCGTCACTGTGCTTTTCCATACCCGTCAAAAACCAGGTCAGCGGCTCCATGAAGGCGTCGTAATTCATGACCGTATCCCACTGGTCTCCCGCAAGCCAGCTCTCCGGGTTTCCGTAATGCTCCGCCAAAATCAAGGCGTCCGGTTTCACCGCCTTCACGTGTTTCCTGAAATCCCGCCAGAACTTATGGTTAAACGCCTCGCTGTGCCCCAGGTCCGCCGCCACGTCCAGCCTCCAGCCGTCCACGTTGTAAGGCGCCGACACCCACTTTTGCCCGATCCTCATGATGTAGTCATAGAGCTCCGGAGATTCTTCATAATTCAGCTTGGGCAGCGTGTCATGGCCCCACCAGCCGTCGTAGTGCATGTTGTAGGGCCAATGCCCGCCCGTAAACCGGAAAAAACTCCGATAGGGGCTCCCCTCCGACACATAGGCTCCCGCCTCGTAGTCCTCCTGCCCCTCGTAAATCCGCTCCCGGTCCATCCACTTGTTAAAAGAACCGCAGTGATTGAACACGCCGTCCAAAATCACCCGGATTCCCCGGCGGTGAGCCTCCTCCACCACCTCGGCGAAAAAGGCGTTGCTGGCCTCCAAGTTGACCCGGTCCGTCACCCTCGTAATGTATCCGGCGGCTTCCCGGTTCGTCCCGCCCTCCCGCACCGGACTGTCAACGTCGTTGATGATCTTCCCATAATGGGGATCAACATAGTCATAATCCTGAACGTCATATTTATGGTTCGACGGGGAGACGAAGATCGGGTTGAAATAAATCACTTCCACGCCCAGATCCTTCAGATAATCCAGCTTCTCCAGAACGCCCTGCAGATCCCCGCCGTAAAAATTATTCACGTCCAGAGGCTCCGGCATCTGTCCCCAGTCCCCTACCCTGTGAACCGGCCGCCTGTCCACGTACAGATATTCCCCGTCCCGCACGTCGTTGTCCGGACATCCGTTCCGAAACCGATCCACGAAAATCTGATAAATAACGGCCCCCTTCGCCCAATCTGGCGTATGAAAGCCAGGAGTAATCTGAAACGCATACTCCCAGGCCGGCGAATCCGACACCCCCGTCTTGCCATACCAGCAAACCTCGTCCCCTTTTTCGAGCTGAAAACAATAACGGTAAGGTTCCTCTGAAAGGGAAAACTCCGTTTCATAAAATGTAAATACCGAATGCTCCTCCCCGGAAACCGGCTTCATCTCCTGCCGTCCGCCTCCGCCATCCACCAGATATACACTGTCCAGATCCTGCTTTGCTGACCGGAACCGGATGCGGACCGTATCGCCCGCATCCGGCTCCATGGGACATCGGTAATCTGCTGTCTCGTCACTGAAAAAAGCCCGTCTGTTGATTCCTTCTGTCCGGCACATACAAACACTCCTCGCTATGTTGTCTTTTAACATTTTATACCAAAACTCCGCCAAATACAAGACGGAATCCCGCTTAAGGCAATGGCAAATCACGGTTCCTTCAAGGCGTCAGTCAGCCTCTCTGACATCTTTCCCTCGAACCCCGTGGCAAGTAAAAAGGACAGCCTGTCGATCGCTGTCCTTTTTAGGAGAAGGTATTTCTTTCTTATGGGGTGTAGCAAAACTATATAAAATGTATTGGGGGGGGTACGTTCATTATTATAGCATTCCGCACCCCTTAAGTGTGCACAAACTTTCCGGAAATACAAAAAATTTTTTAGCGATTTTAACGGCTCAGCCCTCCGACTCCTCAGGCTTTTCTTATCAGTTTTCATAAAAACGGCTCAGCCCCCGGCATTTCCCCTAAAGGGCCTCCCCCGGCCCGAACAGCGCCTCAAACTCCTCGCCGCTTATCTTTTCCTTTTCCATGAGGAGAGCCGCACTCTTGTGAAGCACCTCCCTGTGCTCCGTCAGAAGCTTTTTCGCCCGCTCGTAGCAGCCGTCGATGATCCGCTTCACTTCCTCGTCGATGGTGGAAGCCACCTGCTCGCCGTAGGACTTTGCGTGGGCCAGATCCCGACCGATAAACACCTGGTCGTCATCGTCGCCGTAGCAAATCATGCCGATCTGTTCCGACATGCCATACCTGGTGACCATGTTCCTGGCCGTCTCCGTAGCCTGTTTGATGTCCTGGGACGCCCCCGTGGTAATGTCGTCAAAGATCATTTCCTCGGCAATGCGGCCGCCCAAACTGACCGTGATCTCCTGGAGCATCCTGCCCCTCGTGTTGAACATCTCATCCTTTTCCGGCACCGGCATGGTGTATCCCGCCGCCCCGATCCCCGTGGGAATGATGGAGACCGTATGAACCGGCCCCACGTCCGGAAGCAGATGAAACAGCACCGCATGGCCGCTCTCATGGTACGCCGTGATCTTTTTATCCTTCTCGGAAATCAGCTTGCTCTTTTTCTCCATGCCGATCCCCACTTTCACGAAAGACCTCTCGATGTCCTCCTGCTTTAAGAAAGCCCGGTCCTCCTTGGCCGCCAGGATCGCCGCCTCGTTCATCAGGTTTTCCAGATCGGCCCCGGTAAAGCCCGCCGTGGTCTGCGCCACTTTCTTCAGGTCCACGTCCTCCGCCAGAGGCTTTTCCTTCGCATGAACCTGGAGAATCTCCTCCCTGCCCTTCACGTCGGGACGTCCCACCGCCACCTTCCGGTCAAAACGGCCGGGACGCAGGAGCGCCGGGTCCAGGATGTCCACCCGGTTGGTGGCCGCCATCACGATAATCCCCTCGTTGACGCCGAAGCCGTCCATTTCCACCAAAAGCTGATTCAGGGTCTGTTCCCTCTCGTCGTGGCCGCCGCCAAGGCCGGTGCCCCTGCGTCTGCCCACTGCGTCGATCTCATCGATAAACACGATGCAGGGAGCGTTTTTCTTCGCATCCTCAAAAAGATCCCGGACGCGGGAAGCGCCCACGCCGACAAACATCTCCACAAAGTCAGAACCGGAAATGCTGAAAAAGGGCACGCCAGCCTCCCCCGCCACGGCTTTTCCCAGAAGGGTTTTTCCGGTCCCCGGAGGCCCCACCAGGAGAACGCCCTTGGGGATCCTGGCCCCCACCTTCATATACCGGCCGGGATTTTTTAAGAAATCCACGATTTCTTCCAGGTCCTCCTTCTCCTCGGCCAGGCCGGCCACCTTTTTAAAATTGATCCCATGGCCGTCCCTGGTGACCTTCGCCCGGCTCTTTCCGAAGTTCGCCATCCGGTGGCCGCCTCCGTCCCCGCCGCCCATGGCGTTCATGGAGCGGGTGAACATGCTCATGACCACCAGGATCACGATCAGCATCCCGACCAGAATCGGCAATACAATCGTGAAAAACGTGTCTTCCGTCGGCACGTCCATCATGACCACAGTGATTTCCTTCTCCAGAAGATACCGTTTTGCCTCAACCACGTCCTCCACGCTCCAGCTGTGGGGGGTGGAGGCGTTCTTAAAATACAGCTTGACCTGCCCGGTCGGCACCTCCCTGTTTGGCCGGATTTCCGCCCTCTCCACATTGTCCTGTTCTATCTCATCTACAAATTGCTGCCAGGGCCGTTCCGTGGTTTCATTCCAATCCTTCCGAATCCAGATGAAAGCCACGATCGCTATTGCGATCATGAACAGATAAAAGCCCAGCCCGCTGCTGTGTCTCTGCTCCAATTCCAAAAACCTCCTGATTTATACCTCTACCACGCCGATATACGGCAGATTTCTGTATTTCTGATCATAATCCAACCCGTATCCCACCACAAACTCGTCCGGAATGCTAAAGCAAGTGTAATCCACCTTCACTTCCTTTTTTACCCTTCTGGACGGCTTGTCGAGAAGCGTACAGATCTTAATATCCGCAGGCCCTCTCTGTTTTAAGACCTCCGTCAGATAGCTCAGAGTTCTGCCCGAGTCAATAATGTCCTCCACGATCAGGACGTGTTTTCCGTCGAGAGGCTCGTCGAGATCTTTGACGATCTTCACGATCCCGCTGGATTTCGTCCCTGCGCCGTAGCTGGAAACACACATAAAGTCCAGGGATACCGGAACGGTAATCCGTTTTGCCAGCTCACAGGTGAAAAACACGCCGCCCTTCAAAATGCAGATCAGATGCACCGACTTTCCCGCATAATCCTCACTGATCTGTTTTCCGATTTCTTCCACTCTGGCATCCACTTCGTCCTCAGGAAGCAGGATCCTGATTTTGTCTTGCATAATAATGTCCTCTCTCCTCTTGTTTTTCTTACGTTTTAGGCGCTTGCGCCCCGAAAACAACCAGTTCCAGGACCCGGCTGCATTCCTCCGTCACTCTGTAGGCCTCGCTGACCCGTCCGTCCACAATCCAGAGCACGTGGCTTCCCTCCGCAAGAAGGGGAATCCGTTCCCGCTCCCGTGACGGAATCTTTTCATTTATCATGTACGCCTTCACGGTCTGGCGCCCCCCATTTGCAAATGCCTGGAACCAGTCCCCCGGACGCCTTCCCCGCAAAGAAAGATTACCTTTTATTTTATCATATGCAAACCATTTCGTATACCTGTTTTCTGGATTTTTTTGTCCCGGCTCCCGCCAGACCAGCCGATAACGAATCCTCTTCCCAAAAATCTCCTCCTCCTTCCACCTTTCTTCCGGAAAAAGGAGGCGTTCCTCCCCTCCGCACTCCTTCGGGGCCCGCCCCGCCTTTCCCCCGGAAAGAACCAGGATTCCATATTCATTCCGGACCGTCACGCCCCCGGGAAGGGAAATCCTCCGTCCCGTCCCTTTCTCCATCAGCTTGAATATACTGTCTGTGTGCCGCTTCGTGACATCCCTGAGACTTCCCGTGAGCCGTTCCAGCGCCCTGCGCAAAATCAGACCGGAAAGCGCCGGTTCGACGGCCGAAAACGCCTCCCCGGACAGCCTGACTTCCCCCGGCAGGAATGTGCCCTCCCTCTCCAGCCATGTCTGTGCCCGCCCCTCCAGAAAACGCTCCGTCTCTTTTAGCATCCCTGCGGCACGCACAATGTTTGCCACCGCCGCCTCATTGATCTTCCGGGCCTCCGGCAGGACATGTAACCGGATCCTGTTTCGGTCGTACTCCTCCGAAGCGTTCGTGCTGTCCTGACAGAACGAAATCTCCCTTTCCCGGAGATATGCCTCGACCTCCGCTCTGGAAACATCCAGGAGCGGCCGCACGAGAATCCGCTTCCCTTCCTGCAATCCGGCGGACGGGTAAGCCGGACGGCGCAGGGGAAACGGCGCCTGATAATCCATCCCGGACAGCCCTTTCAGGCCGCTCCCGCGAAACAAATGGAACAACACGGTCTCCGCATTGTCATCCTGATTGTGGGCCACCGCCAGCCTGTCCCCGGAAAGGGCTCCCAGCGCTTCCTGAAAGCACTCATATCGGGCCTCCCGTCCGGCCTCCTCCAGCGAGAGCCCCCGCAGCTTCGCAAGCCCCGGCACGTCCCGACGACAAACCAGAAGCGGCACTCCCCGGCTCCCGCAAAAACTCCGCACGAAATCCTCGTCCCGGTCCGCCTCCGGCCCCCGGATCCCATGGTGAACGTGAACCGCCGCCGTCCGGATCCCCAGCCGCTCCTCAAGCTCCAGAAGTGCGGATAGCAGGCAGATGGAATCCGCCCCGCCGGACACTCCGGCCACGACCAGCTCGCCCGCCCCGGCCAGCCCTTCCCTTGTAATGGTTTCCAGTATTTTCTGAAGCATGAGGTGCCTCCGTCCGAATCTGATAGTTCCTACTATACTTGATATCATGCGTAAAGTCAAACAGGGGAAATGACTCCTGGATTTTGGATGTGCGTCCTGGCGTGCGCAGAACGGTCGAAGATTATCTGTGAAAATGGATTCTGTTTTACCGGAACCCCCATGGACCGGAAAACGGCCTTGACTATCGGACGTAAAATACAAGTAGGGACGGTGCACAGGCCTGATCCCGTCAGACCTGTGCGTCTGCACGGGATCAGGTTCAAGTCTTCCATATTCCCACCGCCAGCGCCGTCATGTCATCGCGGCAAGCTTCCTCGGAAAGCTTTGCATACCGCAGAATTTCATCCGTCACGTCCTGCAGGTTTTCCCCGGAAATACAGGCGAGAATCTCCCGCATGGTCTCCTCCTTGTCGTCACCGTCCAACGCATCCAGAACCCCATCCGTTACCATGACGATCTTGTCACCGTCCTCCAGCTTTCGCTCCAAATACTCCGGTTGGACGCCCCTCAGTATCCCCGCCGGGAGCCCCTCCGCCCTTATGACTTCGATATTCTGCTTTTTTTTGACAAAGGTCGTCACTCCCCCCGCCTTTATGAAGCGGCAGGAGCCGCTGTACAGATCCGCCACGGCCAGGTCCACGGTGATGGGCCGCTGTTCCCGCTCTTTCAAAAGCAGCACCGCATTCATAAGCCTGAGGGCCTGCTCCAGGCCGAAGCCACTGGCAAGAAGCTGCTCCGCCATCTCCATGACCACCTCGCTGTCCTTAAACGCCCTGCTGCCGGACCCCATCCCGTCGGCCACCCCAAAAAGCATCCGGCCGTCCGGAAGCCTGCAGAAGGTAAAATTGTCACCGGAAAGCTCCTTCTCCGTCCTGGAAGCCCTGGAAATCCCGTGGAGCATCATGTAAGTCGGCGCTTTGACCAGCCGCACCATGCAGGGTTCCTTTGTCACGATTCTCCGGCTGTCCACCGCCGGGACGAAGCGCTCCTCCAGTACCCGGTTTACCGCCTCGGCAAGCTCCCGCACCGTCATGCACCGGTTCCCGGCCGCCCTCACCCGCAGATAAACCTCCTTTTTTTCTCCGCCCTTTTCCAGTATCGTCAGGCTTATCAGCCTGACCCTTCGAAACCTGAGCTCCCGGGAAAGCCGGTCCCTGTATTCGTCCGAGGCGTCCCCGGTGGCCTCAATCTCCCGGGAAAGCTCCGAGAGTATCCGCTCCATTTCCCGGAAGCTCTCCGCCACCGCCTCCCGGCATTCATCATAGCGCTCCTTCCAGGCCAGCCCCTCCAGGGAGAGGGCCGCCGCATCGCCCGGTATCACGGGAATCCCCTCTGACACCACGTCTTCATCCATGGCCGCCGTCTCCTCCTGCGGCTGAAAGGTTTTTGCCAGTCGGTCCATGGAATCCGACACGGATTTCACCCGCTCCGCCGCCGTCCGCTCTTTTCCCGGCATGTAAAAAGAGAGCGGACGAATCGGTTCTTTGCGAATTTCCATTCTGGCGCACAGCCTGTCCGGCACTAGGAAAAAAGCCGCAACTGCAGCAAAAAAACCTCCCATGCCCGGATGGACCTCCCGGGGCACGTAAAGGATCCCCAGAATCGCCGCACCGGCGAGAAAGCCCATGGCGCTCCCCGTCTTTCCCAAACTCCGAAACACTCCGGCCAAAACGCCGGCCAGACACAGCATTCCCATGGAAGAAATGTCTTCCCGCATCACCGTCTCCAAAATTCCGCAGCCGGTTCCCGCCACGGCTCCAATCCCCGCTCCATATTTATAACCGGTAAAAAGCACGCTGAAATACAGTCCCGCCCGTACCACGGCCGCAAGCGCTCTTCCCTGTACCAAAAACGCCGCCAGCATAAATCCTCCGGACAGCGCCAGAACCGCTCTGACAAACGTCTCTCTCTTCATGACGAATCCTCCCTGAGAGACTATTATAACGCCCCGGTCACAGAAAAGCTGTCGAAAGGGGAGGGTCCCGGAGAAAAAGTTTTCGACAAAACGGGAGAGCGGTCACATTCCATCTCCTGTGCGCCGCTCTCCCGGTGATAACATTCACTCTTCTTCATTTGGTTTTAAAAGGGTCTCGCCGGGATTTACCAATCCCAGCTTTGACTTTGCGATCTCTTCTATGTATTTTTTTGTCTGCACGTAGGCCTCCCGCTCTTCCAGTTCCCCGGCCTTTTTCCGCTCTTCCTCGATCTGCTCCTGCAGCTCGGCCTCCTTGACCCCGTACCGGCTGTCTCTGGCCTGCAGCGCCTTCGTCCTGTAAAAGAGAAGACCGCAGAAAAGAAGCGTCACCAGCAGGATCCCTGCGATAACCGTCTTGCTTTGCTTTCTGTATTTTGTTCTTCCTCTGCCTGCCGTCACGGTTTCCCTCCGCATTTTCTTTTTTCTGCGCCCGTCTTTTCTCCAGCTTTTCTTCCATGGCGCAACGCTTTGTCCTGATTTTTATTGTAAGCCATCTCGCCCGCTTTTTCAATAGCCGTCCCAAAATTCTTAGGGGTGCGGCAAGTCCTTTTATGGCGAATCCAAGAGCCGCCCCCAGCCATTTCACAAGAAAGCGGCTCAACGTGACGTGGTACAGCCACATGCCGGCCCCCGCCCCCGCCAATGCATACCACCTGAGATTTCCGTCATTCATGGAGAACAGCAGCACAAACAGGGCAAAGGCGGCAAAAATCCAGTACAGGAAGTCCTCCGCCGCCACCGCTATGGAGGCATGTCTCACCGCCGTCCTCAGAATCCGCAAGACGTCGTAGACGACCGTCAGCCCCACCCCCCACAACAGGGACACCAGGAGAAAGTCCGTCTCCTGGCGAATCATGCCGCTCATCATTTAAACAGGCGGCCGAGGAAGGACTCTCCCTGGGCCTTCCGGCCCCGGCTGTCCGAATAGACCAAGCTGTCCATGCGGCCGCCGATCTCCACCTCTCCCTGCTCCACCGTCAGGCGGCTCACCTTCATGTCCTCCCCCTTCACCGTCAGGCGGCCGAGGGTGGTCTCCAGGATCACCTCTTTTTCATCAAAGGATATGACGTCGTCCACGCCGCTTATAACGGCGTGGGAACGCTTATCCAGCGATATCCTGTGAGGCTTTGTCCTCTGCCTCTGCTCCTCCATTCCCGCTCTCTCCCTTCTCTGATTCCTTACGGACGCAGTCCGCCAGCCCGAATGGGCATGCATTCACGAGTGCCCTCCGGGTATTCCTTACGGACGCAGTCCGCCGGCCCGAATGGGCATGCATTCACGAGTGCCCTCCGGGTATTCCTTACGGACGCAGTCCGCCAGCCCGGATATAGTCCTATCAGAATCCTATGCGGAAAAAAGCAAAGCTATGACGAATGGTCAAAGATAGCGGAACATCTCTCCCGCATCTTCCTTTTTTGTGCTCTCCTGCACCTTCAAAACCTCCGCTTTCACGGAGCGGTTTCCAAACTGTACCTCGATCACGTCTCCCTCTTTGACGTTCAGTGAGGCCCTGGCCTGTTTCCCGTTGACAATCACCCGACCGCTGTCACAGGCCTCGTTTGCCACCGTCCTTCTCTTAATGATCCGCGAAACCTTTAAATATTTATCCAGTCTCATGTTCCTCTCCTTATATCCCCGCAATCGCACAAGGAGGCTTTTTCCCTGCCCGCTGCGCCACACGTCTGCCGTTTTTGCAGATAATTTCTTTTTACACCCGTGCGCAGAAAAACAAACTGCCGCAGAAACCTGCGGCAGCTCCAACATGTTCCAAAATCCATTTGTCCGAACTCTAGCTGTTCACCCTGTCCTTAAGGGCCTTGCCGACCTTGAACTTGGGCATCCTGGACGCCGCAATTTTCATGGTCTCGCCGGTCCTGGGATTTCTTCCATCTCTCTCCGGTCTCTCGGAAACTTCGAACGTACCAAAGCCGACAAGCTGCACCCTCTCACCCTTCACCAATTCTTCACTGACAACATCAACAAAAGCAGCGACTGCCTTTTCGGCATCTTTTTTTGACAGCCCGGCCTGCTCGGCCACCGCTGCGATCAATTCCGTTTTGTTCATAATAGCTGTTCCTCCTAGGGTTGTTCATAGAAATCAATATTGCTCTCCATTATTTATAAACTGATAAGAGCGTTTTGTCAAGAAAAATCGCCATTTCCGGGCATATTCCCGGCCTTCCACAGTTTATGAAAACTTACCCGCAACGCCCGAATTTTTATCTAAAGCCGGATTCCCCGCCGCTTCGCCTCTTTTTCCTGCCGCTTGATCTCGTCCCATCGGGCCTTGCTCGCCTCCGCAGTTTCATAGTTCTCCCCGCCGAACACGTGGGGATGGCGCCTGATCATCTTCCGGCACAGCACGGCGATTACATCCTCCACCGTGAATTCCCCGGTCTCCTCTGCGATCCGGCTGTGAAGCATAACCTGCAAAAGAATATCTCCCAGCTCCTCGCACAAATTCTCCGTATCCTTCTTGTCAATGGCCTCCAGCACTTCATCACATTCGTCCTGCAGACATTTCTTCATGGATTCATGGGTCTGGGCCCTGTCCCAGGGACATCCGTTCTCGGAGCGGAGCGTGGCAATGATTTCCTTCAGTTCTTCAAAGGTATAACTCTCTTTCAGTTCCATGATTTTATCCTCCCCAAACAAGGATACCTCTTTTTTGACCGAATGGCAATACCCGGATCCCCGAAGAGAAGGCACATCCTCACTCAGCCTTCCATCTGTCTTCCCAAAAAGCCGGCCGCCGTGGACGCAAGCTTCTGTTCCACCGTCCCCATCTTGTACTTTGGATCCTTGGAAAGCAGAAGCACGGAGCCGATGGCATCCCCCTCACAGAGAATAACCGCCGTCACTTGTCCGGAATATTCCTCCGCATCCTCGTCCGTCACAGGAATAAACTGCCCCTCTTCCTTTCCCGCCATAATATTGTTTCGATTCAGGATGGATTGCTCCAGCGCCTTGCTGATGCTCTTTTGCAGAAGTTCCTTCTTCGCTCCTCCGGCCACCGCAATGACCTGATCCCTGTCGGTGACACATACTGCAAGCCCCGTGGACTGGGCCAGGGCGTCCGCATACTGCTTCGCAAAATTCCCGAGCTCCGCCATGGGAGAATATTTTTTCAGAATGATCTCGCCTTCCCTGTCGGTAAAAATTTCCAGCGGCGTTCCCTCCCGAAGGCGCAGAGTCCTGCGGATTTCCTTCGGGATCACCACCCGGCCAAGGTCGTCTATCCTTCTCACGATTCCTGTTGCTTTCATAATAAAAACTCCTCCGTTTATCCATACTGGTATTTTGCGTGATACTAGTATCTGTAAACGAAGGAATTTTATACCTTGATTCTACTGTACGACATATTGAGATACTCGAAGGGTTATGCATTCATGCATCCCCTATAAGAGGGTACCTTGACCTCCGATTTCTGTGCAGATCATTCCTCTCCCAACAGATGCACCGTCTCATATCCGTGACCCGTTGCAGGGAGAAATTTCTCGATGATGTCCTTCGTTCTCATCTTCAGGCTGGATGTACATACACATGGATGACATCCCAGATACTCTCCCTCCAGCACATCCCCGTCAATCAGAAGCCGCACTGCATGTTCCTTATCATTCATCAGCCCCATGATGCTTACCGCACCCGGCTCTATATCCAGATAGTTAAGCATCGCTTCCGCATCTGCAAATGACAGACGCGCAGAACCGATCTGTGAGGAAAGCTCCTTTGTCTTGAACTTCTTGTCACCCGGCATCATGAGCAGATAATA
>JAAWRC010000040.1 GCA_022800815.1 Lachnospiraceae bacterium | reverse complement strand
AATGCATGGAGCTGACTGCTACTAATCGGTCGAGGGCTTATCCAGGTGGGAAAGGTGTTGGAAGAGATGGTTGGTCAATGTGTAGTTTTGAAGGTATAGACCTTCATATACATAAGAGTGTAGATAAAGTACATAGGATGCAAGATGTACATAAGATGGTGTAATACGAATGATGAGAGCCGCTGTAGAGTTTGTTCTGCAGCGGTTTTTCAATGGGGAAGGGTGCCGCTCTCGCTGTGAAAGGAAAAGGGATGGAGACTAAAATGTTAAAACAGGAAATGGACAAAGCACAGTTTATCCTGGTGGGAATCGGTGCGGAATGGAAATCGGACAAGCTGACGGGAGTGATCAAGGATGCCTATAAAAAGCTGGCGGAGCTTTTAGATGGAAAAGATTATTTTATCGTGACGACCTTGGAGGACGGTCTGATTTTTGAGACGGCCTTGGAGCAGGGGAGGATCGCAGCTCCCTTCGCCGGTGAGAGGGCATCGGAGGGAAGCGGCGAGGAGCGGTGGAAAGCATACACGCAGTGGCTGATGGGGACTTTGAACAGGAAGCTGCTCCTCTTGGAGTTGGGGGAGGGATTCGAGAATCCCTCCGTGATCCGGTGGCCTTTTGAGAAGACGGCCTGTCTGAATTTGAAATCTTTTCTATACAGAGTTCATAAAAGATTTTACCAGCTTCCCGAAGGCCTGGAAGGAAGGGGGCGGGGGGAAGCCGCCGACAGTGTCCGGTGGATGTTGTCGGAGGCCGTCTAAAAGTTCAGATGACTGATGTAGGCGGTCTGAAACTCCCTGGAGGAAGCCAGTTCCAGAAATTTGGTATTCTGTGCGAGGAGACGGCTTTTTTCCAGGAGCTTTCTGTCAAGGGCAGCCAGCTTGGCACCGGTTCCGGCAGCATTTCCGATTCCAAAGATCCGGTCGGATAATGAGGGTGGGATCAGGCCGATCCGGCATGCGCTCTCCGGAGTCATATAATTTCCGAAAGCGCCTGCCAGAAGAACCGTCTCGATGTCGTCGGGGAGCACTTCCATTCGGCGGCAGAGGAGTTCAATGCCCACGGCGATGGCGGATTTGGCCAGTTGGACTTCCCGAACGTCCTTTTGGGAGAGGAAGAGGCCGTCTTCCCCGTCCGTCAGCAGAAACGCCGTGATGCCGTCCCGTTTTACCAGACGACGGCCGTATCTGGCGGCGGCTTCCCCGGTCCATGTTTCTGTTTTCTTAAAATGACCGCGGGGGGAGAGGATTTTCAAGTCCAAAAGACATCGGATCAGGTCGATCAGGCCGGAACCACAGATGCCCACGGGAGGCGCTCCGTCTATGGTGGTGAGGGAGAGTTCCCCGCTCTCTGACAGGAAGACGTGATCGACAGCCCCTGCGGTGCCCCGCATGCCACAGGAGATCTTTGCACCTTCCAGGGCGGGACCGGCGGCGGTGGAACAGGTGTAGCGGACATCCCCTTTTCCGAGGACCATCTCCCCGTTGGTGCCGATGTCCAGGACAAGAGTGAGCCGGGAAAAGGTATCCTTCGGGAGAGATAAAAGAACGGCTACGGTGTCTCCGCCCACGAAGCCGGCGATGGAAGGGAGTACCGCCGTCTCGGCGAGTGGATGGATGGGAAGGCCCAGGGAGGAGGCCGGGAGGAGCTGCAGCTCATCCACGGTGGCCGTGTAGGGTGCCTGGATCAGGGAATCCGGGGAGATTCCCAGATACAGATGCTGCATGCAGGTGTTGCCGGCGGCCAGGGCGAAATAGATATCTTCCATGGAAACCCCAGCTTTTTTTGCATTTTCCCTCGCCAGGGTGCAGAGGGCGGAACGGACCAGCCCGGTCAGAGTCTTTTCCTTGTGGGAGACGGCATATTCGCATCGGCTTATGACGTCTGCGCCGTAGGCAGTCTGTGGATTCAGCATGCTGCTGACCGCCACCTCCTGACCGGTACCGGCATTTAAGAGGTAGGAGACGATGGTGGTGGTTCCGATGTCAAAAGCCAGCACATAGCAGGGAGAGGATTCCTTTCGGATGGCCAGGAGCCGGTCAAGGCAGAGGACGAAGCTGCCCCGGTAATCCACGGACTGGAGGGTCCGGCGGAGGGTGGAGGCCAGGGAGAGGGGGATCTGCACCTGTTTTCCCAGAGCCCTTTTTACCAGGCGGCAGTCGGAGACCGCCTCATCCAGGGTGCTTTTTGGGATGGCGGCCATGCATTCCACAAGGACGGGGGAGGATTCCGGAGAGTCGGCTTTCAGGGAAAAGCCGGAGTTTGGGGAAGTGCCGGTTTCCAGGATTTGTCCGCTCGACTGGTGATCCGCAAGCTGCACCAGGATATCTTCGGTCACGAGGAACTGGCAGGAAAGCCGGGGTCCCGTCTGACTTCCGGTCAAGATCAGGGTGCGGCATTTTCCGCAGGTTCCACGGCCCCCGCAGGGGGCATCGACGGACAGGCCGGCTTTTCTTACGGCATCGATGAGCAGGGTCCCGGTGTTCACCTCTATCGTCTGTTCTTTTTTATCAAAGGTCACTGTTGGCATAGGATCTCCTTTTTGCATCCTGACGTCATTTCTTTTGTCCAGGTTGTTTCTGCACGTAGCCGGAAACTCCGTGAAGTTCTCCATAGGAACCGAGAAGATACTGTTTGCTGTAGGCGATATGGGCGCCCGCCTGGGTAATGTAGACCCTGCTGACCAGGAGGAGCGGCTCGTTTTCCGCACATTCCAGCATGGCGAGGATTTCTCCCTGGGCGGGGACCGCCTTTACGCTGAGCTCCGTATAATAGCTGAAGGAGGTCATTTTCGCATTGGCGGCCTGGGGGAACACGGCATAGTTGATCTCGTCCTCGATGGAGGGGAGCCCCTTGGTGTAGGGAATGTATTTGATCTCCAGGCCGCTTAAGGCGCCGTCCGCATAGCTGATCCGGTAAAAGGCGATCACCTTCTGGTTGGAGGGAATCTGGAGAGCCGTCTGGATCTCTTCGGCCGGCCAGATGATCTTGATCTCCTTGAAACGGCTTTCCCCTGAAAGGACGTCGGACGGGAAGGAGAGCGTGAACTCATCATGCTGCGGGGCGCTCACAAAATAGCCGCGCCTTGGCCGGGAATAGATCAAGCCATGCTGTTCCAGCTCCTTCAATCCCTTGCGCACCGTCTCCCGGGATGCGTCATATCTTGCACACAGTTCGTTTTCCGAGGGAAGCAGGTTTCCCTGGACGAGGTTTCCCTTGATGATCTGTTCTCTGAGTTCTGAAAAAATAGTGATATAGACAGGAGTACCGCCGGTCTTATTTTTCATCAGTGCCTCCTGTGATATAGTGGTTGCATCTGTTTAGGGTGTCCAGGGGATCAATGACGGCATCGTCCGCATCAATCTGGTTTAAAATATCAGAGTCCACGCAGCCGCCGCCGAGAAGGACGTGGATGCCGTGTCTGAGACCGGCCTCCTCGATGGCCTCCAGGGTCTGTTTCATGGAATTTTTGGCAAAATGCATCATGCCGCTTAAAAGGACGATTTGGGGAGAATAACGCCGGATGGCCTCAATAAATTCCGCCGAGCTGACATCGCTGCCCAGGTCGATGACCTCGAAGCCGTCGGAGGCGAGGAGGGATGCGACAATGTCTTTTCCGATATTGTGGATGTCGTTTTTGACGACGCCGATCAGGATCCGGCCTTTTTTGGGACAGGCGGCCTTTCCGGTGGAGGAGCTCAAAAACTCCAGAACGGTGCGGCACAGCATGCCGGAATAGATCAGGTCGGCGATAAAGTATTCCCCGCTTTCAAATTCCGCCTGGACCTTTTCAATTCCCTTTACCAGGCTGCCCTCGATCTCGCGGGAGGAACAACCCTGTTCGATCAGGTTCTGAGTGATGGATAGAATGTTGCTGTCGTCGAGACGGGAGATGGCGTCTGTCAGTTCTTTTTTCAGTGTTTCTAAATCTGGCATAAGTAATCCTTTCAGCAATTCCGTCCCGCATACTCTGCGGGAATCAGTAAATGAGCGTCAGATCGGCATCCGTGATGGTCGTATGGGGCGGGATCGTGAGAAAATGCTCTGTGTCCCAGGGGCCGGTCAGAAGCGTCTCAAGGTAAAAGGTGTTCACGGGATGGACCTGGCACTCCAAAGAAAAGGCGGAAGCGATCTCCTGCGCCTTTTTCAGGCTGGGCTCCAGGGGATAGCAGCCGGTGTCCAGAAGCAGGATCCGTTTATACTGGGAAAAAATCGTGCGGAAAATATGGGCGGCTTTTTTGGCACCGTATTTTTTTTGGGCATAGAGATATTCATTCCAGATGTTGGCATCTCCCTCCAGCCACCCTTCTGTGAGGAAGTAGGAGTCCATCCAGGGAAGCTTGTTTTTCCTGCTTCCGAACAAGAGGGAAGTGCAGTCGTCGACTCTGGGGATGACGAGGGGAACAGACCTGCTTTGCAGACCGGAAATGGAATTGCCGCAGAAGCCGGTGGCGAACAGGAGCCGGTCGTAGCC
Source organism: Lachnospiraceae bacterium (assembly GCA_022800815.1). Lineage (GTDB taxonomy): Bacteria > Bacillota > Clostridia > Lachnospirales > Lachnospiraceae > Lientehia. The sequence goes on along the minus strand of JAAWRC010000040.1, from coordinate 24,966 downwards.
TTCTTCCATATCGATGATCTTTTGGAGGGCTTCCCGCAGTTTGACCTTTACATTGTGCATGCGCGCCTCGATCCAGGTGACCTCACAGGAGGAACCGTGGGTTTCCATGACGGAAAGAAGCTCGTTTTCTAAGGTTTTACAGCCGATTACAAGTGTTTTCATGATCATGTCCTCAATGCCATTCTTTTTAAATTCACTATTTTAGCATAATCGGATTTTTTGGCAAAGTCAAGGGAGAATGGGGCATAAAAGAAAAAGCCCCCGTCATTTTCCATAAAAAATGATGGGATTTTGCGAGATTATAGGAATAAAAAGATAAATAGATTGACAAGAATACGTATCTTGTCTATACTAGAAACATATACAAGAATTGCAGACAAGAAAAGAAAGATTGGAACGGGAGGGAAGAAACGTGATTATTATTGGAGAAAAAATTAATGGAACCATTCCTTCCATTAAGCAGGCAATCGCCGACCGGGATGAGGAGCTGATCCGGACCAGGACACTTGCACAGGTGAATGCCGGTGCAGACTTTCTGGACTGTGCTCCCAGCACGTCGACGGACATTGAGTATGAAACCATGGTTTGGCTGATTGATCTCATGCAGAGCGTGACAGAGGTGCCCCTGTGCATCGACAGCCCCAATGTGCTTCTTTTGAAGAGGATCCTTGAGGAAGGACAGGTAAAGAAGCCGGGCATGGTGAACTCCGTCAATGAAGAGGGAATCAAGTGTGAGACGATTTTTCCTGTGATTGCCGGTACGGACTGGAATGTGATCGGGCTGACCTGTGACCAGGGCGGGATTCCCCTGGATTCCGACAAGAAGATCGAGATTGCCAAACGGATCATCGACAAGGCAGATCATTATGGAGTGAAACTTTCCAACTTACATATTGATCCCTGTGTGATGGCCCTTTCCACGGTCCCGAGAGCTCTTGAGGATTTCGTGTACTGCATACGGAAGATTCATGAGTATGCGCCTGAGGTCAAGGTGACAGGAGCCATCTCAAACATCAGCTTCCAGATGCCGGCCAGAAAGTATATTAACAGCGCATGCGTCTCCTATGCCCTTGAGGCCGGTTTGGATTCTGGAATCCTCGACCCCTGCAGTATGGACATGATGGGGGCAATTTATGCCAGCGAGGCCCTCTTAGGAAGAGATAAGGGCGGCAGGAAGTACAACCGGGCTTACAGAAAAGGCATTTTCGGAAAAAAGAAGTAAAAGAAGGGAGGGCGGCAAATTGAAATTATTTTATGGAATCAAAGAGGACGGCGAAGAGATCGCCAACATGCATGAGTGCAGCCTGAAGACGCTGGAGGAGATCGGAGCAGTATTCCACTCTGACGAGGCGGTGGAGGTTTTCAAAAAACACGGCGCCCGGGTGGACGGCAACCGGGTCTATATTTCCCGCCAGATGGTGGAAGATGCTTTAAAGACCGTGCCGAGGAGCTTTGACTGGTTTGGCAGGGACGGGAAGAAGATCACCATCGGGGACGGGGTGACTAAAAACCTTCCGGGCTATGGACCCATCTACATGTACAGCCAGGAGAAAGGGTATGAGAAGACTTCTCATGAGCACCTGATCAATATGCATAAACTGACAGAAACCAGCGACGTGATCGACGCTTCCAATCCCAATGTGCTGGACGTTTCCTATGTGGATACGGAACACAGAGAAAAATACCGTCTGGGCGTGGCACTGAAATACTGCAAAAAGCCGTTGATGGGTCTGGTGGAAGGCCGGGAGGCTTCCGCCATGGGGCTGGAGCTTATGCGGAAGTTTTACGGGGTGAGCGACGATCGGGTGATCGCCGTGGGAATGATCGACACCCTGGGGCCCCTTCGTCTGAGCACCGCCATGTGTGAGGCGGCGATGGTGTATGCGGAACATGGGCAGGGGATGTTGATCGGGCCCGGCCAGACTTTTGGCCTTACGACTCCTCAGTCCCTGGCAGCTGCACAGACCATGGGCAATACCATGATCCTGGCGACGCTGACCCTCACCCAGCTGGTGAATCCGGGCACTCCGATCATATACAGCGCCAAGTACAGCGGCGACGACATGCGTCTCACATCGGCGGCAGCCTACGGTGCCATCGAGGGACTGTTAGTCAGCCAGACAGGCGTGGAGCTGGCGAAGTTTTACGGGCTCCCGGTCCATTCCGGAAGTGCGAACACAGACTCCAAGGTGCTTGATTACCAGGCAGGCGCAGAATCCTTCATGGGTACCATGATGGCCTATCTGGGAGAGGTGGACTGCTATTTCCAGTCCTGCGGAACTCTGGATTCCTACAATGCCATGAGCTATGAGAAGATGATCCTCGACGAAGAGCGCATCCGGGAATTCAAACGTCTGGCGACGGGCTTTGAGATCAACGACAAGACGCTCATGTATGAGACCATGAAAAAATGCGGCCCGGACGGACAGTTGTTTGAGCGCACCCAGAAAACCTACAGACGTGACTGCTTTATGCCGAAATATGCCATGCGGGAAGGACACAGCGCCTGGGTGGCAAAGGGCTGCAGGACTGCGGAGGATATGGCTGCGGAGGCATATAAAGAAAGGCTGGAGCAGTATAAACTGCCCACACTGGATGCAGACCAGGAGGCATTGCTTGCCCAGTTGATTCCGGCACAGTATGAGTGAGAACAAGGACCTATGAACTACATGACAGGGGGTAAGATATGGCAACTTACGAAGAAATCAAAGAGGCAATGGAAGAATTAGACGATGAGGCGCTTATGGATATGGCAAATGCCATTATGGACGAAGGCGGGGCAGACGCCCAGACTTGCTTAAAGGCCTGCCAGGATGGTCTCGCAGAAGTCGGGGCAAGGTTCGAGTCCGGCGAATATTTTGTGGGCGATCTGGTTTTTGCCGGAGAGCTGATGGGGGAAGTGATGGACGTCATCAAGCCTGCACTGGCGGGGGAGGGGACAGAGGCTGTGGGTAAGATGATCCTCTGTACGGTAAAAGATGACCTCCACGACATCGGCAAAAACATTGTGCGGTCCATGCTGGAGGCCGGCGGGATGGAAGTGGTTGATCTGGGAATTGACGTTCCGGCGCAGAAAATCATCGAAGAGGCAAAGAAAAACGATATCAAGATCATCGGCTTAAGCGGCGTGCTGACGCTGGCCGTGGACTCCATGAAGGATACGGTGAAAGCCTTTGAGGAGGCCGGCATGAGAGAGAACGTACATATTATCGTGGGCGGAAATCCTCTGACGGAGGATGGCTGCAAATACATCGGTGCGGATGCCTGGGCCGTTCTTCCGCAGGATACGGTGCGGATCTGCACCGAATGGGCAGTACTAGGGAAGCGCTGATGAAATCATCGTTTCCCTGAGTGTTTTGACAGAACTTTGAACGAAGCCGCTTGAAGGATAAAACGTGTCTGGTGTTATGCCAGGAAGGAGGAAAAGAGGAATGAAAAAAGGAAGATTTACCACAAAAGCCTTGCTGCAGTTTCTGGTCTGCGGGTTAGGTTCGTTTGCGATTTTTTACGTGCTGTTCTGCCGCGCGAGCTTTTATGACGCATTTGTGGAAGCTATGGGTGTGACCAACACTCAGTTTGGGATCTGCTATGCGGTCTATGGATGGATCGCAGTGGTGGGATATCTGGTAGGTGCTTTTGTGGCTGACCGTGTGGCTCCCAGATGGCTGATGTTTATCTCCTTTACGGTAACCGGTATCTGTAACTTTATTTTGGGACTCTGGCCCAGCTACGGTGTCACCCTCGCCCTTTACGGTATCATGGGTGTTTCCACCACCGTTACCTTCTGGGACTGCATGCTGAAATGTAACCGTATTTTCGGCCGTGAGATCGGCGACGAGAACAAGGCGTTCTCCTGGCTGCAGGTGGTCCGTGGAATCGGCGAGATTGCCGTCTCCACTCTGATCATTGTAATTTTCTCTCAGTTTATCAATGCAGTGGCGGGACTCCGTTTTGTGGTTTGGACCTATGCATTTATCCTGATCGCCTTTGGTATCATTTCCATATTCGTATTTGACGACGGAAAAGAGAGCGAAGAGAGCGGAAAATCAGAAGAAGACCGCGTGATGAGTGATGAGAGCGTTTTCCGTCAGACCATCCGTCTCTTAAAGAATCCTGATCTGTGGCTCTGCATCCTGATCGCCTTCGGCGGCTATAACATCGGTTCTTGTTTCGGTTCTTACTTTGGCGATATGGCCGGCTGCTTCGGCGCGACGACCACAGCCATGGCCTTCATCGGTACGCTGGATGCCTGGATGAAGCCGGTTGGAGCCCTGGCCGGTTCCTTCATGACCACAAAGAAGGGCCCGACCTTCCTGCTGCAGGGTGTGACCTGGATCTACATGGTTATCATTGCGGTGATCTTACTGATCCCCAAGACTTCTGCCTTTATGCCTGTGTTCCTGGGCTTAATGTGTCTGGAGATTGCTCTGACCGGACTGTTCAGAAGCCAGAAATATATCCAGATCAGAGAAGCGGGAATTCCTTTAAAAGATACAGGCTGTGCTTTTGGTATCATCGCGACTGTCATATACAGTGCGGACGCTTTTATGCCCACCTTTATCGGAATGTGGCTGGATAAATACGATGAGGTGACTGCTTATAATCATCTGTATATGTGGCTGTTAGCTTCCGGCGCACTGACAATTGTGGCGGTGTTCATTTTCAGAAGGAGAAACAAAGCCCGCATCGCTTCGGTGATTGCGGAAGACAATGCAAAATAAAATCCTGCCGCCTGTCGGCATAAGATCCGGTAAAACGTACCAGGAATGCGTTTTACCGGGTCTATGGAGAAATCTATCATGAAAGAAGTTTTTGAAATTTTCACAGAGCGTTCTTCCTGGTTTTTAGAGCTGATTCTGGAACATATCGGTTTGGCCGGAACGGCGATCCTCATTGCCGGAACGGCGGGACTTGCCATCGGTATTTTTCTGGACCGCCATCAGAAATGTGCAAATGTGGTCTTAAGCATCATCAGCCTCTTTTACACGATTCCGGACATTGCCATGTTCGGTTTTCTGATTCCCCTCACAGGCATCGGGGGAAAGACGGCAATCATTGCCCTGACCATTTATGCACTGCTCCCCATGGTCAGAAATACCTACACGGGGCTGGGGCAGGTGGATCCATCCATTCTGGAAGCGGCAGTGGGCATGGGCAGTACGAAGGCCCAGGTTCTTTTTAAAGTAAAACTGCCGGTGGCTTTCAGTGTCATTCTGGCCGGGGTACGGAATATGGTGGTCATGACCATCTCTGTGGCCGGCATTGCCTCATTCATCGGGGCAGGAGGTCTGGGAAAGGCAATTTATCGAGGGATTTCTACCAACAATCCGGCACTTATGGTGGCAGGAAGCCTGTTGATCGCATTGCTTGCGATTTTTCTTGACCTGCTCTTTGGCACCTTCGAAAAACGAGTGAAAAAGAGGTGGAAAATGTGAAAAAAAAGAGAAAACTGCAGGGAATTCTGATGGTTCTTGCGGCGCTTGCCGTCCTGTCAGGCCTTTGCGGCTGCGGAAAAAAGAAAGAGAAAAAAATTATACTGGGATATGACAATACGGCAGAGGAGGCAATCCTGGCCGGTATGCTTGTCAATCTGATCGAACAGGACACCGATATTTCTGTGGAAGTGATGGGGGATCTTTCCGGCGGAGAGACGGTGCTTCACCCGGCGATCACTTCCGGGGAGATTGATCTGTATCCGGAATATACGGGAACGGCCTGGCTGACGATCTTAAAGCATGAGGAGATTCCCGACAGGGAAACCCTGAATGAACAGTTGTTTAAAGAATATGAGGAAAATTATGATCTGAAATGGGTCGGCCTGTATGGATTTAATAATTCCTACGGACTGGCAGTGGCAGATGACGTGGCAGAAAAATATGGGCTTAAGACTTTTTCTGATTTGGCAGCCGTTTCTTCCGAGCTGTCTTTCGGCGCGGAACCTGGCTTTTTTGAGCGGGACGATGGATATAAGGGGCTCTGTGAAGTCTATGGATTCCAGTTTGCCGACACTTCCGATTTGACCTTCTCACTGAAATACGATGCGGTGGCACAAAAGAAAGTGGATGCAGTCAATATTTTTACCACGGACGGGCGGCTGGCCCTGAGCAATGTGACGGTCCTTGAGGATGATAAGCATTATTTTCCGGAATACCGCTGCGGGACTGTGATCCGGAAGGAAATCCTGGAGGATTATCCGGAGCTTACGGCAGTGCTTGAGAAAATGGATGGCTTGGTCCAGGATGCGGACATGTCGGCTCTCAACAAAAAAGTTGAGGTGGACGGAGAAGAGCCGGAGGATGTGGCGAAAGCCTTTTTAATAGAAAAAGGACTGCTGAAAGAATGAGAGAGAACGTTCCAATGATAGAATTTGCGGGTGTCTCGAAACAGTATGGGGACACACCGGTTTTGAAGGAAATCAATATAAAGATTGAAAAGGGCGAGTTTGTCACACTGATTGGGCGTTCCGGCTGTGGAAAGACCACCTTTTTAAAGCTGATCAATGCGCTTCAGGACCCGGATGCGGGGAAGGTCTGCGTGTTTGGGGAAGATGTGGCTTTGGTGGATCAGATTGCCCTGCGCAGGAAGATCGGTTATGTGATCCAGAACGTGGGTTTGTTTCCCCATATGACAGTGAAAAAGAATGTAAGCTATATTCCGGGCCTTTTCAAGAAAAAGCCGGAGAAGACCCTGGAGCCGGAGCGGCTTCTGGAGATGGTTTCTCTGGAGAAGGAACTGTTAAACCGGTATCCTTCTGAGATTTCCGGCGGACAAAAACAGCGGGTCGGCATCGCGAGGGCCCTGGCGATCATGCCGGATCTTCTTCTCATGGATGAGCCCTTTGGGGCAGTGGACGAGATTACCAGAAAACAGCTTCAGGCGAGTATTTCCAATATTCACAGGGAGCTTGGGATTACGATCATTTTTGTCACTCACTCCATTGAGGAGGCCATGCTGCTTGGAACCAAGATCGCAATTTTTGAAGATCACAGGATTGTCCAGTATGACAGTCCGGACGAGGTTTTAAGGCATCCGGCGGATGAATTTGTGGCAGAACTGACAGGCGGCCAAGGCGCCTGCAGCTGACAGGATTATATTGATCAAACAAGAAGGAGGTAACAGATCATGGGTAAGGTTTCAGTAACAACAGACAGGTGCAAAGCCTGTCACCTTTGTATTGCCAACTGTCCGAAGGAAGCAATCAGTCCTTCCGGAAAAGTCAACAGCAAGGGGTATGAGTACATCGTTGTGGACGACGAGAAATGTGTCGGGTGTGGTTCCTGTTATCAGATGTGCCCGGATTATGTATTTGAAATTCTGGAGTGAGAAAGGAGAAGATCATGTCTAAGGTTTTGATGAAGGGAAACGAAGCTCTGGCAGAAGCCGCGCTTCGTGCAGGATGCAGATTTTACAGTGGGTATCCGATTACTCCCCAGACGGAGATCCTGGAATACCTGTCCTGGAGAATGGAGGAAGTAGGCGGAGAGTTTGTGCAGACAGAGTCGGAGCTTTCCGGCATCAATATGCTTTTGGGAGCGGCCTCGGCGGGAGCCAGAGCCTTTACCAGTACCTCCGGTCCCGGCTTTTCTCTGATGCAGGAGGGCTTAAGCTACATTGTGGCGGCAGATCTCCCTCTGGTTGTTGTGAACGTCATGAGAGAGGGCTCCGGCCTCGGAAATATCGGAGCCAGCCAGGGAGATTACTGGCAGGTGACAAGGGGCGGCGGCCATGGGGATTACCGGACCATTGTTCTTGCGCCTTCGAATGTGCAGGAGGGTGCGGATTTGATGGCGGAGGCTTTTGACCTGGCAGAAAAATATCTGCATCCGGTCCTGATCTGTTCAGACGCGGCCATCGGCCAGATGGTGGAAGGTGTGGAGCTTCCGGAGATGAAAGAACACGACATCAATAAATTTGACTGGGCCGTCAGGGGCTGTAAGCCTGGAGATCCCATCCGCACGATCCAGAATATTTATTTCATAGACAATGATTACGAGGCGCATCTGCTGGAAAAATACGATAAGATCGAGAAAAACGAGCAGAGATGGGAGATGGTGCAGACAGAGGATGCAGATCTGATTCTGGTCGCTTATGGGATCAGCTCCCGTATGTGCAAGGAGGCGGTGAAAGAGGCGAGAGCACAGGGGCTTAAGCTGGGGCTGATCCGCCTGATCACTCTGTGGCCTTTCCCCAATAAGGCATTTGAAAACCTGGCGCCTTGTGTGAAAGGATTCCTCACTGTGGAAATGAGCACCCTGGGCCAGGTGATGGACGATGTGAAGCTGGCCACAGGCTGCAAGTATCCGGTGGATCATTACGGCAGCATGATGGCCTTGCCTGAGGCTGACGGAATCATTGCGAAGGCAAAATCTATGCTTGAGGAGGTAGGAAAATGAAACAGAAAGCACCCGTATCTATCTCATCCAATCCTCATTCCTTCTGTCAGGGATGTGCACAGGGAATTGTAAACCGCTTAATCGGTGAGATCATGGAAGAAATGGGTACCACAGATAAACTGGTAGTTACCACAGATGTAGCCTGCGGCGCCATGAATGTGGAAGTCTGGAATTTTGATACCATTGTAGGTGCCCACGGAAGACCCATTCCCACGGCTACAGGCGTGAAAAAGGTGAGAAAAGATGTTCTCTCTGTGGCCCATCTGGGCGATGGAGCCGCCTATAATATCGGCCTTGCGGAGACGGTGCACGGCGCCCTCAGGGACGACGATGTCCTGGTGCTGGTTTTAAACAACGGTGTGTTTGCCATGACCGGCGGCCAGACCTCTGCCACCACTCTGGTGGGGCAGAAGACGACTTCCTCCGTAAAGGGAAAACGTGCGGAAAAAGAAGGAAAACCCTTCCACGTGGAGGATGTTCTGGGGAAAATGGACATTGCCTATCTGGCAAGATGTTCGGTGGACTCTGTCCCGGCCATCAAGAAGACCAAGAAATATCTGAAAAAGGCTTTTGAGAAACACCAGAGAGGCGAGGGCTTCTGTCTGGTGGAGATCCTGACTCCCTGCCCGACCAACTGGGGCCTGTCTCCCGCAGCCAGCATGGAGCGGATCCGAAACGAGGTCATTCCCCAGTATCCGCTGGGAGAATTCATTGATAGAGGAGGAGAGGAATAATGGCAAAGACAGAGATTATTTGTGCCGGATTCGGCGGCCAGGGCGTATTGGTGACCGGACTGATCATTGCCCACGCAGCGATGAACAATGACCAGAATATTCTGTGGTATCCCTCCTATGGCGTGGAGATGAGAGGCGGTACGGCAAACTGCAATGTGAAGATCAGCGATGAGGAGATTGCAAGTCCTTTCGTGAAAGAGGCGGACATTGTGATTGCCTTAAACGATGCTTCTGTGATGAAGTTTGAGGAGCGGGTAAAACCGGGCGGTTATCTGTTTGTAAACAGTTCCACCGTAAAGCCCAGAGAGTATCGGAAGGACATCCATGTCATCATGGTGCCGGCGACGGACATTGCCAACAGCGAGGGAAATCCCAGAGGTGCCAATATCACGGTGCTGGGTGCACTGGCAAAGACCACAGGTCTCTTTGACGTGGACTATCTGCGGGGAGCCATTGACAGCTTCTTCGAGAAAAAAGGAAAGATCAATCCGAAGAACGCAGTATGCTTTGACAAGGGTGCGGCCCTGTTTGCGTAGTGGAGGATAAAACATGGATTTAAAACGTTTTTTAAAGCCCAGGACCATTGCCGTGGTGGGAGCGACAGAAAAGGAAGGCTTTGCCGGAGGCACCTGCAAGAATAACATGGATTACAGCAGAGATCTGGATCATGTCTATTTCATCAATCCCAAAAGGGATACGGTGTTTGGAAAGAAGTGTTATCCTTCCCTGGCAGATGTGCCGGAGACCATTGACACGGTGGTGATCGGTACGCCGAAGAAGACGGTGATTGACATCATGCGCCAGGCAAAGGCAAAGGGCGCGGCGGGAGCCGTGGTCTATGCCAGCGGCTTTTCGGAGATCGGCACGCCGGAGGGAAAGGCGGATGAACAGGAGTTAAAGGATACGGCCAGGGAACTGGATATGGCAGTGATGGGCCCCAACTGTGCCGGATTCATCAATTATGTGGATCACAAATACTGCTATTCCATCCTTCATCCGGTGAGGGAGCGGGAGGGAAGCGTGGGCTTTGTGTCCCAGAGCGGGCAGATCTGCATGTCCCTCATGGACAGCCCCAATATGACTTTTTCTTACTGTATTTCCTGCGGGAACAGCAAGACGGTCAGCGCGGAAATGTATCTGGATTTCCTCATTGACGACCCGGATACCAAGGTGGCGGCCATGTATCTGGAGGGCGCCAATGAGCCGGCTCTCCTGGAGGCATGCTTTAGAAAAGCAGCACAGAAAAAGAAACCGGTGGTCATCTTAAAGGCAGGGAGAAGTGAGCGGGCCAGCGCCATCGCCGCTTCCCATACCGGCTCCATGGCGGGGGCGGATGCCACCTTTGACGCCTTGTTCCGCAAATACGGCGTGATCCGCGTGGACGACATGCAGGAACTCCTCAGTACCTGTCTTATGCTGGCGCAGCTTCGCTCTATGCCGGATAAGCGGTGCAATTTTGCGGCGATCTGCCTCTCCGGCGGTGAGACGGCCATCTGTGCCGACGAGGGCTATAAGCTGGGGCTCAACTACGGAGATTTTGAGCCGGAGACGGTGGAAAAGCTGAAGGGGCTGCTGCCCTTCTATGCTTCCCCCAGAAACAACCCTCTGGATATCACGGCCACGCCGGCTTATCAGCCGGAGGTGCTGGCGGAGACCATCCTGGCGGTCATGGATGACCCCAACATTGACATGGCCCTGTTGGGATTTACCCTGATGGATGAGATCGTGGACGATTCTTTCTATATCATGTTTGACGGGATCAAGCTGGCCCTTGAGAAGACGACCAAGCCTTTTGCCTGCCTGAACTTCATTGAGATGAGCAGGAATGCGGAACTCACCGCAAAATTTGCGGCTCTCGGCGTCCCCATGCTGCCCTGTACCAAGTATGCCTTTGCGGCCCTCAAGTCTCTCCAGGATTATGTGTCCTATGAGGCCAAAGAGCACACGCTGGAGGTGGCGATCCCGGATCAGAAGCTTAAGGGAAGACGGGCCCTCAGTGAGTATGCCAGCAAATCCATGCTGAAAGAAGCGGGCTTTGCCATTGATACAGGTTTCGTGGCAAAGACGAGGGAGGAAGCCATGAAAGCCGCCGAAGAGGCCGGGTTCCCGGTGGCGGTGAAGATCGAGTCGGACGAGATTCTCCACAAATCGGATGTGGGCGGCGTGAAGCTGAATCTGAAAAATGCCGATGAGGTGGGACGGGCCTGCGACGAGATTCTGGAGAATGTAAAACAGAATGCGGCAGGAGCCAGAATCAACGGTCTGCTGGTGCAGAAGATGTTTGAACCGGGAAAAGAGCTCATTGTGGGTGTGAAGAGTGATCCTCAGTTTGGTCCCATGGTGCTTCTTGGCCTGGGAGGTGTTTTTGCGGAAGTATTTAAGGACACGGCCATCTATCCGGCCCCCTTCAACAAAAAAGAGGCCATGGATATGATAAGTTCTTTAAAATCCTATAAACTGCTTACGGGATACCGGGGCGAGGAGCCCTGTGGCCTTGATGCCGTGGCAGATTTCCTTGTGAAGCTGGGCGATTTCGCTGTGGCAGAGAAGAATCGTCTGGTGGAGATGGATATCAATCCGCTCTTTGTCTACCCGAAGGGGAAGGCTCCCGTGGCGGCCGATGCGCTGATCGTACTGGCGGAAGAAGAGTAATAAGTCAAAACTATATATCAGGAGGAAGGAACACATGTTGAATATCAAGATCGAACTGACAAAGAACCCCAAGGCAAAGCCGGATATGGTGAACAATCCCCCCGCATTCGGAAGTATGACCACGGATCATATGTTTATCATGGATTACAATAAGGAAAAGGGATGGCATGACGCCAGAATTGTTCCTTACAGCACCATCCAGGTGGAGCCCATCTGCATGAGCTTCCACTATGCACAGGAGATCTTTGAGGGGATGAAGGCGTTTAAATCCAAAGACGGAAACCCCTTACTCTATCGTCCGGACATGAATGCGAAACGGTTCCAGAGATCGGCCCGCCGTGTGATGATCCCGGAGATCCCGGTGGAGGATTACATCCAGGCAGTGACCGAGTTTGTGAAACTGGAGAAAGACTGGATCCCCACAGAGCCGGAGACCTCCCTGTATCTGCGTCCGGTCTGCTTTGCAACCCAGGCTTCCGTGGGCGTGGAAGCGGCAAATGAATACAAATTCTTTATTGTCGCCTGCCCGGTAAAGGCATATCACACCGGCTTCAATACGGACGACAGCTGCTGGGTGGAGACCAAATATTCCCGCGCTTCCGAGGGCGGAACCGGCGGCGACAAGTGCGGCTGCAACTATGCCAACACCCTGCTTCCTCAGGCCAATGCGGAAGCCCGCGGCTACACTGAGGTGGTCTTTGCCGACGGCGTGGAGCACAAATACATCGGCGAGATCAGCGCCAGCAATATCATGTTTGTCATTGACGGCGTGGTGGTGACTCCGGAACTGGACGGAACGATCCTGCCCGGCATCACCAGAGACAGCATCTTAAGCCTGTGCAGAAAGTGGGACATCCCCTGTGCAGAGAGAAAGATTTCCGTAGACGAGCTGAGAGACACTTTAAAGAATGGAAAATGTACGGAGGCGATGTCTCTTGGAACCGCAGTGGTCATTGAGCCCATCGGCGCGTTTGGCTTTGAGGATGCGGGACGTCTGACTGTGGGAGACGGAAAGCCCGGCCCCATCAGCACACGCCTTTACAATTCCATCATCGCCATGCAGCACGGCGAAGAGGAAGCTCCCGAGGGATGGGTAGTAGAAGTAAAGTGATGCACGAGGGAAGGACAGGTTCTTGACCTGTGAGGAAAGAGCTTTTATAATAGGGGTGCCTTTATGGCACCCTTATTGAATTTTGGGAGGTTTTTGCAGAATGGTACGGGTATGCGGGAATACCTATGTGGAGTCCATCGGAGCCACGGACATCGGTATCTATATGCTGGACGAGAGGAATGTGGTTTTGATTGATTCCGGAGAATATCCTTCGGAAGAGTTTATGGGAATGCTCTGCGAGGAAACACTTTTTGTGCGGGCCATCCTCCAGACTCACATGCACATTGACCACATCGGAAATAATGAAAGCCTGGTGCGGGAGTTTGGCGCTCCTGTGATCGCCGACGAGGCGGATGCGGAGGACGTGGCCCTGTGGGGAATGACGCTTCCTTATCCGGTGCGCTATGAGCCCTGCGGCCACACCTCAGTCATAGACGGCAGAGCGTTTGGGACAATCCGCACACCGGGACATTCGCCGGGGCACCAGCTCATCATCACGCCGGATGAAGTCTGCTTTCTTGGGGATGTGATCATGTCCGAGGAGGCCCTTGCCATGGCGAAGATGCCCTACCGGCGCAGGACAAAGGAGTCCTTAGACAGCATCCGCTTTCTCTACGGTCTGCCCTATGACTGCTATGTGGCGGCCCACAGAGGGATACTGGACCAGGCTAAGATGCGGCGGAGTGCAGAGCTTAACATAAAGAAGGAAGAGGAGCTCCTTGAGGTCCTGGAGAGCCTGATCCCCCGGCCCATTCCCCTTTTGGAGCTGGAGACTGCCTATATGAATGCGGTGCATGTGAATAACCCTCACACTCAGAGGGAAGATTACATGCATGTCTCTGCCAGGGGGCGGATTGAGGAACTGGAGCGAAGGGGCCGGATCCGAATCCGGGAAGGATGGGCTTTTCCGTCTTCGACAGATGCGAGACCTTTGTAGAAAGCTTTTCGAAAAAAGCACCACATTTCTTAAGAAAATCGAAGGATTCTTCTATTGTGCGGCCGTATCAACTGTGATAAAATAATCCATAGCTGTGAAACTTGACAGGATTTGGGGACAGAACCTATGATAGCGATCATTGATTATGATGCGGGAAATTTAAAAAGTGTGGAAAAGGCGTTTCAGTTTCTGGGGGAGATGCCTTTGATTACCAGAGACAAAAAGGAGCTTCTTGCGGCGGACAAGGTGGTCCTGCCGGGGGTGGGAAGCTTCGGCGATGCCATGGGAAAGCTTCACCAGTACGGGCTTGTGGAAGTGATTCGGGAAGTGGTGGACAGGAACACGCCCTTTTTGGGAATCTGTCTGGGGCTTCAGCTCCTTTTTTCGGAGAGCGAGGAGTCTCCCAGGGTTCCCGGGCTTAACATTCTGCCGGGAAAGATCGTGAGGATTCCCGATGGGCCGGGTCTGAAAATTCCGCACATTGGCTGGAACTCCCTGGAGCTTCCAAAGGAGAGCAGACTTTTTAGAGGAGTCGGGGAGGGTGCTTACGTGTACTTCGTCCACTCCTATTACCTGAAGGCGGAGGACGAGGGCATGGTGGCGGCGACGACCCGGTACGGGGTAAAAATCCATGCCGCAGTGGAGCGTGAGAATGTGTTTGCCTGTCAGTTCCATCCGGAAAAGAGCAGCAGTGTGGGACTTGGAATCCTTAAAAATTTTGCAGGACTTTCTTGAAACAGGGGAAATTTTTGGAGCTTTTCCGTGAAAGAAAAGGGGGAAACTGATGTTTACCAAGCGGATCATTCCCTGTCTGGACGTCCATGGCGGGCGCGTGGTCAAGGGAGTCAATTTTGTCAATTTAAGGGATGCGGGCGATCCGGTGGAGATTGCGGCCGCCTACGATGCGGCCGGAGCGGACGAGCTGGTGTTTCTTGATATCACGGCCTCTTCTGACGCCAGAAATACGGTGGTGGACATGGTGCGCCGGGTGGCGGAGAAGGTGTTCATTCCGTTCACGGTGGGCGGCGGCATCCGGACGGTGGAGGATTTTAAGAATCTTCTCAGGGAGGGAGCGGACAAGATCTCCATCAATTCATCGGCGATCAATCATCCGGAGCTGATTTCCCGGGCGGCGGACAAATTTGGAAGCCAGTGCGTGGTGGTCGCCATCGACGCAAAGCGGAGGGCCGACGGCTCTGGCTGGAATATCTATAAAAACGGCGGTCGCATTGACACGGGAATTGACGCCCTCTGGTGGGCGGCAGAGGCGGACCGGCTGGGGGCGGGGGAGATTCTTCTCACCAGCATGGACTATGACGGGACCAAGGCCGGCTATGATAATGCGCTGACGGCCGCAGTGGCGGAGCGGGTTTCCATCCCGGTGATCGCCTCCGGCGGGGCGGGCGCCATGGAGCATTTTTATGACACACTCACGGAGGGGAAGGCGGATGCGGCCCTGGCGGCGTCCCTTTTCCATTACAAGGAGCTGGAAATCAGAGAACTGAAGACTTATCTGGCCGGGCGGGGGGTTCCCGTCCGACTGTAAAAAGGACAAAGGGTGAGAGTATGGGGGCTATTTCCAATGACTGGCTGGAGCCGCTTTCGGCAGAATTTAAAAAACCGTATTACGCCAGGTTATATAAAACGATAAAAGAGGAATATAATACTAGACAGATATTTCCGGAGGCGAAGGACATTTTTTCGGCTTTTGAGCTGACGCCCTTCCATCAGGTGAAGGTGGTGATCCTGGGACAGGACCCCTATCACAACGTGGGGCAGGCCCACGGGCTGTGTTTTTCCGTGAAGCCGGGGGTGGAGATCCCTCCGTCCCTGGTAAATATCTATCAGGAGCTCCATGACGACCTGGGCTGTTATATTCCCGACAACGGCTACCTGACCAAATGGGCCGAGCAGGGGGTCCTGCTTCTCAACACGGTGCTGACGGTCAGGGCCCATGCGGCCAACTCCCACCGGGGGATCGGCTGGGAGGAATTTACGGATGCGGCCATCAAGGCCCTTGACGGGCTGGCTCAACCCATCGTGTTCATTCTTTGGGGAGGCCCGGCCCGGAGTAAGAAGGCCATGCTTCACAATCCGAATCATTTGATTCTGGAGGCGCCCCATCCCAGTCCCCTCTCCGCATCCCGGGGATTTTTCGGGAGCCGTCCCTTCAGCAAGGCAAACGAGTTCCTGAAGGCCCACGGCCTGGAGCCCGTCGACTGGCAGATTGAGAATATCGGGGAGGGTGTATGAGCGTTTTAGAGTTTATCAAGGTTCTGTTTTTTGGTATCGTGGAGGGCATCACCGAATGGCTGCCCATCAGCAGCACGGGCCACATGATCCTTTTGGAGGATCTGCTTCCGCTCAAGGTGACGCCGGAATTCATGGAGATGTTCCGGGTGGTGATTCAGCTGGGAGCGATCCTGGCGGTGTGTTTGTTGTTCTTCCGAAAGCTGAATCCTTTCTCCGCAAAAAAGAACGCTCGCCAGAAAAGGCAGACCTGGAAACTGTGGGGAAAAGTGATCGTGGGATGTATTCCCGCCGGGATTCTGGGCGTTTTATTTAATGACTGGTTCGACGAGTATTTTTATAACAGCTACGTGGTGGCGGCGACACTGATCATTTACGGAGTCCTGTTCATTCTTCTGGAATGGCGGAACAAGCGCCGGTATTTCAGTGTGGAGCGCTTCCCTCAGCTCACCTACGGGGACGCATTGATCGTGGGCATGTTCCAGGTGCTGTCCCTGGTTCCGGGGACGTCCCGCTCCGGGGCGACGATCCTAGGGGCCATGCTGATCGGGATCTCAAGGCCCATTGCGGCCGAGTTTTCCTTTTTCATGTCCATTCCGGTCATGTTCGGGGCCAGCCTGCTGAAACTGGTCAAGTTTGGTTTTGACTACACGGGGACGGAAGTGGCGGTGCTGCTTACCGGCATGATCTCCGCATTTCTGGTTTCCGTGGTCGCAATCAAATTCCTGTTGGGATATATTCGGAAAAAGGATTTTACGGCCTTCGGCGTTTACCGGATTGTCCTGGGCATCCTGGTGCTGGTATATTTCCTGGTGAAGGGGCAGATGGCGGCATGAATCGTCGTGGGATAAAAAATTGTTAAACAAAACAAACTTTGTGTAGTTTTCGTTGATTTCGCAGAAGGAGTAGTGTTATGTCAGATACGAGGCTGAAACGGCGCAGGCCGGGAACAGGGGGGTACAGGGGGGATACGCCCGGGAGACGAAACGGATATGGGAGAGCGGAGCGCTCCTCCGGACGGGGAGATCTCTACGACGAATTCTATGAGGACATGGATGAAGATGCGATTCCATGGAGTGAGTTCGAAGAGCCGGAGAGACCGAAGAGAAAAAAAGGCAGGCAGCGAAACGGCGTGCTGAGGCTGCTTTCCGCCCTGGGGCCCATCCTGTATTTTCCGATGCTGCTTTTTTATCTGGAATTCGCCTTTCATATTTATATGGGCGAGGGACTGCGTTACCTTCCGGTATGGCTGTTTTTTTCCGTGTCCATGGGATTTTTCTTCTCCCTGTTTGCCATCAATTTCAGCAGGAAGGCCAACCGGATCATCACCTATGTCCTGACCTGCCTGATCAGCCTGGTCTACATGATCGAGATGATGACCAAGAAGATCCTGGCCTCCTATTATCAGCTGTTCAGCATCGCAAAGACGGCGGCGGGCAATAAGCTGACGGACTATATGGATGCCATTATCGACGGGATCCTGCATAATCTGCTGGGACTTCTTCTGATGCTCCTGCCGGTTATTTTCATTTTTGCCGTCGGGCGGAAATTTTATAGTTTTAAAAGAAAGTGGATCGGCCTTTCCGGCGTGGTTGCGGGAGCGGTCGTGGTGACTCATCTTTTTGGGCTTTTGGTGATCCGCCTGCCCTGGAGAGGGGATTATACGCCGGGAATGCTCTATCAGACGGACACCAATGTGGACGACCAGGTGCAGCAGCTCGGAGTGACCACCATGCTGCGGCTGGATTTAAAGCACAGCCTGTTCGGGGTCAAGGTAAAACGGGACGATGATTTTGCCAGCCCGGATCCGGTCTACACGGCAGAGAGCACCCCGTCTGCGGGAAACGGGACGGGGGAGACAGGGGAGAGCAGCGCAGATGTGAATGCGGGACTTCCGGAGGAGCCAGGTGGGCTGTTTACCAATACGGACACCTCGCCAAACGTGATGAACGTGGATTTGGAAGCGCTGGCGGCTAATGCGCCCAATGAGGATCTGGAGTGGCTTTGTAAATATTTCAACAGCCAGACGCCTACCAATAAGAACAAGTATACGGGTGCCTTTAAGGGTTATAATGTGATCTTTATCACGGCGGAGGGACTGACCGGCTACGCTATCAGCGAGGAATTGACGCCCACCCTCTGGAAGCTGTCCCACGAGGGCTTTGTATTCAACAATTTTTATACGGCCCTCCACTATACCAGTACGGCCGGAGGGGAATGCCAGAATATGCTGGGACTTTATCCCAAAAACGGGAACCCGATCATTACCCAGAACAGCGGGGCGGCGGGGACCAACTGGTACTTTAACCTGGCCCAGCAGCTAAACCGGGAGGGATATGTCTCGGCGGGCTATCACGCCAACGGGGATATGTATAAGCGTCAGGCATGCCACACGAACATGGGCTATAAGTGGTGCCAGAAGGAAAGCGGATTTCCCCTGGAAATGGACGAGGCCGGCACTAAATCTTTGTGGCCCCAGTCGGACCTCTACACCGTGGAACAGACCATCGATCAGTATCTTAACAGCGAGAAGCCCTTTAATGTGTATTATCTGACTATCAGCGGCCACATGCAGTACGGGTTTGAGGGCAATGCCATGGCCAGGAAAAATCAGGCGGCGGTCAGCGGGACCGGGTACACGGAGCTGACCCAGGGGTATCTGGCCACCTGCATCGAGCTTGACAAGTCCATGGAATATCTGCTCAGACGGCTGGAGGAGGCGGGGATTGCCGACAAGACCCTGATCGTGCTGGCGCCGGACCACATTCCGTATTTTAATATCGGCAACATGGAGGAACTGGCCGGGAAGAACTTTGTTTCCGGCGACACCGCCGACCTGGCGGATGCGCTGGACGAGTCCATGATCAGCGACTACAACCTGTACAAGAACACGCTGATCATGTGGAGCGGCAGCATGAAAGAGCCGGTGCAGGTCGACAAGGTCTGCTGTCAGGTGGATATCCTTCCCACCGTGTCCAATCTGCTGGGACTGGAGTACGATTCCAGGATGCTCTCCGGCACGGACATCCTGTCGGATTCGGCGGGACTGGTGGCCTTCAATTCCGGGTGCTGGCTCAGTGACGCCGGGTACTACAACCGGTACGAGGGGACCTTTACGCCTGCGGCGGGAGTCTCCATGACGGCGGACCAGCAGGAGGAGTACGTGGCGGCCATGCGGAAGGTGGCGGCCAACCGGAGGACGATTTCCGAGATCTGTCTGAAGGACGACGCCTACGAATATATTTTCCCCGGGACGAAGAACAGTTCCAGTTTTTCTCCATGATGACAGTGAAATGAGAACAGGGACCGGCCTTCTCTACGACATGAGGTCAGAGGTAGAGGGGCCGGTTTTTTATTGTCTATTTTATTGATGCAGGGAAAATACCGCTGTTTTTCTTTGTGCAGTTTGGTGATTGCTTTTTGTAAAAAGCTTGTTATAATAGTGTCTTGCAGATATCAATATGACAAATGGATGACAGGCATAAGGGGAGTGAGTCATGAAACGGTCTTATGAGATTGACATGTGCAGCGGCCCGCTGTTCGGAAAAATCCTGCGATTTGCGGTGCCGCTTATTTTGTCGGGAGTTTTACAGCTTCTGTTCAATGCGGCGGACATCATCGTGGTGGGGCGTTTCACGGGGAGCGACGCCCTGGCGGCGGTGGGGTCCACCAGTTCGCTGATCAACCTGCTGGTGAATCTTTTTATCGGGGTTTCCGTGGGAGCCAACGTGATGGCGGCCCGCTACTATGGTTCCGGAAGTGAGGAGGAGATGTTCCAGACGGTTCACACGGCCATCCTGACGGCCCTCGTCGGGGGCTGTTTCATGGTGTTCGCCGGTATTTTGGCGGCCCGTCCCGTTTTGGAGCTGATGGGAACGCCGGAGGACGTGCTTCCCCAGGCGGTGCTTTACATGCGGCTGTATTTCATCGGGATGCCGGCCTTCATGGCCTACAATTTCGGCGCCGCCATCCTGCGGGCCATCGGGGACACGAAGCGGCCCCTGTACTTTTTGTCGGCGGCGGGCGTGGTCAACGTGTTGTTCAACCTGCTGTTCGTGGTGGTCTTCCACATGGGGGTGGAGGGGGTCGCCATCGCCACGGTGATCTCCCAGGTGATTTCGGCCATCCTGGTGCTGCGGTGCCTGTGTAAAAGCGAGGGGAGCTATCGGTTGGAGTTTCGCAGGCTCCACATCCATAAGGACAAGCTGGCCGCCATGCTGAAGATCGGGCTCCCGGCCGGTTTTCAGGGTATGATGTTCAACATTTCCAACGTGCTGATCCAGTCGTCGGTCAACTCCTTTGGCTCCTTGGTCATGGCAGGAAATACGGCGGCCAGCAACATCGAGGGTTTTGTCTACATTGCCCTCAATGCCATCTATCAGACCGCCTTAAGCTTTACCAGTCAGAATGTGGGAGCCCGCCAGTACAGACGGGTGGATCAGGTGCTGGGGTGCTGCTTACTGATCGTGGCCGTCCTGGGGACTGTGCTGGGCGTGGGGGCTTATCTCATGGGCGGGGTACTCCTGCGGATCTATTCCTCCGACCCGCAGGTCATAGCCTACGGCATAACAAGACTGTCCCTGATTTCCGCACCCTACGCCCTGTGCGGGTTGATGGATGTGCTGGCGGGCAGCCTCCGGGGCATGGGCTGTTCCATCACCCCCATGATCACATCCCTGACGGGAGCCTGCCTGTTTCGGGTGATCTGGATCTTCACCGTGTTCCGTTGGGAGCACAGCCGGTTCATGCTCTACGTCTCCTATCCGATTTCCTGGACCTTGGTACTTCTTATGAACGTGACCTGCTACCTGGTCATCCGGAAACGGCGGACCGGCCCGCCAAAGGAGATCCGGATTTAACAAAATGCCGCACTGGCAGCCTGCCGCGAGGGATTTGACTCAGACAGGTTCGGGTTTTGTTTCAGATGGAAGGCTTTTTCGGATGCCCGGTCATGAAATCGTGGTCGGGCGGAGCGAGGGGGCCTTCTTTTTTGTGTGCGCAGGGAGGAAGGGAGCCTTCCCCTCTTCGGTCAAAAGCCGGTTTTTTTGTTGTTTTTTACGGATGGCAAGGGGAAAGTGACAAAACTTTCACCTGAATGTCACGGAGTTGTAAGATAGGCGTGGTATCCTTAAAGAAGCCCTAAAGGATACCTGCATGGCCATGCGGCCGTATTTAAGGGAGGATTAAAAAACTGGTTGGAACACAAGCATTATCTCGAAGGAGGCCGATCATGACTCAAAATAGACGGAAATTTTTGGAAGCCGTTCAAAGCACCCTGACATGCGCTTTTCTGTTGCCGTTTTTCCTGTTGTTCGTCACCGCTGCGACGGTCTGCTCCCTGTTGGATCATATCATCTGCAGATGGGAACGGAAGTCATTTTTTCATTGTTCGGGGAGGGTTGACGCATGAAAATGAGCATGAGGTTTTTTCGGAAACTGGCTTTTTGCCTGTCGGCAGCTCTGTTGCTTTTTATCCTGGCCGTCATCGGCTTTTACGGGATCAAGGGTTACGTCATGTACCGGGATGCCGTGAACGAGAAAACCATCGAGGAGCGGGTGGAGGAGGTCCGCGGCCGGGAAGCCTTCACGGCCTATTCCGACCTGCCGGATTTTTACGTGAGCGCCGTCGTATCTGCGGAGGACCGCCGGTTTGCGCAGCATTTCGGGATCGATCCGATCGCCATCGGACGGGCCCTGTGGAACGATGTCAGGGCGATGTCCTTTGTGGAGGGAGGCAGCACGATCACGCAGCAGCTTGCCAAGAATCTGCTCTTCACCCAGGAGAAAAAGATCGAGAGGAAGGCTGCGGAAGTCTTTGCGGCGCTGGCGATCGAAAAAAGCTATACCAAGGCCGAGATCTTTGAGCTCTACGTCAATACCGCCTACTTCGGAAACGGCTATTACGGCATCGGCGAAGCGGCCATGGGGTATTTCGGAAAGCGGCCGGCAGAACTGAGCGATTATGAGTGCGCCATGCTGGCGGGACTCCCCCAGGCGCCCTCCGCCTATTCCCCGGATACTCACAGGGAGTTGGCCGAAAAGCGGACGGGGCAGGTGCTCCGGTGCATGGTGAGAAACAAGGCCATCACCAAAGAGGAGGCCGACCGGATCGCGGGGGAGCAGACTGCGGCTTTCGCGGCGGAGGGGATGTGAGGGAGCGGAAATGCAGACAGATGCGGGGAGAAGTTTGTTATGGAAAACAGGGAAAAGTCCGTTGAAAGATCAGGGGTTTCATAGTATGATAAGAAAGTAAGAATATGTTTTGCCGGTGCGGCAGGGAGATATCATATGGGAATGTCGATTCTTGAGATCTATAATAATATCAGTGTACAGCAATATAAAACGGATATGGGGTTCAAAGCCTTGGTGGAAGGAGTGCATGATAATGTGTATGTGATCCCGGAATATCAGCGAAAATACCGCTGGAGCAAAACACAGGTGGAAGAATTGGCCTCTTCTCTGATTCGGGAGCTGCCCATTCCGCCTATATACACCTATCGGAATGAGAAAGGGCAGTTGGAGATTCTTGACGGGCAGCAGCGGGTCATGAGCCTGTATTTTTACTACATCGGCAAATTCTTTAAAAGTAAAAAGAAGAGCGGATTTGATTATCAGGAAATTGATGTGGATTCTGCTGGCAATTTTGCGGCGGCGCTTGAGAAAAAATATGAGCTTATTCCCACTGATTTTTATATGAATATTGGAGATGAACGCTGTGATATCAGCTATAGTCATCTTCCGGCTAAATTAAGATTAAAAGTAGATTATTTGTCTATTTCCGTAGTGGAAATCAAGATTTCCAATCAGGAGAAAAAGGATGAGATCCTGCACAAGATATTTGCAAACCTGAACAGCGGGGGAGAAAAATTATCTCCTCAGGAATTAAGGAACGGTATTTATCCCTGCGCATTTAACCGTGCCATGAAAAAAATTAATGAAGAAAATGAAATATGGAGAAAATTATGGGGAACAATCAATGATAAGTGTAAAGATTTGGAAATGCTGTATCGCCTGTCTGCATTAAAAACTTATGTTGTCTATGCAAAAAAAGAATATAAAATAGAAGCATACGGAAATTCTACTACGGCCTTGATTGATAAATTTGCAGAAAAATCCTTTTCTTTTCATGACGAGAAAATAGTGGAGTATGTAAATAGTCTCGAGCAATTTATTTCCAGGCTGAATATCTCCAGAACTTATTTTTTAAAGACAGCATTAATAGAAGGTTTATACGTAGTTTTTGAGAAGAGACAGATGCGGTGTGAAATTACGGATGGGATCTGCGAAGCAATTTTATCGAAAAAATTTTTCAGGGATTCAACCGCAGGCGGAACTACGGGAATGGCAAATATGAATAAAAGGTGGAAAGGGATTTATGGCGTGTTATCAAAATATGATCAATGAGCTGGTTGAGATGATACGGGAAAACGGGCTGCCCTATGAAAGTACGATCGTGATTGGTGATAACTCCAGCGGAAAATCGGAGCTTTTGAAGAGACTGTTACTGGAGGAAGGACCGGAATCCTGGTATCTGATCGATTCTGTAAACAGAGGTTTTACTGCGGGGCAGATATTTAAAATGGAAGGAGAGGCCGCAAAGCTTCAATTTTCGAAAAAGATAACGGAGCATCGGCTGCGGGAGGATAATTATAACCTGAAAGACACGTTTTATTATATGGGAGTCCCCACACCTATAGAAAACTTTTATTTTGAATTCGCCGAAGAGATCAAGAGGCTGGTTTATCAATTTCTTAAGGTAGGATTGGAAATCAGGCAGTCAGAAGTGGGATACAGGGTATACCTGGATGGAATCGAGTCAACGCTTTCAAGCGGATACCAGGCATTGATCCGTATTTTTATGGAGATGGAGTATGCGAAGCGTACCATGAAAAAAGGCGTTGTTGTGATCGATGAGATTGATGAATTCCTCTTTGCTTACAACAGTGGAAGGATTTTTGAGTTTTTAAGGCGGGAATATCAAGAGTTTTCTTTTGTAGTTACGACGCATTCCGCAGATTTGATTGCTGGTGCAAAAGAAGCAAATCTTGTACTGTTGTCAGATGGGGCATATGAACTTTTGGATGCGGGGGATTTTAACAGCGTGTCACAGGTTTATAATGTTTTCAATAGTGTTTTTCGGGAGAGCAGCATCATTGATAAAAAAGAACAGATAGATTCATGCCTGAGGAGGCTGTTAAATAATAAGGCTGCCAGTATCTGGAACGAAGAGAATCAAAGGGAACTTACGGAAATAAAGAATATGAGCCCGACAAAGCTTCAGAAGGTACTGATCAAACAGATTGAGGAGTGGTAAACATGGATGAGACAATCTGTGTTTTGGATATGCCTGATTTTCAACCGATATATTCAGAGAAGGTTTCCTATGGATACCATGGAAAAAGGGGGGTACGATTAAAAAAACTATTATTAGAAACCAGCCATTTTCATTGCATGTATTGTTTTGCTTCTTTAAAGGGGGACCGGACAGATTTAGGAGCGCTTGAGCATTCGATTGAGAAAGCACTAAGTGCTTATCTGGAAGAATGTGTTCCCAATATAGCGATTGCCTGTAATAATTGTAACCAGTCTCTGAAACGTATGGGAGAAAAACAACGTAAAGATAAAATAGAGCCATATATAAAACGGTATGAAGAGAACCTTATTTGTCAGGGTGTAAAGTGTAAAGGCTTTTGTGGGGCCTATGCCGAATTAAGGAAACAGTATTGTAGACTGAATAAGTTGATTTTGCAGCCATATTCCGTAGCGGGAGAGTGTTCTGGACTGGAGTATAGACTCCAGTATGACGTTATGAATGCGGAATTTATACCAAGCAGAAATTATCATTACGATGGTCTTGACAGGAAAATATTAGAGCATCATATCAGGCAG
>JAAWRC010000005.1 GCA_022800815.1 Lachnospiraceae bacterium | reverse complement strand
TATGTATATCAGTGCGGCAAAAAACAGATTCCACTTGCGGATGTATTGGCGTTGGTAGCATAGGTTTGTGCATTTTTTTGAATTTGCTCATTTATAGTAAAATACTAAATAGTAATGAGTGGATAACAATATTCGAAGAAAATCCAACTAAAAATTATGAAAATGATATATTCACTTTTTGTGCTATATATAATGCTGCTTCGGAAGAATTAGAGGACTATCTTTTAAAGTATGATTGGGGGTTTAATATTGATAGTTTTGGAAAATCAACATTTATTCAGTATGGAAATGAAGATGTTGAATATGCAAGTGGGCAATACAGAGAAAACTTTGAATATTTAATTGCAATAAGATATTTTGATAAGTATCCTACAATTTATGAGATAAATCCTAAATTAGTATGGTATGGTAATTTATGCCGTGTTGGGTGTGAATATAAGAATCCTAAAAGTGATGAAGTGGAAATAAAAACAAGCGAACACAAGGTTGAGATTAGGGCTTCCTATCTAAAGGATTTTCTATCGGCGAATAAAAGCTATTTAGTTGTGGTTTTCGATCATCGAAGATATTTTAAAAAAGACGTAGTAACAGATAAAAAAACTGATGAGGTGTATTCTGGAAAAAATTATTATGCTTATTGGCATATGAATAAACTTGATCACTTATCTGAATTATCGAAGTCTTACGATTATTGCTCATCAATTATTGGAAAGGTTATTATATTGCCTTATGCAAAACCACGACATGAAGATTACAAATTTTTTTTTGATGACGAACCGTTTGAAAAATTTGTGATTGCTACAGATGAAGATGGAAATGAAATTGAATTTGAATGCAATCCATCATCGTTGGCGAATAACTTCGGAGCAAATCCAGATAACCCTCATTTTTTAACCCCTACATATTTCGATATCAAGATATTGGATAAGTATAAAGCAGATCCAAGAAATTACGAGATTCGAGACAGTGAAATATACTATTTGAAAGACTGGTCAATTCCATTTTGTATTAATGAAGAGGAAAAAGTTGTTGTTTGGTTAGGGGATTTGGGAAGAATTTCGTATAAAGAGCAGCGATATTGGAGAGCTTTTAATGAAGCTCCAAAGGGGAAAATGGAGCAGAAATTTTTTGCAAGGCAAATCTTGAATCTTTGGACAGATGCAAGTAGATTGGAGAGTCAACTTATTCATTCTTTGCAGGTGGCTAATGAATACACTATTAAAAAGTATGACACTGTCATGTTTTTAGAGTTGAGTGATGCGGATACAGAAATATATAGAAGCTTTGTGGTTCCAACAAATTTATCAATACCAGAGTATCAGCAATTTCTTATGAAGCTCTGTAAGCTGACCGCTGAAAGTATTAACATTAAATTATTCAAATTTGTAATGGGCGATAAGTATGATGGGAGTAAGGGAAGTATTGCCCAATTAGATGATTTTTTGAAATATATAGAGTTGGACAGTGAAAGTCTTATGTACTCAAGCATTAAAAAGGCATATGATTCAAGAAATAAACTAGCTGGACATCGTGCGTCAATGAAAGAATATAATAAGGTTTGGAAAAGAAATGCGAGCTTTGAAGTGAATACAATAGAGGATGCAAAAGAATTGTTGAAGGGAATAGTTTTATCCATACATAGTATCTTTGATAGAAAATTAGAAGAACAGGACTGATATGTTTCCTGCTACGACCGAGAAAGTAAAAATTGCGGTAGATTAAGCCGGACGAACCGACAAGCGAGAGACATTCATTTTATCCTCTCGTGCCAGGAAGATGAGATTGCACTGCTGAGGGAGTTTTGCGAGGATGCGGAGCAGGTTTCCTGGTGGGCGGTCACCGGACCGGGAGGCATGGGAAAGAGCCGGCTCGTCTATGAATTTACGAACAGGCAGAGGGCTGATGGATGGAAGGTTTACTGGCTGAAGTACGGCGACTATAATAATCTGGCCCACTGGCTGCCGCCCGCCGATCCCTGTATCGTAGTGGCGGATGACGTCCAGGCACATCTTCAGACGGTCGGAAACTGGATTGTCTCCCTTTCAGCCCGACTGCGCAGTGAGAAGCTGAGGATTCTTTTATTAGAACGTGATGAAAAGGATTTGGATTCTGCAGGGTGGGCCGAGACGCTGTGGTCGGACTGCCCCTATGACGATGCGGTTTCGTCCAAATGTCACTGTGCCGATTTTTTGAATTTGTCTCCCATGTCGGATGAGGAATTGAAGGCCATTATGTCGGATTTTGCCGACATGTCGGGCAAACCGTTGACGGGAAGCGGACATGCGGACCGTCTGTTGCGGGTCCTGGAAAAAATCGATGGCGATTTGCGGCGCTCGATTTATGCGCTGGCAATTGTGGATGCATGGTGTGGCGGAAATGATCCGGCCCATTGGAATAAAGAGCAGGTTCTGGATGCCTTGATTAACCATGAGTTGAAGTTTTACTACGGACGGCTGCGCAATTTGTCCGCCGACAGGATTTCTGGGGAAATGCGCTCCGAATTGGAAAATCTTTTAGCCTGTTCGTGCTTGATTCCTTTTTGCCGATAGGCCAGATTGCGGATGATGAATACCCGAAACTTCACGCCCGGGCATGTAAGTTGGACATGACTTTCCCCGAACTGCTTCGGCAGATTGGAATTGTCCATAAAATGGAAGTTTACACCGGAACGTCCGGGATGCAAGAGCAGACGGAACAAAGAGAAATCATCGATGCGGTGCTCCAGGACTGCCCGGATCTGGTGAAAGAATATCTTGTCCTGCGGCAGGCGCTTGACAAAGGCCTTTTAGAACTCCTGTTTCCAAAAGACTGGGACAATGACCCCTCGCAGTTGATTTTTTTGGGCCGGCTCTTCTTTGACTATCCGGAAAAGCTGGAGGGGAATCAACGGTTTTGGACAGCCTTCTTGAATGGTGCTCCAAGATCTGAGTTTGTTGCGTATGTGCATAGTAGTTTTCTGGTCTTCATTATAATAAAATTTTCAGCAATGGAAAGGCAGGCATTGGAGCAACTGGAGAAATTATATGGAAGGTTTCATACCAGTAAGAGGATTGCGGTCGAATATGCGAAAGGTTTGGCTGATTTTCTCAAAGAGCAGACTTTCGAAGAACGTATTCAAAACGTTGATAAACTGGAAAAATTGTACGAGAAGATGCCGACGAGTGAAGAACTTGCAGTCAAATATGCAAAAGGTTTGATCAATCTTTTTGAAGAACAAACGTTTGAAGACCGCATTTATAGCGTTAACAAGTTGAAGGAATTGTGTGGGAAGATGCCGGAAAGCGAAGAACTTGCAGTCAGATATGCGGAAGGTTTGATCGATCTGCTTGTAGAACAGGCATTGGAGGAGGGGATTGATAGCATTAATGAGCTAAAAAACCTCCATAGAAAGATGCCGGAAAACGAAGAACTTGCGTTCAAATATGCAAGCGGTTTGGCTTGTTTGTCTGTAAGTCAGTCTTTGGAGGAGTGCAATGATAGCGTTGATGAGTTGAAAAACTTATACGGGAGGATGCCAAGAAGCGAAGGAATTGCGATCATGTATGGTTTTGGTTTGTTAAATCTTTTTGAAAAGCAGACATTGAAGGATTGCTTTTATTGTGTTGATGAGTTGAGGAATCTGTACGAGCAGATGCAGGAAAATGAAAGGTTTGCGATTAAATATGCGGAAGGTTTGAGCCATCTTTCCTTCAAGCAACCGTTGGAGGAATGTGTTCACAGCGTTGAGGAACTGAGAAACCTGCATGGGAAGATGCCGGAAAGCAAAGAGCTGGTGGTCGAATATGCAAAAGGTTTGTGCCATCTTTCCTTAAAGCAGCCGTTGGAGGAATGTGTTCACAGCGTTGAGGAACTGAAAAACCTGCATGGGAAGATGCCGGAAAGCAAAGAGTTTGCGGTCATATATGCACTAGGTTTGTGCCATCTTTCCTTCAAGCAACCGTTGGAGGAATGTGTTCACAGCGTTGAGGAACTGAGAAACCTGTGGGGAAAGATGCCGGAAAGCAAGGAATTTGTGGTCATATATGCACAAGGTTTGGGCAGTCTTTCCTTCAAGCAACCGTTGGATGCGTGTGTTCACAGTGTTGAGGAACTGAGGAACTTGTATGGGAAGATGCCGGAAAGTGAAGAACTAGCGATCGAGTATGCAAAAGGCTTGCTTAGCCTGTCTTTTATGCAGACGGAAGAATCCGATGTTTGGGAGTGCTTGAGACAGTCGGAAAGATTGTTTACGCAATATTCCTGTAATACGGAAATACAGTTATGTTATGCCCAAACGCAGTTCAATTTGACACTGAAACAGGTTCCCGAAGCTTTGGAGAAGACTGTGGGGCGGCTGCGGGAGTTTCTTTTGGCGCATCCCGAGGCAAACCAGGAGTTTCAGGCGGCGTTAGATGAATACCTTGAAGGGCATTCCGACCATGCGGAGCGTTATGCGGCCCTCAGGCTTTGAAAAACGGTCAATTTTTGGTTGTAATGCTCATGGGGCGATGCTACAATGAAACTACGGGAGAGTCAGGCTTTAGAAAACGTTTTTCTTGTCATGATGGTTATTTAGATTCCACCAAAGAGAAAGGGCAAAAATGAATTCAAACTTTGAATTTTTGGAAGAAAGGTTTCCGGTTCTGGCAAATTTCGGCGAGCAGGCAGAGAGGTATCTGTACAACGATTCCAATTCCTGCCTGATGAAGCTGGGAATGATTGGGGAAACCATCGTCAATTTGATTTTTATCTATGACAGGATTTCCCTGCCACGTGAGAATACGCCGGTGAGACGGATTGACACGCTGTTTCGGGAGGGCATGATTTCTCCTGATTTGGCGGACATTCTCCACGCCCTTCGCAAGACCAGAAACAGAGCCGTCCATGAAAATTATACCTCGGTGGATGACGGAAAAGCGCTGATTCAGATGGCCCACAGTCTGTCGGAATGGTTTATGCAGACCTACGGTGACTGGAACTATCAGAATCAGCCTTTTGTTATGCCAGGAGAGGGCGAGGAACTGATATCAGGCCATGAGCGGGAAGAGCGGGCCGGGAAAGGTTCAGGCCATGAGCGGGAGAAGCGGGCCGGGGATGCTGCGGACCATGAGCGGGAGGAGCATGCCGAGGAGGAAAAACTGATTATGGCGGCTTCCAGGGCGGCAGGGGAAGCCCCGCCTGTCGCAAGGGAGGAGAGAAGGAGGCGTGCCCTTCGGGCCGCCGGCCGGAGGCCGAAGTCGGAAGCGGAAACCCGCTATCTGATCGACGAACAGCTCCGCAAGGTCGGCTGGGAGGCGGATACGGAAAAGCTGCGTTATTCCAGGGGGACACGTCCGGTCAGGGGGCGCAACATTGCCATTGCCGAGTGGCCCACGGATTCTACCGTCTGCGACGGGGGTCATGCGGACTATGCCCTGTTTATAGGAAATCAGATGGTCGCCATCATTGAGGCGAAGGCGGCCCACAAGGATATTCCCTCCGTGATCGACTACCAGTGCAAGGATTATTCCCGGAATATAAAGAGTGCCGATTCCGTGTACCGGATCGGGACGCGGGGCAGGTATCAGGTTCCCTTTACCTTCGCCACCAACGGCAGACCGTATTTGGAACAGTATGAGACCAAGAGCGGCATCTGGTTTCTGGATCTTCGGCGGTCGGACAATGTGCCGAGGGCCTTGGCCGGATGGATGAGCCCGGCCGGCATGGCGGAGCTTTTGGAAAAGGACATTCCCGGAACGAATCAGGCCCTAAAGGACATGCCCTATGATTTATTGCGTGATGAGGACGGTCTGAATCTTCGGGAGTATCAGCTTAAAGCGATCAGGGCTGCGGAACAGGCGATCCTAAACGGCCGGAAGAATGTCCTGCTGGCGATGGCGACGGGAACCGGAAAGACGAGGACGGTCCTGGGGATGATTTACCGGTTCCTGAAAACGGGACGCTTCCGCAGAATTTTGTTCCTCGTGGACCGGAATGCCCTGGGCGAACAGGCCATGGACGTGTTCAGGGAGGTCAGACTGGAAGACTTGATGACCCTTGACGACATTTACAATGTCAAAGGACTGTCGGAGAAGGAGATTGATCGGGAAACCCGCATTCAGGTGGCCACGGTCCAGAGCATGGTGAAGCGGATTCTTTATAACGATGGGGACACCATGCCGGCAGTCACGGATTTTGACCTGGTGATCATTGACGAGGCCCACAGGGGATATATTCTGGACAAGGAAATGGGGGAGGATGAAATCCTCTACCGTGACCAGGCGGATTACCAGAGCAAATACCGCCTGGTCGTGGAATATTTTGATGCGGTGAAAATTGCGCTGACCGCAACGCCGGCATTGCAGACCACCAGGATTTTCGGGGAGCCGGTTTATCAATATACTTATCGTGAGGCAGTGATTGAGGGGTATCTGGTTGACCATGACGCCCCCCACAGGCTGACCACCAAGCTGGGCGAGGAGGGGATTCACTACAAAAAAGGGGATACCGTCACAACCTATGACCCGGTGACCAGGGAAATCACAAACGCCGAGCTTTTGGATGACGAGCTGGATTTCGACATTGAAAAATTCAACCGTCAGGTCATAACGGAACCCTTTAACCGGACGGTTCTGGAGGAAATCGCCCGTGACATTGACCCGGAAACGCCGGAGGAACAGGGAAAGACTCTGATTTATGCGGTCGACGACCAGCACGCCGACTTGATCGTGAAAATTCTGAAGGAGATTTACGGGGAGACGGGCGTGGACAATGATGCGGTCATGAAAATCACCGGCAGCGTTGGCGGGGGAAATAAGAAGAAGGTGCAGGAGGCCATTAAACGGTTTAAGAATGAACGCTACCCGAGTATTGCGGTCACGGTGGATTTGCTGACCACCGGGATTGACGTGCCGGAAATCACCACTTTAATCTTCATGCGCCGTGTAAAGTCCCGTATCCTGTTTGAACAGATGATGGGACGGGCGACCAGGCTTTGCCCTGACATTCGTAAGACGCATTTTGAGATTTATGATCCTGTCGGTGTTTATGACTCTCTGGAAGAGGTGAATACGATGAAGCCGGTCGTCGCCAATCCGGCCGCCACCTTTGCGCAGCTCTTGGAAGGGCTTGCGGCACTGGAGGACGAGAGACGGCTGCGGTACCAGATTCACCAGATCGTCGCCAAGCTGCAGCGACAAAGGCGGAGCATGGACTGTAAAACCCTGGGATATTTTCTTGACATGACAGGGGGAAAGGATCCGGCCCGGTTTATTGCGGATCTCAGTCAGTGCGAACCGCAGGAGGCGAAGGAACAGATTCTTGCCTGCGGGGAACTGTTTGAGATGCTGGGACAGGCAGCGGGAAAGGGCAGGAGTCCTGTCGTAATTTCCGACAAAGAAGATCGTCTTTTGGAACACGGCAGAGGATATGGGAAGGGCAGCAGGCCGGAAGACTATCTGGAGGCATTTGCCGCCTACATAAGAACCAACCGGAATGAGATTGCGGCCCTAAATGTTGTCTGTACCAGGCCTGGGGAATTGACCCGTGAAAGTTTAAAATCTCTGCGTCTTACGCTGGACCGGGAAGGATTTACCACCAAACAGCTCAACACTGCCATCTCCCAGATGACCAACGAGGAGATTGCGGCCGACATGATCAGCCTGATCCGCCGCTACGCCATCGGTTCTGCTCTCGTTTCCCACGAGGCCAGAATCAGGAGGGCGGTCGATCAACTGAAAAAGGCCCATGAGTTCTCCAAACAGGAATTGAACTGGATTGCCAGAATGGAAAAATACCTGATGGAGGAATCCGTGCTGAACGTGTCTGTCTTCGAGGAAGACGTACGGTTTAAAGCGCAGGGCGGTTTCGCAAAAATCAACAAAGTATTCGGGGACAAGCTGGAGAGTATCATCTTGGAACTCAACGAATATTTGTACGATGACGGAGGGGAAATTGCGTAATGGGAAAAGAAATATACTGCCCGAATATCAGGGGATGGCAATCGAGGTAATTTGCCTTGAAATAGCAAAACAAATGTTGAAAGAGCGACGGGAGATACAGCTATGACCACCCAAGAAATTGTTTCCAAGCTTTGGAATCTTTGCAATGTCCTCCGTGACGACGGAATCACTTATCATCAGTACGTCACGGAGCTTACCTACATTCTTTTTCTTAAAATGGCCAAGGAAACCGGTGCGGAAAGCCAGATTCCGGAAGCGTACCGTTGGGACGGCCTGACGGCGAAAAGCGGAATGGAACTGAAAAAGTTCTACCAGGAACTGCTCAAACATTTGGGTGAAAACTGCGCAGGGCGCATCCGTGAAATCTACCAGGGGGCGGCCACCAATATCGACGAGCCGAAGAATCTGGAAAAGATCATTGTGACCATTGACGGGCTGGACTGGTTTTCCGCCCGTGAGGAGGGGCTGGGAAATCTGTACGAGGGCCTGCTGGAGAAAAACGCCAGCGAGAAAAAGTCCGGTGCGGGGCAGTATTTTACGCCCCGTGTGCTGATCGACGTCATGACCAGGCTGACAAAGCCCCAGGCCGGAGAGAGATGCAACGATCCGGCCTGCGGTACTTTCGGCTTTATGATTGCAGCCCACAGGTACGTCGCCGACCGGACGGACGATTTCTTTGATCTCGATGCGGACACTGCAAAGTTTGAGCAGAAGGAGGCTTTCACGGGCACGGAGCTGGTGCATGACACCCACCGCCTGGCCCTGATGAATGCGATGCTGCACGGAATAGAGGGGAAGATTACCCTGGGGGACAGCCTTTCCAATCTGGGAAAAGGCATGAAAGGCTATGACGTGGTGCTCACGAATCCTCCTTTCGGCACGAAGAAGGGCGGAGAGCGTGCGACCCGTGACGACTTCACCTTTCCCACCAGCAACAAGCAACTCAACTTTTTACAGCACATTTACCGCAGCCTGCGGGCTGACGGAAAAGCCCGTGCCGCCGTGGTTCTGCCGGACAACGTCCTTTTCGCCGACGGGGAAGGGGAAAAGATTCGTGTTGACTTGATGGACAAATGCAATCTGCATACGGTCCTTCGTCTGCCTACTGGCATTTTCTATGCCCAGGGCGTCAAGACCAACGTGCTGTTTTTCACCCGCGGAAAGGCGGATAAAAATAACACGAGGGAGGTCTGGTTTTATGACCTTCGCACCAACATGCCCTCCTTTGGCAAGACCAATCCCCTGAAACAGGAACATTTTGCGGAGTTTGAGGCGGCATACGAGGCCGCCGATCGCCACGCCGTGAAGAACGAGAGATGGAGCGTTTTCACCAGGGAACAGATTATAGAAAAGGGAAACAGCCTGGATCTGGGCCTGATTCGTGATGATTCGATCGTGGATTATGATGATCTGCCGGATCCCGTTGAGAGCGGCGAGGAAGCCATCGCAAAGCTTGAGGAGGCGATCGGCCTGCTTAAGAGCGTGGTGGAAGAGCTAAAGGCTCTGGAAAGTGCGAAGGTGTGAGATGGCGGGAGGGAGAAAATCTAAGAAGGCGAAAAAGGAACTGACGCAGGAAGAAAAACTGGAACGGGCGCTGGTGCCGGCGGAGGAGCAACCCTATGAGGTGCCGGGGAATTGGTGCTGGACGACGTTACGAAATGTTGTGGAGATTATTATGGGACAGTCACCAGCAGGAACGGCAATTACGGAGGATGATTCGTATACACCTTTGATTGGTGGCGCTGCTGATATGGGCATTTTATATCCGAAGATAACCAGATATACCAAAATACCTACTAAGATTTCAGGTGATAATGACTTAATACTGTGTGTCCGTGCTACATTAGGGAGACCGATTTTTTCAAATGGGGAATATTGTTTAGGGCGTGGTGTGGCAGCGCTTAGACCGTATCAGGGGAAAAAAGAATTTTACAGATACTTCTTTTTAAATTTCGAACAATATTTATATGATAATGCGACGGGAACGACATTTGCACAGGTGAGTAAGGATACTTTACAGGATATGCCCTTTCCATTGCCGCCCCTTCCGGAACAGAAACGCATCGTTGACCGCATTGAAAGTATATTTGCCAGACTGGATGAAGCCGGGGAAAAGGCGCAGGCTGTCGTGGACGGTTTTAAACTGCGGAAATCGGCCATTTTACATAGGGCGTTTACCGGGGAGTTGACGAAACGGTGGAGATTGGAACATGGCATTACATTGAAAAAATGGTCAAAAAGGAAACTGAAAGATTGTGGCGACTGGTGCGGGGGAGGTACGCCAAGCATGGCACATCCTGAATATTGGGATGGGGGAAGTTTGCTATGGGTTACGTCGAAGGATATGAAATTTGATGTAATAGAAGATACGCTTATGTGCACGAACATGGTCGGAGTTGATAACTCTTCTGCTAATTATATTGAGAAGCCGTCCGTTCTTTTCGTAATGCGAAGTGGCATTCTAAGGAGAACGCTTCCTATTGCGATGGTGAAGGTTCCATTTACTGTCAATCAGGATTTAAAGGCAATATCTCCTGCTGTAGATTTAAATTTGGAATATTTATTTTGGGCTTGCAGGAGTTCGGAAAAAATTATACGAAATACTTGTATGAAAAATGGAACCACCGTAGAAAGCATTAATGCAAGGGCGTTAATGGAATTTGAAATTCCGATTGCTCCACAGGAAGAGCAAATAGAAATAGTGAATTGTATCGTTAGTATGCTGGAAAAAGAGCAACAGGCCAAAAGAGCTGCCGAAACCGTTCTTGGCCAAATCGACATCATGAAAAAAGCAATCTTAGCCCGTGCGTTCCAGGGCGGGCTGGGGACGAATGACCCTGCGGAGGAAAGTGCGGCAAAGCTGTTGAGAGCGATACTGTAAAAAGTGAGAAAAGGAAAGGGGATTACAAATGGACCTCTTAAATATACTTGCAGAGAATTTTGAAATACCGGTTATAGCGGATGAACAAAGAGTATGGTTTTTCAGAACTAAGGCAGGTCAGTTTTATTCGGATTTTCAGTATAATAACTTTATAGCGTTGGGCTGGGAATTGGTTGACCCTAAGCTGATAAAGAATCAAGAGATTTTGCCGGATTCAAAAAAGGAAGAAATAATCCGCTTGTATCCGAAAGAAAAGCGGCCGGGTTTAATATTGGGTCAGATGGATATTTTTCATGGAAAATGAAGGAAGGCGATTTTGTCGTAATTCCTTCTGTAGGCGGAAAAGAAATTGCGGCAGGCCGGATTGGCGATTTTATAGAAAAAGTTTATCATAAGCCGCAGTCAGAAGAATATGCTCAATGTGACTTTTCCCATAAAAGGGCAGTGGAATGGATGAAAAATATCGAATCGTGGCAGGATATTTATCTATTCAAAGCCCTCAGGGCGCAGCAGACCATCTCGGATATTACCGGAGAAGCAAGATTGCTTTGCCGAAATTTATTTCCCGTGTATATTTATAGGGGGAAAATACATTGTACGTTGCAAAAACGGACATATGAGGATTTGAGTTTAGTGGCTAATGTTGACATTCAGTATAATTTATTGCAAATATTGAATATCACCACAGAATTATATGGGATGGAAAGTGTTAAGAATCAGGTTGTAATAAAGACTGCCGTTGGCTCTCCTGGATTTATTGAAATGGTTCTGCCGAACATACCAATCTCCATGATAGCGGTTGGTATTCTTATCAAATTTGTTTCAGGGAAGACAAAAACCATGGACGGGGCCACTGCCACTGGCATATCCGCATTGATTTCGACGGTAAATACATTGTTTAATGACTATCATAACAGAAAGAAGACAGATGCCGAGGCAAAAGAGATTGAGGCGTCGGCGAGACTGACAGAAGCGCAAGCTGAAAAAGAGAGGGCGGAGGCGGAAAAAATAAAAGCGGAGGCAGACCGGATAAGAGCAGAAACAGCGCTGACGCAGATGCAGCTTCCGGGCAGATATGAACAAATAAAAATGATGTCCTCCGGAAAAACCAATATACAAGAAAAGGAAGAACAGGAAAGGCTAAATATACCTTGTTCCGAAAAAAGTGAAAAAGCAATATGCGCATATATGGGTTGCGGAAAGAAGCTGTGTGAAGCTGCCGCAAGTAGTGGAATATCCTTTGGCGGTAAGAAGATTGATAAAATAGGATGATGCGATATGACATCGTAGTCAATTTTTTCAGCAAGGCAGACCGAAAGGAGCATGTGGACATGTATGAATTGGTGCAGGTGAGCGAGAAATGTTACTACATAAACTGTCCGGCGAAGATCGGCGTTTATATTGCGGAGGGGAATCAGGTCTATCTGATTGACAGCGGGAACGACAAGGATGCGGGGAGGAAGGTCCGGCAGATTCTGGACAGGAACGGCTGGAAGCTGGCGGCCATACTGAACACCCACTCCAATGCGGACCACATCGGCGGGAATAAGTATCTGCAGGGGCAGACCGGGTGTAGGGTTTATTCCGGCGGCGTGGAGGCCGCTTTTACGAGGTATCCGGTGCTGGAGCCGTCCTTCCTCTACGGGGGATATCCCTGCCGGGACCTGCGGCACAAGTTTCTGATGGCGCAGGGGAGCGAAGTGACCGATTTTTCCGACGAAAGTTTTCCGAAGGAGATCGAAGTGATTCCCCTGCCGGGCCACTTTTTTGATATGGTGGGCTTTCGGACGCCGGATGGCGTCGTGTTTCTTGCGGACTGCGTGAGCAGCGGGGAGACGCTGGAAAAGTACGCCGTCCCCTTCATTTATGACGTGGGGGCCTATCTGGAAACGTTGGATCGGGTGGAAAAGATGGAGGCCGCCGTGTTCGTTCCGGCCCATGCGGAAGTCTCTTCCGACGTGAGGGAGCTGGTTTGCCGCAACAGGGAGCAGGTGTGGGACATTGCGGAGAGACTTTTATCCATTTGCGGGGAGCCGGTTCCTTTTGAAAAGATTCTGCAGGAAGTGTTCAAGGGATACGGGCTTGCCATGAATTTTGAGCAGTATGTCCTGGTGGGGAGCACGGTGCGATCCTACCTTTCCTGGCTGAAGGACGGCGGAAAGGTGAGAGCAGAGTTTGAGAACAGCATGCTGCTGTGGCAGAGGGCGTAGGTCCCGCAGTCGCCCGGGCTCCGGACGGCCCGGGCCCTGACCGTGCTCTACGGTGACGGGCGGGCTTCTGCGCCACAGCCGCAGAGGGCGTCTGCGGGGCGGCCTTGGAGCCGCCGCCCGAACTTCAGGATGCCCATGACGGAGAGGACTGCGGCGGCGGCGACCCAGGCGAGGGGCTCCGCAAGCATGAGGGCCGTTTGGCCGAACCGTCTGGAGAAATACAGGGCGACCGAGACCCGTGCCGCAAATTCCGCGGCGCCGGACAGGACGGTGGCCAGGCCGCAGCCGATTCCCTGCAGGGCGCTGCGCAGGATGTGGAGCAGGTACAGGGAGCTTAAAAAGCAGCTCATGAGAAACAGGTAGCGGTAAGCGATATCTAAGACCGCCGCCGCATTCTCGTCCGCCGCATTGACAAAAAGGCCCAGGATGGGTTTTCCGGCAAAAATCATGAGGAAAGCAATCAGCAGGGAGAGCCCGGTGGCGATGAAAATGGAGGCCTTCAGGCCTTTTTTCAGTCGGTCATGGAGCTTCGCCCCCCAGTTTTGGGCCACGTAGGTGGTGACGGAATAGCCCAGGGAGACGGCCGAGCTCTCCAGCAGTCCGAGGAGCTTGTTGGCGGCCGTGGCGGCGGCTATGAATGCGGCCCCCTGGAAATTGATCGCCGACTGGAGAATCATTCCGCCCACGGCGATCAGAATTTGGGTGAGGGCCAGGGAGCATCCACTCCCGCAGAGAGCCCGGATGGTCGTTCCGTCAGGACGCCAGTCCCGGCGCTCAAATTTTAAGATTCCATGCCTAAAAAGAAATAGAAAGCAGTAGCCGAAGGCGATGGCCTGGGCGATCACCGTGGCGGCGGCAGCTCCGGCGATACCGAAGCGGAACACCATGACAAACAGAAGGTCAAGCGCAATATTGGTGACGGCGGCAATGGCCATGGCGATCAGGGGCGTCCTTCCGTCCCCGAAGGCCCGGAGGATGGCGGAGGCCATGTTGTAGGCCATGACGGCGAGGAGGCCACCGAACATGACCCGCAGGTACGAGGAGGCGCCGTCATAAATGTCGCCGGGTGTTTTTAGAATATGTAAAAGCGGAAAGATGCTGCTTAGCCCCAGAGCCGTCAACGCAAGCCCCAGGACACCACAGAGGAATATGGACATGGAGATGGCCTTTTTTACTTCGCTGGAATTCCCCATGCCGTACCGCTGGGCGACAGGGATGGAGAAGCCCTGGGTCAGTGCCTGGATGGTCCAGAGAAAGAGCCAGTAGGTCCAGTCCGTGGCTCCGACGGCAGCGAGCCCCTTTACGCCGACACCCTGCCCCACGATGATCGAATCGACGATCATGTAAAATTGCTGTCCAAGATTTCCGATGATTAACGGGACGGCGAAAGTCAGAATGAGTCGTCCCGGTCTTCCGACAGTCATGTTTTTTCCGTTTTTCATAAGCGATGCCTCCGAATCCCAGTCTGTGTTCTGCATGCCGCAGTTTTGTCCCCTGGCGGGGAAACCCTGCAAGGTAGCAGGCCATTTCATTTCGAGATGTAATTATAATACGAATTTTTCTTATATTATATAATGAAAATCCGAAATTATATAAGAATAGTGTTAAATCGGCAAACTGTCAAATCTGCCGGGGAGGTGAGGCAATGGAAACCTATCAGGTCGTGGTGGACGGGAGTCTGAGAGAAAATATTCGATACGAGGATCGGTCGTTTCCGTTGGAAATTTTCGTGGATGATTACGGGCGGCTGGTAGACCACACGCTGAACTGCCACTGGCACAGGGAATGTGAGTATAATCTGGTCATCTGCGGGGCGGTTGATTTTTATCTGGACGGGACGCAGGTTTCCCTCAAGGAGGGGGAATGTCTGTTTATCAATTCCGGCATCCTTCACACGGCCAGACAGAGGGCGGGTGCGGAAGATGCCAGAGTGCTGGTGGTCGCCTTTCAGGCCGAGCTTTTCACCAAGGGCTATGCAGGTTCGGCCTTTCTCAAATATTTCGAGGGGAAGGTGGACGGGTTTCAGTGGGATGTCCGGTCCGAAGAGGGAAAAAGAGTGGCAGATATGCTGCGGGAGCTGGCCGGGCTGGACCGGACGGAATATGGATATGAGCTTCGATGCCTGTCCCTGCTTGGCGGCATCTGGTATCACACGGCGGCATATATGGCAAGGGAGCTTTCGGAGGGCCGGACCAAATCCCACAACGGGGGTGTAAAAAAGATCCTCTCCTACATCCATGAACATTTTCAGGAACGGGTCACGGTGGAGGATCTCATCGGGGCGGCAAATATCAGCCGGAGCGAGACTTTCCGGTGTTTTAAGCAGTATGCGGGCATCAGCCCCATGGCCTATCTCAATGATTATCGTCTGGCGAAGGCGGCCGACCTTCTGGCCGGGACGGAGCAGAACGTGACGGAGATCTGTTTCGCCTGTGGCTTTGCGGATACCAGCTATTTCGTAAAGCTGTTCCGGGAAAAATATGGCGTTCCGCCGCTAAGATACCGGAAAAGCCTCGCTGTCCCTTCTGCCCGCTGACATTTGGAGAATGGGCGGGTATTCTTCCGTAAATGGTACATATTAATGATAAAGCTACAAGGGAATTTATTTATATTCTTTCTTTAAAGAAAATCCCCGCCCGCTGACCTCGTTGACCCTGGTGATGACCATGAAGCACTCCGGGTCGATGGAGCGGGCCAGCTTTTCCACCTTGGGAAGCTCTCTGCCGGAGACGACGGTCATGATAATCTGGGTGCTGAAATGGAGGTAGCCGCCCTCGCCGGAGAGCATGGTGACACCCCGGTCAAGCTGCTGTAAAATTTCTTCCCGGATGTCGTCGGACCGTTCGCTTATGATCTTGATCTCGATCTTGGAGGCACCGATGAACAGCATTTTGTCTATGACCACCGTATAGATCAGCACCAGCAGGATGCCATAGAGAATTTCCTCCGGAGCATGGAAGAACGCCTGGGCAAGGAGGATCAGCACATCAAAGAGATAGAGTCCCATGGAGACCGGAAGTTTGAAATATTTGTTTAAAACCAGAGGTGGAATGTCCATTCCTCCCGTGGAGGCCCCCGCACGGATCACGATACTGAGAGAAATTCCGATCCCAAAGCCGGAAAATACGGTACAGAGCAATAAGTCCTCGGTGAGCGTCAGGTCTGCCAGTAGCCAGTCGAAAAGGCTCAACGCCAGCGGATAGAGAAAGGTACTCAGGATGGTCGTCAGGGCAAATTGTTTCCCTAAGCAAAGATAACCCAGGAACAGCATCAGGACGTTGAAGATCAGGATAAAAAGAGAGACGGAAAAGCCGGAAAGATGCTGGACGGCCAGGGCGAGTCCCGTGGAGCCGCCCGTGGCAAGGCCTGCGGGAAGCAGGAACAGCTTGACGGTCAGCGCATAGAGGAAATTGCCGGCGGCAACAAGAAACAGCGTAGACAAAAGATGGTGTGAAACAGTGTTCTGGTTGTTTTTTCCATTGGTCTTCATGATCGTTTTCCCCCTCATATTAAGAGAGTATATCACAGGTCGGGGAAGATGGAAAGGGCCATTTAAAAAGTACTTGACATATACCGGTAGGGGGTATATGATATAAAATATAGAAGAAAATGCAAGCAAAAATCCAGTTTACGGAGGAATGAGAGATGGAACAGTATACGGTGACGGGGATGAGCTGTGCGGCCTGCAGCGCCAGGGTGGAGAAGGCCGTGTCAAAGGTGGAGGGCGTTACGTCCTGTTCCGTGAGCCTTTTGACCAATTCCATGGGAGTGGAGGGAGAGGCGTCCGCCGCTGAGATCATCCGGGCGGTGGAGGAGGCCGGCTACGGTGCGGCGGTCAAGGAAAGCGGCGCCCGGACAGAAGGCGGGGCGGAAACGGCTTTGGGGAGCGGCGGGGCGGAGGACGCCTTAAAGGACCGGGAGACTCCTGCGTTAAAGCGGAGGCTGATCGCCTCTCTGGGATTTTTGGTGGTACTCATGTATTTTTCCATGGGACATATGATGTGGGGCTGGCCGGCACCGGCGTTTTTGGCGGAAAACCACGTGGCTATGGGGCTTTTGCAGCTCCTTTTGACGGTGATCGTCATGGTGATCAACCAGAAGTTCTTTATCAGCGGCTTCAAGAGCCTGCTCCACGGCGCTCCCAACATGGATACGCTGGTGGCCCTGGGGTCCGGCGCCTCCTTTGTCTACAGCACCTACGCCCTCTTCGCCATGACGGACGCCCAGATGAGGGGGGACATGGCGGGAGTCATGGCCTATATGCATGGGTTTTATTTTGAGTCGGCGGCCATGATTTTGGCTCTCATCACCGTGGGGAAGATGCTGGAGGCCCGCTCCAAGGGGAGGACCACCGACGCCTTGAAAAGCCTGATGAAGCTGGCTCCCAAGACGGCGACGGTCATCCGGGACGGGGCGGAGGTGACGGTCCCGGCGGCCCAGGTGAGAAAAGGGGACCTGTTCGTGGTCCGTCCCGGGGAAAACATCCCGGTGGACGGCATTGTGATAGAAGGGATGAGTGCGGTCAATGAGTCGGCCCTCACCGGGGAGAGCATCCCCGTGGACAAGGCACCGGGGGACCTGGTGTCGGCGGCCACGGTGAACCAGTCCGGCTTTATCAAATGCGAGGCTTCCAGGGTGGGGGAGGACACCACTCTTTCCCAGATCATCCGCATGGTCAGCGATGCGGCGGCCACCAAGGCCCCCATTGCGAAGGTGGCCGACAAGGTGTCGGGGATTTTCGTCCCTGCGGTTATCACCATTGCGGTGGTGACAACCCTCGTATGGCTTTTGGTCGGGCAGACCTTCGGCTATGCCCTGGCCCGGGGCATTTCCGTGCTGGTCATCAGCTGCCCCTGCGCCCTGGGACTTGCCACGCCGGTGGCGATCATGGTCGGGAATGGCATGGGGGCGAAGCACGGGATTCTTTTTAAGACGGCTGTCTCTCTGGAGGAGACGGGAAAGGCCCAGATCGTGGCCCTCGACAAGACGGGGACCATCACCAGCGGCGAGCCGAAGGCCACCGACGTCCTTCCGGCAGAGGGTGTTTCGGAGGAGGAGCTTCTTCTGGCGGCCTGCGCCCTGGAGGCAAAAAGCGAGCATCCGCTGGCAAAGGCGGTGCTCCTCCTGGCCGGGGAACGGAACCTGGCACCCGGCGAGGTTTCTGATTTTCAGGCTTTACCCGGCAACGGTCTTTCTGCTATACTGGATGGGGAAGAACTTCTTGGCGGGAGCATGAGCTATATCGGAAGCCGCACGGAGGTGCCGGAGGAATTAAAAAGGCGGGCGGAAGCCCTGGCGGAGGAGGGGAAGACGCCCCTGCTCTTTACGAGGGCGGGAAAGCTTCTCGGTATCATCGCCGTGGCCGACGTGATCAAGGAGGACAGCCCGAAGGCGGTGAAGGAGCTTCAGAACATGGGAATCCACGTGGTCATGCTGACCGGGGACAATGAGCGGACGGCGAAGGCCATCGGCAGACAGGCCGGTGTGGATCGGGTGATAGCGGGTGTTCTTCCTGACGGAAAGGAGAGCGTGATCCGTTCCCTGAAAGAACAGGGCAAGGTGGTTATGGTGGGCGACGGCATCAATGACGCCCCGGCCCTTACCAGGGCGGATATCGGCATCGCCATCGGGGCGGGCACGGACATTGCGATTGATGCGGCCGACGTGGTGCTGATGAAGAGCCGCTTGAGCGACGTCCCGGCAGCCATCCGCTTAAGCCGGGCCACGTTGAGGAACATTCATGAAAATCTGTTCTGGGCGTTCTTCTACAACGTGATCGGAATTCCTCTGGCGGCGGGAGTCTGGATCCCGGTGTTCGGTTGGAAGCTAAATCCCATGTTCGGGGCGGCGGCCATGAGC
The DNA here is from genome assembly GCA_022800815.1 of Lachnospiraceae bacterium. Lineage (GTDB taxonomy): Bacteria > Bacillota > Clostridia > Lachnospirales > Lachnospiraceae > Lientehia. The sequence continues at coordinate 84,411 of JAAWRC010000005.1, read as the reverse complement.
CTGTCCAGCTTTTGCGTGGTATCCAATGCCCTCCGGCTGAATTTTTTCAACATCCGGAACGGGGCTAAAGATAAGAAAATAAAAATAAAACAGAAAAAGGAGAACGAAGCCATGGTTAAGACAATGAAAATCGAAGGCATGATGTGCGGGCACTGTGAGGCGAGGGTGAAGAAATGCCTGGAGGCACTTCCGGCAGTGGCGGGAGCAGAGGTCAGCCACGAGACCGGCACGGCGGTGGTCACCCTGAACGAGGCACTGGACGACGGGGTGTTGAAGAAGACGGTGGAGGACCAGGATTACAAGGTGATCTCCATCCAGTGACCCGGCGTCTCGTAAGGAAAAAATTTTCCATCTGTGCGGTTGAAAGAGTGGATTCCGTCTCCGGCAGGGAGCAGCCTCTTGTAGCAGACGATGGGCAGATTTTGCAGATTTTGCGAGCATAGCGTCATCGGAATGGCCGCCCCGGTTTGATGGGGGCCGGGACGATGACAATAGGCGGCGCAGCAAAATCAAAAAATCAACGTGTCTGTGAAAGCGGGTGCTCCCTGCCGGAGACATGGAAAATCTTCAAGTGCACAGGTGGAAAAATTTTTTAAAAATTTTAAAAAAGGGCTTGCCAAATCAGAGACTTTCGTGTATACTATATTTCGTTGCAGAGATGCATCGGTGGGCTATCGCCAAATGGTAAGGCACTGGACTCTGACTCCAGCATTTCAAGGTTCGAATCCTTGTAGCCCAGCGAAACGACACCGCACTGAGAGATCAGTGCGGTGTTTTTGTATGCAGGAAAATGCCGCCCGTGAGGTTGGAATTCTTGTTTGCCTCAGTCGTGGAACCACCTTTGCGGCAGACAATAGGCAGATGGAACATCCTGCCGCACAGGTTGAACAAAATATTTGACAGACTAACGATTGTTAGGTATAATGAACCTAACGATTGTTAGATGTGCTGCGCCGAGGGGATCATGTCGGGGAGGGAAGAAAATGGAGGGAAGAGCGGGAAAGACAGAGTCACGGGAAAAGACGGAGACACAGACCACGAGGGAGCGGATCGTCGGGACGGCTCTCCGGCTGTTTTCGGAGAAGGGGTACGGGGCCGTGTCGGTCCGGGACATCGCCGGGGCGGTAGGGATCCGGGAGAGTTCCCTGTACTATCATTTCAAGAATAAGCAGGATATTTTCGATACCATCGTGGCCTGCTGTTTTGAGCGGGCGGAGGCTTATTTCCGGGCCTGCGGCCTGCCCTTTGCCCAGGGGGATGATGTGTCCATGTACCAGGATGCGGGGCCGGAGCGTCTGGAGGAGCTTCTGTTTTCCACCTTCGGATATTTTTTTGAGGACCCCTGGAACGTGCGCTTCCGCAGGCTTCTCGTGGTGAACCAGTACGAAAATGAGAGGGCGGAGGAAATCTACAGGAGCCTTTACCGGGATTATCCTCTGGCCTTCCAGAGCAGGCTGTTCGCCGGGCTGATGGAGCGGGGAGAGTTTCGGAAGACAGACCCGGATACCGCAGCCCTGGAATTTTACGGCCCGGTGTTCCTGCTGCTCCATACCTGCGACGGTCTGGAGGAAGCGAAAGAGCCGCTCAGAAACCATATCCGGCAGTTTGCCGGACTGTACCGCATTTTCCGGGAGGAGGAGACGAGATGAGACCGGTGATCGTTTATCATTCAAAGACAGGCTTTACCAGGGAGTACGCCCGGTGGATGGCAGAGGAGCTTTCCTGCGGATGCGTTCCTTTTGAGAAGCGGGATACCGTCGACTTTTCCCGGTACGACACGGTCCTCTTCGGGAGCTGGTGCCATGGGGGACGGCTGAAGAAGCTTAAATGGTTCCGGGACATGCTGCCCGGGTGGAAGGGGAAACGGAAGTTTTTGTTTGCCGTGGGGGCCTCCCCGGCGGGAAGCCCCCAGATCGAAGCGTTTTTGGAAAAGCTGGAAGAGACGGGGGAGGGGGTAAAAGCCTTCTACCTGCCGGGCGGACTGCGCTATGAGCAGATGGGTGCGGCCTCCAAGGCCATGATGAGGCTGTTTGCCTTCCTGGTGGGTAAAAAGAAGGGGAAGACGCCGGAGGAGGAGACCATGGCCCGGATGATCCGGCGCTCCTATGATATTTCCGCCAAAAAGTACCTGGCTCTACTGCTGGAAACCGTCCGCAGGACGGAGACTTCCTGAACTAAGGAAACGTTTTAATCAGCGTTTCCCTAATGGGAAAGTGCGGCATCCAGGGGTCAGAGCAGCCTCTCCAGCACGTCCTCCACGTACTTGCAGGTGTGGCGGCAGGCGGCGATGACCTCCGGCTTTGCGGTGGAGACGGCGTAGCTCTCCCCGGCTAAGGCAAGCATCTCCAGGTCGTTGTAATTGTCGCCGAAGGCCATTACCTCCTCCTGCGGGATGCCAAGGACATCCAGGAGGGCCTTCAAGGCACGCCCCTTGTGGATGTTTGGCGGAACGAAGTCGATCCAGTGGGGACAGGTGGAGGCCAGGGTGAAGCGGCTGCCCCACCGAGCTTTGAACCGTTCCAGATATTCTTCCGTCCTGTCCCCGTGGACGTAGGCGGAGATCTTGATGTAATCCTCGGAGGTGGAGAAAATGTCGTCCACCTCCGTGATGTTGTTTTTCAGGACATTTCTCAGATGCTCCGTGTAGGCGGGCCTTTTGGGCTGGATGTAGGCGGTGTCCACGCCGGAGAGCTGCACCTCGCAGTCGGGAACGGCCAGAATGTCCGCCATCAGCTCCCGGCCAAGCTCCCGGTCCAGGGCGGCTTTGTAGGTGATCTCGCCCTTGTGGACCGCAAAGGCGCCGTTCTCACAGACATAGTCCACATCGTCGGCCAGGGGCCCCATCAGCCGCCGCAGATTGGCGTATTGGCGTCCACTTGCCGCCGTAAAGAGAAAGCCCCGTCCGATCAGGCCGTGCAGGATGGGGATGATGCGGGGCGGGAGCGCCTGGGCCCCGTCTCTTAAAATGGTACCGTCCATGTCGCTTGCGATGAGCCGAATCATAAAATCCTCCGAAAATGAAAAAATAAGAGCAATTTCTGTCTGGATGTGCTATAATGTCCAGAGAATTATAGACGGAAAAGCGAACACCGTCAAGACACCGGGAGAAAAACAGATGTATTCTTTTAAGAGCAGAGTGAGATACAGCGAGACGGGGGAGGACGGGATCTTAAGCCTCAGCAGCGCTGTCCATTATATGCAGGACTGCAGTACCTTCCAGTCGGAGGAACTGGGGGTGGGCGTGGAGGCCATGAAGCAGATGGGGCGGGCCTGGTTCCTCTCCGCCTGGCAGATCGAGATCAGGAGAAGGCCGAAGCTCATGGAGGAGATCACCATAGGCACCTGGGCCAGCGGCTTCAAGGCCATGTACGGCTACCGGAATTTCGTGATCAAAGATCCGGCGGGGGACGACCTCGTCCGGGCGGCCTCCACCTGGGTCTACATGAATGTGGAGACGGGGCGGCCGGAGCGGGTGACGGAGGAGGTCGTGGCCGTTTACGGGAAGGAGCCTCCGCTTTCCATGGAGGAGGTGGGGAGGAAGATACGGATCCCGGAAGGACTCACGGAGTATCCGGCCTTTTCGGTGAGACGGTCCCAGATTGATACCAACGGCCACGTGAACAATGCCAAATATGTGGAGATGGCGGAGGAGTGGCTTCCGGAGCCAAACGGGATCCGAAAGCTTCGGGTGGCCTACCGGCATGCAGCCAAATACGGGGATCGGATTGTGCCGGCCGCATACCATGGGGCGGACCGCCACATGGTGGTGCTCGAGGGCACAAAGGGCCAGGTATATGCGGTGGTGGAGGCAAGGCCGTAAAGAGGCCGGAAGGTCTGCGATTGCATGATTGTCGAGAAGTGCCAGAAGGCGCACAAGGAAGAGGATAAAAAAATGATGGAATTAGGAAGAAAGCAGACCCTGAAAGTGCTCCGGAAGCGGGAGAACGGTGTGTACCTGGGGGAGAGTGAGGGGGCGGAGACCGGGGTCCTCCTCCCCAAAAGACAGGTGCCGGAGGGGACAGAGCCGGGGGATTGGCTGGAGGTGTTTCTCTACAAGGATTCCGAGGACCGGCTGATCGCCACGGTGAACGAGCCTCTTCTCACTTTGGGAGAGCTGGGAGTCCTCACGGTGGCGGAGACGGCAGACATCGGCGCTTTTCTGGACTGGGGCCTGGAGCGGGATCTGTTCCTTCCTTTTAAGGAGCAGAAATGGAAGGTGAAAAAGAGAGAGCAGGTGTACGTGGCTCTCTACCTGGACAAGAGCAGAAGGCTCTGTGCCACCATGCGGGTGGAGCGTTACCTGAAAGCGGACTCTCCTTATAAAAAGGACGATACGGTGACGGGGATCCTTTACGATATCAACCGGGAGCTGGGCGGCTTCGTGGCCGTGGACGGCAGATACTTTGGAATGATCCCGGCGGTGGAGCTTGACCGGGAGCTCAAGTCCGGCGGGACGGTGGAGGCCAGGGTGGCCAGGGTGCGGGACGACGGAAAGCTGGTCCTTAGCGTCCGGAAAAAAGCCTACAAACAGATGAACATAGACGCAGAGGCAGTGTATTCCCTCATGGAAGACTACGGCGGGAAGCTGCCCTTCACGGACAAATCCGATTCGGACCTGATCCGGCTGGAGACGGGCCTCAGCAAAAACGCCTTCAAGCGGGCGGTGGGGCATCTCCTGAAGGAAGGGAAGATTCAGATAAATGCGAAAGCAGACACCATAGAAATGATCAGGAGGTAACGTATCATGAAAAAAGTGATTTCCACAGACAAGGCGCCCGCGGCGATCGGGCCTTATTCCCAGGCCATAGAGGCCAACGGCTTTGTGTTCGCATCCGGTCAGATCCCGGTGGATCCGGCCACGGGCGAGATCCCCGAGGGCATCGAGGCGCAGACCAGACAGTCCATGGAGAACGTGGTGAATCTCCTTGCGGCGGCCGGGGCAAAGCCGGAGGACGTGGTCAAGACCACCGTGTTCATCAAAGATATGAACGATTTCGCAAAGGTCAATGCGGTTTACGCAGAATATTTTAAGTCCGAGTGTCCGGCCAGGGCCTGTGTCGAGGTGGCGAGACTGCCCAAGGACGTGCTGGTGGAGGTTGAGGCCATTGCGGCAAAATAATTCCCGGCATTCCGGCAGTGAGGGGCGTGGGCTTTTTGAAGACCTGGAAGTATATGAGCGGGAGGGGGAGCTTTTGCCGGCTGAAGAGCGGGTGCGGGCGGCCGTACCTCCCCTTCTTTTCTGGTTCCGGGAAAATGCCAGAGTCCTGCCCTGGCGGGAGGAGCCCACGCCCTACCACGTGTGGATCTCGGAGATCATGCTCCAGCAGACCAGGGTGGAGGCGGTCAGGGGCTACTATCTGCGGTTTTTGGAGGCCCTTCCCGATATCCGCTCCCTGGCCGAGGTGCCGGAGGAGAGGCTTTTAAAGCTGTGGGAGGGGCTCGGCTATTACAACCGGGCCAGAAATTTAAAAAAGGCGGCCGGGGAAGTCCTCGCCCGCTACGGCGGGGAGCTTCCGGCTTCCTATGAGGAGCTTCTTTCTCTGCCGGGGATCGGAAGTTACACGGCGGGGGCCATCGTCTCCATCGCCTGCGGGATCCCGGAGCCGGCGGTGGACGGAAATGTGCTGCGGGTAATATCCAGGCTTTTGGCTTCCAGGGAGGATATCCTGAAACAGTCGGTGAAACGGAACATGGAGGAGCTCCTGCGGAAAACCATGCCAAAGGAGGAGGCCGGCGCCTTCAACCAGGCCTTGATGGAGATTGGAGCCCTCGTCTGTGTGCCAAACGGCATGCCGCACTGTGCGGAGTGTCCCCTGAAGGGGCTCTGCCTGGCCAGACGGGAGGGGCTTACGGAGGAGATCCCGGTGAAGACGCCCAAAAGGGCAAGGACAATCCAGGAGAGGACCATTTTTGCCATCTCGAGGAACGGGCAGGTGCTCCTCCGCAAGCGGCCGGAGAAAGGGCTTCTGGCCGGACTCTATGAGCTTCCGGGGACGGAGGGATATCTGGGAGCCGCCGAGGCCCTCGACTGGCTGGGGGTGAAAGAGGAGGAAGTGGAGCTTTTGGAGCCGCTTCCGGAGGCAAAGCATGTGTTTTCCCATGTGGAATGGCGGATGAAGGGCTATCTCATCCGGTTAAAGGCAGATGTGGGGACGGAGGCCGGATTTTTTGTGGAGAGCGAAACGGCGCAGGAGGTTTATGCTCTTCCGGGAGCCTTCCGGGCCTATGCCAAATACCTCTTTCCCGGTTAGGCATGCAAAATGCACAGAGAAAAAACGGGGAAGCAGAACGGTTTTTTGTGAATGTGCCGAAATGTATTTTTACGGAAAAAACCCTCTTGATTTCTAAAAAAGGCCATGATATAGTCAGGGTACAGACATCTCAGGCGACATCAATGCGGACTCGGACGAAGGCACCGGTGCGGACGGAACAGATGCATCCAGGCGGGCTTCATGGGGACAGCATAAGCGGACATCGTAGGAGGCAGCGAAGGAGACATCAGAGGCGACAGCGGAGCGGACATCGAAGGCGACAGAAGATATGCATCAAAAGACAGAAAAGGAATGACGAGGCGAAAAACACAAAAAGGCGGGGCGGTTTAAGAGGCTGTCCAGCCTTTTTGGGTATATTGATCTTGGCGGAGGTATCATGAGGTACAGATTGCTGGCGACAGATTTGGACGGAACTCTCGTAACGGATGACAAAAGGGTCACGGAGAGGACAAAACGGGCGGTGGAAGCCATGATCCGGCGGGGCGGTACGGTGGTCCTGTCTTCGGGACGACCCAGTTACGGCATCTGGCATGTGGCGAGGGAACTTTCTCTCCCTGAAATGGGCGGCTACATCCTGGCCTACAACGGAGGGGAACTTTTGGACTGTAAGGACGGAGAGGCAAAGTTTTCCGTGAGGATACCGCCGGAGAAGATCCCTGCGATCGTCCGGCTGGCGAGGGAACATGGGACGGCGATCCTGACCTACGAGGGAGAGTTTGTGATCACCGAGAGCGGCGGTGATCTTTACGTGCAGGGAGAGGCGAGGAACACCAGGATGAAAGTGAAGGAGGTCCCGGATCTCATCTCTTATATCACTTTTCCCATCGTCAAGCTGATGATGGTGGGGACAGAGGAGGAGATCCTGCGGATGGAGCCCGTCGTGCGAGAGACCCTCGGACCGGAATTCGCCGTGTTTCGTTCGGAGGCGTATCATTTGGAGATCCTTCCGGCCGGCGTCGACAAGGGGAGCGGGCTTCTCAGGACCCTGGAATATCTCGGCATACCCCGGGAGGCAGCCGTTTCCTGCGGGGACTATGATAACGACATTCCCATGAATGAAGCGGCGGGCCTGGGGGTTGCCATGGAAAACGGCTGTCAGGAGATCAGGGAAAAGGCGGACTATGTCACCTGTTCCAATGAAGAGGACGGGGTTGCCGCCGTGATCGAAAAATTTGTACTCGGGGAGGAACGGATATGAAAAGATTTCTTTTGGATACGCATACCCACACCGTTGCCAGCGGACATGCCTACGGGACAGTGACGGAGATGGCGAAGGCGGCCTCCGAGGCGGGGCTCAGGCTCCTCGCCATCACGGACCATGCGCCGAAGCTTCCCGGAGCTCCCCACGAGATGTACTTCCGGAATTTCAAGGTGATCGACCGGGAGATGTTCGGCGTGAAGCTCCTTATGGGTGTGGAACTGAACGTTATCGACTACAAAGGAACTTTGGATTTGGAGAAGAGTCTTTTGAAAAAGATGGATATTTGCATTGCCAGCCTTCACACGGTTTGCCTGAGGCCGGGGACGAAGGCGGAAAATACGAGAACCCTCCTCAAGGCCATGGAGAATCCTTATGTGCGGATTGTCGGGCATCCGGACGACGGTCGTTACGAGATAGACTACGAGGCCATGGTGAAAGGGGCGAGGGAGTGCGGGGTGCTCGTCGAGCTCAACAACAGTTCCCTGGCTCCCGGTGCCTGCAGGAAAAATTCCGTTCCCAACCTCAGGGAAATCCTGAAGCTCTGTGAGCGGTACGGCCAGGAGGTCATCGTCAACACGGATTCCCACTTCCCTTCTTCCGTGGGACGTTTCGACGAAGCGCGCTCCCTCCTTGAGAGGACTGGATTTCCGGAGGAGCTGATTGTCAATACAGATCTGGAGCGGTTTCAGAACTATCTCCGAAGGATTTGACGGAATGCGCCCCGGAAAATATTTATAAAAAAGTAAGGGGCTGGGGCTGGACTTTAAAGCGTTAAAATGTTAAAATATACAGGTGTGCTTTAAAAGGCATGAGAAAGCGTCGGAGGAGAAGCCGTAATGAATAAGAAATTAAAAACCGAGGCGGTCGACCACCTGTTCCAGGCAGTCCTTACCTTAAAAGATATCAATGAGTGTTATACGTTTTTTGAGGACGTCTGTACCGTGAACGAGCTGTTGTCCCTGTCCCAGCGGTACGAGGTGGCGAAAATGTTGCGTTCCGGACGGACTTATCTGGAGATTGCGGAGAAGACCGGGGCCTCCACGGCCACCATCAGCCGGGTGAATCGCTCCCTGAATTACGGAAACGACGGGTACGACATGGTGTTTGCCAGACTGGACGAACAGGAGACGGAATCCTGAAACCTCTTTAAGGTTTCGCCTTTTCCGGAGCCTCGGATTTTCCGTCCTCCCGCATCTCGTCAATGATCTGCTCGATCATCTGTTTTTTTACATAGACGTCAAAACTGAGCATGCAGATGAAAGAAAAAAGCTGCAGATAGTCCCGCTCCTCGTCGGGGACATTCTTAAAAGATTTACCGGCGAGGGCCGCACGAGCCGGAATCTCCTTGAACAGGTCCACAAGCTGGAGCTTTTCCATTTTTACAATCTCGTTGTAGATGCGGTCCAGCTCGTGATGGTCCTCGGTAAAGTATTTTTCCGACAGGGGGGCGAGAAGTACCTGAATGTCCCCGATGGACAGAAATCCCTTAAAATAGTAAATAAAAGCTAACAGGATCAGATGATCCCTGGAATATTTCTTTTTTACCGGTGGCGGAAGCAGGTTATTCTTTGCGTAATTGTTAATCATGGTTTTGGTGAGAATCTTGTCCTCGTCCCGCCTTTTGCCATGGGAAAGATGCTGCTCCATAAAGGTAGTCACCTGGTCCATGTATAATTCAATATTTGGAATATCCCGGCTGTGGATATAATTCAATTTTTTCAGCCGTTCCAGTAGATCCTGCACTAGTTCTTCGTTGGTTTTCATACATTCACCTCTGTTTGCTATTATATAGTATTTAAAACTATATGGCAAGATATAAATATCAGAAAATTAAGAGAGAAATATTGCAAAAAACCTTCTTGACTATTCAGGGTATAGCGGTTATAATGTTCACATGCGGATATAGTTCATTGGTAGAACACCAGCTTCCCAAGCTGGATAGGCGGGTTCGATTCCCGTTATCCGCTCGAAACTTTGGTTAATCAAGGAAAAAGGGCTGTTTCTCTTTTGTGAGGAACAGCCCTGATTTTATACTTGACACCACTTTGATACTATTTCAGCTACCAAAGCACAATAGAAATCGTCAACGGTTCTATCGGTCGTGCAATCACCGAAACGATGGAGCGTGACAATCCAAAAACCATTGCAAACTATATTGATTCTAAAAAAGGTTCTTGCAAAGTCTACCCGGCCCCCTTCGCTGTCAAGCCGTTTGAAGACGACGACAAGACCGTGGTGGAGCCGGACATCAGCGTGATCTGTGACCCCAATAAGTTGACAGACCGGGGCTGTACCGGGGCACCAGACTGGATTGTGGAAATTGTTTCTCCCAGCAATTCCAGTCATGATTATATCCGAAAGTTAAACCTGTATGCAGACGCTGCGGTAAGAGAATATTGGATTGTCAATCCCGATAAAAAATCTATTTATGTATACCATCTGGAAGAAACTCAATTTGAAACCACAGCATATTCTTTCCAGGACAAGATTAAGGTTAATATTTACGATGATCTGTCAATTGATTTTTCGGAGCTTGTATTGTGACCTTTTCCGCAAGGGGAGCACATTGTGCTATCCTTGCAATCCTTGTAAATATCCTTATTACTTCCAGGACAAATTTGCGGAATATTCGCATGTCAGATGGCGACAATGGATACCTCCTTCACCAGTTCTTCTACCAGCGCTCCCACCGGAGGCTTGGTGCCGAGGGTGGTGCAGGCGCCGGCCGAGGCGGCGATGGAGAGCCTTGCGCAGTCCACGAAGGGAATGTCGCTGTCCAGGCCGTGGGCGAGGGCGGCTACCATGGCGTCTCCGGCGCCCACGGTGGAGTGGGCCTGAACCTGGATCCCGTTTGCTTTCCAACATTTGGCATCGTGGGTGACGAAAAGTGCCCCCTTCTGGCCGCGGGAAATGGCGATGGTGTGGATGCCGCGGTGTAAAAGCTCCAGTCCCAGGTCGGCGAGCGTCGCTTCGCTGGCCTCGTCCCCCAGACCGAAGTAATCCGCAATCTCATGGGCGTTGGGCTTCATCAGATAGGGCTTGGCCTTGACGGCCTCGGCAAAGAGCTCGCCGGAGGCGTCTACAAAGACGGTGGCCTGGCGCTTTTTTAGTTTTCTGGTAAAATAGCCGTAAATCTCTTTGTCCATGGTTGCGGGCACGCTGCCGGAAAACACAAAAATAGAAGAAGGGCCGGCGTAGGATTCCAGGGTTCTGGTCAGTTTTTGAATGTCCTTTGAGGTGACGGTGGGTCCCAGCTCATTAAATTCCGTGACAAAACCGGCTCTTGTCACGTCGACCACCTTCACATTGGTGCGGGTCTCCCCCTCGATATCCACGAACTGGTGCCGGATCGCCAGCTCGTCCAGGGCATGTTCAATCATCTTTCCGGCGCTTCCCCCCAGAAAGCCGGTGGCAATGGTTTCACCGCCCAGGGCCTGGACGGTTTTGGAAACGTTGATACCTTTTCCTCCGGCATCCTGGATGACATTGGTGACCCGGTGAACGGCACCACCCGTGAAATTTTCCACATCCAGAGTCTTGTCTATGGCCGGATTCATCGTGACTGTAATAATCATACCTACCTCCAAAGCTTGTCCGAAAACTCTTTGTTTTTATTTTAACATATTTCACAAAAATGGGGAAGAGAAAGTTATTATTTTATGCAAAATTAAGAAACTCGATCCATGAAAATTTTAGAAAAAAACATCTGGACGAACCCGCCATTTTGTGAGAAAATAAGACAGAGTATGTACATGAATATTTATATTCTGAAAGGAGTCTTAACATGATTTATTCACATGAAGTAGAGAAAATGTGTACAGTAGCCCAGGGCGTGGCTCACGGCGCTGCTCCGATCCCTGAGGAAGCCAAATGGGTGCAGGCGAAAGAAGTCGCCGACATTTCCGGCCTGACCCACGGTATTGGCTGGTGTGCTCCTCAGCAGGGTGCCTGCAAGCTGACCCTGAACGTCAAGGAGGGAATCATTCAGGAGGCTCTGGTGGAGACCATCGGATGTTCCGGCATGACTCATTCCGCAGCCATGGCTTCCGAGATCCTGCCCGGCAGAACCGTTTTGGAGGCGCTGAACACGGACTTGGTATGTGATGCCATCAATACGGCCATGAGAGAACTGTTCCTCCAGATTGTATATGGCAGAAGCCAGAGTGCATTCTCCGAGGACGGACTTCCCATCGGCGCCGGCCTTGAGGACCTTGGCAAGGGTCTCCGCTCTCAGGTTGGCACCATGTACGGCACCTTGAAGAAGGGACCCCGTTATCTGGAGATGGCAGAGGGTTATGTGACCGGGATCGCCCTGGACGAGGACGACCAGATCATCGGCTATCAGTTCGTAAGCCTTGGAAAGATGACCGACTTTATTAAGAAGGGCGACGACCCGAACACCGCATGGGAGAAGGCGAAGGGACAGTACGGACGTGTTGCGGATGCGGCGAAGATCATTGATCCCAGACAGGAATAGTCGGCCACCGGCAGTGAATCAGACGATACATAAATTGAATTTAGGAGGAATCGGATAAAATGGCTTTATTTGAATCATATGAGAGAAGAGAAAAACAGATTCTTGCTGTTTTAAAGGAGTATGGAATTGGTTCCATCGAGGAGGCCGGCGAGGTGACGAAGGCTGCCGGTCTGGACGTGTACAAGATGGTGGAGGGCATTCAGCCTATCTGCTTTGAGAACGCAAAATGGGCTTACACCGTAGGCGCCGCCATCGCCATCAAGAAGGGCTGCAAGAGAGCTGCCGACGCTGCGGCTGCCATCGGCGAGGGGCTTCAGGCATTCTGCATTCCCGGCTCCGTTGCCGATACCCGCAAGGTGGGCCTGGGACATGGAAACCTTGGCAAGATGCTTTTGGAGGAGGAGACGGAGTGCTTCTGCTTCCTGGCGGGTCACGAGTCCTTTGCGGCGGCAGAGGGCGCCATCGGTATCGCTGAGAAGGCCAACAAGGTTCGTCAGAAACCCCTTCGTGTCATTCTGAACGGTCTCGGCAAGGATGCGGCTCAGATCATTTCCAGGATCAACGGCTTTACCTACGTGGAGACCGAGTACGATCCCTACACCAACGAGGTGAAGGAGGTCTTCCGCAAGTCCTACTCCGAGGGACTTAGGGCGAAGGTCAACTGCTATGGCGCCAACAGCGTGCCGGAGGGCGTGGCCATCATGTGGAAGGAGGCCGTGGACGTCTCCATCACCGGAAACTCCACCAATCCCACCAGATTCCAGCATCCCGTGGCGGGAACCTACAAGAAGGAGCGGAATGAGGCCGGCAAGAAGTACTTCTCCGTGGCTTCCGGCGGCGGCACCGGACGTACCCTGCATCCCGACAACATGGCGGCGGGCCCTGCTTCCTACGGCATGACCGATACTCTGGGCCGTATGCATTCCGACGCCCAGTTCGCAGGCTCCTCCTCCGTGCCCGCCCACGTGGAGATGATGGGCTTAATCGGTGCCGGCAACAACCCTATGGTCGGCATGACCGTGGCCGTGGCCGTCTCCATCGAGGAAGCGGCGAAGGCCGGGAAGTTCTAGGAAGGCCCCAATTCATAAAAGTTTAAAAAGATTTGATGAGAGATGTCCTCATGGGAGTTTGTTCTGTGGGACATCTCTCTCTTTTGCTTCGTTCGGAGGGGGTTGTGATCACCCATGCGGCGGGCAAGGAGGAGGCGGCAGAGCTTCTCGGGGAGCGTCGGCTTGACCTGGCTCTGGTGGATATTTCTCTGCCGGACGGAAATGGATTTGCGGTTTGTACGGAAATCAGGGAGAGCCAGGCGATTCCGGTGATTTTTCTGACGGCCTCCGGCGACGAGACCAGCGTGGTGACCGGATTAAACATGGGAGCGGACGATGGAACGCAGCCCCAGCTCCCGGTTCATATATTGATGGATGGTGGCGCAACTATAGACGAAGCCTCTGCGCTCCAGGTAAGCTGCCATCCTACGGTAACCGTTCACACTGAGTACCTTTTTTCTTGTGTTATTGATTATATCTCATTAGCCACTCCCGTTACAACTTTGTTATAGCACTTCTTTATCCATCAGGGTACCAGTTGCCACATACTCTTTTCCGGGAATAAACCCTTCATAGGCGATTACATCGGTAAGGACGATTTCGTCCGCACCTGCGTTTGCCATATGGTCCAAATCTCCGGTCAGGGTCGTTCCGATCTGAGGAACCTTAACTGTCTGGTTTTCGTCCGCAAGGTCCGGACGATCCGTGGAGATACGAAGGCCTCGCTGAAAAAATGCGGGCTGTCGTGGCAGAGGATGAATGCAATGATACATATGGCCGCTGCCGGATGTGTCAGGCGTTAATGCTGAAATACCCGGAAGAAAAAATCCCCGGCGAAAGAACTGTCTGCCGGATCATGGAAGAAACAGGATTAAGCCACAGGCCAAAACACAGGCCCAATGGCATCACAAAGGCTGACAGCGAAAATCGGACGACCTTTTAAAGAGGGATTTCACGGCGGAAAGGCCGCTGGAAAAATGCGTGACGAACTGATATGACAATAAATCTTTTTGCCGATTTTTATTGACATCGGACTCTTTCGGTGGTACTATCTAAGTGATATCAAAACAATATTAAAAAATATCAGATGAGCACTCCTGGAGGTGCAGATCGGAGGAGAAGATGAAGGTGGATTATTCAGAAGAGAGGGAGATACATCCGGCAAGCGGAGGACTCGGACTTTTGCTTTCGCTGCTCTTTTTCGGAGGGGGGCTTGCGCTTATCATTTGTAGCGCCCTGCTCCTTAGGGGAGCGGTATTTGGCATCTTGCTGGCAATCGGCATTGTGTTCGTGCTTTTGAGCGTGGTCTTTCTCGGCGGCCTCCGGGTGGTGGCCCCCAAGGAGGCGCTGGTGCTGGTTCTATTCGGAAGCTATTACGGGACCATCCGCAAGGAGGGCTTTTATCTGGTGAATCCCTTCTGTATGGCGGTGAACCCCACGGCGAAGAGCACGCCGGCCTCCCTTTCTGGGGGAAATATCCAGTTTGGCAGTTCCATGAGCAAGAAGGTCTCCTTGAAGGCCATGACCCTCAACAATGACAAGCAGAAGGTCAACGATCAGCTTGGTAACCCCGTGATCGTGGGGGCCGTGGTTATCTGGCGGGTGGTGGATCCGACGAAGGCCGTGTTTGCGGTCAACAATTACAAGACCTTCCTCTCGATCCAGTGCGATGCGGTTATCCGGAACGTGGCGAGGCTTTACGCTTATGACGTGGGCGATGACGGCGGCAATGAGACGGATGCCGACGAGAAGACTCTCAGAGGCAGCACCAGAGAGGTGGCGGAGCGGATGAAGAGTGAGCTTCAGGAGCGGGTCGATGAGGCCGGGCTTCTGGTCAGCGACGTGCAGATCACCCACCTCTCCTATGCGCCGGAGATCGCTTCGGCTATGCTTCAGAGGCAGCAGGCGGTGGCCATCATCGCCGCCAGACAGAAGATCGTGGAGGGTGCCGTCGGCATGGTGGAGATGGCCCTCGACAAGCTTGCGGACAATGACGTGGTTGATCTTGACGAGGAGCGCAAGGCTGCCATGGTGAGCAATCTCCTGGTGGTGCTCTGCGGCAACAAGGATGCGCAGCCCATTGTCAACAGCGGAAGTATCTATTAGAAATACCTGTAGAAATAGAAGCATCCATAGAAAAGGAAGCCGCCGGCAGGCGGGCGAGGTGAAGAGAATGATTCAGCTTGAACATGTTTCAAAGGTTTACAGCGGCACTCACAAGGCCGTGGACGACTGCAGCTTTTTCGTGGAGGACGGGAAGATTACCGGTTTTATCGGGCCCAACGGTGCGGGAAAGACCACGACCATCAAGATGATTATGGGGATTTTGGAGGCATCGGAGGGGAAGATCCTCTTGGACGGGGAGGATATCCGGAGAAACGCCATTGAGGCCAAGAAGAAGATCGGCTTTGTCTCCGACAATCCTGACAGTTTCCTTAGACTTAAGGGTCTGGAGTATCTGAATTTCATGGCGGACATCTACGACGTGCCGGGGGAGGGCCGTGCGGAGAAGATCCGTTCCATGGCGGAGCGGTTCGAGATGACGGATGCGCTGGGAGACCGGATTCTAAGTTATTCCCACGGCATGCGCCAGAAGATCATGGTCATGGGGGCGCTGCTCCACGATCCCTCCCTCTGGATCCTCGACGAGCCCCTTACCGGGCTTGATCCCAGGGCTGCCTTTGAGTTAAAAGAGATGATGAAGGAACATGCGGCCAGCGGAAGGACCGTCCTCTTTTCCACCCATGTGCTGGAGGTGGCGGAGAAGCTTTGTGACAAGGTGGTCATTATCAACCGTGGACATATCGTATACCAGGGTACGCTTGAGCGGTTGAGAGAGGATTATCCGGAAGGAACAAGTCTGGAGGAGATCTTCCTGGCGGTGACGGAACATGCGTAAATACCTCTTACTGACAAGGAAGCTTTTCAAATCCGGCCTGGGCGGATTTGGAGGTTCCAACAAAAAGAAGAAATTCCGGATGGGCAACACGCTGTTAATGCTCTTTCTGTTTGTCTGCCTGCTTCCGCTTCTTGGCGTTTTGTTCCGCCTGGGCGGAGATGCCTACCGAACCATGGCGGTGATCGGGCAGGAAGGGCTCGTCCTCTCCATGGCGTTTTTCGCAAGCTCTGTCTTGAGCCTGATCCTGGGATTTCCCATGCTGATCTCTGTCTTTTATCTGACCGGGGATATTGAGCGGCTCATGTATCTGCCGGTGAGGCCCTGGCAGATCGTGGGGGCCAAGTTTACGATCTCCCTGATCTTCACCTACCTGACCTCCTTCTATTTCCTGCTTCCGCTTTTGGCAGGCTACGGAGTGGCGGCCGGGGCGGGGATTGGCTTTTGGATCCTGGCGGTTGCGGCCCTGTTTTTGCTGCCGGTGATCCCTCTTGTGTACTGCGGGATTCTTTCCATGGTAATCATGCGGGTGTTCAAGCGGGCGAAGAACAAGGATTTTATCACGGTCGTCAGTGTGATCCTGTCCCTGTGCCTGGCTTTTGCCCTCAGCAGCCTGGGGAATCTTAATCTGGAGGGCGGTGCGCTCCAGGGGCTTCTTCTGAAAGGCGGCAATTCCCTGATGGGCCTTATGAACGGCATTTTCCCTGCTCTTCGGTTTTTGGAGGAGGCGGTGGCGGAGGGAAATCTTTTGTCCCTGCTCTTGTTTCTGGCAATTACGGCTGTTTTCGTGGTGGTTTTCATTTTGATCGCCGAGCGCCTTTATTTTGCGGGTGCCATGGGCATGCGGGAGACGAAGGCCGGAAGGAAACGGATCACCGCCGAGGAGAGCAGGCGGTTAAGCCGCAGGAAGAGTGCCGGGGGCGCCTGTTTCCGGAAAGAGGTCCGTCTGCTGGTGCGCAGTCCCATTTATTTTATGAACTGTGTGATGCTGGTGTTTTTGTGGCCGCTGTTTATTTTGATCCCGGTTGCCATCCAGATCTTTCAGAACCGGGACGTGAGCATCGGGGAGCTTTTGAAGCTGGTCTCCATGGAGGGAACAGGAGGGACGGCGCTGACGCTGTTCGTGGTGCTCTGCATTTCCCTTGGCGCCGGAATGTTTAACTATGTGGCCGGGACGGCCATTTCCAGGGAGGGAAAAAATCTTTACTTTATGAAGGTTATTCCCGTGCCCATGAAGGTTCAGCTTCGGGCGAAGCTTTTGACCGCCGTGAGTTTTGGAGTGGCGGGTACGACCCTCTACTGCATGATCTTTCTTGTGGCGAGTGTGATTCTGTTCGGCCTTCCGGTCTGGACCTTGCCCTTTGCATTGGTGGGAAGTGTCTGTGCCAATGTGATCCAATGCGCCATCCAGCTTTTCGTGGATCTGTTCCATCCGAAGCTTAGCTGGGAGAGTGAGCAGCAGGCGGTCAAGCAGAATTTCACGGTGATACTTGGCATGCTTTTGGATCTGGCCGTGGGAGCTGGTCTGGGTATTTTGGTGTTCCTCCTCTATGATCTGCTTGCCCTTCCGCTTCCGGTCTATGCCGGGATCGTTTGTCTGGCGCTTGCGGCGGCCGCTTTCCTGCTTTATAAGCTGGCGCTTGCCTATGGGGCGAAGCGGATTGCCGATTATGAGTGAAATATTGAGTCTGTCGTGGGGACAAACAATGTTTTGTCCCCCAATATCATATAGAAGAAACGGAGCTAGGTCTATGGCCCCACAGAAAAATGAAAAGGATAAAGAAAAGAAACAGGTGCTTTTGCGTCTGTCCCAGACACTGTGGACGGATCTGGCCGAATGGGCCGAGGATGACTTTCGCTCCATCAACGGGCAGATTGAGTATCTGCTGACGGAGGCCGTGCGGAAACGGAAGCGTGCGAAGCGGCGGGAGGCGGCAGAACAGGGCAGGGAAGGACAGATGGAGTAGGAATATCCGGAAGGAGTGAGGATTTTATGGGGAAATGGGGATTTCGGATCGCAAACGGACTTGTCCATGGAAGCTTTTGGTTCACCTGTCTGCTTCTGATCGTATTCTGGAAGCGGATCCCGGACGAGATCGTGACCCACTTTAACGGAGCCGGAGTGGCGGACGGCTGGGGCGGCAGAGGGAGTCTGATCCTAATCTTGTTTGTGATGGCGTATGTATACGTCATGCATCTCATCTGCATGCGGGCGATCCCGCATTTTGCCACGAGGGAAAAAATGTATGGAAAAAAGCTGGCTGCCTTTCTGACGGAGGAGGATTTTGCCGCCGGGATCCTCATGACCATGGCCTATCTGGCCTGGACGGAAGCCTCCCTGCTCCTGATGCTCGATTACGTCATTATCTGCTCGGCCGTAAGTCGTCCTCTGGGGGGCTGGTTTGTCTGGGTTCTCTTCTCTGTCATCGGAGGAGAGCTGGTCTGGTATTTTGCCTGTTATTTTAAAAGAAAGCGTACCATTAAAAATCGGGCTTTGATGGAGATTTCCAATCGGGAGGATGAGGTGGAGAAGATGCCGGATGATATGTAGAAGATAAAAAAACTTCTTGACTCTGCCCCTGGGGAAGCCTGTATGATAGAGTCAGTTCATGAACGGAAAGCTTCCGGGACGCCGGGGGTGAGGAGGAAAACATGTTCAGTATCGGTGATTTTTCAAAGATCTGTATGGTCAGCGTGAAGACCCTGCGTCATTACGACAAGATCGGGCTGATGCGGCCGAAATTTACGGATCCGTTTACCGGATACCGATATTACAGCGAAGAGCAGCTTTCCAAGATGCTGCTGATCCAGAGGCTGAAGCGGTACGGTTTTTCACTGGCGGACATCGGGCCTCTTCTGGAAGAAACGGATGAGAGTGCTCTCTTTTTGAAATTGAAACGGCAGAGGCTGGTGCTTGCAGAGCGCCTTGCGGAGATTACCCAGGCGATGGACGAGCTGACCAGACATCTGCAGGATTTTGAAAGGACAGGTGACGTTATGAGCTATCAGAACAAATACGCAGTGACCCTTGAAGAGCGGGAGGCGATGCCGATCATATCGGTGAGAGAGCGGGTTTCCGTGGCGGACTTCGGCGGCCAGTATGAGAAGCTGTTTCGGCGGGTGGTCGAGGAGAAGCTGGAGGCCGGCAGCCAGACCCTGGCCATCTATCATGACGAGGAATTTGATCACGAATGCAGCGACGTGGAGATCGGGCTGGTCATGAAGGAGGCGAAACAGGCGGACCGGCTGCTGGAAGGGGGCCTCTGTGCGACCACAGCTCACTTCGGCGGATATTCCGGCCTCTCCGACGGCTATGCGGCCATCGTGAGATGGATCCAGGAGAACGGCTACCAGATCGCAGGAGCTCCCTACGAGTTTTATATGAAGACCGCCTTTGACAAGATTCCGGTGGAGGAGTGGGAGACGAGGATCTACTTCCCCGTGGCCAAACTATAGTAACCGTCTGCTCTCAAAATAAGGAAATCGTTCCAGGGCATCAAAGATGTCCTGGAAATTTTCTCTTGGCGCCAGTTCGATATAGCGTTCCAGGAGCTCTGCCTCCTGCTCCTTATATCTCCCGTAAAAAATGTCAAACAGGTTATGACCCCGCAGATAGATGCGGATTTCTTCCATATGCGTCCGGACGTCCCAGGCGCTTGTGAGGTCCCGGCCTAAAACTTCTCTTAAATGCCGTCCGCTTTTTATGCGGTGCAGGTAGTCCTTCCATTTTTCCAGAAAGATTTCATAGAAGGCGTCCTCCGACGGGAGTATTCCAAGTGCGGCCATGATCTTCGGATCCAGGAAGTAGTTTTCAAAGGAATAGTATTTTAGGATCAGCACATTTTCCGGTCGGACTCTGGGAAGTTTATCCATGTCTTCCCGGTTGCGCTCCTCGTAATAGCGGCAGAGCTCTCTGCCGAGGCTTTCCGGGTCTTTGCCGTCGCTGTCCCGGATCATCAGGAACTGATCCCTCAGATAGATCTGGTTCATGTACTTTAAATTTGCGTAGGTCTTGATGTTGGTACAGCTGTTGGTGGTGATGATGGCAATCCGAAACAGGTCGCCGTTTGGACCGGTCGTCTCCGAATAATAATGCTTTAAAAGGAGCGGCAGGCGGCTCTTATCCTGTTTTCCCTCCACGATAAATACAAAGTTCACATTCATCAGATCACCGGCCGTGTAGCCCAGATCATCCAGCACGGTGCCGAGGTCGGTTTGCTCCCTGATACCGGAGGAGCCGTCCGGGAGGGTAACGACCTGGCGGATCTGGAGGCTGTTGAAATTGGGCAGAAGATTGGGAGAGTGGGTTGTGAAGATGACCTGGTTCTTGCGGGAGAGCCGGTAAAGGATCTTTCCGGACACTCTCTGGAGGCTGGGATGGAGGAAGATCTCCGGATCCTCGATCATAAGGATGCTGGGCAGGTTTTCCTCAATTTGGGTGTAGGCTTCCAGCAGGGAGAACAGGTAGATGGAGCGCATTCCCTTTCCCATCCGGGAGATGGGGCGGGTCAGGTTCTGGGCGGGCTGCCATATCTCTGTCGTGACCTTTAAGATCTGTTCCACGTCCCGGTTCATGGAGTAGAGGATCTCTTCCTTTCCCCCATTTTTGTGAAAGCATTCATTGACCTTCCTGGCAAAGGCGTCCAGGTTCAGCTGATAGAGCTTGTAGTCCAGAAGCCTGGAGGTTTCGAAGGCGTCCAGGTCTTTTGGCTGTTTCTGTTCGATCAGCCCGATGCAGTGGAAACAACGGCTGCAGGGCTTGGCCTGGTCGAACAGGCAGCAGTCCGAGCGCATCCTCTGGATGATTTCGTCCTCCTGCAAAAGGAAAAGGTCTCTCTGGAGCTGCGTGAGCCTCCGCTCCGTGTCCACGTGGTAGATCTTGGGGAAGACCTCCGGGATGCAGGGATTGTGCTTGGAGAAGCCGTCCCGAAAACGGATGCGTCCGTCTTTGTTGGCTGTCATGGTAAACGTCAGAGAGCCATCCCGGTAGGAGGGAAGCTTTTTCTGAAAATCGGATACCCATGCCTCCCATCTCCGGTACTGGCTCACGACACCTTTCCGATGGAGAAGCTTTAAATCCTCTGCGCTAAAGTGCAGGGTAAGCTCGATCTCGATGTTTGCGCCGTCCTCCCCAAAATCTTCATCCTCAATCCGGTAGTCGCCCAGAGTAGCCCGGATGGCATCCAGGACCGTCGTTTTGCCGGTGTTGTTCTGTCCCACCAGGATCAGGGCGTTCTCAATGTCCTGGAGGTGGATGTGGTGGATGGATTTGAAATTCCGGATGTCCAGATCGGTGATCTTCATAAGGGCACCTGCTTTCTCATAGGATGCATGGGAGGAGGAGGGGGAAACCTTCCTGCCGTTTTTTTAACGCCGGGTTGGGGGAGGAACCCGTCACGGCTGCGGGGCTGCCCCGGCCGTCTCGGCGGCTTTCTCGCAGAACGCTCCGAACACCATGACGCTCCGCTCTTTGATCAGAAAGCTTCGGCCCTCCAGGGGTTTTGGTTCCTGTTTAGCCTGAAAGGTATCCAGGAGGACTTCCCAGGAATACGGTTTCGGAAGTCTCGGCAGGGTCACGTCCAGGGGCTCCCAGTAGGCGTTGGAGGCGATGTAGAGGATCTGGGGGGCGTCGCCGGCCGTCTCCCTTCCGGCGAACATGACGCCCACATAGTGGTCCTGGCCCGAAAACTGTTTGTGCCAGGGGGTGACGCCGTGGAAGCTGGTGTCCGGGAAGCCCAGGGCTCCGTCGCTTAAGTTGGCCCGCAGGATGCGGTGGTCCTTGCGGAACCGGATCGCAAACCGGAAGAAGCGGAACATGTCGGCGCCCTTCGTCTCCTTCAACTGGTTCCAGTCGAGCCAGGAGGTTCGGTTATCCTGGCAGTAGGCGTTGTTGTTGCCGAACTGGGTGTTACAGAATTCATCCCCGGCGAGGAACATGGGGATGCCCCGGCTTGTCATGAGCAGGGCGAAGGCGTTGCGCATCAGGCGGAGCCGGAGGGCGTTTACGGAAGAGTCGCCGGTGTCCCCCTCCACGCCGCAGTTCCAGCTATGGTTATCGTTGGAGCCGTCGGTGGAGTTCCAGCCGTTCTTCTCGTTGTGTTTTTGATTATAAGAATACAGGTCGTACAGGGTAAACCCGTCATGGCAGGTGATGAAGTTGACGGAGGCGTTTTTCCGAAGGTCCGGCCGGTAAATATCCATGGAGCCGGAGATCCGCATGGCGGCGGCCTGTGCCATGCCGGCATCGCCCTTGATGTAGCGGCGCATGTCGTCCCGGTAGATGCCGTTCCATTCGGCCCAGCGGTTCCAGGAGGGGAAGGAGCCCACCTGGTACATGCCGTCGGCGTCCCAGGCTTCAGCGATCAGCTTCACGTCCCCCAAGATCGGGTCGAAGGCCAGGGACTGTAAAAGCGGAGGTTCCCGCATGGGGGAGCCGTCCTCGTTGCGCCCCAGGATGGAGGCCAGGTCGAAGCGGAAGCCGTCCACCCGGTAGGTGGTGACCCAGTAGCGCAGGCAGTCTAAGATCATCTGCCGCACGATGGGATGATTGCAGTTTAGGGAATTGCCGCAGCCGCTGAAGTTGTAATAGCTTCCGCCGGGGGTGAGCAGGTAGTAGATGTTGTTGTCAAAACCCTTGAAGGAAAAGAAGGGGCCGTCCTCGTTGCCCTCGGCCGTGTGGTTGAAGACCACGTCCAGGTAGACCTCGATGCCGTGGCTGTTGAAGAGGCGAATTAACTCCTTTAATTCGTTGCCCTCCCGGTTGTACTCCTTGCTGGCGGCGTAGCTGGTGTTGGGGGCGAAGAAGCTGACGGTGCTGTAGCCCCAGTAATTGTACAGCTTTTCCCCGTTCACCTCCCGGTAGTCCTGCATCTCGTCAAACTCGAAGATGGGCATCAGCTCCACGGCGTTTACGCCCAGCTCCAATAAATAAGGAAGCTTTTCCATCAGCCCGGCGAAGGTGCCCCGGTGGGTGGCACCGGAGGAGGGGTCCATGGTAAAGCCCCGGACGTGGAGCTCATAGATGATCAGATCCTCCATGGGGAGCAGGGGGGAGGGCATGTCGCCCCAGTCGAAATCGTCCTTCACGACACGGGCCTTGTAGTGCTGCTCTCTGGCCGGCTTTTCGCCCCAGCGGCTCTGCCCCGTGACCGCCCTGGCGTAAGGGTCCAGCAGATAGCGGTTTTTGTCAAAGATCAGCCCTTTTTCCGGCTCATAGGGGCCGTCCACCCGGTAGGCGTACTCGAATTCTTCGATATTCAGCTTGAAAACGATCATGGAATAGACGTTTCCGATCCGGTAGTGGGACGGAAAGGGGATCACCGCATAGGGCTCCTCCGCCTCCCGGTGGAAGAGGAGCAGTTCGATGGCGGTGGCGCTGTGGGAATGGACCGTGAAATTGACGCCGCCGGGAATGGCGGTGGCCCCGTTGATCTCATAGAAGCCGGGGCGGATGTCGAAGCCGCCCACGTTGTCCAGGGCGACCAGATGGATGTTGCCGGGGAGTTTCAACTGCTCCACGGAGACGTGGGCCGTCCTGGGGACGGAAGCAGTTCTTTCCGGAGCTTTATTGTGATCGGTCATCGCAGTAAGTCCTTTTCTGAATTGGTCATATTGTCAAAGAGTTTCCGGAAAACGGCAAAAAAATTTGACGTTTGTTAGAAATATCGACGGAAAAATCCGAATCCTTAAGCAATCTGCTTCCGGTACATTTCGGTTGAATTTTGGCAGGCGATATATTATAATTGAAGAAATACGGCGGAATCAGAGAATCCGGCAAAGAAGCCGGAAATATCCGTCTCAGGGAGGTACAGGATATGGATTATCAAAAAACTTATGAGGAATGGCTGGCCAGTCCTTATATTGACGAGAAGACCAAGGCAGAACTGCGGGGTATAGGGAACGACGAGAACGAGATCAAGGAGCGGTTTTACACGGAGCTTTCCTTCGGGACCGCAGGCCTTCGGGGGATCATCGGCGCAGGTATCAACCGGATGAATATTTATACGGTGAGAAAGGCGACCCAGGGCCTTGCCAACTATATTGCCAAGGCGGGCGGCAAGGAGAAGGGCGTGGCCATCGCCTTTGATTCCAGGAGGATGTCTCCGGAGTTTGCCGACGAGGCGGCCCTCTGCCTGGCGGCCAACGGTATCAAGGCCTATGTATTTGAATCCCTGCGGCCCACGCCGGAGCTTTCCTATGCGGTGCGGACCTTAAAATGCATCGCCGGCATCAACATCACGGCCAGCCACAACCCGCCGGAGTACAACGGTTACAAGGTGTACTGGGAGGACGGCGCCCAGATCACGCCGCCCCACGACACGGGGATCATGGGGGAGGTGAAGGCGGTCACCGACTTTGCCGAGATGAAGACCATGGAGAAGGAGGCGGCGAAGGCGGCGGGCCTTTATGAGATCATCGGAGGGGCCATCGACGATGCCTACATTGCGGAGCTTAAGACGCAGGTGAAGCATTGGGACAGCATCGAGGCCGAGGGGAAGAACCTGAAGATCGTCTACACGCCTCTCCACGGCACCGGGAACATTCCGGCCCGCCGGGTGCTTAAGGAGCTTGGCTTTGAGAACGTGTACGTGGTGCCGGAGCAGGAGCTTCCCGACGGGGAATTCCCCACGGTCAGCTATCCAAACCCGGAGGCGGCGGAGGCCTTTGCCCTGGCCCTTAAACTGGCCAAGGAGAAGGATGCGGACCTGGTGCTTGCCACCGACCCGGACGCGGACCGTCTCGGCGTGTACGTGAAGGATGCGAAGAGCGGCGAGTACATTACCCTGACGGGGAACATGTCCGGCTGCCTGCTGGCCGACTATGAGATCGGGCAGAGGAAGGAGTTCTCCGGGCTTCCCGAGGACGGCGCCTTAATCAAGACCATCGTGACCTCCAATCTGGCGGACGCCATCGCCAAATACTACGGCGTGAAGCTTATTGAGGTGCTGACCGGCTTCAAATACATCGGGCAGCAGATCCTGGGCTTTGAGGAGTCCGGCAAGGGCACTTATCTGTTTGGCTTCGAGGAGAGCTACGGTTGCCTGATCGGGACCCATGCCAGGGACAAGGACGCCATCGTGGCCACCATGGCCCTATGCGAGGCGGCGGCTTACTATAAGACCAAGGGCATGACTCTCTGGGATGCCATGATCGCCATGTACGAGCGGTACGGCTATTACAAGGACGGCGTCCAGTCCATCACCCTGGCGGGCATCGAGGGGCTGGCGAAGATCAAGGAGATCCTGGAAACTCTTCGGGCGGGTGCCCCCGACGAGGTGGCCGGCTATAAGGTATTGTCGGCGAGGGATTACCAGAAGGACACGGTGGTGGACAAGGCCACGGGAGCCGTGACGTCCACCGGGCTTCCCGCCTCCAACGTGCTGTACTACGATCTCAGTGACGATGCATGGCTGTGCGTGAGACCCTCCGGGACAGAGCCGAAGGTGAAATTCTATTATGGTGTCAAGGGGACTTCCCTTGAGGATGCCGATGAGAAGTCCGAGAAGTTCGGCAAAGAAGTGCTGGAGATGATTCAGAAGATGATCTGAACTTTTTAAGGTTCTTAAGATGCAGTAAAAAACGGCCGGGGGCAGAGGAACCTCCGGTCGTTTTTTACAGTTTATAGAAAAATCATAATATCTTCTCGAAATTTTCCGCATGGTATGCTATACTGTTATAAGACCTTAACTGGGAGTGGACAATATGGTAAATGCAGAACGCACGAAGCTGATGACGAAAGCGGAGATCTTCCGGGTGAAGGAGGAGAGAAGGGCGCTTAAGCTGAACCGGTTTTACAGAAGCGATTATATCAGTTATGAGATGATTCGCTCTGCGCTCTGTTTTATATTTGGATATGCGCTGTTTGTCCTTATGTGGGTTCTGTACTATGCGGAGCCCCTTATGACGACGAAACAGATCGAGGAGCTGGTTCAGATGGCAGTTCGGGCCGGGGTGGCTCTTTTATGCCTCCTGACCTGCTTTCTTGTGGCGTCTTATTTTGTATTCCGGAGGAAATACCGGAAGGCCAGGGCGAAGGTGAAGGAATACCAGGCGCTCCTTAAGCAAATTAACCGTCTGTACGAGCAGGAGACTGCAAAAGTATGGAAGGAATCGGAGGAATTTAAGCATGACAACCCTTCTGGTTCTGCGTGAGCGGATCAAGACATTTTACGCCCGGTTCGGCGGGCATATCATAAGAGTGTTTCGGTTTGTACTGGCCCTTGCGGCCTTTCTTGTGATCAGCCGGAGCCTCGGTTATATGGAGCGGCTAAACCGGGACTGGATGTCGGCTGCCGCAGCGGTGGTCTGCGCTTTTTTGCCGGTCAGCTTTACGGTGGTACTGACAGGGCTCTTCGTTCTGCTGCACATGTATGCGGTGTCGCTGGAGGTGCTTTTTGTGACAGCGGCCGTGTTTGTCTTGTTTTTCTGCCTGTACTACGTGTTTCAGCCGGGGGACAGCGTGCTGCTGATTGTGATGCCTTTGCTCTTTTTGTGTCGGATCCCCCTGGTGGTGCCGCTGATTATGGGACTTGTCGGATCTGTTTTCAGCGTACTTCCTGTCAGCTTTGGCGTGATCGTTTATTATATGTTAAAATATGTCCGGGAGAATGTGGGAGTGCTGGCCTCCAACGGCTCCCTTTCCATGCCGGGAAGGTATACGCAGATGATCAACGGGATTTTGCAGAACAAGGAGATGTGGGTCATGGCGGCCGCCTGTGCGCTGACCCTTCTGGTGGTCTATCTGATTCGCCGCCTGTCGGTGAGTCATGCCTGGGAGATTGCGATCGGCGTCGGGACGGTGGTCAACGTGGCCCTGCTTTTTGCCGGTATGTTTATTGTCGACATTAGTTTTCCGGTGAACTCTCTGATCATTGGGGCAGTGGCGGCGGCTGTCTGCGGTCTGATTGTGGAATTTTTCGTGTTCCATCTGGACTATTCCAGAACGGAGTGCGTACAATTTGAGGATGACGATTATTATTATTACGTGAAGGCAGTCCCGAAGATAGCTGTGACCCAGCCGGAGGTGACGGTGACTAAGATCAATGCAAAGACTTCCTATGATAGAAGTGTGGAAAAGGAGCTTATGGGACTCCGCCAGGAGCTCAGCAATACGGCAGAGCTCTTTACTTCCAGAAAAGATTTGGAACAGACCAGAGTTTTGTTTGAAAAAGATACAGGAAAAAAGACAGGTAAAATGACAGAGAACGGGGAAGGACAGGATGGAACTCATAACAAAAATTTTTGAGGGAATGAAAACGTACCTGGTTCAGAGTATTCCTGACATCAGAATTACGGACGTGGTCGAGATGGCGATCATTGCGGTGCTCCTGTACAATGTGATGCTCTGGATTAAGAGCACGAGAGCCTGGGCACTTTTAAAGGGCATTATCGTTCTCGTGGCGTTTATTTTGATTGCGTGGATATTCCACATGGATACGATTCTTTGGCTGGCCAATAAGACCATCAATGTGGGGATTATTGCGGTGGTGATCATCTTCCAGCCGGAGTTAAGGAGGGCCTTGGAACAACTGGGACAGAAAAAGATGCTGGGGTTTTTGATTTCGGACAATGGAAAAGTGGTGGAAAATCAGTTTGGCAGCAGGACTATGAATGAGATTATGAAGGCCACTTTCGAGATGAGTAAGGTAAAGACGGGGGCGCTGATCGTGATCGAACGGACCACGCCGCTTGCAGAATATGAGAGAACGGGGATCGAGGTGGACGGCATCGTCACCAGCCAGCTTCTGTTGAATATTTTTGAGCATAACACGCCGCTTCATGACGGGGCCGTGATCGTGCGGGGAAACAGGGTGGTGGCGGCTACCTGTTATCTGCCTCTTTCTGACAATATGCAGATCAGCAAAGACCTGGGGACCAGGCATCGAGCCGGTGTGGGCGTCAGCGAGGCCAGCGACAGCATTACGGTGATCGTTTCGGAGGAAACGGGCGGCGTCTCGGTGGCTTTTGAGGGGACGTTGAAACGGGAGCTGACTCCGGAAGCTTTGAAGGAGGAACTGCAGCTCTTGATTTCGGAACATGACGGCGGCAAAGGGAGGAAGCTGAAAATTTTGAAAGGATGGCAGAAAAATGAAAAAAAAGCTGACAAATAATCTGCTTTTAAAGATCGTTTCCGTGATCGCTGCCGTGCTTTTGTGGGGAGTCGTGATCAACATTGACAATCCGACGGATACCTTTACCGTGAGCGGGATTCCGATCAAGGTGATCAATGAAAAACAGGCGATCACAGACAACAATCTGACCTATGAGCTGCCGGGAGAGAAGACGGTCAGCGTGGAGGTAACTGCGAGAAGACAGGACCGGAGAAAGATTTCCGCCGCTGATTTTGAGGCAACCATTGATCTGAATGAAATTTATGGCGCCACCGGTTCCGTGGCGGTCAATATCGAAGTGATAGACAATAAGAGCCTGATCCGCTCCTGGACGCAGATTACCAGGAGCGTCCGGGTGGACGTGGAAAAGATGGAAACAAAGATCTTTGAGATCCGCGTCATTCCCGTGGGGACTCTGGATGATACCTACACCTTCAGCGGGAGCACCGTGTCACCGGGAAATGTCCGGGTGACGGCACCGGAGTCCGTGATGGGCAGAATCGACCATGCGGGGATCGAGCTTGACGTGAGCGGTGCCACGGACAGCGTCCGGGAGGTCGGAAAGGTGAAGCTCTACACGGACGGGGAGAGCGGGGACGAACTGGATTTGTCGGATCCCAGGATTGTCCTGAACGTGACGGAGGCGGAGGTCACGCTGGGGGTGGTGAAAACAAACCAGATCAGCGTGGATATCCAGGTCACCGGGCAGGATGCGGTGGCTGTCGGCTGCAAATACATCAATTACACATGCGAGCCCCAGACGATTCTGGTGACGGGGCCCAGGTCGCAGATTGCGGATTTTGCCAAGCTGACCATTGAGGAAGATCTGACGGGAGTCGGGGAGAACGTTACAAAGACTTACCGGGTTCAGGATTATCTGCCGAAGGGGCTGGAGGTGGCGGAGGGACAGCCGGAGACCATTGAGGTGACCTATCAGATTGATAAGTTGGAACAGAGAAACTTTTATATTGGAGGGAACCAGATCCGGCTTCTCGGGATGTCGGATGAGTTTGAGTACCGGTTCGGCGAGGACAATGGGATCACGGTCAGTCTGAGGGGATTGTCCGAGGACATGGAGCAGGTCAATGGCGGGGATATCACGGTCATTTTGGACGTGGAGGCGTATACGGAGCCGGGCACCTATTCCTGTGAGGCGGTCATTGAGCTTCCGGAGGAGTACAGGGATTATTTCGAGGTGTCGGCGGGAACGGTCCGGGTGATTGTCACGAGACCAGAGAGCGAGGAGTCTTCTTCGGAGGAGAGCTCTTCGGAGGGCGGCAGCACGACCGGGACTTCCGGGGCGGAAACTTCCGGTGGCAACCAGTCTTCGGAAAGTGTTTCCGCTACGGTTCCTGACACGGGAAGTTCCTCCGAGGACAGTTCTTCCGAGGACAGTTCTTCCGAGGACAGATAAAGGATACAAAAGCGAGAAAAAGGAGGATATCGTCATGGTTAGCGAGAAGGTGGTCATCAAAAACCCTACCGGCCTGCATCTGCGTCCGGCCGGAGTGCTGTGCAAGGAGGCGATGAACTATGCCTCGTCTGTCACGTTCCGCTTTGAGAATATTACGGCAAATGCGAAGAGCGTGCTCAGCGTGCTGGGGGCGTGTATTAAAACCGGTGACGAACTGGAGTTTATCTGTGAGGGGCCCGATGAGAAGGAAGCCCTGGAGGCCATCATTACGATCGTGAAAAATGGCCTGGGAGAATGAGAGGAAAGGCCGCCCTTTTGGCGGCCCATCTTGCCGTCTGTGCCGTGGCGGCGGCCGTGGCAGAAACCGGAGAATATCTGTTTTCCGGCTTCCTTTTTATTGTGCTGGCGTTTGGCGAATACCTGTATTACTATCGAAAAAAAAAGAAGCTGTTGCAGCTGGAGGCGGTGTTCGCCCTGTTCTGGAACGGCGGAATGGGGCTCTCCGCCATGAAGCTTTCCAGACTGGCGGGGGAATGGGAGCCTGTCACCTGGCTTTGCCTGATCCTGGTGTATCCGGCCTTTCTCCTCGGATATGAGGCCGCAGCGGCCTGGGAGAGAAAGCGGTCCGTGGGAAAGACGGTGAGAGAGGGAGAATCAGGAGCTGAGGATGGCTCTGGGAAGGCAAACGAGGGGGAACGGACGGCCAGGAGGCTTCTTCACTGCATTTATGGAGTTCTCTTCCTTTCTATTGCCTGTTTTTTGCTGGAGGCTGCAGTGCTCAGGGAAGTGCCGCTGTTTTCTGATAAGCCTCATGCTTATTCCTATTTTCATCTGTCCGGCGTCCATTATTTTACGGTCAGCAGCATTTTCGTGCTGCCACTTTCGGTGATTTACAGAAGGGTGAAGGGAAAGCTTTCCCGCCTCGAATGGCTCCGGCTAGGGCTCTGTTCGCTCATGGCCCTGGCGATTCCAATCCTCTGCGTGTCCAGATTTCAGCTGATGCTGGCGGTGCTGCTTTCCGTCTGCGTGGCCGTCGTCTGCTGGCCCAGGATTCGGCTTCGGTATGTGTTTTTGGTACTTGTCATGCTGGTGCCCGTCTATGTGGGCCTGACTGTGGCCAGAAACCATGATGTGGCCTATCTGAACGGGATTTTTGAGATGAAGAATGAGGATATGCCCATTTTTATTACCCAGCCTTACATGTATGTGGCCAACAATTACGACAATTTTAATTGCCTGGTGAGGGAATTGCCGGCTCATACCTTGGGGCTGCGTCAGTTGTTTCCGGTTTTTGCCCTGACGGGTCTTAAATTCCTGAAACCGGAGCTCGTGAGCTTTCCGATTTACATTACAAAGACGGAACTTACCACGGTGACGCTGATCTATGACGCCTATTATGACTTTGGTCTGGCGGGCGTCCTCCTTTTTGGATTGATTTTAGGCATGGCCTGTAAAAAAGTCACCGCCCTCCAGGAGCGGGGTAGGAACCCGGTGGCGCTATTGTTTTACGCCCAGATCGCCATGTATCTGGTGTTCTCCTTTTTTACCACCTGGTTCAGCAACCCTACTACCTGGTTCTGGCTGGCGCTCACCGGAATCCTGTATTTTTATGTGGGATGGATCCCCGGAGGGCGGAAGAGCGGTCCAGTTAACTGAGTCAGGGACGTCAAAAATGCCCATCCCGTTTTCCAGTTATGGGAGGACCAAGCTTCCGGCTTCCTGCGGCCTTATTGGACGGGGGGAACTTGGCAGGTCGGGAAGGCGACGGTCACGGTAAAAAGATCGGCGTCTATGGAAATCCGCAGGGTTCCGCCGCAGGCTTCCGTAAAGCTTCTGGCGATGGAGAGCCCCAGCCCGCTGCCGCCGTCACTGCGGCTTGCGTCCCCACGGACAAAGCGTTCGGAGAAATCCGTGGTTTTGTTGAGCTCTCTGGCAGAGGTGTTGCGGATGGACACCAGGGCCACGGCTCCCTCCGTCTTCAAGGTCAGGAAGATGCGGGAACCTTCCAGCGAGTAGGAGAGGGCGTTCTGGATCAGGTTCTGGAACACCCGGTACAGCCGTTTTCCGTCCGCAAAGACGGTGACTGGTTCCTCCGGAAACGAGAGTTTCATGAAGAGACCGCTCTGGGTGATCGGGGTGTCCATATCTGCCAGGGTCTGCTGCAAAAGCTTTTTCAGATCCAGCGTTTCCGGCTCGATGGGAAGTTGGCCGGAGGCGGCCTTACTGACCTCGAACACGTCCTGCACGATCACTTTTAACCGCTCTGACTTCTCCCCCAAAATCTGGATGAATTCCCTCACATGGTCCGGCAGTTCACCCTCCTGCTTTAAAAGCTCCACGTAGCTGATGATGGAGGTGAGGGGCGTCTTGATGTCATGGGAGACGTTCGTGACCAGCTCCACCTTCATCTGCTCGCTGCGCAGCTTTTCCTGGAGGGCGGTTTCCAGACCGTGCTGGATCTCGTTGAGCCTTTCCGCGGCTTCCCTGAGCTCTGAATCTGCCGGAAGGACGAGAGGTTCCGTCAGGTCTCCCTCCCGGACTGTGTCCACCTGATGGAAGAAGGCTCCCAGATCTTCGGCCAGGCGGCGGTTCTTTTTCAGATATCGGATGCTGGCGGCGGAGAGTCCCAGGTAAGCCAGGACGAGGAACAGGAATGGAAGCGGATGAACACCGAGCATCCAGTTCAAATATTCGCCCATCGGCAAGAACAGGGCCAGGAGGAAAAGGAGCGGTGCCATCAGCCAGATCGCCATGGACAGACGATACCTTTGAATCATGCGTTTCTGGAGGGGCCTCTGTAAGTCCCTGGAGCGAAGTCCGGTGATCAATGGTTTTTTCTGTGCCTCCTTGTTGGCATTCCGGTCCAGGGCTCCCAGGTAGAGGAGCCAGAAGCAGACGATGCCGAGCAGGTGTGCCTGGAAGAAAAGGACTCCTTCTGTGTTGCCAAGGAAGAGAAACAGCGGAAGCACGAGGAACAGGAGAATGAGCAGCGGAAGGACAAGGAACAAGAGAACCTTGAATTCCAACCAGAGCTTTCCCGTCAGACGGCCGATGGAAGCCCTCATAAGGCGCCGTTCTTTGCGGAAGAAGAAGGACAGGGCCAGAAGTAGGAGGGAGATGCCGAGCAGGATGCAGGACTTTTTAAATTGCGCTTGTAGTTCCAGCAGATTTTCGTGGATGGAATAGAGACGCCCGCCATATTGGCTTGTCCCATACTCGGAATAGTTTCCGGACACGTAGAGCTTCGGCTCTCTAGCGGCGGCCAGGAAGATGACGGCATCCCCGGCGGCCTCGTCCACATTAAAATTGGTGTAGCCCGGCACGAACCATTGCCGGTCGGAAGAGTACATGCCGTTTCCGTAGATCTCAAGCTCCGCTCCGTCCCGAAAGATCCGGGTTTTGCCGGCATTGTCTTTGTTAAACCAGAGGGTAAAGTTGTATTCGTCCGGGGAGAGCTGTTCCTCGAAGTTCAGATTGTCCCAGGGAGTCCCCACCTGGCCTTCCAGATTGTCAATGTTGGTATAAAGCAGTTTGTTTTGGTAGACGATCGCATAGCGGAGATTCTTGTTTTGGGCGATATCCTTCATGAAGTCCTTTTCCGAAGTGCCGGACCAGGTGCCGTCCCGGTAATTGTCCCGCAAGTCCATGCCGGAGGCCTCGGTCTGGGGGACAGAGGACACTGCTTCCCCAGAGACTTCCGCCTCCCATGCCTCCCATGCTTCCCAGGTTTCCCATGTTTGATCCTCCAAGAAACCGGTCCAATCCTCCCAGCCGGTTCCCGCCACGGCCTCTTCCTGGACAATCGCATCACCCTCGTACCGGTCGGCCGTCCCATAAAGCCTCCAGCCCTTGCCGCCGGTTGCCACGCCGAGAAAGGCTTCCAGATAGCTGGCGATATAACTGCGGAAAGCCGCCGTTTCCTGATAGCTTTTATGCCAGTCAAAGGCCGTGCCTTTGGAGGAAACGGCGAGACCTGCGACGGAGAGAAGACTGTCAATAAACAGAGTCATTCCAAGAAAGAATATGGCAAAGCTAACAATGAGTTTCGATTTTTTCGATTTTGTATCCAATGCCCCACACCACCTTTAAGTATTCTGGCTCCTTCGGATTGAGTTCAATTTTTTCCCGGATATGGCGGATGTGCACCATGACCGTATTCTCAGGGGAAAAGGATGGCTCTTCCCAGACCCGCTCATAGATTTCCTCCGCCGGAAAAATCCGGCCTCGGTTGCGCATGAGGAGGTCGATGATCTTGGTCTCCGTGGCGGTGAGCTTTACGGGTTCCCCGTCCGCATAGAGGGTCCGCTCCCCCGGCCGGTAACAGAGCCGCCCGTTCCAGATCTCCGGAGAATCGTGCCAGGCGTTGATATCGCCCAGCAGCGTGTAGCGGCGCAGATGGCTTTTTACTCTTGCTGCGAGCTCCGCCGGGTTAAAGGGCTTGGCGACGTAATCGTCGGCTCCCATGGAAAGCCCCAGAACCTTGTCCGTATCCTCTGTTTTGGCGCTCAAGATGATGATCGGAAGATTTTTTCGTTCCCGTATCCTCATCATGGCCGACAGGCCGTCAAGCTTCGGCATCATCACGTCCATGAGGATGAGCCGGACCGGCTGCTCCGCCAGGATCCGAAGCGCCTCCATGCCGTCGTAGGCCCTGCACACCTGATATCCCTCTTTTTCCAAAAGCAGGGCAATGGCCCGCACGATTTCCCTGTCGTCATCCACCACCAGTACACATTCGTTCATATCGGTATCTCCTCTGACTCACAGACGGGAAGCTTTTCCCATCCATCCTTCAGCCTGACTATATCATAAAACAGAATTCTTAGAAGAATTCGGGGCTGTTTCTTATAAAAATCTTAAATTCGCCGGTTATGCAGTTTCTATTGTAGCAGGGCCGCACACGAAACTCAATCCATTTCCCCAAAAGCATTTGAGAGCCGGTTTTTTGACGCTTCTTTTTACGCAGTGGCTGGTATACTATGTAAATATGCCGTCGCTTTTCCGCAGGCGAAAAAATGGGCATGAACGGAGGAAGGGGAATGCCGACCGATAAAAAGAGGGAATTTCGCAGCATATGGATTCTTTTGGCGGGCTTTTTGGCTTGTGCCGTCCTGGTCGCCGTCCTGTGTCTGTTATCAGATGTGGCGCTTCCGGATTTGGTTGGAAGGGAGCTTGCGGAGGCGGAGGCGGAAGCGGTGATAGGGAGAAACAGTCCGCTTACGGACTACGTGTACCTGTCTCCCAATGCGGATTTTCCCAGAGAGGGAGAGATTAAAAAAATCACGATTCATCACATGGCGGGAGATCTCGGTTTGGAGGAGCTGGGAAAGGCCTTCGGCGAACGGGACAGAGGGGCTTCCGCCAATTATGCCATCGACGGCGACGGCAGGGTCGCCCTCTACGTGGAGGAGACCAACCGGGCCTGGACTTCCAGCAGCAAGGAGAACGACGACCAGGCGGTGACCATCGAGGTGGCCAACGACGAGATCGGGGGCGACTGGCACGTGGGGAGCGCCGCCTACGAGACTCTGATCGACCTCTGTGTGGACATCTGTGAACGGAACGGTATCAAAAAACTTTCCTTTACCGGGGATGCGTCCGGAACCCTGACCATTCACAAGATGTTCAAGGAGGACACGGAGTGTCCGGGGCCTTATCTGGAGGGGAAAATGGGGGAGATCGCCGAGGCGGTCAACGAACGGTTGAAAGAATAGAGAAATTCATCCCCAAATTGAATAGAAAGCCGAAGATAGAAATCGAATGAAAAAATCGGACGGGAAAACAAAAAAAAACCGGATTGTAATCTGGGGGCAGGTATGTTATACTGAAAAAATGGCGGGGACGGCGGAAAACGTTCCCGAAAAAATAAGGACAGATGGGAATGATGACGGATGGGGCTGGGAGAGACAGAGGCGGCTCGAAGATCAAGATGTATATAATAAGGAAGTACGGCGTGATTTATCGACTATGAGGCAGAAGCTGTGCGGCATCGGGACAGAATGGGGAACAGGACGGAAAACGTGAAAAAGAGCATGGAGAAAGCATAGATAAGAGAGGACGATAAATCATGTTAAATTATCAGAGATATAAGAGGGTACCCGTGGTGGATTTTCCGGAGCGCACCTGGCCGGGGAAGCAGATCGAGAAGGCGCCTTCCTGGTGCAGCGTGGATTTGCGGGATGGAAATCAGGCGCTCATCGAGCCCATGGTGGTGGAAGAGAAGATCGAGATGTTCAACCTCCTCGTGAAGCTCGGCTTCAAGGAGATCGAGATCGGCTTCCCGGCGGCTTCCCAGATCGAGTATGATTTCCTGCGGCAGCTCGTGGACCGGAGGCTGATCCCGGACGACGTGCTGGTGCAGGTGCTGGTGCAGTGCAGGGAGCCGTTGATCGAGAGAACCTTTGAATCCCTCCAGGGGATCAAGCGGGCGGTGGTGCATATCTACAATTCCACCTCCACCCTTCAGCGGGACGTGGTCTTCGGCATGGACAGGGAGCACATCAAACAGATCGCTGTGGATGGGACCAGGATGGTGAAGGAGCGGGCTGCTTCCTTTGACGGGGAGATCGTGCTGGAGTATTCCCCGGAGAGCTTTACGGGGACGGAACTGGATTATGCGCTTGAGGTCTGCACGGCGGTCCAGGAAACTTGGGGGCCCACGAAGGAGCACCCGATGATCGTCAATCTCCCGGCCACGGTGGAGATGACGACGCCGAACGTTTATGCGGACCGAATCGAGTGGATGCATACCCATTTCAAGGACCGGGAGTCCATTATTTTGAGCGTGCATCCCCACAACGACCGGGGAAGCGGCGTGGCCGCCACGGAGCTGGCGCTTCTTGCCGGTGCGGACCGGGTGGAGGGGACGCTTTTCGGGAACGGGGAGCGGACCGGAAACGTGGACGTCCTGACGGTCGCCTACAACATGTTCAGCCAGGGAGTCAACCCGGGACTGAATATTGAGAATATCCGGGAGATCATAGACGTGTACGAGAGATGCACCAAGATGGAGATCGATCCCAGGCATCCTTACGCAGGGAAGCTGGTGTTCACCGCTTTCTCCGGTTCCCACCAGGATGCCATCAACAAGGGCGTGAAGGCCATGAAGACCAGGAATAATCCCTACTGGGAGGTTCCCTATCTTCCGGTGGATCCCTCCGATCTGGGACGGGATTACGAGCCCATCGTCCGCATCAACAGCCAGTCCGGAAAGGGCGGCGTGGCCTTCGTCATGGATACCTTCTACGGATTCAAGCTTCCCAAGGACATGCACAAGGAGTTTGCGGACGTGGTCCAGCCGGTGGCCGAGGCCCACGGGGAGGTGGTGCCGGAGCAGATCATGGAGCTCTTCAAGAGCGAGTATCTGGCCGCCAAGGAACCCTTCGGTTTTATCCGCTGCGAGACTGCGGACGTGGGAGAGGTGGATACCAGGGCGAAGCTGACCTTCAAGTATGACGGTTCCATCCGTTCGGCCACGGGAGTGGGGAACGGCCCCATCGATGCGGTGCGGGAGGCCATCGAGCAGACCACGGGCGTCCATGTGAAGGTGTTGGACTACTCGGAGCATGCGCTGGGGGAGGGCTCCCACGCCCAGGCGGCGGCCTACATCAAGGTCATGGACGTGAAGACCGGGAAGGTGACCCACGGCGTCGGCGTGAGCCCCAACATTACCAGGGCCTCCCACCGGGCGCTGTTCAGTGGACTGAACCGGTTGTTCAAGTAGGGAATCCATAAAGTTTGACAGGACGAAAAGACTCCGGCCTTTGGGCCGGAGTCCTTGCTATTTGGGCCGATAGGCGCCAAACAGATTTTTAAATAGAATTTTCATTAAATCGCTATTTCCCTTAAAAAAGCTGATTTTTGTCGGCGTTTTCCCCGTTTTCGGATACGCCCTGGTCACGGGAATCTCACATGCCTTATAGCCAAGCTGCGTCGCCCTCACGGAGAGGTATGCCAGCAGCTCATAGGTTACGAAGACGTCCCGAAGCGGCTGCACCCGTTCATCCCGCAGGTATCTTGTGGAATAGGCGCGGTAAGCGTTCGTGGTGTCCGTGAATCTCTGGTGCGCAGTCAACGAAATGACGGGGGCGTGGATCAACTTTACGGACAACAATCGGATGAGCGGCGTGTTGACTGCTCTTCCGCCCTTTATGAATCGGGAACCCTGGATAAGGTCGTAGCCATCGTTTAGTTTTTTTATAAAGGAAGGAACGTCCTCTATGCTGTCCTTGTTGTTTCCGTCAATGGTGATGATCCCTTCGTAGCCTCTTCTAAGCGCCCAGAAGATTCCCATGCGCAGCTGTGCTCCCTGTCTGCCGACATCCTGTTTTACCAGAAGAGTGTTGACACCCAGCTTGCGGAGCCTGGCTTCTTCTGTGCAGCCGTCGGTGGAACCGCCGTCACAGATGACGAGGTCCGCATGGTCTGCGATGTGGGCCCTGTGAGCGCGTTTTAGCTCTCTGATAATTCGATCTCCCTCGTTGATGATCGGGATCAGGACGACGTAGTTTTTGGATTTTTCCGAATATTCATGGGCTTCAAATTTAGGAACCCCGGTCTGCCTTTCATAGATCATGGGAAGACTCCTTTTCTGCGAAGATGGTTTTTACATAGTGCAAGGCATTTTCAATATCTGGGAGAGATTCCGTCTTACCCATCTCGATGGAAATGAATCCCGCATACTTTTCGCTTTTCAGAAGACGGAACAGTTCTTCATGGAGCGGTCTTGGGACGGGCGGTTTTAACCCGGGTTCGCTGACATGCACGTGATTCACATACCGCACGTTTCCAGAAAGGGCGGACACGGATTCCTGGTTGTGAATCATGGTTCCGATGTCAAGATTCAGCAGGAATCCGTCAGAAGCCACTTCCCTGATCAGGGCCAGGGCGGAGCCCGTGTCATTGATAAAA
Organism: Lachnospiraceae bacterium; assembly: GCA_022800815.1. Taxonomy (GTDB): domain Bacteria; phylum Bacillota; class Clostridia; order Lachnospirales; family Lachnospiraceae; genus Lientehia. The sequence continues at coordinate 46,082 of JAAWRC010000005.1, read as the reverse complement.
TTCGTGTGATAGATGGGCGGATTGGCCTCCATGCCGATGACGGTTCCCTTCTCGGCCGCATAGTCGCCGATTTCCCTGAAAAACTCAATGGCCGCCTCCGGGGTTTGGCCCTCGGGGAGAACCCGGTTCCTGGGGCAGCCGAACACCAGGTTTCTGCAGCCGATCACGGCGGCAAAATCGATCGCCTTTTTTGTATATTCCTTCAGTACCTCACGCTCGGAGTCTGCGCCGAAGAGCTTTTCCGTGCGTCCGTACCAGATGGACTGCATGGACGGAATGCAGAATTGATGGTCGCTTTTCAAATGCCTGCGCCAGGCCGCCGCCTCCTCCAGCCGTTCATAGGGCCGTTCCGGAAAGATTCTGGTGGGAGCTATTTCCAGGCCGGAATACCCGTGCTTCTTCATCAGGGCATAGATCTGAGAATCCAGTTCGGCCGGCCAGCCGATGTTTGAGATGGATAAATTCATGGTTCAATCTCCTTTCAGTATGTTTAAATTGGTGACCTGGAATCCGTTTTCACTGTTAAATTCCATGGTGTCGATGTTAAATGCCTCCCAGAAGTAATCCTGACTTGCCCGGATGAGGTAGGTGTTTGAGCCGGGAAGAACGGTGAACCTGTATTCATATCTTATTGACTCCCTTGCGCCGTCCCGGAAAATGACGGTTACCTGGATGGCGGAGTCAAGGGGATTGAAACAGTCAAATTTCACGTAATTTCCCTCCGGGTTGATCACGCTCTGGGAGCCGGGGAATGCATAGGAATTTTCACCGGAGGGAGCGGGGGTCATCAGCACTTCGTTTTCGACGGCATCATAGTTGTCGTAATTTGCCCAGATATATGGAAGCATTTCCAGCGAGAATGAGTGATACAGACGGTAAGAAAACTGAACGGTGCCGTTTTCATCCAGGGTTTTTTCGGCGTCGTCGTATCCGTAATCCACAAGCTCATACCCTGCGTCATTGGCGGCAAGGCCTTCCAGGCGTTCGGTGAATCCGGAATGCAGTTCCCTTTTGCACCAGATGACGAAATCCCCGGTTTTTACGAGCGGACGGTAATTTTTATAGATGTACTCGGCAATTTTGTAATAGCGGATGTTGTGCGGGATGTTGAGCATCTGCTGGGTGAAGGGGTCCTCGGTGGTGCCCAGAACGGCCAGCGGGCAGTCGTGTTCGGCGATCTCGCTGAAAAAGCGTTCCTGCGAATACAGATCCGTCAGGAGGCTGGGGCTCTGGCCGACGTAGCAGGGTCGGACTTTTCCGGTAAGGGCATATAGGGAGGTGACGTTTGCGAAATCAAGGAAGGTCTGGTCTTTTGTCAGCAGCGTGTCAAACAGTTTGTTAAAGGGATCCGCAAAGGCGGTAAAGGTTTCGTCATAGAGGATCCGTTCCTGCCCGCAGTTTTCCGTCGTGTTGTTGTGCAGGTTCCAATTTTGGGAGGCGTTCGCAGCGTGGGCGTAGACGACGGAAGAACCCTGGGGAATTCCGCCAGTCACCCAGGCGCCCTCTGCAAGGAGCATCAGTCCGAATGCACCAAGCCATACGAAAAGCCCTTTTTCGAAAGATTTCTTTTTTTGCGTGAACAAATAGAGGGCGAACAGGGAAATTGCCCAATGAACGTAATTGAACAATACCCCCGTCTGGACGTCACACACGGTCAAATTGTGATATAAGACGCCCCTGGTAAAATACAAAAGTTCCACGAGGGCGAAAGCGAGGGTTACGGCTGCCAGGCGGGAAGCCTCTTTCTTTCGGACGAACTGAAAGATGATCGTGCCCGATATGGCGACGGCGGTTATCGGAATCAGGAAATAGGAAAACAGAAAGGTGAAGCTCGTGATGTTGCCGAAGTCTGCCGTCGCCCAGGAGGAATTGGAGCCTACGCTTACGGAAATCCATTCCCTCAGCCTGGAAATGACGGGGACACCGGTGGCCAGGGCGTAGAGGACGTAGGAGAGAAGGGCGAGGCCTCCGACCGTCGCCCCGCCGAGGATAAAACGCTTCAGGTTCGTTTTTTCTCTGAAAATGAATATCAGATAAGCGATAATGCACGCAATGCCCAGGGAGATTCCCTCGTCGTAGGTGGTGAATGCGCTGATCAGGATCAAAAACCAAAACCAGAGATACGCCCGGAAGGTTTTCTTTTTCGTGATGTACAGCAGGGCGGCAATAGAGATCAGGCAGACGGAAGTAACCTTGGCCGTATCGCAGAGGAAGGGATAGAAACAGACGAACAGAACGGCGGTTTCCGCCCCGAATAAGTTTTTGAGCACGTAAAACAATGCCAGCAGACCGGCTAAAACGGCAAGGCCCCAGTAAGGATCGACAAAAATTCCCTTTATATCCGAGTGGAGGATACAGTAGACAAGCCGGGTCCAAACGTCTCCCAGGGCATGGGCCGAAAAGTAATCGATGACCGGAAGTTTTCCCTGCAAGAGGCTGTCTGTCAGGACGCTCGAATTGGCGGCCTCGTAAAAATGCGCATAGGAGGGATAGGAGCATACATATTGGTATGCGGAGGAAAAAAGGGCCAGGACCGAAAAACCGGTTATGGCGCCGACATATCCAAAAACGGAAAAAGAATAGTCTTTTTTTCTGAAAAACAGGACGATGGAAACAGCTAGGATCACAAAAATAAGGCTGGACAGGCAGACAATGGTATAGTAATCGTGGACGTGGCGTCCTTTTTCCGTGAGGAAATAGATGCCCTCCAGAACCAGCCGGAGGACGGCGGGAAGCCACATGAGGAGGGACAGGAAATTCTGTGCGGATTTGAATATTTTTGTGCCGAGGGAGGTCCTGCAGATCAAGGCGGCATAGCAAACAAAAAGGATCCCCGCAATCAGGAGGCTTCCGTTCATCGGAATCCGCAGAAGAATGTTGGAGGTAAGGACAAGGGTCACGTATCCGATCAAAAAGCCCGTGATATCCGCAAAAGAAAAGAGCTGTCCCGCATCCGTCAGGGCAATCAGAAACAGAGTGACCTGGAAACAAAAAATGGTTTTGACCAGTATGCGTGAAAAGTCCCCGGCCGGGTAAGAAGCATATCTGGAAATATAGGCGGCCGCCACAGAAAACAGCAGGATGATGTCAAGCCTCAGGCAGATTTTCTTATATCCATTGCGGAAATGAAAAAATAAGGCATGAAATCCGACGGACACTGCGAAAAAAAACGGCATGAAACATAAAAACAGCAGATAAAAATTTCGAATCCGCTTGTCGATGGAGATTCCCGCAATGGCGGCGGTGGAAAACGTCCGGTTCCATTTTGTCAGGGCGACATGCCCCAGTGGATTGACATAAAATAAAACCACGAGCGCCGCAAATGCCGAGATGAACAGAGTCCGTTTGTCTATTTCTTTTAACAGCCGTTTAATTTTTTGCTTTTTTATGTCAAACTTCATGTTCTGTTCCCTTCTGTGTTGAAATGGTTGATGGTATGCGTGTCCGTCAGTCTCCCTCGAGGATGCTTAAGCCGCTGGTCTGAAAGGGACTTTCACTGCTGAAACAGACGGAATCAATCGAAAAGGCCTCCCAGAAATAGTCCTGACTGGATCGAATCAGATACGTGTTCGAACCGGGAAGGACGGTGAAGGAGTATTCATACCGGATCGTCTCACGTTCGCTGTCTGAGAGGGTGACGGTTACGGCAATGTTTTCACCGGAGGGGTTGAAGCATTCGAATTTTATATAGTTTCCCGTTGGCGTGAGTACGTCCTGGGAACCCGAAAAAACATAGGAATTTTCAGCCGTCTCCCAGGGAACGGCCAGTACGTCATTGGCACGGGCCTCGTATTCGTCATAATTTGCCCAGGCATAGGGAATCATGCCGAGGGAGAAGGAGTGGTAAGGCAGGTAAGAAAACTGAACGGTGCCGTTTTCGTCCAAATTTTTCTGGGCGGCGTCGTATCCGTAATCCACGAGACCGTATCCGGCTTCCCAAAAGGCGGCACTGTCCAGAGTCGCCGCAAATTCCGAATGCAGCTCCTTTTTGCACCAGACCACGAAATCCCCGGTCCGCACGAGGGGACGGTAGTTTTTGTAAATGTACTCGGCGATCTTATAGTAACGGACGTTATGGGGAATGTCCGTCATTTGCTGCGTGTAGCTGTCCTGCGTCGTCCCCAGGATTGCCAGCGGGCAGTCATATTCCGAAATTTCCTCCAGATAGCGCTCCTGGGAGTACAGGCCCGTCAGCAGGCTGGGAGACTGGGCCACGTAGAAGGGCCTCGGCCTCCCGGTAAGGACGTACAGGGAGGTGACATTCGCAAAATCAATGAAAGTTTGCTGATCGGAAAGCAGTGCGTCGAATAAACGTTCAAACTGCGTCTGAAAGGCGACGGCCGCCTCGTCGAGGACAATCCTTTCCTTCCCCAGGTTGTCGTCGGTGCCGTCATGCAGATTCCAGTTTTTGGAGCTTTCGGCGGCGGAAGCGAATATGGGAGTGGAGCCGGAGGGCAGAACTCCCGTCACAAATGTACCCTCCGACACGATGAGAATGCCGAAAGTACAGACCCATGCGAGGAGCCGTTTTTCATAGGAAACGTTTTTTACGGAACACAGATACAACACGAACAGGGAGATAGTCCAATGGGCATAATTGAACAAAATTCCCCCGTTTCGGCCGAAACAGGCGGCCAGGTTGTGGAAGACGATCGTCCGGGGAATGTAGAGGAGCTCTGCAAAGGCAAATACGATTACTACTGCGGCCAAGACGGAAAATTTTTTGCTTTTGATCAGGCTGACGACTGTGGCGATCAGTATGACCGTGGCGCAGGCCGGAACCACGAGGTAGGAGAGCAGGAAGGCGAACGAAGCCGGGTCGCCGAAGTCCGCCAAGGCCCAGGTGGAATTGGAACCCAGGCTTACGGAAATCCACTCCCGCAGACGGGCGATGACGGGAATTCCCGTAAGCAGGGCGTAAGTCACATAACACAGGAGCGAGGCTCCCCCGACGATCACGCCGCCGGCCAGGAATTGTTTCAGCCTTTTTCGTTCTTTCCAGATCAATAGGAGATAGGCGAAGATACAGGCGATGCCCAGGGCCATGCCCTCGTCGTAGACGGTAAAGGCGCTGACCAGAAGGACGAACCAGAACAGCAGGTACGACCGGAAGGAGGGCTTCTTTAGGATATGAAGCAGGGCGGCAACGGAGATCAGACAGATGGAGGCGATCTTCACGCTGTAGTAATTATAAGGGAACAGGCAGACGAAGAGAAGGGCGACGTCCCGGTCAAACAGAGTTTTCACAATGTAAAACAGGGCAAATACTCCGACCAGGGCGGACAGATTGCGGTAAGGGTGGGCAAAAACGGTCTTTATGTCGGAATGGATGAAATAGTAGATAAAATGTGCCCACACGTCGCTCAACGCATGTGCGGAAAAATTGTCAATGATGGGGAGCTTTCCGTGTAAAACGCTGTCTGCCAGGACGGCGGCGTTCCCCCCCTCGAACACGTTGACATAGCTGGAGAGGGGCCACACGTGCTGATAAGCGTATGCGAAAAAGCTCAGGCTCCCCAGGCCGGTTATCACGCCGGCATACCCGAGGGAGGAGAGAGACTTTGGTCTTTTTCGGAGCAGAAAGACGACGCAGACAGACAGGGCCGCAAAAACAAGAAAAACCAGGCAGATGACGGTGCGGTAAGCGGTGATGGCCTTCCCTTTTTCCGTAAACAAAAAAATCCCCTCCAGCGCCAGTCGAAAAACGGCAGGAGTCCACATGAGCAGGCATATGAGATTATTCAGAAATCTTTTCGTCTCCAGGCCGACGGAGGTTTTGCAGATGAGCGCTGCGTGGCAGAGCAGGAGGATTCCCGCAATCAAAATACTGACCCGCATTTGCTGAATCCGGAAAAGAATGTTCAGGGACACCACGGCGATCATGTATCCGGAAAAATAAAAAACAACGTCTGAAAAATGAAATTGCTCTCTGGCGTCGACCAGTGCGAGGACGGCCAGGATGCCCTGAAAGGCGAGGAGGTTGTGGATCAGCATGCGGGCACAGTCACCGGCGCTGTCCGTCGCAAATTTGGAAAGCCAGGCCGCCGCCACGGCGCAGAGAAGCATGATGTCGAATCGGACGTGAATTTTTTTGTAGCTGCTGCGAATATGAAAAAGAAAGGCGTAAAACACCGTAGCCACGGAAAAGGACAGCGGGACGAAACATAAAAACAAAAGGTAAAAATTCCGCAGCCTTTTTTCGATGGAGATTCCGGAGAGGAGTGCGGGGGAAAAGGTCCGGTCCCACTCCGTTACGCCGACGGACTCCAGGGGATTGATATAAAACAAGAGGATCAGCGACGTGAACGCTGCGACAAACAGGGTCCGTCTGTCGATCCCCCTTAAACAGGCGGACAGTTTTTCTTTTTTTATAAGTTGCATCACGATTCCTCCAGGCTTAAAAAGGTCCTGATCTCCCTGAGGACGTCCTCTTTCCGGCAGATGTATCCGTCCCTTCCGCCGAAAATCCCGGCATGAATGGTTCTGTAGTCGTAATCGGCCACGGGGCCGTTCAGTCGGTTGACAAATTCCTTTCCGGTCAGATAACGGTACACTTCCCCGGCGGAAACGGGCTCCGTGGCCGGATGCCAGAGGGGGATGTTTTTTTGCAGCAAGGTTTGAATGTCAGACCACAGCCTTGCCAGGGGATAGAACTGATACACGCTTCTGCTGTCCGTGAAATTCAAGGCGCTGAACCCCAGCTTCAGGAATTTTTCCTTCAACTCCCTCCTCTCGGCCGGAGAAAGCTCTACCATTTTATAGAACCCGTTATCCTGAAGCCGGTAGTATGCACCCAGGCTTTCGTCCCTTGCCGAGAGCTCCTCCATTTTTTGTGCGTTCAGCATAAACGGTATGACGTTTTTATAGTCGTAAATGAAATTTTTCTTGAGATTCTTTCCGAAGAGGCCGGGAAGGCGGATGATCAGCGCATCCGGATAATGGCTGCGCACCCACAGCTCCAGCCGGTACCGGTTATATCCGTAAGGGTGGAGACCCTCCGTGTCGACGGCGGAGGTCTCGTCAACCTTCTTCGGGGTTTTAAACACGTCGATGGTCGAAATCAGCACCAGTTTTTCGGGGGCGATCTTCGAGATGTTTTCCTCCGCCTGGAGGATCAGCTCCATGTCCTTTTCCGGGGCCTGGTTGGCGAGATATTTTTCCGCCCGAAGCCCGGCGTAGATTAAGAGGTCAGGCCTCGTGCCGTATGCCTCCTCAATGTTTTTGGAATTGTATGCGGCGTCAAACTGCCCGGAGGCATATAAATTGCTTCCCACGAAACCGGTATATCCAACTAAGGCATTCATTGCGCTCTCCTCATTTCGTCAGTTTTTCAATGCTTTCAAAACAGTATTGCTTTCTCTTAAAGACCAAATTGACCAGAAGCTGCAGATATTTTATAATGACCGTCAAAATGCCGAACAACCCCAAAAAGGCGATGGAGAGAAATAAAATCGTGGTCGTCCACCCGGCGATCGGGTGGGAGGTCAGGTAGATGATGACGGAGTACGCCACCATGAACACGGACATGGACATCATGAGCAGGGTCATGATCATGGAGAACCGGTAACCCACTTCGGTAAACTGAATCAAAAGGTCCACGGCGAGCCCCGCCCGGTAGGTTTTTTCTTTTTTGTCGGTTGGCCGCCTGTCGTCATTTTGGACGGCATATTTGACATTGTCCGTCTTTAACCCGCAGTTCGCATAGACCGCCTTTCGGTAAGGGATCGTCTTGTTCATGGAGCCGATCCGGTTGATCACCCGCCGGCTCAGGATGCGGAAGCGTTCCGTGGACAGCTTGTAAGTCAGATTCGTGAAACAACCAAAAATTTTATAAAACAACCTGGAGGAAAAGGCCTCCTTTTTATCCGGAGAGGCGCTGACGATGTCGTAGCCCTCCAGGGAGCGGCGATAGATCCGCATGATTTCGGCTTTGTCGAAATCCAGGTCCGGCGAGTCGAACTCAAAGACGAAATCCCCGATGGTCAGGTCCATCCCCGCATTCATCGCGGTTTCAAGCCCGTGAAAATAACTCATGTTCAATATGGAGATGCTGGTGGAGGAGGCCGTCTGGCTGGCAGACCGGATGATGTCGGCGCTTCCGTCTGCGGAGCTGTCGTTGACGCAGATGATTTCCGAGTGCTCAAAATTCTCCTCCAGAACCGTTATAAGCATTTTCAGGAATCGATCGATCCTCTGTTCCGCATTGTGCACGTAAACCACAGCGGATATGAAATTTTTTTCTTTGTCAGCCATTGATCAGTACCTCGTCTAAATCGTATACGGTGTTTATCTTTCCGGACAGGACGCTCACGCAGGTCGGATTGGTCGAGTGCGTGCGTATGACGGTCGGGCGGGAATCATCGATTTCCGAGCTCATTAAAATCGGCTTCATGGAAAAGAGAGAGCCGTGATACCCAAATTCATATTTCTCACGCAGGTATTTTCGGGCCAGATTCGCCATGTACGGGAACGCCGATACCGGCTTTGCCGGACAGTCGTTGCAGTTTCCAAGATGGTCGGGAGAACAGTGACCGCCGCTGGCCGCCTGACAGGCAAAGGTGGGAACAGGGTCGTAACTGGTCGTGTGGGGCGTGAAGGTCACCGACGTGAGGGAGTGGAAACCGGTTTTTCCGAAGGGCATGATGGAAAAAAACGGGCCATCCATGACCGTGAATCCGTACTCGTTCAAAGCGTCGTTCACGTCGCAGAGAATGATCTCGCACAGCTCGTATTTGATCTGGAAGGGATCATAGCCGAGCATGGAGAGAATCTGATTGGTTCCGGCGTAAGTGGCGTTGAGCAGGAATCCGGTCTGATATTCCGTTCCTTCTCGATCCCGCACCAGATAGGAATCCTGTAGCTTCTCAATGGAAGAAATTCTGGTTCCATATCGGATTTGTACATGTTTAAAGGAGGAGAGCTGATCCAGATAATACTCCCTTAAAATCGATGCGTCGTAGGTGTATTCCCTGGTCATAAAGGCACCGTCGCAGCTTCCCGGCTTGAAAAAGCGTTCCGCATGCAGTTCCTCGCAGGGAATGCCGGCCGCCTGGCAGAAATGCTTAAACTGTCCGCCGCTCGTCCAGGAATAGTTTGCCGAGGTGGCGTAAACCTTGTGGAACTCCCGGTTGATGCAGAAACCAAAATCCTGATTGAACCGTTCAAAATAACCGGCCGACTTCATGGCCGTGGAAATGGAGCGGGGGTAATGGTACCCTTGATGAACCCTGGCCTGATTGATGTAGGTCGCCCGCCCAAAAGACGCCCTGTCACATTCCAGAACCAGGACGGACTCTCCTCTTTTGGCACAGAGAAGAGCGGAATAGAAACCATACAGCCCGGCCCCGATGATGATTCTGTCAAAGTTTTCTTTCATATATTATATCCACCAAGAATGATATTTTTTTATAAATGCATTATATAGCCATTTTATCGGCTTGGCAACTGTTTTTTGCCGGAACCTCCTCTGCGGCCGGTAATATTCCCTTTATCGGAACGTCAGCTTGTTCGGATAGCCGCAGCCGACGGCGTCCCTGTCGACCACCACGTGGATCCAGTCTGCGTCATACGCCAGCTCCGTGATTTCGTATACCTCCCCGTTACAGAGGATTTCCCGGGAGGAACTGATGATCTGATACAGGGAATCGTAATATTTAAACAGGATCACGCCGCGCTCCGGGTCGCCCAGGATGCCGTTCGTCCACTGGGTATCCGTCAGATCATATGCCGTAAATCCGGCATACTCGCCCTTGTCGACCGCCTTTCCCGGCAGTTCCAGGTCGGGGGAGGCGATGACGAAATAAGGGCCCTCTTTAAAAATTTCGATCCCCTCGTTCGTGGCGACGAGGAGGGGGAGGAGCGTCTCCTCGGTCGTGACATATGCGGCCGTCCGGTCCAGATTGCCCAGGGTGATTTCGTTGACGTTCGACCGGAACAGGTCATCCAGGTCGGTTGTTCCCTGATAATGGGAGACGGAGATCAGAAGATCGGGGGCGAGACCGTGCTTTTCCGCAAAGGCGGCCAGCTTATGTTCATAGTATACCGCATTCAGCATTTTTATCCTCCGGCAGGAGGTGACGACACCGTTCCAAAATTCGCTGCCCGTAAACTCGCCGGCCTGATATTTCGCTTCGACGGTCTCTTTTTCAAAGGACTTGCGCTTTGTGACCAGTGCGGGAGAGAGGTCGGCCAGCTGCAAAAGGACGACGGCGAACAGGAGGACCTTTTTCCAGTTGGAGTTTGACAAAAGGGAAAGCCCGCAGATTCCGGACAGGAGCAGAAGGTAATATACTGGATAAAAGATTCTGGAGCTCGCCCGGAAAATGGCGGCGAAATTCAGGAGCTTTTCTGGAAGCGGGTACGTGAACAGGACGTTACCGCCCAGGGTGACCACGTTGCTGACGGCAAATCCCCAGAAACCGACGGACAGGACGATTAATACGAGATTGTTTTTCAGCAATTCTTTGAACCGTTTCCTGTTAGTGATCAAGGAGACGGTCAGGAGGAGAAGCAGGAGCAGGGTTCCCAGGCCGAGGTAGTTGAATCCGTCGATGTTCCCCAGAGTCAGGGGAAGGGGGGATAAAAAGGCGGACCATCGGATGTCGGAGACGCTGACGGGATTTACGGGGGCATTCAGATTCATCGAGTAGTGTCCGAATCCGGTTCCGCCCAGGGAGGAGGAGGTCCCCAGAGCACCGATCAGGTAGCCGAAAAGAACCGTCGCCGTCAGTGCGGCGGCCAGGATTATGGCGGATTTTAAAAACTGCCTTTTATCCCGGATGGACAATTCGACCACATTCGCAAAGGTCAGGCCGAAGACCATGGGAAGGAAATACGGGTGGACGCCCATGGCCAGGACCGGGATCAGACAGTTCCAGAGGCTCATCTTTCCCGTTTGACGGGATTTGAAATAAAAATACAGAGAAAACAGGATCAGCCAGTGGGAGGCGAGGGCTGTATGCCGGAACGCCCGCTCGATCATGATCGGGGAGAGACAAAACAGGATCACTCCCAGATTGGTAATTGTCCTGTTCTTTGAAAAGAGACTGAGCAGCAAGCCGGAGGAAATTCCCTGCAGGATGAAGCAGAGGAACACGTAGAGGCCGAAAAACTGAAAGGTATCCGGCAAAACGGCATCGAAAACCTTAAAAAAGATGGAGACGATCGGAATGGAATCCGTGTAAGTCAGGACGGTTCCGCCAAATTGCTCGATGGCCCCCAGGGGAAGAGTCCAGGCGGAGTGGCGGAAACCAAGCCATCCGGCGTAATGCTGGGTGGCGTCGTTTTCCACGTAGCCGTTCATCAGCCAGCGGTCGTAGGTTGCGTTTAACGGCAGAAAGCCGTAGATCAAAAGAAATACGGCGGCGCCAATCAACCCCCAGACCAGGATGTCTTTTTTGGTGTACGAGGTGTTGGCGCATTCTTTGTTAAGACGGGAGAACAACCTGTTTTTAAAAAGTTTTAAAGTCTCCAAGTTTGCGATACCTCCTTGCCGGTCAGCTCGAAATGTTTCTGTGCGGCCTCTTTTGAATCATTTTTAAGAGAAAGTCACAAATTATGGATGCCGCATACAGGACGAAGAAATATGACAGATAACAAAGCCATAGGTTCGTTCCCTCGCCAACCACCGATTTTATGATGTGTCCGATTGGGATGTTCAGGAAGAACAGCTATACGGAGAGCCGTCCGTTTCGCTGGAGGATTCTGAATGACAACAGCTTTCTAAAACCGGAAATGTTTTCGATTAAAACCAGAACGGCGGGCAAAAAGATCAGGCTCGTTATTAAAATAAAGTCATGGATTTGCACGTACATGCCCGTGACGATGACGTAAGCGTAAAACAGGACGCACAGCACACCAAGGAACAGCGTCCTCTTTCGTACTTTCGTCCCGTATTTTTTTACAATGGCGCCAAAGCACGCTCCTCCGAAAAAGGCGGATAAGCCCCGAAGCATGTAGCCGTTCAATATGGGATAGTTGACGCCGCTCTTTATTCCAAGCATGCCGAGAATCAGAATTGCGCCATATATTCCAAAGGCGACCTCCTCCTTGTATTTGCAAATATAGAAAAACAGGACGTAGGATAAGAACAGCGGGGTCAGAAACCAGGTGCCGCTGCCCAAAAGATCAATTCTGAAATCTCCGTTTCCGATGAAGCATCCGCCCTGCAGCAGGAAAAAATTGTATGCGAGGTCATAGGGGTTGAGATTTCGCCATTGTCCCTGAAAAACGATAAACAAAAGGCACAGCCCGATGCTTACCAGCAGGAACGGGTAAATTGCCCTGACTTTTCTGCGCATGTACTCCGTGAATTCGAGGGATTTGATTTTGTCAGAGTAATGATGAATCATCAAATATCCGGAGAGGAAGAAGAACATTTCCACGGGAACAAATCCTATGTCCGAGAGAACCTTCACGACCTTGTTGATCAGGGGAATCCGGCAATTCGCAATGCCGAGCAATCCGGTTATGTGGTAAAATGCGATCAGCATGCCGCCGAATCCTTTCAGTGAATCGATGTAGTCAATCCGCTTGTCCATGGTCATTCCCCCGTGATATTTTGTAAGAAGGCATTTTTATATCTTATCCTACCATGAAGCGGCTTATTTTTCAACGGCTAAAAACAATCCGGAAATGACGTCCTGATCATAAAATTGACTTGTAAAAAGGACGAAAAAAATGTATATTGAATGGAGTCGAAATAAAATATTGCGGGTGAGGTTTGGACATGCTGTTTAACTCGTTGGATTTTTTGTTGTTCTTTCCAGTCGTGGTGCTGATATATTTTGCCATTCCAAAGAAAGGGAAGCATCTGTGGCTTCTGGTGTCGAGCTATTATTTTTACATGTGCTGGAATGCGAAATACGTGCTTTTGCTGTTTGCGTCGACCGTGATCACTTATATAAGCGGCCTGCTGATCGAAAGGATCCGATGCTCGGGTTATGGGGTCGGCAGGCGGGAGGCGTTGAAAAAATGCATCGTGGCGGGCAGCTTCGCCAGCAATTTGGGAATTCTGTTTTATTTTAAATACATGAATTTTGCGCTGGACAGCCTGGCCAGGGTGCTGGCCGGCTTTCACGTGCAGCTTGATGTCCCGGCATTTGACATCGTTTTGCCGGTGGGGATTTCGTTTTACACGTTTCAGGCCTTAAGCTATACGATGGATGTCTACAGAGGCGAGACTTATGCGGAAAAAAATTTTTTCCGGTATGCCTTGTTTGTCTCGTTTTTCCCCCAGCTGGTGGCAGGGCCGATCGAGCGATCCAAAAATCTGCTCAGGGAGCTGGCGGTTCCTAAAAGATTTGACTTTGAAAAGGCCAGAGAGGGCTTTCTGCTGATGCTTTGGGGCTTTTTCCTGAAAATCGTGGTGGCGGACCGGATTGCGGTCTTCGTGGATACCATATATGGAAACCATGCCGCCTGGCCCGGCTGTTATCTTATTTTGGCCACGATTCTCTTCGCCTTCCAGATTTATTGTGATTTTTCCGGATATTCGACGATTGCGCTGGGGGCGGCAAAGATTTTGGGTATCTCCCTGATGGAGAACTTTGACGCACCGTATCTGTCTTTGACGGTTGCCGATTTCTGGCGCAGATGGCATATGTCGCTGACGTCCTGGTTTAAGGATTATCTCTATATTCCCCTGGGCGGAAGTCGAAAAGGCCGACTTCGCAAGCATTTTAATAAAATGCTGGTGTTTCTGGTCAGCGGACTGTGGCACGGAGCCCAGTTTTCATTCATAGTTTGGGGAGGGCTGAACGGGCTTTATCAGGTGCTTGGCGAAATCACGGAGCCGGTCAGGGACAGGCTGGTGTCCGCCCTTCGCCTGAACCGGCGGTCTTTTGGGCACCGGCTGGCCCGCATGGCGGGAACCTTCGTCCTGATCGATTTCTCATGGATTTTTTTCAGGGCCGCCCATTTCACGGAGGCCCTCTCCATCATAAAATCCATGATAACTGTGAGGAACCCATGGATTCTGTTTGACGGCTCCCTCTATGAATGCGGACTGGACGCTAAAAATTTTCGGTTGCTGACGATCTCAATCCTCATTCTTCTTTTTGCGGATTATTGCAAACGAAAAAAGATTGCGATACGCAAAATCATCATGGATCAGGATTATTGGTTCCGGTGGCTGTTTATCGCCCTGGCCATCAATTTCATCCTGCTTTTTGGCAAGTGGGGCCCCTCGTTTGACCAGTCAAATTTCATCTATTTTCAGTTTTAGGGAGAGATCGGCGTGAAAAAAACACTTAAAAGACTGACAGGCTGCATCGTTACTTTGTTTTTGACGGCTGTGATCAGCGTCCGGCTGGGAGTATTGGTACGCCCGCTGGATACGGATGACGCCTTCAACGCCATTGAAACCTTCCACGGCCTGCCGGAAGATTCCGTTGAAGTGATCGGATATGGTTCCAGCCGCATGTGGCGGGGGTTCGATCCCATGGAAATGTATGAAAAATATGGAATAGGCGCCTATAATTACGGATGCAACTGGCAGAGCATCAATACGACGGCCCTGTTTTTAAAGGACTCTCTCCGCACGCAGTCGCCGAAGGTCGTTCTCATTGAAACTTCCTTCGTCAATGAAGTGCTGCAGGACGTGGACATGGACGGGCAGATATACTATACCAGGGGACTCCCTGAGTTTGAAGGAAAGAGGCAGTATTTAAGGCAGTGCTTTGGCGACGACAAAGAGAGATGGCTTTCCTATTACATGCCCTTGTGCGCATTTCACGACAACTGGGTGAATATCTCTCAGGGAAGCTTTATGGAAAATGCGGACGTTACGGATTTTTACGGCACGATGGGATTTCGGAAGTTTGACAACGTCACGCCGGTCGAGGTTCCGGATCCGTCCGGATTTGAGCAGTGTGGGCTGAGCCCGGAAGCGTATGCCGTTTTGGACGATATCGTCAGCGTCTGCAAAGAAAAGAATATAGACGTTATTTTCTATACCGTGCCGGTGGGCGGAGACTATCTGTACGGCGACGCAATGAAGCGGTATGCGAAAGAAAACGGCTGCGTGTATTTTAATTTGTTTGAATATATGGAAGAAACCGGGATAGACGGTGCGGTGGACTTTAATGATCCCAGCCACCTGAACGGCAATGGATCAAAAAAACTGGCGGATTTTTTGGGCGAATACATCGTCAGTCATTACGATGTCACGGACATGAGAACGATCAAGGACAATCCGTGGGAGAAAAATCTGCAGTAGGACGAAGTGAGAACTCAGAGCCTTGCATTTGCGGGAGAGATATAGTAGAATAACAGGAAGCTGTGTGCCCGGAACCCCGTTTTTGACGAGGCGGCGCATTATTATGGAAAGGAACGGTTTTGAATGTACGATTACGTGATCGTGGGCGGCGGACTGTTCGGCGGGGTGATGGCCTTTCACGCCGTGAAAAGGGGGAAGAGCTGCCTGGTGGTGGAGCGAAGGGCTCATCTTGGCGGAAATATTTACTGCGAGGACGTGGAGGGGATTCCGGTCCATCGTTACGGCGCTCATATTTTCCATACCTCGGACCGGGAGGTCTGGCAGTTCGTGAACGGACTCGTGGAATTCAACCGTTACACCAACTGTCCGGTGGCCAACTACCGGGGGGAGATGTACAACATGCCCTTCAACATGAACACCTTCAGCAAGCTGTGGGGGGTGACCACGCCGGAGGAGGCGAGGGCGAAGATCGAGGCGCAAAAGTCCGGCATCTGCGGGACTCCGGCCAACCTGGAGGAACAGGCCATTTCCCTGGTGGGAACGGATATTTACGAGAAGCTGATCAAGGGATACACGGAGAAGCAGTGGGGCAGGGAGTGCAGGGAGCTTCCCAGCTTCATTATAAAAAGGCTTCCGGTGCGTTACACCTATGACAACAATTATTTTAACGACCTTTATCAGGGGATTCCCATTGGCGGCTACAACGGGCTGGTGGAAAAGCTTTTTGCGGGCTGTGACGTCCGGCTGGAGACGGACTATCTGAAGGAGAAAAGGGAGCTTGACGTCCTGGGGAGGCGGGTGATCTACACGGGGGCCCTTGACGCATATTTCGGCTATTGCTTTGGCAAGCTGGAATACCGGAGCCTTCGGTTCGAGGACGAGCTTTACGACACGGACAATTATCAGGGAGTGGCGGTGGTCAATCACACGGACAGGGAGGTGCCCTACACCCGGACCATCGAGCACAAGCATTTCGACTGCACCAGGGATTGCGGGGAGATTCCGAAGACCGTGGTGACGAAGGAGTATCCGGTGGCCTGGGAGGAGGGCATGGAGCCTTACTATCCGGTCAATGACGGGAAGAACCAGGAGCTCTACCGGAAGTACGAGGAGCTGGCGAAGCGGGAGAGGAACGTGATCTTCGGGGGCAGGCTTGCCGAGTACCGGTATTATGACATGGACAAGGTGGTCCGCTCCGGTCTGGAGGCGGCGAAGCGGGAATTCGGAGCATAGCATGAGGAAATGGAGGGCCCTGATCCTGGGAAACGGGAAGAATCAGGGAAGAAAAAACGTAATCTGGAACATGATCGGAAGCCTGCTTTTCGCACTGGCCAGTATCGTGCTGTTTGCGGCGGCGGCAAGGGCGGCTGGGGAATATGCCGGCGGCATCTTTTCCATCGCATTTACCACCGGCCAGCTTTTGCTGACCATCGGCTATTACGAGGTCCGGCCTTTCCAGGCGACGGATCTTGCGGGGCAGTATTCCTTTTCCGATTATTTTTCCGCAAGACTCCTCACCAGTGCGGCCATGGCGGTGGCCGGAGCAGCTTGGGTGGGTGTTCAGCGGCCGGAACCAGTGAAGGCCGCCGTGATCCTGCTCATGTGTCTTTACAAGCTGGTGGACGGGGTGGCGGACGTGTTCGAGGGGGAGTTTCAGCGGCGGGGACGGCTGGACGTGGCGGGAAAGTCCCTGGCTTTCCGCACGGTTTTTTCCGGCGGAGTGTTCGTCCTCGTCGTATCTTGGTCGAAGGATGTCGTGACGGCCAGTGCGGCGGCGGTCGCCGCCGCCGTGTTCGCATTTGCCGTCTTCGATCTGGCGGTGATCGGGGAGTTTGACTCCCTGGCGATTTCCGGAGCGTGGAAAAAGGTGTTCGGGCTTCTTGGCGACTGCACGTCCCTGTTCATCGGGGGCTTCCTGTATCTTTATGTCTGCAACGCCGCCAAGTATGCCATTGACGCCCATATGAGTGCGGAGGCGGTCACGTACTACACGGACCTGTATTTGCCGACCTCGACGATCAACCTGTTCAGCGGCTTCATCTTCAAGCCCCTTCTGACCGTCATGGGGACAAGCTGCGGGCGGGGGGAGTGGGATAAGTTCCGGAACCTGATGGGAAAGCTGCTTTTGGGGATCGCCGCCCTCACGGCGGCATGCTGCCTGGGAGCCTTCCTGCTCGGCGTTCCCGTACTGTCCCTGGTGTTCGGCCATGACCTTTCGCCTTACCGGTCGGCCCTGGTGATTTTGATTCTCGGCGGCGGGTTCAATGCGGCGGTGATGCTTTTATATTATGCGCTGACCACCATGCGAAAGCAGAAGCTGATCCTCTTTTGCTATGGCGCAGCCTTCCTTCTGGCCGTGGGGACGGCGTCCCCGCTCATAAAAAGCCAGGGGATCTTCGGCGGGGCCATCTGCTACACGGGGGTGATGGCGGTGCTTGCCGCACTGCTTTTGACATGCTGCCTGTACCAGTATCACAAAGTGAAAAAACAGTGAGGAGATGCGATGACGGACGAAGGAAGAAAGACCCTGGACGTTCTGATTCCGGTCTACCGGCCGGAGGCGAAGCTGGGGCATTTGCTCCACATGTTGAACAGGCAGAGGCATTTGCCGGAAAAAATCGTCCTCATGGTGACCGTGGACGACGGGGAAGGGGGAGTGGGCCCGCTCTTGGGGCGCTGGATTTCGGAGAGCCGCATTCCGGTGGAATGTCACGTCCTCTCCAAGGAGGAGTTTGACCACGGAGGAACCAGAAATGCGGGGGTGGGGTTTTGCGGAAGCGAATACGTCCTCTGCATGACCCAGGACGCCGTTCCGGAAGACGAGTTTCTGACGGAGGAATTGTTAAAGCCCTTCTTCGAAGAGGGTTGCGGAGTCGGGGGGGGACGCTCTGGCGGTGCCGGGCTCCTTCTCTCCTACGGCCGCCAGGTGCCGGCAAAGGGCTGTAAGCTTTTGGAACGGTATGCGAGGGAATTTAATTATCCGGGGGAGGGCCGGGTCAAGACGGTGGCGGATATCCCGGAGCTTGGTGTCAAGACCTTTTTTGCCTCCAACGTCTGCGCCCTGTATAAAAGGGAACCGTTTCTCGCCCGGGGCGGTTTTCCGGAGAGGACCATATTCAACGAGGACATGATCTTTGCGGGGCGGGCGGTGCGGGACGGGTACGGGATCGCCTATGTGTCCGAGGCCAGGGTCGTCCATTCCCACAATCTGTCCGGGCGGGAACAGTTTCATCGGAATTTTGACCTGGCCGTTTCCCAGACGGAGCATCCGGAGGTGTTTGGAGGGATTCATTCCGAAGGGGAAGGGCTCAGGCTGGTAAGGGAGACGGCCCTCCGCCTGATTCGCAGTGGAAATGGCTTTCTGCTTCCGGCCCTGTTCTGGACGAGCGCCTGCAAGTATGCGGGGTATTTTCTCGGAAAGCGGTATCGGAAGCTGCCAGGGAGGCTGGTAAGGGCCTGCAGCATGAACAAGCAGTATTGGGGAACGCCATGAGAGACAAAGAGGAAAAATCTTTGAAAAAACTGATCATCGTGCCTGCTTACAATGAGGAGGCAAGTATTGAAAAGACGGTGGAGCTGATTCGGCAGGAAGCGGATTTTTTCGATTACGTGGTCATCAATGACTGTTCGACGGACAGGACGGGGGAGATCTGCGAGGCCAGGGGATATCCCGTCGTGAACCTGCCGACGAACCTGGGAATCGGAGGCGCCGTTCAGACGGGGTATCGGTATGCGCTGAGGAACGGCTACGAGATGGCCGTCCAGGTGGACGGGGACGGACAGCACGACCCGAAATTCCTGAAACAGATGGCGGAATATCTGGAAGAAAACGGGCTGGACATGGTCATAGGGTCCCGGTTCATCGAACGGCAGGGGTTTCAGTCTTCCGCCATGCGCCGGGCGGGAATCCGCTTTTTTTCCGTACTGATCCGGCTTCTGACGGGAGCGAGGATCACCGACCCGACCTCCGGGCTCAGGATCATAGGAAAGGACGTCCTGAAGCTTTTCGCAGGGGAATATCCGAAAGACTACCCGGAGCCGGAAAGCGTCGTCACGGTTCTCGGCAGGGGGTTTCAGGTCGGGGAAGTTCCGGTGGTCATGAAGGAGAGGAACGGGGGGAAATCCTCAATCTCTCCGGGGAAGTCCGTTTATTACATGATTAAAGTATCACTGGCGATTCTTTTTGAAAAGATGAGGAAGGAATAGGAAACCATGAACGTCAGAACACAGATCGTGGTGGCTGCCGTGCTGCTTGCGGCGCTGGCAATCGTAGTCAACATGGTGAGAAAGAGAAGGCTGGAACTCAGGTATGCGTTGGCCTGGCTTGGCCTTGGGATCGGGATTCTGATTTTGGACTGCTTTCCGGAATTGATGGGCTGGACGGCGGATCAGGTGGGAATCGCCAGTCCCACCAACATGCTGTTTTTCTGCGGTTTTCTCTTTGCGCTGATCATCATTTTCACCCTCACGGTCTCGATTTCGAGAACCTCCGTAAAGATTAAGGAGCTGGCGCAGGAGGTCGCCTTTCTGGAAAAGAAACTCAGGGAGATGTCCGGGGCAAAGACAGATGCGTCGGCCGACAGTTCGGAAAAAAAGGAGTTCTGATTATGGAGCCATTCGTGAGCGTGTGCATTCCGGCATACAATAATGCCGCCTACATTAAGAAAACCATGGAATCCGTGCTTGGGCAAAATTACCGGAACATCGAGCTGGTGGTGGTGGATGACTGCTCCGGGGACGACACGGTCCAGATCGTGGAATCCGTGGAGGACCCCAGGGTTCGTCTGATCAAAAATGAAAAAAATCTGGGGATGACGGGGAACTGGAACAAGTGTCTAGCACAGGCCAGGGGAGATTACATCAAGCTGATTTGTGCGGATGACATCCTGTATAAGGACAGCATCGAAAAAGAGCTGGGGGCTTTCCTGGCACATCCGGAGGTGGTGCTTGCGGTGAGCGACACGGCGCTGATTGATGCGGAGGAAAAGCGGACGGGGCGTTTTAGAAGATATCCCAGGTCCGGACTTTTGGACGGAAAAAAGATAGCGAAGCGCTCCCTGATTTTTAAGAATTTTTTCGGGGCGCCCTGCAACGTTCTGTTGTCCAGAAGCGCTTATGAAAAAGCGGGGGGCTTTTCGGAGGATTTTCAGTATATCCTGGATTTTGACATGTGGCTTAGGGTGGCGTGCCTGGGGAAGGTTTACGTCATTCATGAGGAATTGAACGGGTTTCGGGTCCGCAACGATTCCAACACCGGAAATCTGATCAATCACGACCGGAAAACTTATAATCTGGAACAGAAAAAGCTCCTGAAAAAGCACAATGAGCTTGGAGCGGTGCATCTAAACCGGTTCGAGCTTTGGGCGAGCATGATGATCCGGCATTGGAGAAATCAGCTGATACAGGTGTATCTGTGGCTTAACGCAAAGAAGAGATAAACGACGCAGTCAAAGGAGTGGACGGAATGAAAGACTCGTTTTTGTTCGGAAAGTGCCCCCGATGGGTGAAAAACGCAGTGGTCATCGTGCTGGTGGTGATCGCCTCTTTCGGGACTGCCCTCTATGCGGACTCCAGATTCTACATGTTGTGGGAAGAGCCGGCCGCCATGGTTTCCGACCAGGTGACCTATGTCAATTACCGGGAGGACGGGGACGCCCGGGTATCGGTCAACGAGGACCCGCAGATCCTCCTTTCCGGAGTGGACGGAGCCGTTTCCGGGGTGAGGGTGAGATTTGAGGAGCCGCTTTCGGAAGAGTGGACGGTCCAGCTCTATTACGCTCCCCGGGGTATGAATTTCAGCGAAAAAAACTCAAGATTTTTCCGGGTGAGCGCCGGAAGCGGCGAGGTGGTCCTGCCCATGGAGGGAGCCGCCTCCTCGATAAGGCTGGATATCGGGAACGCTCCCGGAATACGCATCCGTCTTTCGGAGATCGAGGTGCTCCCGGGAAAGGGTTCCTTTGACGCATTCCAGGAGATCCTCTCCTCGGAGATTTTCTGGGTTCGTTTCGAGCTTCTGCTTGTCGTTTTTGGATTCCTCGGCCTGCACGCTCTTTTAAACAGGAAGAAACTGTATGAATTTATTTACCGCTACCGCTGGCTCGTCGGACTGGCCCTGATTCTGTTTCTCACGGCCAACAAGATCCATGGGGATTCCATTGCCGCTTATGACACGTATGTCCAGACCGGGACCGGCTCGGAATTCGTCCAGCCCCTGTTCGGGCAGGCCAGGGCGATTCGCACGGACGAATGGGTCTGTGACACGGGAAAGAGGCTGTCGTCCAGGTTTCTGGACGACCCCTACGGAAAGTACAGCGACATCATACGGGGAACGAAGACGGTCAACCCGCTGTACGTGGGAGTGGGGAATGCGGGAAAGCTTGGATACACGGCTTTCGGGATCTTTTACCGGATCCTGGGCATAGAGTACGGCTATTATTTCGACTGGAACGCCTCCACGATTCTGACCCTTCTTTTTACCTTCGAGTTTTTCCTGATTTTGACAAGGCGAAAAAAACTGCTCTCCCTTTTGGGAACCTCCCTGGTGGTTTTTTCTTCCTTTCACCTGTGGTGGGGCATTCCGTCGTTCCTTCTGTACCTTCACGCCATCGTCGTGTTCTTCTATTACTTTTTCACGACGGAAAACAGGAAATTGAAAATTTTGTGCGCGGTGGGCGAGCCGGTCGCAGTGGCGAATTTCATTTCCATTTTTTACCCGGCGTGGCAGGTGCCGGCGGGATACATGCTGTTAGCGTTTCTCATATGGCTGCTTCATGAAAACTGGGCTGCGGTCAAAAGCCAGAAAAAAGAAACCTGGTTCTTGTTCGGAGCCGCCCTGGCGCTCTGCGCCCTCCTCGTGGTCTCCTATGTTTGCTCTGTCACGGACCGGCTGGACGGCATGCTGACGGCGGTGTATCCCGGGCAGCGCATGTCCGCAGGCGGAAACGGTTCCCTTAAACCGTTCTATTATTTTCAGGCGTTTTTTTATCCGTTCCGGGATATTGGAAATCCCTCGGAGGCGGGAACCTTCTGCTCCCTCTTTCCGCTGCCTCTTTTGGCCGCTGCCGTATACACGGTGAAGGCCAAAAGGAGGAACTGGCTGATTTCCGGGCTGCTTCTGACGGGAACGGTGTTTTTGGCCTATGCGTACCTGGGCTTTCCCATGTGGCTTTCCAGAATCACCCTGCTCTCCTATTCTTTTTCAGAGCGGGCCCTCGACATGGTCTCCTTAATCAACGTGTATCTTCTGGTTCTTTTGCTTCACGAGAAGGAAGAGCGGGGCTGGAACCTGAAATGGCCCGTCGGGATCGCAATTTCCGGGGCGGTGGTAGTCCTGGGCGTTTGCGTCTGCCGCTGGTATTTTCCAGGATACATGCCCGGGCTTTACGTCCTCTTTACGGCGGGGCTTTTGGTCCTGTTCGGGCTGACCCTGCTTGGCCGGCTGCGCAGGCGGGTTTACCGGGGAATCCTGATTGCCGTGATTGTCTTTTCCTGCGTGTCCGGAATTTCCGTGCGCCCCTTCCAGAGAGGGCTGGACGCCATTGACAGCAAGCCCTTGGCCGGGAAGATCCGGGAGATCGACGAGGCCGACCCCGGACGAAAATGGGTGGCCGTCAGTGAAAACTTCATGCTTCCGGCCTACGCCATCGCATGCGGCGCCCCCACCATCAATTCTCTCAATGATTACCCGAATCTGGAGCTCTGGAACGTTCTGGACCCTGAGGGGAGGTATAACGAGGTGTATAACCGGTACGCCCACGTGATCGTGGAGTTTACGGAGGAAGAGACTTCTTTTGAGCTTCTGCACACGGATCGGATCAAGCTGTGCCTGTCCTACGAGGACCTGGACGTGGCGGAGGTGAAGTACATTGTGTCTGACCGTCGCTTGGAGACGGAGCATCCGTCTGTTTCCTTTGAGGAACTGTACGGGGAGGCCGGGGCGTACGTCTATCAGGTAAAAGCCGACTGAACGAAAACGGGTGGATTCCAAAATATGTGCGGGCGGGGTTAACATTTCCGCTTTTTTGTGATATAATGCACCTTTAGTGGTGTTTAAGAGGGACAAAGACGATGAGAAAAAAATGTTTGATATTGGGTGGCTCCGGATTCATGGGGAAAAACCTCACGCTTCACATGCTCGAAAAAAAATACGAGGTCACGCTGTATGACAGGAAGGTGAGGGGGATTTACACGGAAGAGGACCTGGACCATGTCCGTTTCCATGAGCGGGAACTGTTTGTGGATCAGGAGCTTGGAGAGGTGATAGACGGCCAGGACGTGGTGGTCCATCTGGTGAGCAGCGTGGGGCCGGAGAGTTCCATGTCGGACCCGGAGCGCTGCTATTATAACGACGTGGCGAAAACCGCCGGCATCCTGGAAACCATGAGGGGGTGCGGAGTCGATAAAATGCTGTTCATATCCTCCGGCGGGACCGTGTACGGGAACCGGTATTGCGAGAGCTTTAAGGAAGACATGCCGCTTTATCCGATGAATCATTACGGGATCACGAAGGTGGCAATTGAAAAAATGCTCCACATGTATAACGAAGTCTACGGAATGAAAAACATCGCCCTGCGGGTCTCCAACCCTTACGGGGTGGGACAGCAGTCGGGAAAGGGAATTGGGACCGTCACGATTTTCGGCGAGAGGATCATGAAAGGTCAGCCGATCACCATATGGGGAGACGGAAACACGGTCAGGGATTATATTTATATTGAAGATTTGATTAATATTATCATAAAATTTATTGAATTTGAAGGAATGTCCGATTACAGGGTATATAATGTAGGGACGGGCGTCGGAACCTCCCTGAACGAGCTGGTTGCGGAGCTTGAGAGGCAGATCGGGAAAAAGGCGGACGTAGCCTATGAACCTCCCAGGGCGATTGATGTCAGACGGAACGTTTTGAACATGGAAAAGACCTTTGGCGCACTGGGGAAGGTGATTCAGTATCCGCTGCGGGACGGAATCCAGAAATATCTGAACATGTTGAAATAGAAATTACAGGGGAACTGGTGATGCTGTTTAGTTCGATGATTTTTTTATGGCTTTTTCTGCCGGTGGTTTTTCTGGGATACAGGCTGATTCCGGGAAAGTGCAGAAACGTGTTTTTGACGCTGGCCTCCCTCTTCTTCTATGCCTGGGGGGAACCGGAAGGGGATCCGGCGGACCTATTTCAACCTTTCGGTGGTCTTTTTGCTAACGGGGTTCTGGCACGGCGCAAGTTTCAATTTCATCGTGTGGGGTGCGCTGCACGGCGCATTCATGATTGTCGAGCGCATGGGCCTGTCAAAATGGATCGAGAAAAACAGGGTTTCCAGATTTTTCGGACATGTCTATACCCTGGGAGTCGTCATCCTGTGCTGGACGTTTTTCAGGGCGGGCTCCCTCGGGGAGGCGCTCTCCTGGCTGAGGGTCATGTTTATGGGAAATCCCACCGGAGAATTTGTCTATAAAATTTCTAATTTTACAGACAGGCGCATGCTGTTTCTCACGGCGGCGGCAATCCTGTTCGCCGGCCCGGCGCAGTGCGTGTTTAAGAAAATGAAGCAGGCGCTTTACAATGAGAGACAGCTTTATCTGCTGGAATGCATCCTGTAGCTGGGGCTTCTAGGGCTCTGCATCATGCTGCTGGTGAACAATACTTACAATCCTTTCATTTATTTTAAGTTTTAGGGGCGGCCATGTGGAAAAAGATAAAGGAAAAAGGCTTTATAGGGCTGTTTCTGCTGATGATCTTTGGACTTCCCCTCCTGTACCGGATCGTCGGTCCGGAAACGGAGGAGAATTCGGAAAACCGCACGCTGGCGGAAAAGCCGAAATTTTCATTGGCCGGATACCGGGAGTATCCGGAACGATACGAACAGTATTTTAATGATCACGTGGCATTCAAACCGCAGCTGGTGAAGCTTAACCAGATGATCAATTACAGACTGTTCGGGATGGCGGAAAACGATCAGTGCGTTCTCGGAAAAGAGGGCTGGTTGTTTTGCAAGGTGGATCAGACCATAGAAGATTATCAGGGAATGTGCGTGTACGGCGAGGAGTAGCTGGCGGCAATCGCCGGCGAGCTTGTGCGGGTCCAGGAGTATTATCAGTCAAAGGGGATCCGGTTTATCCTGTTCATCGCGCCGAACAAGGAGTCCGTGTACGGAGAACTGCTTCCGGACAAATACGAACAGATCAGGGATCACTCGAAAGCCGACCAGCTCGTCGGATACTTGGCGGAGCACACGGATCTTTTCGTGGTATATCCAAAGACGCTTTTGCGGGAGAGAAAGGACCGGTATCCGCTGTACTATAAATATGACACCCACTGGACCGACGTTGGCGCATATCTGTCCGTCAACGAGCTGATTGGGCAGATGGGATATGCGACGATGCCGGATGCGGACCAGGTGACTTTCCAGGAGGAGGGGGAGCATGTCGGCGATCTGGCGGTCATGCTCGGTCTTTTGCAGTATTTTCATACGGAACCGGAGATCGGGGTTGCGGATTTTACGGGGACGGAGGCGGAAACGGTGTATTCCTATCCGCATCATATCCTATTCAACGAAAAATTCACCGCAGACGGCGCAAATCCGGAAAAGGTTTACGTGGTGGGGGATTCGTTCAGTGCGAAGCTGGCGGAATATTTGAAATACAGTTTCAGCGAGACCACCGTGATCCACCGGATGGAGTATACCCCTGGGCTGGCGGAAGGGGAGGAGACGGACATCGTCGTCTGCGAGGTGGTGGAACGGTACATGGACGAGATGGGAAGCATCTCCGAGGTGCTGATACCGAAGGCGGAGGAGATGGAATAAATGGCCGATGAGGGCCGGGAGGAAGAGCGTTATGGGAAAAATCATGGTTGAAACCTGCGAGATAGAGGGATTGAAGGTGATCACCCCGGCGGTTTTTGGCGATGAGCGGGGCTACTTCATGGAAACCTATAATTATAACGATTACAGGGCTGCCGGGATTGATCTGGAGTTCGTGCAGGATAACCAGTCCAGCTCCAGGAAGGGCGTGCTCCGGGGACTGCATTTTCAGATCCGCTTTCCCCAGGACAAGCTGGTGCGGGTGCTCGCCGGGGAAGTGTTCGACGTGGCGGTGGATCTTAGGCCCGGGTCAAAGACCTTCGGGAGGTGGCACGGGGTGAGGCTGTCTGCGGAAAACAAAAAACAGTTCTTCATTCCTAAAAATTTTGCCCACGGATTCATCGTGCTGTCGGACGTGGCGGAGTTCGCCTATAAATGCACGGATTTTTACCATCCAAACGACGAGGGAGGCTTACAGTGGGACGACCCGGAAATCGGGGTCTGCTGGCCGATGCCGGAGGGGATGACGAGGGAAGAATTGATCATATCTGAGAAGGACCACAGATGGGACGGTTTAAAGGAGTATGTCAGAAGCAGAGGTGGAAAATAGATGTCGGTTATAAAGAAAGCGCTTTCTTTGCCGGGAGAGCTGTATGCGAACAGGAAGCTGATCTGGTCGCTGGCTAAAAATGACTTTAAGACGAAATATGCGGGATCCTATCTGGGGATCATCTGGGCATTCATCCAGCCGATCGTGACGATACTGGTATATTGGTTCGTGTTTCAGGTGGGACTTAAGGCGACGCCGAGGGAGGTTTCGGGGGGAGTGGAAATCCCCTTCGTCCTCTGGATGATTGCGGCGCTGGTTCCCTGGTTCTTTTTTTCGGAAGCCTGGGGAACGGCGACCAACGCCCTGATCGAGTATGCCTATCTCGTGAAAAAGGTGGTGTTCAAGATCAGCATCCTTCCCGTCATCAAGCTGTTGTCGGCGCTTTTCGTGCACGTGACCTTTGTCGGGCTGATCATCGTCATATACTGCTGTTACGGGCACTTTCCGGACCTGTATTATTTGCAGCTTCTTTATTACTCCTTCTGCATGTTCGTGCTGGTGCTGGGGCTCTCTTATATAAGCTCTGCGATCGTGGTGTTTTTCCGGGACCTGTCCCAGATCATCAACATCATCCTGCAGGTGGGAATGTGGATGACGCCGATCATGTGGGATCTGGAGACCATGGAGATTTCGCCCGTGATCAAAAACGTCTTCAAGCTGAATCCCATGTACTACATTACTTCCGGATACCGGAACGTCTTCATATATAAGACGAATTTCTGGGATTATCCGAGACAGACGATTTATTTCTGGGCGTTTACCCTGGTGGTGTTCGGCCTTGGTGCATTTATTTTTAAACGTTTGAAAATACATTTTGCGGATGTACTGTAAATCATAAGGTGGTGTCAATGAGCGAGTCGGCAATTGAGGTAAGGAAGGTCAGTAAGCTTTACAAACTATATGAAAAACCCGGCGACCGTCTGAGGGAATCCCTCGGGCTGTCGAGAAAGAAGAAATACGTGGAGCATTACGCTCTGAACGAGGTGGACTTCAAGGTGGACAGGGGGGAGACGGTTGGCATCATCGGCACCAACGGGGCCGGGAAGTCCACGATCTTGAAGATCATCACGGGGGTCCTGAATCCTACCGGCGGGGAGGTTGAGATCAACGGCCGGATATCAGCGCTCCTGGAGCTGGGCGCCGGGTTCAACATGGAGTATACGGGGCTGGAGAACATTTATCTCAACGGCACCATGATGGGATTTGAGCGGGAGGAGATCGACAGGCGTCTGGAGGCGATCTTGAGCTTTGCGGATATCGGGGAATTCATCGGCCAGCCGGTCAAGACCTATTCCAGCGGCATGTTTGTGAGGCTGGCCTTCGCAGTGGCGATCAACATCGACCCGGAGATTTTGATCGTGGACGAGGCCCTCTCGGTGGGCGACGTGTTCTTTCAGGCGAAATGCTATAAAAAGTTTGAAGATTTTAAAAAGCTGGGGAAAACCATCCTGTTCGTCAGCCATGACCTGGGGAGCGTGGCCAAATACTGTGACCGGGTGATCCTTCTTGACAGGGGGAAGAAACTGATGGAGGGAGAGCCGAAGCCGGTGATCGACACCTACAAAAAGCTTCTGGTGCATCAGATGGAGCCGGAGCCGGAGGAGGCCTCCGTGCAGGAGTTTCGGGTGGAGATCGAGAACTGGAAAGGGCATTTGAAGCAGAATCCGGACTGCGTGGAATATGGAAACGGTACTGCGAAGATCGTGGATTACGCCCTGGTCGACGAGAAGGGGAGGATCACGGACAGCATATCAAAGGGAGAACTGTTCCGGATCAAATACAAGGTGGTCTTTCAGAAAGCCGTGGAGGACCCGATCTTTGCCTTCACGATCAAGGACTTGAAGGGGACGGAAATCAGCGGGACCAACACCATGTATGAAAGAATTTTCGTGGACAAGGTTCAGGCGGGGGAGACGAGGGTGGCATGCTTTGAACAGAGGCTGGACCTGCAGGGAGGAGAATACCTGATCTCCCTGGGATGCACGGGATATGTGGGGGAGGAGTTCCAGGTGTTCCACAGGTTATATGACGTGTGCAGTCTCAGCGTGATCTCGGATAAGAATTCCGTCGGTTTTTACGACATGAACTCAAAAATAACGGTAGTATAGGAGCGGCCATGGAAGTAATCGGAAAAGTGACGTTGGATGACAGTAAGTATATCGGAAAAGACCTGTACTCCGATGGAAACATTGAGGACGAATTGCTTGAGATTGTCAAAACCAGGGAAAGCTCCGAATATGAAGCCGTCATCCGGGAGAAGCACGAATGGGCGGTTTTGTACCATCTCTCTGAAAGACGGGGGAACATCGTCGACTGGATGGAGGACGATGGAGAGGCATCCGTGCTGGAGGTGGGATCGGGCTGCGGGGCGGTCACGGGAACCCTGTCGAAGAAGTACAAGTCCGTCACCTGCATCGAGCTTTCCAAAAAGCGTTCCCTGATTAACGCATACAGAAACAGGGACAGGGACAATGTCAAAATTCTTCTGGGGAATTATAAGGATGTCGAGAGGGATTTGGACGAAACCTATGACCTGATCACGCTGATCGGGGTTTTTGAATATGCAAAAGGGTACATGGGATCGGAGGATCCCTATGCGGATTTTTTGAATTCGTTAAAAAAACATCTGAAACCGGGCGGGAAAATCGTCATTGCCATTGAGAACAAGCTGGGATTAAAGTACTGGGCCGGCTGTGCGGAGGATCACTGCGGCCGCCTTTACGAGGGGCTGGAGGGGTATCTGAACACGGATTCGGTGCGGACGTTCACGAAGGCGGGACTGGAAAAGGTCATAAACGACTGCGGATGCCGGGCGGAGGGGTTCTATTACCCCTATCCGGATTACAAATTGCCGACGGTCATTTATTCCGACGCATATCTGCCCAAAATCGGAGAACTGAACAACAATTACAATAACTTTGATGTGGACAGGCTCCTTACCTTTGACGAGTCGAAGGTGTTTGACACCGTCATAGAAGACGGCCTGTTTCCGATTTACTCCAATTCATTTCTGGTGGTGGTCAGGGAGGGCGTGAAGCGATGAACCCAATCTATTGCAAATATTCCAATGACAGGGCGGACAGGTTCCGGATCAAGACCGTCATCCGGGAGGAGGCGGACGGAGAGAGGGCCGTTTATAAGTACGCCCTGGATTCCAGGGCGGCGGAGCACGTCGACGGCATGTACGGCCATTACCTGCAGTTTGAAGAGAGCTATGCGGGTTCTCTTTTCGTGCCGAACCGCTGCGAGAGAGTGCCTGGCGGGGTGAAGTTCGAGTTCGTGGAGGGGGAAACCCTGGAGGCCTGCTTGGACAGACTGTATCTGGCAGGGAGATACATGGAGCTGGTTGAAAAAATAAAGGAATACCGGGATGCGTTGTATGCGCTTTCGGATAACCGGCCTTTTGTTTACACGAAGGAGTTCGAGGAAGTGTTTGGAGGCGGCACCAGCTTTTCGGGCTGCAGCTCCTTAAAAATTTCCAATATCGACCTGGTGTTCGGGAATATTCTCCTGGGCGACCGGTGGACGGTGATTGACTACGAATGGACCTTTGACTTTCCGGTGCCGATTGACTTCGTCGTTTACCGGGCGCTGTATTATTACGTGCATGGAAATACGAAGAGGGAGAAGCTGATCGGCTTTCATATTTTCCGCCTGCTTGGCATTTCCGACCTGGATTTTGGTATTTACGGGCAGATGGAGCGGTGTTTCCAGGAGTACGTGGCCGGGGGAAGGGCCACCCTCGCCAAACTGAAGCCGCTCATGCTGAAGCGAAAAGAACGGGCGCTCTCGGAGAATGGAAAACTTCGGACGGATTTCGTCCAGATTTATTTTAATGACGGGACGGGATACCGGGAGGAGGATTCCCTGAAACAGTATTATGACTGCCGGGACGCTTCCGTCAGCGTGACGTTTGCGGTGGAGCGTGACGTGGAGAGCGTTCGGGTCGACCCGGCGACCGGGCCGGTCGTCGTCAGGGACCTGGTCATCGAGGTGAACGGAGGGCGGGTCCTGCCCTCGGGCATGAACGGCGCAGAACTGAAAGAGGGACTGCTGGCGTTTTCCGACCCGGACCCGCAGTTCGAGATCACGCAGGTGCATAAGGGGGACGAGGTTTCCCTGAGCTTTTCCGCAGGGGTTTACGACGAGGCGTGGAGGAGCTACACGGACAAGGTGCGGGAGCAGGAGGAGGGCTACAGGGCGGTCTGCGAGAGAAAGCGTCAGCTCGAGGTGGTGAACGGCGAACTGACCGCCTACGTGCAGGGACTTCACGGCCGGTTTTCCTGGAAGGTCCTGTCGAATTCCAAAAAGGCGCTCAAGAGCCTGAAAAACGAGGGGTTCCGCATTACCCTTGCGAAATGCGGGAGAAAAGTGAAACGGAAGGTGTTCAAAAAAGGGCCTGCGGCGGCGGAAAACAGGGCGGAGACGGCGGTCCGTCCCGAGGCGGTTTTGCAGAGGAGGCCGGCGGAGGGGAAAGAAAAAATACTGGTCGTGGTCCACGAGGCCCAAAAGGCGGGGGCGACGCTCCTGTCCATGAACATCATAGAGACCATCAGGGCGGTGTCTGACTACGAACCCGTGATTCTGCTGTTGAGCGGAGGGGCCATCGCCGACAAGATCCGTCGGATGGGAATCTGCTTCGAACTGAACCAGCCGAATTATCTGCGGATCCATGAGGAAGAGCGGTTTCGTGCCGTGGTGGACGAGATTGCCGGGATGGGCGTGAAGTACGCTCTGTGCAACAGCGTGGTGACGGGAATCGTGCTTCCGGCGCTTAAAGAGAGGGGAATCCGGACCATCACCATGGTCCACGAGCTTCCGACCTCCATCGAGGCCTATCATTTCACCGACGCCGCACACATGGTGCAGGCGTATTCGGACGACGTCGTCTTTGCGGCGGAATTTGTAAAGAGGCAGTACGTGGGACGGTTCCCCCTGGAGGAGGGGCGCTGCCACGTGATTCCCCAGGGCTGCTATTCGGAGTATGACTCTTTAAACGTCAGGGAAAAGGCCAGGAACAGAAAGAGACTCTGTGAAGCGCTGGGTCTCCCCCTTTCCGTCCGGCTCGTTGTGGGCTGCGGTTATGGAAATTTCCGAAAAGGGCTCGACTGGTTTGGGAATATCGCACTCCGCATGATGAAGGAGGATGGCCGACTGCATTTTGTCTGGCTCGGAGAATGGGAAGAGGAGTTTAAGACCTGGCTGGATCACGACCTGGCCGTGGAGCGGCTGGACAACCGTTTCCACTGGCTTCCCTACATGGAAAATCCGGGGTACGTGTTCGGGGGGGCGGATCTATTTCTGCTGTCCTCCAGGGAGGACCCCTTTCCGTCGGTGGCGCTGGAGGCCATGAAACAGTATACGCCGGTGCTTGCCTTTGAGCGGGCCGGGGGAATTCCGGAGATCCTGGCGGACGGGCGGGGGATCGTCGTGGAGTACGGAAACTGCGGGGCGGCCGCCGCCGAGATAGGGGCCCTGCTTGAGGATCGTCCCCGTTACCAGGAGATGATTCTGAAGGCGAAGGATTACGTGAGAAACCTGACGCCCCGCAATTATCTGCTGTCCCTTCTCGACATCGTGACGAAGGGGAATGTCCGGACAAAGAAGCTTCCGGATCTGCGGGTGTCCGTCGTGATTCCCAATTACAATTATGAGCGGTATCTGCCGGAACGCCTGGACAGCGTGTTAAAACAGACCGTTCCTCCCTTCGAGGTGATTTTCCTTGACGACGTCTCCAGCGACGACAGCGTGGCGGTGGCCCGGGAGATCCTGGAGGAGTCGGGGATCCGCCACAAGATCATCGCCAACACGGAGAATCAGGGCTGCTTCAAGCAGTGGGTGAACGGCATCCGTCAGGCGGAAGGCGACATCATCTGGATTGCGGAGGCGGACGACCTGTGCAGAAATACCTTCATCGAGCGGCTGCTGCCGTTTTTCGAGGACGACCAGGTCAACCTGGCTTACGCTCAGTCCGAGGTGATCTATGAGAACAACGAGCATTCCGGCTATGTTTACACGGAATACACGAAGAGCCTGGATGCGGACAAATGGAGCCGGGATTACGTCAACCATGGAGAGGCGGAGATCATCGACGGGCTGGGGATCAAGAACACGATTCCCAATGCCAGCGGCGCGCTGATGCGAAAGAGCGCCTTTGAGGGGATCGACGGCCTGCTCTCGAAATTCGCCGTGTCAGGGGACTGGTTCGCCTATGTCTATCTGATCCGGACGGGGAAGATCGCCTTTTGCAGCGACGTCCTGAACTATCACCGGCGGCACCAGAACAGCATCATCCATCAGAAAGAGCAGGATCTGCGTCTGTTCACGGAGCTGATGGAGATCAAAAGATTCATGGCGGAACAGTTCCTGATACCGGAAAGCATCCGCACCGCCTTTTTGAATCACGTGCGGGAGGAGTATGGGAGGCTGATGCCGGAGGGAGCTCCGGTTTTTGAGGAGAACGGGGAACTTTCCTCCCTTCAGGCGGAGGTCGAAAGGCTGGTCGGGGGAAGGGCGGAGACTTATCACTTCCTTGACAACGTTCCCGCCAGACGGATTCTGTTCGTGATTCCCGATTTTGAGATGGGCGGCGGGCAGACCCTGGTGGTGCGCCTGGCCAATTATTTTTCCAGGTTCCATCAGGTATTCCTCTATAATGCGAGGCCCTGGCTTCGTGAAGAGCGGATCGTCCGTATGATTTCGGAAAAGGTGACGATACTGGAGAGCCGCGGGGACCCGGAGGAGCTGCGCCGCCACATACTGGAGCGGAAGGTGGAGATCATCAATGACCATATCTGGTGGTCCGACAAGATCGTCTACAAGGCGGCGGCCGATTTAAAGGTGAGGATCATACTGAGCATGCACGGCTGTTACGAGGCGTTGCTCGAAAATCCGGGCTGGGACGGCGAGTTTGCGGACCTGGCCCCCAGGATACTGGGGCGGGCGGATGCGGTCATCTATGCGACGGACAAGAATAAAAAGATTTTTGAGACGGTTCCGGTGGAGGCAAAGGCGCATCTGGTTCATTACGGATACGAGAGGGAAAGCATTCCGCCGAAAAAACGGGAGGAGTTTGGAATCCGGGAGAATTCCTTCGTCTTCGGGCTCGTGGCCAGGGGGATCAAGGAAAAGGGATTCGGGGAGGCGGCGGCCGCCTTCCAACGCCTGAGGGAGCGGGCGGACGTGGAAATGGACCTGATTCTGGTGGGGAACGGGCCCTTTATCGACGAACTGAAAGAACAGTACGGGGAGGAGGGGCACATTCATTTTGCGGACAGCCTGAAACGGCCCTCCGAGTGGATCGGCTGGGTGAAGACCTTTGACTGCGCATTGCTTCCCACGTACTATATATCGGAGAGCCTGCCAAACTCGGTGATCGAGTACCTGGCCTACGGGGTTCCGGTGATTTCCACCAACATTGGGGACATCCGGTACATGCTGAAGGACGGGGAGCACGAGGCGGGAATCCTCCTGGAGCTTCACGAAGGAAAGGTGGAGGTGGAGGAGCTGGCCGGGGCCATGGCGGTCATGGTAAAGGATCGGGAGGCCTACCTCAATTACAGGGCCGGAGCAAGGATGTTGTTTGGCCAGTTTGACATCCGTAATTTTGCGGAGAACTATTATGTCCTGTTTGAAGGAAAATTTCATGGAAGGTGAAACGATGACGGTAAAAAAAATAATTCTCTCCATAGGTCTGATTGTTTGTCTGCTTGTCTTTCAAACGGTCGGCTGCGGAGGGAAAAAGCCGGCCGGCTGGAAAATCACCCAGTACGGGGATGCGGAGGGAAACCAGCTCATGTGCTACGTCATTGAAGATGCGGCCGGAAATCTGGCGCTGGTGGACGGCGGCTACGAGGAGGATGCGGCTGCGGTGCGGGAGATGATCCGGAAGCACGGCAACCACGTGAGCGCCTGGATCATCACGCACCCCCACCCGGATCACGTGGGAGCCTTCAACGTGATCATGGCGGATCCGGGGGACATCCAGGTCGACGCCGTTTACACGGTGGAGGTCCACCACGACCGGTACTGGGAGACGGCGCAGGATTACGATCGGTTCGACATGTATGAAACCTTTTTGGGATTGACGGGGGGCATGGAAACCCTCCGGTACGTCTATGAGGGGGATGAATTTGACGTGCTCGGGCTCCGGGCGAAGGTGCTTCATGTCTGGGACGAGACGACGGACGCCCTGGAGGTGAATCTGTGCAACAACGGCTCCATGGTGTTCCTTTTGAGTGGGGAGGAGGATCAGATGCTCTTCTGTGCGGATGCGGAGAACGAGACGGAGCCCTACATTCTGGAACGGCACGGGGAAGAACTGGGGGACGTGGATTACGTTCAGACCGGCCATCACGGAAACTGGGGGCCCACCCTGGACTTTTATGACGTCATGTCGCCGAAGGGGGCCTTCATGGATGCGCCGAACTGGCTGGTGGAGACGGAGGACGCCGGTTATGACGCCTGGATCCTGAAAGACTACTTTGAGGAGAAGGGAACGGAGGTCTACAGTTTTGGGACGGCGCCCAACGAGATCACCCTGTATTAGGAGACGATTATGTTTTTGAGGACGTGGAGTACAATCAGAAAAAAACAGGCGGCGGTCCTTGCGCTTGCGCTGCTTGCCAGTGTAGGGCTCTGGCTCATGCCCGTGCCGGCGGTGAACGTGCGCATGGTGGTGGAATATGCCGAGGGTCACGACAATGACGTGGCCCAGCTGTTTTTCAATATGGGGGACGGATACGTGCCGGAGCATGGCGCTGCGGCTTCCGTCATCGACGGAAAGGCGGAATTTGAAATCAATCCGGATTTTTTATCCTGTGCGGGCATTCGGCTGGACCCCGGAACGGGCGGAGATGCCTATCGGATCAAACGGATCAGCCTCCGCTCAAAAGCCTTTAAAAACGGGACTGTTCTTTTGACGACCGTCGACGCACAGACGCTCGGGGCACATGCGGCCCCTCTCGGGACGAGCGAGGCAGAGGAGGGGGACGGCTGCTTCCTGGTCCGGGATGCGGGAGGGGATGCGGCGGTCGGTTTCGACGATGTTTTGACCGGCCGGCTTGTCAGGGCGGCGAAAAACAACTGGCTGGTCAAGCTATTCGCACAGTTCGGGATCGGTGTCTGCGCCGCCCTGTACCTGCTCCATTGCGGGCGGGGGAAAAAGGCGGCTGCGACCGGGGGGGTGGCGGCCGGTGGTTTGCTTGTCTGCGCCCTGTTCCTGCTGTACGTGTTTTGGGGGCTGCCGGATAAATATTACATTCATGAGGCGGGACCGATTCAGGGAGGAGGCTCCGTCTTCGAGCTGAACGGAAAGACCCTCGAGGGGGTGTTTTTAAAATGCCAGGATCCGCAGGTGCTCTCCGGCATGACTGACATGGAAGTGGTTTTTACCGGAGAGGGCGGGACTTATGTCCGGACGATCTTTGCAGAAGCCCTGCAGACGGCCGGGGGGATGGAGATCCGGTCGGAGCGCTTTCGGGAATTTTCCGGGGGAGAGCTTGAGGTGCGGATTCGCCCCTCCGGTGCGGAGGGGGAGCTTCCGTTTTCGATCGATTTTCTGTATGAGAACACGGACTATAAATGGCTGATCGTCTTTTGCGCCGTCCTCGGCGGAGGTCTCATTGGCTTTGCGCTTTTGTCCGGAAAATCAAGGCTGGGGGAAAAGCGGGCCGTTCTGGCGATTTATTTCCTGCTTTTTGCGTTTGCGGCCTTTAAAATGTGGTACTATGCGGCCCACGTCGGACAGTCTCCGGATGAAAAGGAGCATGTCGCCTACATCGCTTATCTGGAGGAAAGCGGAAAAGTCATTCCGGAATTCGCCGACATGAGGCAGCTTGACACGCAAAACTCTTTTACCTACCAGGGAGGGGAAAATACCTTCCGTTTCGGCAGGGAGACAAACTACCTCGGGCATCCGCCCCTGTATTACCATATGATGCGGCTGTCCGGGGGCGTGTCCGTCGACGGGGCGGGGAACATCCGGGTTGATTATGCCAGGCTGAGGGGAACGTCCGCCCTCATGGCGCTGGCGGCGCTGTCCTTATGGTTTTATATCGGATACCGGTGGCTGGACAGGCGGCATCCGCTCCAGCATCTCCTCTACGGCACGGCGATGGTCTGTGTTCCGATGCTGTGCTTCGGGGGAGCGGGTGTCAGCAACGACACGCTGACCTTTTTGGGAGGGGCGCTGGCCGTCTTTGGCATGCTGCGGTTCGTAAGGGAAGAAAGAGACTGGAAAACCTACTGGACGATCGCCCTGGGCGTGGCGTTCACGCTCCTGGGAAAGGTGACTGCGGGGGCCATGACGGTCCTGGCCATATGGGCCTACCTCATATGGGAGCTCTGGACGAGGCGGAGGCCGAAGGAGATTTTCAAGGCGGCGTTCTGGCCCACGGTTGCCGTCTACGCCCTGGTGATCGCTTATTTCGTGATCATTTACAGGCAGGTGGGGTCGCTCCAGCCAAGCTACCAGATCCTGGACTATGAGGGATACACACAGTCCTGGGCATACACGCCCTTCGAGGACCGGGCTTCCTATTCCGTCGGGGAATACGTCATTCACTATTTGTCAATGTTTTTCTACACCTGGTCCGGGTGGTGCACCAGCTTTTTCAGCATTTACAAGACGGCGCTTTCGGACGTGGTCCTCTGGCTGGTCCCGGCTGCGCTGTGGCTGCTTCCGCTTCTCCTGTTTGGCAGAAACATGCATATGGAGAAGGCGGAAAAAAGATTTCTGCAGATGGCCTATGTGAGCGTTCTGTTCGTGTTTCTTCTGCAGTTCAAAAACGCATATGACGGATTTTTTTTCAAAAGCGGATATCTGGGGGGAATGCAGAGCCGGTATTACCTGTGCCTGCTGGGTGTGTTCGCCTACGTATGGGCGAGGTTCCATATTTCGGTTTCTGAAAAGGGGGGAAGGGCCGGGCGGCTCGTGAAAGGGATTTCCGCAGGCGCCGTGGCGGTCTTCCTGTACGGAGACCTGATTTATTTCCTGATAAAATATATGAATTTTTATTGTTGAACCTTCATGTGAATTTCAGGACTTTGACATGAATTTAGCAGAACTTAATAAAATTAAGTAAAGGAAGGCCGGGATACAAATGAAGCTGATTATCCAGATTCCCTGCTACAATGAGGAAGAAACCCTGACGATCGCCCTCGACGCACTCCCGAAGCACATCGAGGGGATTGACGAAATTGAATATTTGATCATCAATGACGGCAGCAGGGACAGGACCGTAGAGGTGGCACGCAACTGGGGTGTCCACTACGTGGTGAATTTCAAAAAAAACAAGGGGCTGGCCAGGGGATTCATGGCCGGTCTGGACGCCTGCCTCAGAAACGGGGCGGACGTCATCGTCAACACGGACGCAGACAATCAGTATTGTGCGGAGGATATTGAAAAGCTGGTGAGGCCGATCCTCGAGGGGAAGACCGACATCGTCATCGGGGCGCGTCCCATCGACCAGACGGAGCATTTTTCCTTTCTGAAAAAGAAGCTTCAGCATCTGGGCAGCTACGTGGTGCGGAAGGCTTCCAAGAGCGACATCCCGGACGCCCCCAGCGGCTTTCGGGCTTACAGCAGGGAGGCGGCCATGAGGCTGAACGTGGTGAACGAGTACACCTACACCCTGGAGACCATCGTCCAGGCGGGCAGGAGCAAGATGGCCATGGAATCCGTCCCTGTCCGCACCAACGAGGAGCTTCGGCCCTCCCGTCTCTTCGGCAGCATGCTGGGGTACGTGAAGAAATCCATGGTCACGATTTTCCGGGCTTTCATGATGTACCGGCCCATGAAGTTTTTCACGATCATCGGCGGCCTGCTTTTTCTCCTGGGAATGGCCCTGGGAGTCCGTTTCCTGGTGTACTTTTTCATGGGAACGGGCGGTGGGCACGTGCAGTCGCTGATCCTTTGCAGCACGCTGCTTTTGCTGGGATTTCAGACGATCGTGATCGGGTTTCTTGCGGACGTGATTGCGGCGAACAGAAGGCTTCTGGAGGACGTGCAGTATCATGTGCGGAAGCTGGATTATGACGGTGTGAAGGAGAGGGATGGAAAAGAAAATGGCCGGATGGAAGAAACGGACGGTTAAGCTGGCCGGACTCCTTATAGGAATTTTGATTTTCTGGTTCATGGTGAGGGACGTCATCGACAGCTGGGAGTCCGTGGTTCCCTATCTGGTGCATATGAAGGTTCCGTTATTTCTTCTTTCCGTGGGAATCTACGGGGCGGCGTTTTTATTCACCGGTTATAACTGGAGCTGGCTTTTGTGGAAGCTGGAGGAGGGACCGGGGCGCAGGGAATATCTGAATGCGCACATGGTGAGCGCCCTTGCCCGTTATCTGCCCGGGGGAATCTGGAGCATCGTCGGCAAGGCGTACCTGTGCGGTCGAAACGGGGTTTCGAAACAGGCGGCGGCGGTCAGCATCATCCTGGAATACGTGTTTCAGATCGTTTCCAGCGGTCTGTTTTTCGTGTTTCTGGTCCCTTTTTTGGTCCGGGGAGGGGAGGCGGGCCGTCTCGTGTTTTTCAGCCTGGCGGCGGCCGGTTTGATCCTGCCCCTTCTGCCGATTGGCGTGAACCTGGGGATCCGCCTCCTCTCAAAACTTATGAAAAAGGACTGCGGTGAGCTTCGGGTAAAGCGGGGATTCGTATATCAGGCGCTCACCCGGTACGTGGGAGCGTGGATCTTGACGGGATTCGGTCTGATTGCGCTGGTGTCCGCCTTTTCCGACGTGGATGCCATGCAGGGGCTTTATCTGGCGCTGTCCTATCCGGTGTCCTGGGTGGCGGGCTTTTTGAGCCCCGTTCCCAACGGCATGGGGGTGCGGGAGGGAATCCTGAGGGTGCTTTTGGGGGAACGGCAGGCCCACGAACTGGTGCTTTTGATCGTGGTCACCACGAGGATCTGGACGATTCTCGGGGAGATTGCAGCGTTTCTCGGTTTTAAACTCTATTACCGGGTCACGGGGAGGCGAAAAGAGAATGCTGGAATTTCTGAACAATAAAAACGTGTTGTTTATCACGACGAAAAACCTGGATTACATCAGGAACAGCCAGGAACTCCGACTGGTCCGGTCGCAGGCGGCCTCCCTGGAGGTCATCGGCTCTTATAAAGCGAGTTATCCGAAGAGGCTGCTTGCGGTATATGGGAAGCTGGTCCGGACAAGGGCGGCAAAGTACGACCTGATCTTCGTCGGCTTCGCCCCGCAGTTGGTGGTCCCCTTTTTCAGGCGGCTTCGGAAGCGGGAGCTCGCCGTCGACTTCTTTATCTCCCTGTATGACACGCTGGTATGGGACCGGAGAAAAATCAGGGACGGCTCCCCGGCCGCCAGGTTTTTAAAGCGGATCGACCAGAAAACGCTGGCGGCGGCGGATTACGTCGTGACGGACACGAAGGCCCACGGGGCTTACTTTGCCAAAGAGCTGGGAGCGGACCCCAAAAAGGAGCGCACCCTGTACCTGGAGGCGGACGGGTCGGTCTATTATCCGAGGAGCCAGAAAAAGAATGGTGGAAAAAAGGATAAATTCGTGGTATTATATTTTGGAAGCGTTCTTCCGCTTCAGGGGGTGCCGGTAATCCTGGAGGCAGTCGGCCTCCTCAAAAAGAGGGAGGACATTTTTTTTACAATCATCGGGCCTTTGGGCGACCGGATGGAGAAACCGGAGAATCCAAATGCAGAGTACGTTCCCTGGCTTTCGCAGGAGGACCTGGCGGAGAGGGTCGCCGGGGCCGACCTCTGCCTGGCCGGACATTTTGACGGGAGCATTGAGAAGGCCAGGAGGACCATTCCCGGCAAGGCCTACATTTACCGGGCGATGGGGAAGCCGATGATCCTGGGGGAGAACGCCGCCAACCGGGAGCTTTTTGACGAGGAGGACGGAAAGACCTGTTTCGTGGAGATGGGAAATCCGGAGGCGCTGGCGGCGAAAATCGAATCGCTGGCAGAACGGTGGAAAAAACGAAAATACGAGGTATGCCAATGAAGATTGCGGTGGCGGGGACGGGCTACGTGGGACTGGTGACGGGCGTCTGCCTGGCGGAACACGGCCATCAGGTGAGCTGCGTGGACGTGGACGAGGGGAAAATTCAGATGATGAGTCAGGGCGTCTCTCCGATTTACGAGGAGGGTCTGGCGGAGCTGATGGCTAAAAACAAGGCCAGGCTGACCTTTACGACGGACCATGAGCGCGCTTATCGGGATGCCGAAGTGATTTTTATCGGGGTCGGGACTCCGGAGAAGAGGGACGGTTCCGCAAATCTTACCTATGTGTACGAGGCGGCGGGACAGATTGCGCGGACGGTGGAGAGGGACTGTGTCGTCGTGGTGAAGTCGACCGTGCCGATCGGAACCAACGACAGGGTGGAGAAGCTGATTCGCAGGGAGCAGAAGGAGGGCGTGAGGATCGCAGTGGCCTCGAACCCGGAGTTTTTGGCCCAGGGAACGGCGGTGCGGGACACCCTTCACGCTTCCAGGATCGTCATCGGTGCGGAGGACGAGTTTGCAAAGGACGTTATGCTGCGGGTCTATGAAGACTTTGACGCCCCCAGACTGGTGATGGACAGAAAGAGCGCCGAGATGGTGAAGTATGCGTCCAATGACTTTCTGGCGCTGAAAATTTCCTATATCAACGAGATCGCCAATCTCTGCGAGCTGGTGGGGGCCGATATCGAGGACGTCACGGCGGGGATGGGGCTGGATGCGAGGATCGGAGACCGGTTCCTGAAGGCGGGGATCGGTTACGGCGGCTCCTGCTTCCCCAAGGACACGAAGGCCCTCCACTGGCTGGCAAATTCCTATGACTACGAGATGAAGACGGTGAAGGCCGCCATAGAGGTGAACGAAAGCCAGAAATTAAAAATGGTAAAGAAGGCCAGGAAGTATTACGAGGACTTTGCGGGACTGACCGTCGCCGCATTGGGGCTGACCTTCAAGCCGGGAACGGACGACCTGAGGGAGGCGCCGTCCTTGGTCAACCTTCCGATCCTGCTGGAGGAGGGGGCGAGGATTCAGGCCTGGGATCCGATCGGGGAGAGAAATTACAAAAAGCTGTATCCGGAGGAGATTTGCTACTGTAAAACCATCGGGGAGGCGCTTAAGGGGGCGGACATCTGCCTGATTTTCACGGAGTGGAGGGAAATACAGGAAATAGGGCCGGAGCTCTTTGCAAAGCAGATGAAAAAGCCTATAATTATTGACGGGAGGAATTGTTACCCCCCGGAGAGCTTTAAAGGCAGCGGCGTCATCTACGAGAGCGTGGGAAGAGAGATTGTCCGCTGAATGGAAAACAGAGAAGAGGGATTTTAATGAGACAGATGAAAAGAAAAACCGCACTGTTCATGGCGCTTGTCATGCTTGCCTGCGTGTGGACGTCGGTCGGCCGGCCGGTCGGTGCGGCCGGGCTTTCCGTGACGGAGGAAACTGCGGAGAGCTCCGTGGCGGAATCCGTCAAAGAGACGGAGGCGACGGAAGCGGCAAAGGAAACAGCGGAGACAACGGAGGAGGAGTCTCGGGAGGAAGAATCGCGGGAACCGGAAGAAAAACCGGGAGAGACGGAAGGAGCCGGGGAAACGAAACCGGAAAACCGGCCGGAGGACTCGGGGGAAATCGAGACGGAAGGCCCCGAAGAGACGGGCGGGAGCCCGGAGCAGGAAACCGAAATCGTACCGGAAACTGCCAGTGAGGGCGAGACGGCCTCCTCCGAAGCGGAGGAGAGCCTGCCGGAGGAGGCCGCCCTCTATGAAGTGGCGATGCCTTCTATTTCGTACCGTGTACATATGCAGAGCTATGGCTGGCTGGCGGAGGGTGCCAACGGCGCCGCAAACGGCGTCACCGATCAGGGGAAACGGCTGGAAGCCATCCGGCTTAAGGTGAGCGGCGCAGCGAATCTGGGCGTGGAGTACCAGGTGTACGGCGCCGGTTCCGGCTGGCTTTCCGAGGGCTCCTGCCAGGACGACCAGGGCATGTCGGCGGCCGGCACCACCGGCCAGGCGAGACGGGTGGAGGTAGTGCGGGCGTCCCTCACGGGATCGGCGGCCGGAAACTATGACCTCTATTATCAGGTTTACGTGAACAACCGCTGGCTGGACTGGGCGAAGAACGGGGAGCCGGCGGGCGTGGATTCCTCCTGGGACAAGAGCATTGAAGCGGTTCGCTTCGTCCTGCGGGCGAAGGGGGATGCGGCGCCGGGGCCGACGGCGAAGCCTTATCTGAAATTCAGCCCGGAGGACGGATATCCGAACACCCATGTCAACACGGGGGACAGGGTCCAGGACATCATCGCCGTGGCGAAGACCCAGGTTGGTTATTACAAGCCGGAGAAAACGCCGACCAAGTACGGGACGTGGTACAACGGCTACAGCAATGCGACCGGAGACTACTTTCCCTCCGCACCCTGGTGCGCCATGTTCGTGAGCTGGTGTGCGGAGCAGGCGGGGATCCCGTCGGAAATATTTCTGAGATATTCCGGTACAGTTACCATGGCGCAATGGTATCAAAACGAGAACCATCCCGGCTACTGGCATGAGCGGGGCGGGTATACGCCTCAGCCGGGGGACCTGATCTTCTTCAAATTCGACTGGAACGACAATTACGTCAACCACGTGGGGATCGTGACAAAGGTTTCCGGGGGAAAGGTTTACACCATCGAGGGAAACACTTCCAACAGCGTGAGAGAGAAAAGCTACGCCCTGACTTCCCTCTATATCAAGGGGTATGCGACGCCGGACTATAAGGAAACCGGCATCAAGGTGCCGGAAAGCGCAAAGATTTCCTATAAGGCCAACGTGGAGGGAAGCGGCTGGGAGTCCTGGAAGGCGGACGGCGCCCCGGCGGGGACCACGGGGAGTGCGAAGAAGCTGAAAGGGCTGAAGGTCCTGCTCTCGGACAGGGGGATCTCCGGGGGAGTCACCTACAGGAGCCACGTGCAGAGCTACGGCTGGACGGGATGGGTGTCCGACGGGGCGGTCACCGGTGTCACCAACGAGGACAAGCGGATGGAAGCGGTGGAAATCAGGCTGACGGGGAATGCGGCCAGCCAGTACGACATTTACTACCGGGTCCACGTGCAGAGTTACGGCTGGCTGGACTGGGCGAAAAACGGGGGGAGCGCCGGAAGCGAGGGCTATGCCAAACGGGTGGAGGCCATTGAGATCCTGTTGGTGGAAAAGGGCCAGGCAGCACCGGGGAGCACGGCCAATCCCTTCGTGGCGAAGCCGCCGACCGTCGCCTACAGCACCCATTGCCAGACTTACGGCTGGCTTCCGGCCTCGGAAAACGGCGTCATGAACGGAACTGAGGGGCAGGCCAAGCGTCTGGAGGGAATCGTGATCAGTCTGGACCGGATTTCCGGAAGCGTGTCTTACCGGACCCATGTGCAGACTTTCGGCTGGCAGGACTGGAAAAAGGACGGGGAGATGGCAGGAACCGAGGGGCTGTACAAGCGCCTGGAGGCCATCGAGATCCGGCTGTCCGGCCAGGCGGCGGCTCAATACGACATCTATTACCGGGTCCACGCCCAGAGCTTCGGCTGGATGGGCTGGGCGAAGAACGGGGAGTCGGCCGGGTCCAGCGGTCTGGCGAAACGTCTGGAGGCCATCGAGATCCGGCTGGTGCCGAAAGGCGGGGCGGCTCCCGGAAGCACTTATGGACATTATGTAGCCGGTTGAGAAACATGTGACGGGAGGATCGATGAGACGTAGAAAGTGTTTTTTAGTGGGAATGCTTGCGGCGGCCTTGCTGGCCGCCGCAGGCCGTCCGGTTCGGGCGGAAGAGGCGGCGACCGTGACGGGAGAGCCGGCAAGCCAGACGGAAGAAGCGGCGACCGTGACGGGAGAGCCGGCAAGCCAGACGGAAGAAGCGGCGACCGTGACGGGAGAGTCGGCAAGCCAGACGGAAGAAGCGGCGGCCTTGACGGGAGAAGCGGCTGCGGTGCCGGAGGGGACCGGAGTGGCGATAGAAGAAGTAACCGCAGATTTATACCAGGCGGGGGCGCTCAGGGCGGATGCCTCCTGGATTGCGGTGTACGACCTGCGGACGGCGGGCGTCGAGGCACAGATTTATCAGGATCTGAGCCGGAT
This sequence comes from Lachnospiraceae bacterium, assembly GCA_022800815.1. GTDB lineage: Bacteria > Bacillota > Clostridia > Lachnospirales > Lachnospiraceae > Lientehia. The sequence goes on along the minus strand of JAAWRC010000005.1, from coordinate 1,373 downwards.
GTCCGGCAGCACGGACCTGACCGGGCTTGGTCTTGGGCCGGAGGAATTGAAGGCGGTTTTTGAAAAGGTGGTAAACGGACATCCGGAATTGTTTTACGTGTCAAACCGATTCGGATATGTCCCTGCGAATGACGGGAGCGTGTCAAGGGCCAACTGGCAGTACTCCGAGCAGGACCCGGCGAAGGTCGCAGCCATGAAGTCGGCCATGGAGCAGCGGGTTTCTTCGATTTTGGCCAAAACGGACGCTTCCATGACGGATGCGGAAAAGCTGATGATCCTCCATGAGGAGCTGGTGGCGGGCGTCACCTACGGCATGGCCACCAGCTGGAATAACGGACAGGGCTGTTACACGGCCTATGCCGCCCTCGTGGAGGGAAAGGCCGTGTGCCATGGATATGCCCTGGCCTTCGACCTTCTGGCGGAGCGGCTCGGCATACCGACGGAGTTCGTGGCCAGCGACGCACTTAACCATGCCTGGAACCTGGTGTATTTGGGCGGAAAGACTTATCATGTGGACTGCACCTGGGATGACATGGACGTGGCGGGGGAGGTGCTTCACCGGAATTTTCTTCTCAGCGATTCCGGGATTCAGGGAACCGGGCATACGAACTGGAACGACAGGAGCCTTTCCGGGAACGGTACGGAATATGACGATTACTACTGGAGAGGACAGGAGTATCGTTTTGCGTTTGTCTGGAAGGATGCCCTCTGGTATCAGGTCCGGGGACAGGAGGTTTCGGAGTGGAGACGGATCGGGGCGAGTCTGTTTCGACCGGAAGTCGGTCCCTGGACGGAGGTGAATCGAGGCCGGGCCTCCGTCCGTTACCGGACCCACGTGCAGAGCTACGGCTGGTTGGGTGCAGTGTCTGACGGTGCGGAGAGCGGGACGACGGGGGAGGCGAAGCGGCTGGAATCCATCGTGATCAATTTGGACAACGCCCCGGCTTCCGGAGGGATCGAGTACCGGACCCACGTTCAGACCTTGGGCTGGCTGGACTGGGTGCCCGGCGGCGCGGAGAGCGGGACGACGGGCCTTGGGAAGCGTCTGGAGGCAATCCAGATCCGCCTGACCGGGGAGATGGCGGACAGGTACGACGTCTATTACCGGGTCCACTGCCAGACCTTTGACTGGACGGGCTGGGCGAAGAACGGGGCGCCCTGCGGGAGCATGGGGTATGCGAAACGTCTGGAGGCCATCCAGATCGTGCTGGTGGAAAAGGGCGGAGCGGCGCCCGGGAGGACGACGGATACCTACGTGGAAGATCTGAAGGTCACCTATCAGACCCACGTACAGACCTTTGGCTGGCAGGCGGAGACTTCCAACGGCGTGGCAAACGGGACGACGGGCCTTGCGAAACGTCTGGAGGGGATCA